>NZ_JBIRMW010000022.1:105573-142075 GCF_044331325.1 Streptomyces sp. NPDC017246 | reverse complement strand
TGGTGGGCGGGGGGGGGGGGGGGGGCCGGGGGGGGGGTGGGGGGGGGGGGGGTGTGGGGGGTGGGGGGGGGGGGGGGGGGGGGGGGGGGGGGGGCGGCCCCCGCCCCCCCCCCCCCCCGGGGGGGGCCGGGGGGGGGCCCCGCCCCGCGGGCCCCCCCCCCCCCCCCCCCCCCCCCCCCCCCCTCCCCGTGCGCGCGTCTAGTTCCAGGCGTTGTTCTGGTTCTGGGCGTGCGAGCCGTGCTGTCCGGCGCCGAATTGGGCGGCGATGCCCTGGCCGATGGCCACGTTCTGCGGGGGCATGACCTCGCTGGGCTGGACGAGCGCGAAGCCCTGGCCGAGGAAGCTGAGCTCCCAGCCCTCGCCGGTGTTGCCGCGGCGGGTGCGGACGCCGGAGCTGTGCGTCTGCGCCTGCATCTGGACGCGCAGTCCGGTGGACCAGGCGACGATGGCGTCCGCGTCGACGCTGACGTACTTGTCGGGCGTGACGTGCATCATCAGCGGCTGCCCCGAGGTCATCAGGGCGACCTTGCCGCGGCCGGAGATGTTGAGCTGGTACTTGCCGGTGCCGGAGACGCCGTACTGGCTGTCGACGGCGATGACCTCGGTGTGGAGGGTCGAGTCGAGCGCCAGGACGTAGGCGCTGTCGACGGTCAGGCCCTCCTGCTCGACGTCCACGACGTGGACGTTCTGGGCGAGGTTGGCGAAGTAGACCGTGCCCTGGCCCGAGCAGCGCATCAGGTCGAGGCCCTCACCGGTGCGGGCCTGGGCCCTGCGCTGGCCGGGGGTCTTGTACTCGCCGTCGAAGTCGACGAGTCCCTGGTACGCGACCATGGCGCCCTTACGGGCCAGGATGTCGTCCTGCCCGGTGAGGCTGACCCGCAGGAGCTGCGGGTTCTGGATGACGTACCGCTCCTGGCTCTGCTGCTCGGCGTGGTTGAAAAGCGGGCTCTGCATGGTGTGTTCTCGCTCCCTCTCAGCCCCGGGCCCGCAGGCGGTCGGTGCTGTCCTCGCTCGGCTGTACGACGACGATGCCCTGGCCCGAGAAGGCCATCTGGAATGCCTCGCCGCTGCCCCGCCCGATGAGGGAGGAGGCCTTGAAGCTGCGCTTGCCCTTGACCTTGAGCGACGGCGACCAGGCGACGAGCGCGTCGGGGTCGACGTACGTCTCGTCGTCGCCGCGTCCGCAGTCGACGACGATCGGCGTGCCGCGCGAGGTCAGGGCGACCCAGCCGGTGCCGGCGATCGACACGTTGAACAGGCCCTGGCCGGCGAACTTGGCGAGTCCCTTGACCCGCTCGACGCCCCACTGGAGGTGGGCGTCGAAGGCGAGCAGGTTGGTGCCGTTGACCGAGAGGGAGTCGTTCTGGAGGTTGATCACGACCACGTCGGCGCCGTAGTCGGCGAGGTAGAGCAGTCCGTCGCCGGAGCACTTCATGATGGGCGCGCCCTCGCCGGTGACCCACTGCTGGGCGACCTGGCGGGCGGCGGGCGGGTTGGGCTCGTAGGTGATGTAGCCCTCGTAGGAGACCATCGCGCCGGTCCGGGCGTAGAGGTCCTGCCCGGAGGCCATGGCCACCTTGAGCATGGCGCGGCCGTGGTTCTCCATCCGGGCCGCGACGGGGGTCGGGGCGTAGCCCGCGAATTGCTGGTTCATGACTTCGGGCTCCCTCAGACCTCGTAGGGCTGGACGACGATGAAGTTGCCGGGGGCTCCCCGGAACTGGAGGTTCACGGTCTCTCCGCTGTGGCCGGGGTAGGCGTTGCGGCGGAGCCGCACCTGGCTGGAGAGGATGACCTGGGACGCGGACGACCAGGCGACGACGGCGTTGCAGTCGGCGAAGGTGGTCGGCGTGACGGGAAGCACCACGGGCACACCGTGGGTCTTCACGACGACGGTGCCGGTGCCCTGGAACTGCATGGTGAACAGGGCGCCGCCGGGGATGCCGTGGCCCTCGATGCGCCGCACCTCGTACTGCAGGGACTCGTCGAACGCGAGGACGTTCTCCGCGGAGACGCAGATGCCGTCGCCCTGGAGCTCGATCGGGTGCAGATGGGCCCCCTCCTCGGCGAGGAAGAGCTGACCGCGGCCGGTGCAGCGCATCAGCTGCATCTCCTGGCCGGTGGCGTTGCCGACGATCCGGCCGGTGAAGCCGGCGCCCTTGTGGGAGAAGTCGACCTTGCCCTGGTACATGACCATGGAGCCCTGGCGGGCCAGGACGGGGTTCCCGCCCATGGCGAGGTCGACCCGCATGAGCTGCTGGTTCTGCGGGGTCCAGCGGGCGCCGGTGGGGGTCTCCTTGTACGGCGCGAGCGCGGCGGCGAGCCCCGCTCCGGCGGCCGGGACACCCTGCGGGACGCCGGGCTGCTGACCGTACGACGGCTGCTGCCCGTACGGAGCGGGCGCGGCCTGCCCGTACGGGGGCGCCTGTGGCGGCTGGCCCTGGCCGGGGTACTGGCCCGGAACCTGCCCGGGGTACTGGCCCGGGGGCTGCCCCGGGACCTGGCCGTACTGGGGCTGCTGCGGCGGCTGCCCGTACGGGGCGGGTGCCGGCGCGGGCGGCGGAACCGGGGCGGGCGCGAGCGGAGCCACCATGGTGGGCGCCGTGTGCACCGGCTGCGCGGGAGCGGGCGGCGCGGGCGCCTGCGGGGCCGCGGGGCCGCCGTAGGCCGGCGCGGGGGCCGGAGCCGCGGGGGCACCGAAGGCCGGGGCGGGCGCCGGAGCCGCGGGGGCACCGAAGGCCGGCGGCGCCGTCGCCTGCTGTGGCGGGGCGAAACCGGGCGTGGCCTGCTGCGCGGCGGGCTCCTCCTCGGCGACCTCGCCGCCGAAGTTCCTCAGGAGCGCGTCGAGACCACCGTCGAAGCCCTGGCCGACGGCGGCGAAGCGCCAGACGTCCTTGAGGTAGAAGTCGCCGAGCATGACGGCGCGCTCGGTGGTGAACTCCGCGCCCGTGAAGGCGTACCGGGCGACTTCCTCGCCGCCGGCCACGATCCGCAGGTGACCGGGGCCGACCTGGGACATCTGGCCGGCGCCGTCGATGGTCGCGGTGAACGACAGCTTGTGGATGTCGGCGGGGATGCGATCGAGAGTCACGCGGAAGGACTCGGTGTCACCCGACTGCGCCCCGAGCAGCTGGACGGACTCCTCGGGTGTCTTCGGCTGGTTGAAGAACACGAAGTAGCGGTCGTCGGAGAGCCGCTCGTCCGCGTCGAGTCCGAAGCAACTGATGTCGAAGGTCAGTCCGGGCGCCGCGATCTGCACACCGACGTACAGATCCGTCCCGGCGGTGAGATCACTGATCTTGGCCTTGTGGCCGCGTTGGAATTCCCTGGCCATGCGTAACGACCGTCCCCCATCCCGAATGGCTAATGCTCGCGCCAGGCTAACCGCTGAGTGCGACATTGAGACAGGGCAGGTCGTTTTCGGTACGGAATCGGGAAACCCGCCCGCCTGCCCGCGGCGTCACTCCTCGGCGGCGCCGGGGAGGTGCGGCAGCCGGCCGGCGGCGACCACGCCCTCCAGGTAGCCGCGCGCCCGCTCGGTGCGCGGGTACGCCTCCAGGAGCCGCCAGAACCGGGGCCCGTGCCCGGGGACGAGCAGATGGGCCAGCTCGTGCAGGAGGACGTAGTCGACGACGTACTCGGGCATGCCCTGGAGCCGGTGGGAGAGGCGGATGCTGCCCTCGGAGGGGGTGCAGGAGCCCCAGCGGGTGTTCTGGTTGGTGACCCATCGCACGGAACTGGGCCGGGCCCGGCCGTCGAAGTACTGCTCGGAGAGGCGCAGCGCCCGCTCGGTCAGCTCGCGGTCGCCGAGGACGCTCCGGCTCTCCTGGGCGGCGAGCTTCTCCAACATGACGCCGACCCAGCGGCGCTCCTCGGCCTCGGACATCCGGGCCGGGATGAGCACCACGGTCCGGTCGCCCTCGCGGTAGGCGGAGACGGTTCTGCTGCGCCGTGGACTTCTGCGGACCTCGACCGCACTCGTCCCCGCACCGCGGTGCGGCTTGTCGGTCACGCTGCGCTGTGGGTCGGCGGGCACGGCCCCGACGTTACCCGCTGTCAGCGGGGTAAGTCCCGCCTCGGGAGTGGTTTCGACAACGATCCGCCCGCACCGCGCACCATTTGAATGACTAATCCCCTTGTCTGTGGACAACTTTCCGCGCCCGTCTCGACGGCGGGGCATTCTCGGACCGGAACGACGAAAGGCCGTTGTGGATCATGAATGCGGGGCGGGGGAAATGCATCCGATGGTGAAGCCGGCGCTGCGCCGGGCCTGGCGGAGTCTGCGCCGCGTCCAGTTCGGGGTCACCCCCGCGCACGCGGTGGTGCTCGACCCGGTCGACCGGGAGACGGGGACCCTGCTCGGGCTGCTCGACGGCACCCGTGGGACGGAGCTGCTCCGGGCCGAGGCGCGGGCGCTCGGTCTGCCCGAGGGGCGGCTGGAGGCACTCGTCGGCCGGCTGGAGTCGGCCGGGCTGCTCGCCGACGCCTCGGCCGGTCGGCCGGGGCGGGCGGGCCCGGTGGCCGGCTCCGCGGATGCGGGCCTCGATCCGCTCCGCGCCGACCTGGCCTCCCTCTCCGTGGTCCACCCCGGGCCGGATCGGGCGGTACGGACGCTGGCGGCCCGACGGTCCCTGCGCGTCCAGGTCCGGGGCGCGGGGCGGGTGGGGACGATGGTGGCGGCGCTGCTCGCGGCGGCGGGGGTGGGCGGGGTCGAGGTCGTCGACTCGGGCCGGGTCGAGCCCTGGGAGACGGCCCCGGGCGGACTGCCGGCCGAGGCGGTCGGCGAGCGCCGGGCGACGGCGGCCCGAAGGCTGGTCGGCCGCTGGCGCGGAAGTCGGGGCGGCCGGAGCGACGGAAGCCCGTCGGGCGGACCGGGTGGGTCGGGCGCGTCGGGTGAGCGACGCGGCGGTCGGAGTGGAGCGGGTGAGGACGTCGGTGGCGTCGGTCTGTCACTCGTCGTGGTGACACCCCGGGACGGCCTCGGCGCCTACGTCCCCGATCCCCTTCCCGCCGAGCGGTGGATCGCCACCGGCACCCCTCATCTGTACGCCGGCGTCCTCGAGGCGACGGGAACGGTCGGACCGCTCGTGCTGCCGGGCGGAACGGCGTGCGCCCGGTGTCTCCAGGAGGACCGGATCGACCGGGAGCCCGTCTGGCCACGGCTGCTCGCCCAGTGGCGCTCCGGCGCCCCGCATCCGCTGCCCGCCTGCGATCTGGGACTGGCGACGGCGGTGGCGGGGCTCGCCGCCGCACACGCCCTGGCCTTCCTCGACGGTGATCTCCCGGCGAGCACGGGCACCCGGTGGGAGGCGTCACTGCCGCTGCTGGAGTGGCGGGCGGAGCGACTGAGACCCCACGCGGCCTGCCCCTGCGGCGCGGCGCGCGAGCGAGAGGGGGAGCGCGCCTCGGCAGCCGGAGACGCGCAGGACACAATGGCGGGGTAACGGCCCTGCGCGGCACGGCAGTCTGGGTTTTGGAGGGGCGTATGTCTGATCTTCCCCGGAAGGCGGTCACCCGGACCGCCAAGTTGGCCGCGTTGCCACTCGGCTTCGCGGGCCGGGCCACCTGGGGCCTGGGCAAGCGGATCGGCGGCAGATCGGCCGAGCTCGTCGCCCGCGAGCTCCAGCAGCGCACGGCCGAGCAGCTGTTCAAGGTGCTCGGGGAGCTGAAAGGCGGGGCCATGAAGCTCGGACAGGCCCTGTCCGTCTTCGAGTCGGCCCTTCCCGAGGAGGTCGCCGGGCCGTACCGCGCGGCGCTGACGAAGCTTCAGGACGCGGCCCCGCCGATGCCGACGCGGACGGTGCACGCGGTGCTGGAGGAGCGACTGGGTGCGGAGTGGCGGGAGTTGTTCCTGGAGTTCGAGGACAAGCCTGCGGCGGCCGCCTCGATCGGGCAGGTGCACCGGGCCGTGTGGCACGACGGGCGCGAGGTCGCGGTCAAGGTGCAGTACCCGGGCGCCGGGGAGGCACTGCTCTCCGATCTGACGCAGTTGAGCCGCTTCGCCCGGCTGCTCGGCCCGCTCGTTCCCGGGATGGACATCAAGCCGCTGATCACCGAGATGCGGGACCGGGTCTCCGAGGAGCTGGACTACGCCCTGGAGGCGGCGGCCCAGCAGAAGCACGCGGAGGAGTTCGCGGACGATCCCGACGTGGTGGTTCCGGCGGTGGTGCACCGGGCGGAGCAGGTCCTGGTGACCGAGTGGATGGACGGCGTCCCGCTCGCGGAGGTGATCGCGGACGGCACACCGGCTCAGCGGGACCGGGCGGGTCAGCTCCTGGCCCGTTTCCTCTTCTCGGGCCCCGCGCGCACCGGTCTGCTGCACGCGGATCCCCACCCGGGGAACTTCCGGCTGCTGCCGGGCGCCGACGAGGACGGCAGTCCGGAGGGCTGGCGGCTCGGGGTGCTCGACTTCGGCACCGTGGACCGGCTGCCGGGCGGGCTGCCGGAGACGATCGGCACCTGTCTGCGGATGACGCTCGCCGGTGAGGCGGAGACCGTCTACCGACTGCTGCGTGAGGACGGCTTCGTCAAGGAGTCCGTCGCCCTGGACCCGGACGCGGTCCTGGAGTACCTGCTGCCGATCATCGAGCCGGCGGAGGCGGAGTCCTTCCTCTTCACTCGCGGCTGGATGCGGGCGCAGGCGGCCCGGATCGCCGACATCCGCTCCCCCGCCCACCAGTTGGGCAAGCAGCTCAATCTGCCGCCCTCGTATCTGCTGATACACCGGGTGACGCTGAGCACGATCGGCGTCCTGTGCCAGCTCAACGCGACGGTGCGGCTCCGGGCCGAGCTGGAGGAGTGGCTGCCGGGCTTCGTGGACGACGACGCCGACGACGCCGACGAAGCCGACGACTAGAGGGTCTGCGCCGGGGGCCGATCGGGCCGGGCTCCGCCGGACGGGCCCCGGACGCTGTCGTCGGCGACGGTGTTCGGGGTCACCACCAGGAGGAGTCGAGGCGGCCCTCGATCGCGCGGATGTTGGCGCGGGCGCAGTCCTCGCAGAAGTAGGTGCGCCGGCCGTTCTCCACGGAACAGGTCCAGGTCAGCGGCAGGGTGTCGGTCGTCTTGCCGCAGCGCGCGCAGGCGAAGGGTCCCCCGGGGGTACGGGCGTCGTTCATCCTCGTGACGATAACCCGACGAAGCACCCGCGGCACCGACAACGCACCGCGGGGGCCGGTCCCTCAGGACCGGCCCCCGCGACGGCGCCCCTGGGGGGCGCGAATTCGATCAGTGCATGACGGCCATGGCCAGCGCGCGGCGGGCGCGCAGCGAGACGCGCTCGGCGCGCCGCTGCATGCGTCGGGCGGCGACCAGGCGCACGGCCTGGCGTTCCGCGTCGACCTCACGCTGTCGCTCGTGCATATGCGCACGAGCCAGGGCTTCTGGGATGAGTTGCATTTCGCGGGTCCTGTTCTGACGTCGCGCGGTGGGCGCGGCGGAGGGGGAGAAGACTGGGGTCGCGGAGCCGGCGGGCTCGCTGGTGGAAGAGGTCATCGGGGCCTGCTTCTGGGGATCGTGCGTGAGGGGGCGGTCGATGGTTCCGGTGGCACTCATGCCGCTACCGGGTTCTTGCGCGGACGGCCACGGGGCCGCTTGCGGGCGACGACCACGCCCTGGACGAAGAGCTCGCCGCCCCAGACGCCCCACGGCTCGCGCCGCTCCTTGGCGCCGGCCAGGCAGGCGGCCACGAGCGGGCAGGTCCGGCAGAGGGACTTCGCGTACTCGACGTCGGCCGGGGACTCCGCGAAGAAGACCTCCGGGTCGTAGGCGCGACAGGGAACGGGGACGCCGAGGTTCTCGATGGCGTCGTCGAGCGCGGTGAGCGTGCTGAGGGGGGTCAAAGCGGGGTCCTCCGTGGGGCGGCCGGGCTGGGCGATCGATGCGGAAGGCGGTACGGACGGGGCGTGCGCTTCGAGTTGCACGGTGGTCTTTCCTCGTCTGGTCGTTCCGGCCTGTTGACCGGGTTTTCGGCTGGTACCGGGTGCGTCTGTCCCGAGGCGTCCTCGTGTCGTCGTCCCCGTTGGAGGACAAACAAAAGGGCCGCGGATCCCGGGTGGGGTTCCGCGGCCCTGAAGGCGCCGGTCTGATCATGGATCAGACTGGATCACTCCAGGGTTCGAGCCCACGGAAGGCCCACATCTTGTGGTGGTGCGTCGTCGTCTGCTGCTGGGTGCCGGCACCGGTCGCCGCAAAGTCATAGGCCTTGGCCTCGACTGCCGCTCCTGCTTCCAGTGCCTTGGTCGGTCGCTCATTGCGCAGTTCCACGGCAGGCCGCATGCCGAGACCGGCAAGGCCGGAGACGGGCAGACCGGTGCCAATGAACGCCGAGGCGGAGAGGCCGAGCGAGCAGGTGGAGGCGACGGAGCGATCGGTCATTTTGACGGTGCTGACGGACCCGGCACGGCTGACGAAGCTGGCGGTGCTGGTCTGAATCATGTTGCTGATCACGTGGAATCGCCTCCTCTCGGCGTCTCGGAGGGTTCGGGTGTGAGCCGGACCCTCATGTTTATTTGGACAAGTACAGCACAGAGACAGGGCTTCTCAGAAGCCGCTGTTCCGTGGTTAAGAACCTATGGGGCCTGACGGGGCAGGCGCAAACTATTTTCCCCACGAGTTTTCCTCAACTCTCGTCGGCTGCCGTCCCTCCCTCCTCACCTGCGCAGATGGCCAGGACGTCGTCCCCGAAGCGGTCCAGCTTGCGGGCGCCGACTCCGGAGATCGCGGAGAGTTCCCCGCCGGTGCCGGGGACCCGCTCGGCGATGGCCATCAACGTCTTGTCGGTGAACACGCAATAGGCCGGCTGGCCGAGCTCCCTGGCCTGTTCCGAGCGCCAGTCGCGCAGCCGCTCGTAGAGGGCCTCGTCCATGTCCGAGGGGCAGTCCTCGCAGCGCATGAGCTTCATGGCGCCCGCCTCCGTGAGCGTCGCCCCGCAGACCCGGCACAGGACGGGGCCGCGCGGCTTGCGCCGGCCGGCCGCGCCGACGCCCCGCTCGACGGAGCCCGACCCGCCGGCGCCCACGGTGCCGAGGGCCCCCGAGCCGGGCCGCACCCCCTTGAGGAAGCGGCTGGGGCGCCGGGAGGCGCGGCCGCCCGGGGAGCGGGAGAGCGCCCAGGACAGCGTGAGGTGGAGCCGGGCGCGGGTGACGCCGACGTACAGCAGGCGGCGCTCCTCCTCGACCTGCTCGTCGGTCTTGGCGTAGGTGATGGGCATCATGCCCTCGGTGAGGCCGACCAGGAAGACGGCGTCCCATTCGAGGCCCTTGGCGGCGTGCAGCGAGGCGAGGGTGACGCCCTGGACGGTCGGGGCGTGCTGGGCGGCGGCCCGCTCGTCGAGCTCGGCGACCAGGTCGGAGAGGGTGGCGCCGGATCTGGCGCGGGCGAAGTCCTCGGCGAGCCGGACGAGCGCGGCGAGGGACTCCCAGCGGTCGCGGACGGCGCCGGAGCCGGCGGGCGGCTTGCTGGTCCAGCCCTTGGTGGAGAGGACGGCCCTGACCTGGGAGGGCAGGTCGTCGGCGTCGTCGAGGAGGGAGTCGTTGCCGCCGGCGCGGGCCGCGCCGCGCAGGGCGATGCCCGCCTCCCGTACCTCCTGGCGCTCGAAGAAGCGCTCGGCGCCGCGGAGCTGGTACGGCACTCCGGCGTCGGCGAGGGCCTGCTCGTAGACCTCGGACTGGGCGTTGATCCGGTAGAGGACGGCGATTTCGCCGGCCGGGACGCCGGCGGCGACGAGGTCCCTGATGCGGCGGGCGGTGCCCTCGGCCTCGGTCGGCTCGTCGGCGTACTCCGCGTAGACGGGCTCGGGGCCCGGGTCGCGCTGGGAGATCAGCTCCAGCCGGTGGTCGGCGGCCCGGCCGCGCGCCTGGCTGAGCAGCCCGTTGGCCAGGTGGACGACCTGCGGGGTGGAGCGGTAGTCACGGACGAGCTTGACCACCGTGGCGCCCGGGTGCCGGGTGCGGAAGTTCAGCAGGTGGTCGGGGGTGGCTCCGGTGAAGGAGTAGATGGTCTGGCTGGCGTCGCCGACGACACAGAGGTTGTCGCGGTCGCCGAGCCACAGGTCGAGCAGCCGCTGCTGGAGCGGGGAGACGTCCTGGTACTCGTCCACGACGAAGTGCTGGTACTGGCTGCGGATCTGGTCGGCGATGTCGTGGCGGTCCTGGAGGATCCCGACGGTGAGCAGCAGCACGTCCTCGAAGTCGATCACCGAGCGGTCGCGCTTCAGCTGCTCGTACATGGCATAGATCTGGCTGATTTCCGCAGGGTCGCGCGGGGCATCCCTGAGGGACTTGGCGACGACGGCGGGGTAGTCGGCGGGGACGGT
Source organism: Streptomyces sp. NPDC017246 (assembly GCF_044331325.1). NCBI lineage: Bacteria > Bacillati > Actinomycetota > Actinomycetes > Kitasatosporales > Streptomycetaceae > Streptomyces > Streptomyces sp. NPDC017246. The sequence continues at coordinate 131,761 of NZ_JBIRMW010000022.1, read as the reverse complement.
CTGGGTGACCTTGGCCCATTCGATCTCGCCGGTGACGTCCCTGAGCTCGTTGCGGTCGAGCCGGACCCGGCAGCGGGCCGCCGCCTCGGCGACCAGCTGGACCTTCCGCTCCAGGAGCCGGGGCAGATCACCACCGACGGCTTTCGGCCAGAAGAACTGGAGCTGGCGGAGGGCCGCGGAGTGGAACGTCCTGGCCTGGACGCCGCCCGCGCCGAGCTGCCGGAGCCGGCCGCGCATCTCGCCCGCGGCGCGGTTGGTGAAGGTGACGGCCAGCACACTGCCGGGCTGGAGTCTGCCCGCCCGCACCCCGTACGCGATGCGGTGGGTGATCGCCCGCGTCTTGCCCGTGCCGGCTCCCGCCAGCACGCACACCGGACCGGTCAGGGCCAGGGCGACCTCGCGCTGCTCGGGGTCGAGCCCGTCGAGCACCGCGTCGGCCGTCTCCGGGACCTGTGGGAAGAGAGTGGAGTGCGTTGCTGCTGTCACCCTCCAATGCTGCCAGGTCGGCCGAGCTCGACGCGGAGGGCTGTCCACAGGGGGTGCCGCCGGTCATACGAATTCCGGGAATGGCCGGACCGGGGCGTACGTTCTTCTTCTCGGCACCCGTCAGCGAACGAAGAGGAGCGCCTCGCCATGCAGGGCACTGTGACGATGTACAGCACCACGTGGTGCGGCTACTGCCGTCGGCTGAAGAGCCAGATGGAACGCGAGGGCATCGCGTACACGGAGATCAACATCGAGCAGGACCCCGATTCGGCGGCGTTCGTCGAGAAGGCCAACGGCGGGAACCAGACCGTTCCGACCGTGCTCTTCCCGAACGGCTCGACCCTCACGAACCCGAGCCTCGCCCAGGTGAAGCAGGCCCTCGGCGTCTGAGCCCGTCCGCGGATCCCCGCACGGAACCCCCGACCGGTGACACGACCGGCCGGGGGTTCCGTGCGTGTGGGGACGCGTCCGGGGCGGCGAGGAGATCCCGAGGGGTTCGGGTGAAGATCGCGAAACGCCCCTGCGGAGACTGCGAGGAGCAGCGGCGCACCGGAGGTGACGGGGACCGGCCGACAGGTACGGTACGACCGGGATTTCGCCTGCGCGAACCCCACAAACACCCCCCCGACGTGAAGAGCGTCACACACCACCCTGTCTTTGTGCGGCTTCTGTCAGCACCCCTATGCTCTCGTCCCGACCGAGATTTGCGACTGCATATCCAGGTGGGATACCTCGTGCTCAACCAGACAGCCCCTGCCCCTCTCGCCGCGCCCGTGTCCTGGAGCCGCGTGCCGGGCACCAGGCCGGACGCCGCGGGCCGAGGCCGCGGACGTCTCCACGTCCTCGACGGCCTGCGTCTCGTCGCCGCCCTCATGGTGGTCGGCTACCACTACCTCGCCTTCGGGGAGGGCTGGCCCGCGCCGGTCGAGCGGCTCTTCCCCGGCACCTACTCCGTGGCCTCGTACGGCTACCTCGGCGTGGAGTTCTTCTTCCTCATCAGCGGCTTCGTCATCTGCATGAGCGGCTGGGGCAGGCCGGTGAAGGACTTCTTCGTCTCCCGTGTGGCGCGTCTCTACCCGGCGTACTGGTTCGCCGTCGTCGCCACGTCCGTCACCGTCGCGGTGATCCCCGGCGGGCGCGAGCACCTGCCCTGGAACGACATCCTCACCAATCTGACGATGCTCCAGGAACCACTGGGCGCCGACCCCGTCGACGCGGTCTACTGGACCCTCTTCGCCGAGCTCCGCTTCTACCTGCTCTTCACGGTGCTCGCCTGGTGGGGCCTGACCTACCGCCGGGTGCTGCTGTTCTGCTGCGCGTGGGGAGCGGCGAGTGCCCTGGTCGCCCCGGCCGCGCCCGGCCCCCTGCGGCTGCTGCTGATGCCCGAGTACAGCTGGTTCTTCATCGCGGGCATGGCCTTCTACCTGATGTACCGCTTCCGCCCGAACCTGATGCTCTTCGGCGTCGTCGGCGTCTGCTACTGCGCCTCGCTCGCGCCCTCCATCGACAAGTTCAAGGGGCTCACCTTCCTCGGCGACCGGCCGGCGTGGCCCGTGCTCGTCGTGCTCGCCGCCTTCTTCGGGGTGATGGCGCTCGTCGCGACCGGCAGGCTCTCCGGCATCCGGTGGCGGTGGCTGCCGGTGGCCGGGGCGCTGACCTATCCCCTGTACCTGCTGCACGAGGTCATCGGCTGGGAGCTCTTCGCGCGCTTCGGGGCGCGGGTCTCCCCCTGGGTGCTGCTCACCGCCGTGCTGCTCGGGATGCTCGTGCTGTCGTACCTGGTCCACCGTCTCGTCGAGCGGCCGCTCGGCCGGAGCCTCAGGCGTCACCTGCTCCGTCGGTGAGTACCGCGGAGGCGTCCCCGTCCGGCCGTGCGGGCGGGGACGTCCTCAGGTGCGGGGCCGGCTCAGATCACGTCGCCCGGCTTCGGCAGCGGCTTGCCGTACCACCGCTCGATCAGCCGGGAGGCGATCGAGATCCCGTACGGGGGCAACACCTCGCCGGACTCGAAGGCGGCGGCCAGGTCCTCGCGGGAGAACCAGCGGGCCTCCTGGATCTCCTCGCCGTCCACGGTGATCTCCGAGGAGGTCGCGCGGGCGAAGAAGCCCAGCATCAGGCTGGAGGGGAAGGGCCAGGGCTGGCTGGCGATGTACTCGACCTCGCCGACCGTGACCCCGGCCTCCTCGAAGACCTCGCGGACGACCGACTGCTCGATGGACTCGCCGGGCTCCACGAAGCCGGCCAGGGTCGAGAAGCGGCCCTCGGGCCAGTGGACCTGCCGGCCGAGGAGCGCCCGGTCCTGCTCGTCCGTGACCAGCATGATCACCGCGGGGTCGGTGCGCGGGTAGTGCTCGGCGCCGCAGGCCTGGCAGCGGCGGATGTGTCCGGCCGCGGCGATGACCGTGCGCTCGCCGCAACGCGAGCAGAAGCGGTGCAGACGCTGCCAGTTCTCCAGGGCCACGGCGTGCACCATGAGGCCCGCGTCCCGGGCGGAGAGCAGCAGCCCGGCCTCGCGGAGACCCGCGGGGCGGGCGGACTGGTCCATGCGGCCGGGCAGGGAGTCCTTCTGGAGCGCGAAGTAGGAGACCCCTTCGGCGTCCGTGCCCAGGAAGTAACGGTGGGTCTCGGTGACCGGGGCCTCGAACGCCGGGGTCATGACGAGTTCGGTGGTGCCGTCCGCCAGGTCGTCGATCAGCACCTGCCCCCCGGAGACCACGAAGACCCGGGTGGTGGGGTGGCTCCAGGCCGCCGCCAGCCAGGCCTCGTCGAGACGGTGGTGCGCGGCGCGGTCGATGCCGCTCGGAGCGGTGAGCGAGATCGGGCGGTCCGCTGACGCGTTCTTCAAGGTGCTCACAGGTGCTTCCAACTCCCCCGGATCGGTGTGTGGGTTCAGCGCTCGGCGACGAGGGCGGCGGGCAGGTCGCCCCACAGATGAGCGGTCGTCTCGACGCCCTTCATGAGGAGATCGAGTTCGATCTTCTCGTTGGGGGCGTGCCAGCCGTCGGACGGGACGGAGATGCCGAGGAACAGGACGGGCGCCTCCAGGACGTCCTGGAGGTCGGCGGCCGGTCCCGAGCCGCCCTCGCGGGTGTAGCGGACCTTGGCGCCGTCGAAGGCCCGGCTCATGGCCCCGGCGACCGCCTTGAGGGCGGGGTGGTCGAGCGGGGTGAGACAGGGGCGGGTCGGGGCGCCGAAGACGATCCCGTACCGGACGCCGGCGGGGACGAGGCCTTCGAGCCAGTCCCGTACGGCCAGTTCGATCTTGGCCGGGTCCTGGCCCGCGACCAGCCGGAAGGACAGCTTGAGCTGGGCGGAGGCGGGGACGATCGTCTTGCCGCCGGGGCCCTGGTAGCCGCCGCCGATGCCGTTGACCTCGGCGGTGGGCCGGGCCCAGACCCGCTCCAGGGTGGAGAAGCCGGCCTCGCCGAGGGTGCCGTGCGACTTCGCCGTACGCAGCCAGGCAGCCTCGTCGAAGGGCAGCTCGGCGACGAGGGCGCGCTCGGCGTCGGTGAGTTCGGTCACGCCCTCGTAGAAGCCGGGGATCGCCACGCGCTCGTGCTCGTCGTGGAGGGCGGCGACGATCCGGCCCGCGACAGTGGCCGGGTTCGGCACGGCGCCGCCGAAGGAGCCGGAGTGGATGTCCTGGTCGGGGCCGTACAGCTCGATCTCGCAGTCGGCGACCCCGCGCATGCCGGTGCACACGGTCGGGGTGGTCTCGGACCACATGCCGGTGTCGGAGACGATCACGGCGTCGGCGGCGAGCCGCTCGGCGTGGGTCTCGACGAGGGTGCGGAAGTGCGGGGAACCGGACTCCTCCTCGCCCTCGACGAGGAGCTTGAGGTTGACGGCGGGGGCGGTGCGGCCGGTGGCGGCGAGGTGGGCGCGGACACCGAGGGTGTGGAAGAACACCTGCCCCTTGTCGTCGGCCGCCCCGCGCGCGTACATCCGGCCGTCGACCACGGTCGGCTCGAAGGGGTCCGTGTGCCAGCCGTCCTCGCGGGCCGCGGGCTGCACGTCGTGGTGGCCGTAGACGAGGACCGTCGGGGCGTCCGGGTCGCCGGAGGGCCACTCGGCGAAGACGGCGGGTGCGCCGTCCGTCTCCCAGACCTCGACGGTGGTGAAGCCGGTCTCCGTGAGCTTGGCGGCGAGCCACTCGGCACTGCGCCGTACGTCCCCGGCCCGGTCCGGCTGCGCCGATACGGAGGGGATGCGCAGCCACTCGGCGAGGTCGCCGAGGAAGGCGGCACGGTGCTGCTCGATGTACGTACGTACGGCGTGGACGGCGCTGTCCGGGGTCTCGCTCATGCCCCGAGCCTATCCGGCGCCCGGGGGTGCCCTTCCCGGCAGGAGGGCCTTACCCGGCGTCCGGGGCGGAGCCCCCGAGCAGGAGGGCTTCCAGCTCGGCCCGGCCGGGCAGCCGGGCGGGGCGGGCGACCTCCCCGGTCCGTACGTAGACGAAGGCGGCGGCCACGTCCTCCGGCGCGAGGCCGTGCTGCTCGGCCCAGGCGAGCCGGTAGATCGCGAGCTGGAGCGGGTCGGCGGTGCGCAGCCGGCTGGTCTTCCAGTCGACGATCTCGTACGCGCCGGAGTCCGGGTCCCGGTAGACGGCGTCGATCCGGCCGCGGACGACCCGGCCGCCGAGCGAGAGGTGCACGGGGACCTCGACGCGGTACGGCGTGCGGTGGGCGTACGGGGTGCGGGCGAAGGCCTCCTTGAGCTCGTCGAGGTCCCGCTCGTCGAGGATCTCCGGCTCGCCCGCGAAGTCCTCGCCGCCGGGCAGGTCCTCCGGGCCGAGGAACGGCAGCGGCAGCTCCTCGAACCGGGACTCCACCCACGCGTGGAACCGGGTGCCGCGCCGGGCCGCCGGCTGCGGCGCCTTCGGCATGGGCCGGGCCAGCTCCTGGGCGAAGCCGTCGGGGTCGGCGGCGAGACGGAGCACCTGGGAGGCGGAGAGGTACGCGGGGAGCAGGACGTCGCGGGTGGTGGCGCGGGCCCGGCGGAGTTCGGTGGTGAGAGAGGTGAGGTCGCGGTCCCAGGAGGCGATGGCCCGCGCGTCCTCGGGGGTGAGGGCGGGGGCGTGACCGGGCTCGCGGGGGGCGGGGACCGCGTCCGCGTGGGTGTCCTCGGGGAGGGCTTCGTCGTCCCAGAGGGGTTCCTCGTCCCAGCCGGGTTCGTCCTCTTCGGGCCAGAGGTCCTCGGGGTGCGGCTCCCCGGGGTCGGGCGCCGTGCCGGTGGAGCGGTGCCCACCTTCCCCGGGACCGGGACCGGGACCGGGTCCGGGGGTGCCCCCGTCGCCCTGCGCACCGATGGCCCACAGCCGGCTGCGGACGAGCTCCGCCGCTTCCCGGCGGCGCTCGAACGACGCCGCGTCCAGCGGCAGGGGCCAGGCCTCGTCGCCGTCCGTCTCCGCGAGCGTCGGGTTCTTGGCGTCCGGTGCCGGTTCCTCCGCCCACGCCTCGATCTCGCCGTGGCCCGCCTCGCAGTGTCCGTACAGGGCCGTGAGGAAGTCCGAGGGGCCGCGGGGCTTCTTCTGGGACGGGCCCCACCAGTGGGCCGAGCCGAGGAGGAGGGAGCGGGGGCGGGTGAAGGCGACATAGCCGAGGCGGAGTTCCTCGGTGTGCTGGTGGTCCCGCATCTCGTTCTTGAAGGCCGTGAGCGCCTTGGCGTTCCAGGTGTCGATCACCGGCAGCGTGGCCGTGTCGCCGCGCAGGGCGTGCGGGAGCACCTGGGGCTGGGAGGTCCAGGACTCGCGGGCGCGGGCGCTGGGGAACTGCCCGGTGACCAGGCCTGGGACGGCGACGACGTCCCACTCCAGGCCCTTGGACTTATGGGCGGTGAGGACCTTCACGGTGTTCTCGCCGCCCGGGAGGGCGCTGTCGAGGCCCTTCTCGAACTGGACGGCCGTCCGCAGGAAGCCCAGGAAGGCGAGCAGGCTCGCCTCGCCGTCCAGGGAGGCGAAGCCGGCGGCGATGTCGAGGAAGTGGCCGAGGGTCTCGCGGCGGCGGGCGGCGAGCGCCTGCGGGGAGGCGGACAGCTCGACTTCCAGACCGGTCGCGGAGAGCACCCGGTGCAGGACGTCCATGAGGGGGTCGGCGAGCGAGCCGCGCAGGGCGCGCAGCTCGGCGGCGAGGCGCGCGAAGCGGACCCGGGCCTCCGCGGAGAAGGCCAGACCGTCGTCGGCGGCGCCACCGGAGTCGAGGAAGGTGTCGAGCGCGTCGGCGAGGGAGACGATCTCCGCCGGGTCGACGCCCTCGACGGCGGCGGCGAGCCGCTGCTCGGGGTCCGGTTCCGCGCCGCCCCGGTGGACCAGGAGGCGGGCCCGGCGGCCGAGGAGGGCGAGGTCGCGGGGGCCGATGCGCCAGCGGGGGCCGGTGAGGAGACGGACCAGGGCGGCGTTGGCCCCGGGGTCCTGGAGGACCTCGCAGACGGAGACCAGGTCGGCGATCTCGGGCAGGTGGAGGAGTCCGGAGAGGCCGACGACCTCGACGGGCACGTCACGGGCGACGAGGGCCGCGTGGATGGCGGGGAAGTCGGTGGCGGTACGGCACAGGACGGCGATCTCGCCGGGCTCGCGGCCGGTGCGGACGAGGTGGGCGAGGGAGTCGGCCAGCCAGTCGATCTCCTCGGCGTGGGTGGGGAGGAGCGCGATGCGGACGCTGCCGTCGGCCTCCGCGCCGGGCGCGGGCCGCAGCGCCTCCACGCCCGCGTGCATGGCGCGCAGGGGGGCGGCGAGGCCGTTGGCGAGGCCGAGGAGACGGCCGCCGCTGCGCCGGTTCTCGGAGAGCGAGTAGCGCGCGGCGGGGCTGCCGTCCGCGTGCGGGAAGTGCTCGGGGAAGTCGTCCAGGTTGGCGACGGAGGCGCCGCGCCAGCCGTAGATGGCCTGGCAGGGGTCGCCGACGGCGGTCACCGCGTGTCCGGTGGCCCGGCCTCCGGTGCTCTGGCCGAAGAGGCCGGAGAGCAGCAGCCGCTGGGCGACGGACGTGTCCTGGTACTCGTCGAGGAGGACGACGCGGAACTCCCCGCGCAGGATCTCGCCGACCTCGGGCCGGGTGGTGGCCAGCTCGGCGGAGCGGGCGATCTGGTCGCCGAAGTCGAGGAGGTCGCGGGAGCGCTTCGCGGCGCGGTAGCGGACGACGAGGCCGAGGAGTTCACGGCGGGCGGTGGCGGCCTCGGGGATCTTGCGCAGCTCGGCGTTGCTGAGTCTGGCCCCGCCGAGGGCGGTGAGCAGCTCGGAGTCGTACGCGCGGAGCGTCTCGGGCCGTACGAGGTGTTCGGCGAGCTCGGCGTCGAGGGCGAGGAGATCCGTGACGAGGGTCGGGAAGGAGCGGGTGAGCGCCGGGTACGGGCCGGGGGCCTCGCGCAGGACGCGCGCGGCGAGCTGGTAGCGGGTGGCGTCGGCGAGGAGCCGTGAGGTGGGTTCGAGGCCGATGCGGAGGCCGTGGTCGGTGAGGAGCTGGCCGGCGAACGCGTGGTACGTGGAGATGCGGGGCTCGCCCGGCGGGTCGTCCGGGTCGATGACGTCGGGGTCGGTGACTCCGGCGCGGACGAGGGCGGTGCGGACGCGCTCGGCGAGCTCACCGGCGGCCTTGTTGGTGAAGGTGAGACCGAGGACCTGCTCGGGGGCGACCTGGCCCGTGCCGACCAGCCAGACCACCCGGGCGGCCATCACCGTGGTCTTGCCGGAGCCGGCTCCGGCCACGACGACCTGCGGGGCGAGCGGCGCGGTGATGCAGGCCGTCTGCTCCGGGGTGAAGGGGATGCCGAGGAGCTCCTTGAGCTGCTCCGGGTCGGTGATGCGTGCGGTCACCCCAAAGAGGCTAACGCGGACCACCGACATTCCGGCCCGGTCCGGGTCGTACCGGCCTCGCCCGAGGCGTCCCTACGCGGGGGTGCCCGCGTCCAGCTTGGACAGGTCCACCGTCTCGTCGGCGGGCGGGACGACCACCTTGACGGGCTTGTCGTAGTCGGAGAGCACGAGGGTGCCGGGTTCCTCGCCGCCCGCCTTGACCAACTTCAGGATGTACGGCCTGCCCTCCTGGGAGACGGACACCGTGGTGGTCTCGCCGCCGGTCTTCCTCTTCACCAGGTTCGCGACGGGGGTGCCGTCGACCTCGGCGTCGGGGCCCCTGGTCAGGCCGCTGCGCTCGGCCTTGTCCTTGTCGAGGTCGGCGAGCAGCGACTTCAGGTCGCAGACGCCGCCGAGGTCGGAGGCGCCGGCCTGCCCCGGGGCGATCTTCAGCCAGCGGCCCTTGACCAGCTCGACCGTGGCGTCGATCTGCGGTTCGGGCACCCCCTGGGAGGCCATGGAGACACGCCAGAAGGCCTCGTCGCCCTTCATGTAGGTGATCCGGTCGATCCTGCGGAGTTCGGCGGTGCCGCCCTTGATCTTCATCAGGCCGGTGCACTCGTTCTTGTCGTTGACGGCGAAGTCGATGTCGAGGGGCTGTCCGTCGGTGACGACCCGGCCGGCCATGCGCAGCGAGCCGGCGGACCGGGTCGCGGTGACCGCCCGTTCGGCGATCTGGTCGGCGGTGAGACCGGAGAAGGGATCGGGCGACGGCGCCACGGCCCGCGGGACGGCGGCGGCCGGGGCATCGGCGGTCACCGCCCAGGCCGCGACCGGTGCCGGACCCGCCACGACGGCGACGGCGCAGACGACTGCCGCGGCGCGGAGCTTACGGTGGGACGCCATGCGAGCCTCCTCGCGGTCTCCCCGACCCCTGTCCACCAGGGTCGCCCCCCGCACGCGCGGCCGCTACTCCGCGTCCCCGGGCCGCCCGTCAGTCGACGACCTGGCGGCCTTCCGGCTGGGCGCTGCACGAGGCGCGGAAGGAACAGTTCGTGCAGTGCTGGCCGGTGGTCGGCGTGAAGCGCTCGTCGAGGACCCGGCCGGCGGCGTTGGCGAGCAGTTCGCCGACCCACTCCCCGGCGAGCGGCTGCTGCGCCTGGACCTTCGGGAGGGCGTCCCCGCCCTCCTTCTGCGGGGCGGGCTGCCGCAGCTGTACGAGCTCGGCGCCGCCCGGCTCGGGCCGCCGCCCGTCGAAGACCTCGTCGAGGGCGCCCTCCCTGACCGCGAGCTGGTAGACGGCGAGCTGCGGGTGCTGGGCGACCTCGTCCCGGGTGGGGGCCGACTTGCCGGTCTTGAAGTCGACGACGTACGCGCGGCCCTGTTCGTCGGTCTCGACGCGGTCCATGGAGCCGCGGATGCGGACCTCGTACTCCCCCGCCTCCAGGGTCACGTCGAAGCCGTGCTCCGATGCGGCCGGGGTGCGGCCGCCCCGGTCCATGACGTGCCAGCTCAGGAAGCGTTCGAGCGCCACGCGCGCGTGCTGCTTCTCCTGGGCGGACTTCCAGGGGGCGTCGAAGGCGAGGGCGTCCCACACGGAGTCGAGGCGGGCCATGAGGACGTCGAGGTCGGCGGGGGTACGGCCGGAGGCGACCTCGTCGGCGAGGACGTGGACGACGTTGCCGAAGCCCTGGGCGGCGGTGGCGGGGGCGGCGGCCTTGACCTCGCGGCCCAGGAACCACTGGAGGGAGCAGGTGCCGACCAGGTTCTCCAGGGAGCTCGGTGAGAGGGTGACCGGCCGGTCGCGCTCGCGCAGCGGCGCCGTGCTGTGCGTCGGCTCGAACAGGCCCCACCAGCGGTCCGGGTGCGCGGCCGGGACCAGCGGCTGGCCGTCCTCGTCGGTGAGCGCGGCGAGCTCGGCGAGGCGGTGGGCGGCCGCGTCGCGGAGCGCGGGCGAGGCGTCGGGGTCGACGGTGGTGGCGCGCAGCTCGGCGACCAGGGCGGAGACGGCGAGCGGGCGGCGGGGACGGCCGGGGACGTCCTTGGGCTCGACGCCGAGCTCGGCGAGGAACCGGGAGGGCTGGTCGCCGTCCTCGGCGGCGGCCTTCACGGCGGTGACGACGAGCCGGTCGCGGGCGCGGGTGGCGGCCACGTAGAAGAGCCGGCGTTCCTCGGCGAGGAGGGCGCCGGGGGTGAGCGGTTCGGCGAGGCCGTCACGGCCGATGCGGTCGGCCTCCAGGAGGGAGCCGCGACGGCGCAGGTCGGGCCAGAGGCCCTCCTGGACGCCGGCGACGACGACGAAGCCCCATTCGAGGCCCTTGGAACGGTGGGCGGTCATGAGGCGGACGGCGTCGGGGCGGGTGTGCCGACGGGTGAGGGTGTCGGCGGCGATGTCCTGCGCGTCGAGTTCTTCGAGGAAGTTGAGGACACCGCGGCCGCCGACGCGTTCCTCGGCGCGGGCGGCGGTCTCGAAGAGGGCGCAGACGGCGTCGAGGTCACGGTCGGCGTTGCGCCCCGCGGGGCCGCCGCGGAGGGCGGCGCGCTCCAGCCGGCCGGGCCAGGGGGTGCCGTTCCAGAGCACCCAGAGGGCCTCCTCGGCGGTGCCGCCGTCGGCGAGCAGCACCCGGGTGCGGCGGAGGAGGTCGCCGAGGCGCTGGGCCCCCCGCGCGTAGGCCGGGTCGTGGGCGACGAGCCGCTCGGGCTCGTCGAGGGCGCGGGCGAGCAGCACGTCGGAGGGGGGCGGGACCTTGTTCCCCGCCGCCCGCTCCTCGTCACGGAGGGCACGGCCGAGGCGGCGCAGGTCGGCGGGGTCGACGCCGGCGAGGGGCGAGGCGAGCAGTTCGAGCGCGGTCTCGACACCGAGCCGCCCACCGACGACTGCGGCGGAGCCGGGCTCGGGGGCGGGCTCAGGCTCGGGCTCGGGGCTGAGGTCGGGGTCGGGGCCGGGCTCGGGCTCGGGCTCGGCGGACGCGTCGGCCTCCGGCCCCACGGCGTCCCGGGACGGGCCCGCGGAGTGGGCGGTGTCCGGGGACGGGCCCGCGGAAAACGCCGCGCCCGCGGCCGGGCCCGAAGGCTGCGCGGCCTCCGCGTCCGGAGTCCCGGGCCGTGGCGTCGGTGCGGCTCCGTCGTCGGTCGGGGCCGGATGGTCCGCCCCGGCGGAACGCCCGCCCGCGACGGGGTCCGCCGTCGCCACCGCTCGCAGGGCGAGCAGGAGGGGCGCCACCGCCGGCTCGTGGCGCAGGGGGGTGTCCGCCGCGTCCGTCTCCACCGGGACTCCCGCCGAGGTGAGGGCGCGGCGAAGAGAGGGCAGGGAAGCGGCGGCGCGGGTGAGGACGGCCATGTCCTGCCAGGGGACGCCGTCCTCCAGGTGGGCGCGGCGCAGCAGGTCGGCGATGTTCTCGGCCTCCGCGGAGGCCGTGGGGTAGGTGTAGGCCTCGGCCCGGCCCCCCTCCCGCGTCGGCGTGAGCTCCCGGTGCGCGCGGACCTTGTCGGCGGGAAGCCGGGGCATCGGCATCCGACGGCCGAGCAGCCGGGTGGCGTCGAGCAGCTCGGCGCCCGAGCGTCGCGCGGTGCGCAGGACGCGGACGTCCGCGCCGCCGAAGGTCGCCGGGAAGTCGAGGATGCCGTTCACGTCGGCACCCCGGAAGGCGTAGATCGACTGGTCCGGGTCGCCGAAGGCGACGACGGTGCGGCGTCCGCCGCCCGCGAGCGCGTGGAGCAGCCGGACCTGGGCCGGGTCGGTGTCCTGGTACTCGTCGACGTACACGGCGTCGTACGAGGGCAGGCCGGCGTCCCCGGCGAGCAGGACGGCCCGGTGGACGAGTTCGGTGTAGTCGAGGACGCCCTGGAGGTCGAGGACGTCGAGGTACTCGGCGAGGAAGCCGGCCGCGGCCTTCCAGTCGGGGCGGCCGACCCGCTCCGCGAAGCGGGCGAGCGCGTCGGGCCCGAGGCCCAGCTCGCGGGAGCGCGCGAGGACGGCCCGTACCTCGTCGGCGAAGCCGCGGGTGGTGAGGCAGGCGCGGAGTTCGTCGGGCCAGCGGATGGATCCGAGGCCTTCCTTCTCCAGGTCGACGTGGCCGGCGAGCAGCTCTCGTACGGCGAGGTCCTGCTCGGGGCCGGAGAGCAGGCGCAGCGGTTCGGCGAAGAGTTCGGCGTCCTGATGGGCGCGGATCAGGGCGTAGCAGTACGAGTGGAAGGTGGTGGCCTGGGGCGGGCGGCGGCCGCCGAGCCGGGCGGCCATGCGGTCGCGGAGTTCGACGGCGGCCTTGCGGCTGAAGGTGAGGACGAGGAGGCGTTCGGGGTCGGTGCCCCGCTCCATCCGGGCGGCGACGGCCTCGACCAGGGTCGTCGTCTTGCCGGTGCCGGGTCCGGCGAGGACGAGAAGAGGTCCGCCGGCGTGGTCAACCACTTCCCGTTGGGATGCGTCCAGCTGAGGGGGATCCATCGGGGCCGGCGTGGTACGCACCAGTCGGTACGCGCCCGGGGTCCGCTGCCGTCCCGAACCCGGGTACGGCTGTCCCTGGTGCGGCGGCGTACGCCGGGTGGTCGAGGAGGTACTCACGTGGGTCGCCGGTCCTGGTGGGAGTGGTGGTGCGGGTGAGGCGGCTGTCCTCCGCGGCCGGCCGCGGAGCTCGTCGGCCCTTCGCCTCGGGAGACGCGAACGTCGACGTTACGCGAAACGGACCGTCGCCGAGCCGTACTCCGTACCCCGCTCCGTACCGTGGACGTCCCTCCCGGAGCCGCTCGCACCCAGCGCCGCCCGTGTGTCCTCGGCCGACGCGGGGATGTCCGCCGCCGGCGCCCTCAGGTGTGAGTTCCGTCCCAGCGCGCCCGTCGCATGTCGATCCTCGGGACGTGTCCCTCGGCCGCGGGGCCGGCCTCGCGCAGCGGGGTGGCCTCGTCGCGGTAGTGGCCGAGGGCTCTCAGCTCGTGCCCGGGGAGCAGCGTTCCGTCCGAGCGGACCACCCGCCACCAGGGCGCCGTTCCGCCGTAGAGTGCCATCACCCGCCCGACCTGGCGCGGCCCGCCCTCACCCAGCCATTCGGCGACGTCGCCGTAGGTCATCACCCTGCCCGGCGGGATCCCGTCGGCCACGTCGAGCACCCGCTCCGCGTACTCGGGCAGTTCTCCGGTCTCCCCCACGGGCTCCTCCATGCTCATCCGCACCATCCTGCCTCACCCCACCGACATGGCCCTGATGCCTCCGCGCGACGGCTCTTCATGCCACCATCGTGCGGGCGGTGACTGGTGATACGAGATCAAGAGCGACAAGTACAAGAAAAAGAACACGGACGACAACGCGAGCAAGAACGAGAACGACACGACGCGCATGCAGAGACGGACATGGTGATGGGCCAGGACACTCAGCCTCCGGAGGGGGGCCAGGCTGACGTGCCCGAGCGGGTCTCCGGCAACGAGCCCCTGCTGGCGGCCCGTGTCCACCGGCCCTCCGACCTGATGCGGCTGCTCGCCGGTCTGCTCGCCATCGGGCTCGTCATCGCCGTCGCCGCGTTCGCCCACGCGACGACCTCGGGTCTCGAGGAGGACATCAACAAGGGCGCCGTCGGCGCACCCGATGTCTTCGTCAAGATCACCGGCCTCGTCTCCTCCATCGCCGTCCTGCTCGTCCCCGTCGCCTTCGCCATCGAGCGCCTGATCAAACGGGACGGGCTGCGCATCGCGGACGGCGTCCTCGCCGCCGTCCTCGCGCACGGCGTCACCCTCGCCACCGACCTCTGGGTCGCCCAGGGCGCGCCCGGCACGATCCAGGACGCGCTGACCCAGCCGCAGTCCGGCGGCGGGCTCACCGACCCGGTGCACAACTACCTCGCCCCGGTGATCGCGTACATGACCGCGGTGGGGATGGCGCGAAGACCACGCTGGCGGGTGTCGCTCTGGGTGGTGCTGCTGCTCGACGCGTTCACCATGCTGGTGGCCGGCTACACCACCGCGCTCTCGATCATCCTGACCGTCCTGATCGGCTGGACCGTGGCGTACGGCACGCTGTACGCGGTCGGCTCCCCCAACGTCCGGCCCACCGGGCAGACCCTCCTCGCCGGCCTGCGCCGGGTCGGCTTCCGGCCGGTCACGGCGCTGCGCGCCGAGGGCGTTCCCGACTCCTCGGACACCGGCGACCGGGGCCGCCGGTACATCGTGACCCTGGAGGACGGGCCGCCGCTCGACGTCACCGTCGTCGACCGCGAGCAGCAGGCGCACGGCTTCTTCTACCGCGCCTGGCGGCGGATCACCCTGCGGACGATCACCACCCGCCGGTCGATCGTCTCGCTGCGGCAGGCCCTGGAGCAGGAGGCGCTCCTCGCGTACGCGGCGATCGCCGCCGGGGCGAACGCGCCGAAGCTGATCGCCACCTCCGAGCTCGGCCCGGACGCCGTGATGCTCGTGTACGAGCACATCGGCGGCCGGAGCCTCGACGCGCTCGACGACGACGACATCACCGACGAGCTGGTCCGCAGCGCCTGGCGGCAGGTGCGGGCGCTCCAGTCGCGCCGGATCGCGCACCGCCGCCTCACGGGCGACGCGATTCTGGTGGATCGTTCCGGCAGGGTCATCCTCACCGATCTGCGCGGCGGCGAGATCGCCGCCGGCGATCTGATCCTGCGGATGGACATCGCCCAGCTGCTCACCACCCTCGGTCTGCGGGTCGGTGCCGAGCGCACGGTCGCCGCGGCCGTCGAGGTGCTCGGCCCGGACGCCGTCGCCGACTGTCTGCCGCTGCTCCAGCCGATCGCGCTGAGCCGCTCCACGCGCGCGACGCTGCGGAAACTGGCCCGGGAACGGTCGGCACGCGAGCGGGAGGCCGTGCTCGCCGCCTCGGAGGCGGCCAAGCACGAGCGGGAGCTGGCCAAGGCCCAGGCCGCGGAGGCCGCCGCGGACCGGACGGCCGTACGGGCGGAGACCAAGGCCGAGAAGAAGGCGGACAAGAAGGCCGAGAAGCGGGCCCTGGACACGGCGCTCGACGAGGCCCGTGAGGAGGACCTGCTGGCCCAGATCCGGCAGCAGGTGCTGCTCATCCGCCCGCAGGCGCCGGCCGAGCCGGTCCGTCTCGAGCGGATCAAGCCGCGGACCCTGGTCAGTCTGATCGCGGGCGCGGTCGCCGCGTACTTCCTGCTGTCGCAGATCTCCCGGACGCCGCTGTCGACGATCAGCCAGGCGGACTGGCGATGGGTGGCGGCCGCGGTGCTGTTCTCCGCGGTCAGCTATGTGGCGGCGGCGATGAGCCTGCTCGGCTTCGTGCCCGAGCGGGTCGGGTTCTGGCGGACGGTGGTGGCGCAGGTCGCCGGCTCGTTCGTGAAGATCGTCGCCCCGGCGGCGGTCGGCGGTGTCGCCCTGAACACCCGCTTCCTCCAGCGCTCCGGGGTACGGCCGGGGCTCGCGGTGGCGAGCGTCGGCGCCTCCCAGCTCTTCGGGCTCGGGGCGCACATCCTGCTTCTGCTCTCCTTCGGCTATCTGACGGGAACGGAGAGGTCGCAGTCCTTCACCCCGTCGAGGACGGTCATCGCCGGTCTCCTCACGGTCGCGGTGCTCGTGCTCGTCGTGACGGCGATCCCGTTCATGCGGAAGTTCGTGTCGACGCGGCTGCGCTCGCTCTTCGCCGGTGTGGTGCCGCGCATGCTGGACGTGCTCCAGCGGCCGATGAAGCTGATCACCGGCATCGGCGGCATGCTGCTGCTCACCCTGACCTTCGTGCTCTGCCTGGACGCCTCGATCCGGGCCTTCAACCACAGCAGCGTGTCGATCAGCTACGCGAGCGTGGCGGTCGTCTTCCTCGCGGGCAACGCCCTGGGCTCGGCGGCGCCGACGCCGGGCGGTGTGGGAGCGGTCGAGACCGCGCTCACCCTGGGTCTGGTGGCGGTCGGCCTGCCCATCGAGGTCGCGACCCCGGCCGTGCTCCTCTACCGCCTGCTGACCCTGTGGATCCCGGTCCTCCCGGGCTGGATCTGCTTCAACTGGCTGACGAAACGCGAGGCGCTGTAGGCGGCGGAGTCCCGTACGGCGCGCCACCCGCATGGACCTCCGTCCCGCGCGGCGGCGGAGGCGGCGGCCCACCATGGGCCTATGCCGATCTCCGCCGCCCAGCGCGCCGCTCTGCTCACCGCCACCACCGTGCTGCTCGCCGCCGGGTGCTCGGACGGGGGAGACGACACGGCCGACGCGACGAAGCCGAGCAGTTCGGCCGGGCTCTCGGCGCTGACGTCGCAGAAGCTGTCCTGGGCGCCGTGCCCCGCGCCGTCCGCCGCGGAGGGCGGCGGGGCCGCGCCCTCGCCGCTGCCCGGCGGCGCCGCCTGGGAGTGCTCCTTCCTCCAGGCGCCGCTCGACTGGGCGGTACCGGAGGGCGAGACGATCGAGCTCGCGCTCATCCGGGCCCGCGCCCGTGACCAGGACCGGCGGATCGGGTCGCTCGTCTTCAACTTCGGCGGGCCCGGCGGCTCCGGCATCACCGGGCTGCCGGCCTTCGCCAACGAGTACGAGAGCCTCCGCGGCCGCTACGACCTGGTCTCCTTCGACCCGCGCGGGGTCGGCCGCAGCGACCCCGTCGAGTGCCTCACCGACAAGGAGCTCGACGCCTACTACGCGCTGGACTTCACGCCCGACGACGAGGCGGAGGAACGGACGCTGTCGGAGGCGCAGAAGCGGTACGCGACCGGCTGCGAGAAGGACGCGGGGCCGTCGCTGCCGCACGTCGGCACGGAGAACGCCGCCCGGGACATGGACCTGATGCGCCAGGTCCTCGGCGACGACAAGCTCCACTACTTCGGCATCTCGTACGGCACCGAGCTCGGCGGCGTCTACGCCCATCTGTTCCCGAAGAACGTCGGCCGGGCCGTCTTCGACGCCGTCGTCGATCCGGACGCGGGTGTCGAGGAGGGCGCGCTCGGCCAGGCGAAGGGCTTCCAGCTCGCCCTGGACAACTTCGCCCAGGACTGTGTGGACCGGGGTGACGAGTGCACCTTGCCCGGTTCGAGCGTCGCCGAGATCGAGTCGTTCATCACGGACCTCCTCGCCTCCCTCGACAAGGAGCCCATCCCGGGCATCGGGGAACGCAAGCTCACCCAGACGCAGGCCACCAACGGCATCGCGCAGGCCCTCTACTCGAAGGAGTACTGGACCTATCTGGAGCAGGGCCTCGACGACGCCGACGGGGGTGACGGCGCGCTGCTCCTCAGCCTCTCCGACTCGATGAACGGGCGCGGCCAGAACGGCACCTACAGCAACATCCAGGCCGCCAACGCCGCCATCAACTGCGTGGACTTCAAGGAGCGCTACACCCTCGGCCAGGCGAAGGAGCGGCTCGGCGAGTTCCGCGAGGCCTCCCCCGTCTTCGGGGACTTCATGGGCTGGGCTCTCTCCAGCTGCTCGCAGTGGCCGGTGCCCGGGACCTGGGAGAACCCCGACGTCTCGGCGCCCGGCTCGGCGCCGATCCTGGTCGTCGGCAACACCGGAGACCCGGCCACCCCGTACGAGGGCGCCCGGGCGATGGTGAAGGCGCTCGGCGAGGGCGTCGGCGTGGAGCTGACCTTCGAGGGCGAGGGACACGGCGCCTACAACAGCGGCAACGCGTGCGTGAAGAAGGCGGTCGACGCGTACCTCCTGGACGGCAAGGTCCCGGCCTCCGGCACGGTCTGCAAGTAGCGCGGTCCGCACGGAGCGCGCAGGGCGCCGCGGCGAGCGGACCCCGCCCCTTAGGATGAGCCGCCTTGTCGGGCTCCCGGGGGGAACACATGTCCATACGCACGCCCAAGTCCCTGCGCATACGTACGGCGGTGCTGGCCGTCACCGGGGTGCTCGTCGCCGGCTGTACGAGCGTGGGCGGCGGGGCCCCGGCCGCCCGCCCCACGACGACTCCGCCACCGGCCACCGACTCCGCACCGCCGGCGACCGCCACCGCCACTCCCCCGCTGCCGGCCTCGCTCACCGGTCAGCGGCCCGACTGGAAGCGCTGCGCGGCCCCGGGGGACGGCGGTCGGCGGCCCGGTGCGGAGTGGCGCTGCGCCACCGTCAAGGTGCCGCTCGACCACGCGAAGCCCGAGGGCGCGACGATCCCGGTCGCCCTGATCCGTAAGGAGGCCGCCCGCAAGGGCGACCGCATCGGCTCGCTGCTCTTCAACTTCGGCGGCCCTGGCGCCTCCGGCGTCGACATCCTGCCCCGGGCGGCGGCGGAGTACGAGAAGCTCGGCGAGCGCTACGACCTGGTGGGCTTCGACCCCCGCGGGGTGAGCCGCAGCTCCGGTGTGGTCTGCAGGACCGACGCCGAACAGGCCGCCGCGGAGGCCGCGGTCGACCTCACCCCGGACTCCGCGGCCGAGGAGGCCGCGTACCTCGCGGACAACGCCGCCTTCGCCGCCGGCTGCGCCCGCCGCTCCGCCACGGTCCTCCCGCACACCACGACCACCGCCACCGCCCGCGACCTGGACCTGATCCGGCGCGTCCTCGGGGACGACGAGCTCCACTACTTCGGCATGTCGTACGGGACACAGCTCGGCGGCACGTACGCGCACCTCTTCCCGAAGAACGTGGGCCGCCTCGTCCTCGACGCGGTCGTCGACCCGACCGCCGACTCCGTGGGGCACGCCCGCCACCAGACGATCGGCTTCCAGCGGGCGCTGGGCAACTACCTGAAGAGCACCGGCCAGGACCCCGAGGCCGGGACCGAGCGGATCGCGCGCCTGCTGCGGAAGCTCGACCGCGCACCGCTGACCGTCGGCGAGCGGCGGCTCACCGAGGGCCTGGCGCTCACGGGCATCGCGGTGACGCTGTACGGGCAGTCCAACTGGCCCCTCCTGACGACGGCCCTCGCGGACGCCGAGAAGGGGCGGGGCGGCGCCCTGCTCGAACTCGCCGACTTCTACAACGACCGTGACGCGGACGGCCACTACTCCACGCAGACGCACTCGCAGCGGGCGATCTCCTGCGCCGACTCCAGCGCCAGGCCGACCGCGGCGGAGGCGAAGGCGCTGGTCCCCGAATTCCGGCGGCTCTCCCCCGTGTTCGGCGCGTTCCTGGCCTGGGACACGGCCGGCTGGTGCGCCGAGTGGCCCGTGAAGGGCGAGCGGGCGACGCCGGAGGCCGCCGCTCCGGGCGCCGCCCCGGTCCTCGTCGTCGGTACGACGGGCGACCCGGCGACCCCGTACGAGGGCGCGGAGAAGATGGCGAAGGAACTCGGCACGGGTGTCGGCGTCCTCGTCACCAACGAGGGCGAGGGACACGGCGCGTACGGCACGTCGTCGTGCGCGACGGCGACGATCGACGCGTACCTCCTGGACGGCAAGGTCCCCGCGTACGGCAAGACCTGCTCCGGCGGGGCGGCGCGGAGCGGAGCGTGACCCGTGACGGGGCATGAGAAGGGGCCCGGATCTCGTGTCGAGATCCGGGCCCCTTCCGTGAGTCGCCTAGTAGACCGGCTTCTCGGGCTCGATCTGGTGGACCCAGCCGATCACGCCGCCGCCGACGTGCACGGCGTCCGCGAAGCCCGCGGACTTCAGCACCGCGAGGACCTCCGCACTGCGGACACCCGTCTTGCAGTGCAGGACGATGCGCTTGTCCTGCGGGAGGTCCTGGAGGGCGGTGCCCATCAGGAACTCGTTCTTGGGGATCAGACGCGCGCCCGGGATCGAGACGATCTCGTACTCGTTCGGCTCGCGGACGTCGATGATGTCGATGTTCTCGCCTTCGTCGATCCACTCCTTGAGCTGCTTGGGAGTGATCGTGGAGCCGAGCGCCGCCTCCTGGGCCTCCTCGGACACGACGCCGCAGAAGGCCTCGTAGTCGATGAGCTCGGTGACGGTCGGGTTCTCGCCGCAGACCGCGCAGTTCGGGTCCTTGCGGACCTTCACCTGGCGGTACTGCATCTCCAGGGCGTCGTAGATCATCAGGCGGCCGACCAGCGGGTCGCCCACGCCGGCCAGGACCTTGATGGCCTCGGTGACCTGGATGGAGCCGATGGACGCGCACAGCACGCCCAGGACGCCGCCCTCGGCGCAGGACGGGACCATGCCCGGCGGCGGGGGCTCCGGGTAGAGGCAGCGGTAGCAGGGACCGTACTCCGACCAGAAGACGGACGCCTGGCCGTCGAAGCGGTAGATCGAACCCCAGACGTACGGCTTGTTCAGCAGCACGCAGGCGTCGTTCACCAGGTAGCGCGTGGCGAAGTTGTCCGTGCCGTCGACGATCAGGTCGTACTGGCTGAAGATGTCCATCACGTTCTCGGCCTCGAGCCGCTCTTCGTGGAGGATCACGTTCACGTACGGGTTGATGCCGAGCACGCTGTCGCGCGCCGACACCGCCTTGGAGCGGCCGATGTCGGCCTGGCTGTGGATGATCTGGCGCTGGAGGTTCGACTCGTCGACCTCGTCGAACTCCACGATGCCGAGCGTGCCCACGCCGGCGGCGGCCAGGTACATCAGCGCCGGCGAGCCGAGGCCACCGGCGCCGACACACAGCACCTTGGCGTTCTTCAGCCGCTTCTGCCCGTCCATCCCGACGTCCGGGATGATCAGGTGGCGGGAGTACCTGCGGACCTCGTCTACGGTGAGCTCGGCAGCCGGCTCGACCAGGGGTGGCAGCGACACGGGGACTCCGGTTGTCGGTATGTCAGTACGGTTGTTCTCCCCGTAACACTGCCACGCTCCTTCTCATTCCGAGACACCCGGTCCGATCCGCGAGACGATTTCGTCCCAGTAGCCGGGCAGCGAGCGAAATGGCGCGCTTTGTTCCGCGGCCCCCGTCCGGTCGGTGAAGAAGATCGTCCCGGCCCCCTGCCAGCGGGCGATCCGCAGGGCCTCCTCCAGGTGGGTGCGCGGAACCCCGTGCACGAGATGGACGAACTTCGCCTCCGTGTACTCGGCCGTCCACTCGGCCACCTGCGACCAGCGGTAGTCCGCCCAGGGGCCGGAGAAGGTCACCAGCTGGTCGGCGGTCTCGGCGTACCCCGGATGGGGATGGGTGCCGTGGCCGAGGACCAGATGGGCCTCACCGCCGAGGACCGCCTCCAGGGTGGCGGTGACCCGCCGCACCCCGGCCAGGTCCGCCCGGTCCGAGGGGCAGCGGTCCAGGTAGTAGCCGTCGACCTTGTACCAGTCGACGAACCGGTGGGCGTCCGAGACGAGCTCCCCGAACGGCCGGGAGCCGTACGCCGCGTCCAGGTGCCCGAGGACCCGGACCCCGGCGTTACGGAGCCTCCCCGCCGCCTCCAGACAGTGCGGGTCGGGGCGGCTGCCCGGCCCCTCCGCCACATTGAGCACCGCCCAGTGCAGCGGGGTCCCGGGGCGGCTCAGCTCGCCCCACTCGACGGGGGCGAGCAGCGGGTGGGCGTAACCGGGCACGCCCACCCCGAGCGCCTGGACCGCCCCCGTCGCGGTCAGATGCGACACGCCGCCTCCATCCAGATGTCGGCGAGGGACTCCTCCAGGTTGATCCGGGGCCGCCAGCCGAGCCGGTCGCGGGCGGTGCGGACGTCGGCCTGCTGCCAGGGGCCGCAGCCGTCGGGGTACGGATACGGGGCGGCGGCCAGCTGGTCGGCGATGGTCCCCTCGGTGCGGGGGGCGCCGATCATCGGGCGCTGCGGCATGCCGTGCGGGGCGTCCAGCTCGTGCAGGTTCCCCGAGTAGCCGGCGACCCTGGCCAGGACGGCGGCGGCGTCCCTGAGCCGGACCGCGCGGCCGGTGCCGATGTTGACGACGCCCTGGGCGGCGGAGAGCGAGGCCGCGTGCACGGCCCGCGCCACGTCCCGGACGTCGACGAAGTCCCGCTGCACGCCGAGGCCGCTGAGCTTGAGCTCGCCGTCCCCGGCCTGCATGGCCCGGCGCATCGCCTCGGCGAGCCGGCCGAGCGGCGAGCCGGCCGGCGTGCCGGGGCCCACGGGCGAGAACACCCGCAGCACCACGGCGTCCAGCCCCGAACCCAGGACGAGTTCGGTCGCCGCCAGCTTCGACACCCCGTACGGGCCGCCGGGGCGGGGTACGGCGTCTTCGGCGGTCGAGGAGCCGGGCTGGCTCGGCCCGTACTCCGAGGCGCAGCCGACCTGGACGAGCCGGGCGCCGCAGCCGCTGCGCCGCAGGGCCTCGCAGACCGTGGCGACGGCGACGGTGTTGTGCCGGGTCAGGTCGCGGGCACCGCCGCGGGTGGCGCCCGCGCAGTTCACGACGACCCCGGGGTGGACGGCGTCGAGGAAACGGGTCAGCGCGCCCGGGCTTCCGGAGGCGAGGTCGAAACGCACGTCGGCGTCGTCGCCCCGGCCGAGCGCGGTGAGGTGGACGGCCGGGTCGGCGAGCAGCCGGTCGGCGACGAAACGTCCGATGAAGCCGTTGGCTCCGAGCAGCAGCACCCTCATCGTGCGCCCCCTTCGTGCCGACCGGCCGGGGCTGGGGGTTGCGGGGTCATGATCTTCGGTCTCCTTGCGGGTGATGAGAGAGGTGACGGGGCACGCCCGCGGCGTCGGCTCCGCGGGTGCGGGGTATCTCGGCGGGAGGCTCGGCGCGGTGCTGGTCGCGGTGGTCGCCGGACCTTCCGTGGACTGTTCATCCGGTGGCGTGGGCCGAGGCCCGGGAGAGGGAGGCGGTCGCGTGGGCCAGCAGGCCGAGCGCGGCGGCGCCGCAGACGAGGGTGGGTACGGCCCCGGGGCCCCAGGCGTCGACGACGGCCCGCACGGGGGCCGCGAGCGCGTCGAAGCCGGGGACGGGGACCCGGGCGGCGAGGACGCTCGCGAGGGCGAGCGCCTCGGCGGCGGCGGCTGCGGCGAGGGCGGCGGCGGCCGTCTCGGGGAAGCCGTGGACGGTGAGGAGCCGGGCGAGCAGCAGGAGCGCGCCGAGGGCCAGGGCCCCGGAGCTGAACCCGGTGAGCAGGAGCAGGGCGGTGAGGGCGAGGAGTTGAAGGGCCACGGTGCCGAGGAGCAGCGGCCGGGTGGCGGCGGCGAAGTCGGCGAGTCCCCGGCTGTCGGCGATCCGGCGGCGCGCCCGGTGCGCGAAGAGCCGGGCGCACCAGGCGGTGGGGGCGACGGCGAGGGCGAGGCCGAGGAGCGGGCCGGGGGCCAGGTCCCAGGCGCCGTCGGGGCCGCCGCTGAGCACCTGGGTCAGGAGTCCGTCGCCGCAGACCGCGTACGCCAGGAGCCAGAGGGTCCAGAGGCGGGCGGCGGGCACGGTGCCGCCGTCGGGGGCGCGGAAGGGGCCGCGCCGGACGGCGAGGAGGAGCGCGCCGGTGAGCAGGAGGGTTCCGGCCGCGCCGACGGCGATCCGCAGGGGCCCGTCGGTGACGGCGAGTCCGATGCCGGTGAGCGCGGCGGCGGCGCCGGGGGCGAGGACGGCGAGCACCCACGCGTCGGTACGGAGTGCGGCCGGGACCGGGGGCGCGGCGGGCCCGCTTCCCCGGGGCACGCGCGCGTACAGCTCCTCGGCCAGCGAGAAGACGTCCCGGTGCCGGAAGCGTGCGGCGGTGCGGTCGGTGAACCCCTGGGCTTCGAGCCCGGCGGCGATCTCCAGCGGGTCGACGGCCCGTTCGCAGAGCTCCCGGTGCCGGTGCATGAGCACCTTCACGGGGTCGGCGTTCCCCCGCCGGAGACGGGCGGCGGGGACCGGGGCGGGCGCCGCCGCGGCGGGCGTGCCCGCCGGGCCGGGGGCCATCGGGCCGGTGGCCATCGGGCCGGCCGTTTCCACCGCGCCGGACGCGCCAGCCTCTCCCGTCGCTCCCGTCGCTCCTGTCGCACCGGACGTTTCCGCCGGGCCCGACGTCTCGGCCGGGCCGGGCCGCGTGGCGGTGCGCGGTGTGTCGTCCTCCGTCGGGGCCGCGGGCGGCCTCCGGTCGGTGTCCGGGCGGGTCGGCGTCGTCGGGTCGCCCTCCCGCAGGGGCGTCACGGCGGCCTCCCCCGGGGCCGGGGCTATCCCGGACGGCGGTGCGTCGACGAGGTCCTCGGGGGTGCGCGGGTCGGGGGTGTCCGCGGCGCGGGGGGTCGGTGCGGGGGCACCGAGGAGGGCCTCGGAGCGGGCGTCCCAGGCTCCGGGGCTCGTCGGGGCGGTGGAGCCGCGCATGGGGGTGTCTCCTTCAGGCATCGGGGGCTCCCGTCCCGGCGGTCACGGCCTTCTGCGCCCAGCTGCCCGGGACGTGCGCCTCGGCGGGGTGGGCGAAGGGCACGCCGTCCCCGGAGCGGTGGCGTACCGGCGCGTGGGAGAGGAGCTCCAGGTAGATACCGCGGAACGCGGCGAGG
Source organism: Streptomyces sp. NPDC017246 (assembly GCF_044331325.1). NCBI lineage: Bacteria > Bacillati > Actinomycetota > Actinomycetes > Kitasatosporales > Streptomycetaceae > Streptomyces > Streptomyces sp. NPDC017246. The sequence continues at coordinate 107,276 of NZ_JBIRMW010000022.1, read as the reverse complement.
TTCTGTTCGACGGTGAAGAGTTCGAGCGCGCGGGCGCGGGCGGCGGCGCCCAGCCGGTGGCGGCGCTCGGGGTCGCGGAGCAGCGCGAGGCAGGCGTCGGCGAGCGCCCGGGGGTTGCGCGGCGGGACGACGAGGCCGGTGCCGCCGATGATCTCGACGACCGCGCCGACGTCGGTGGAGACGGTGGCGCGTGCGCAGAACATCGCCTCGACGAGGCTGGCGGGGAAGCCCTCGACGACGCTGGACAGGACGACGACCGCGCCGGAGGCGTAGGTGTCCTCCAGGGTGGGTGCCTCGGGTCCGCCGAGCTCCTCGAAGCCGACCGGGTTCTCGCCGACGGCGTGCGCGCCGGGGGCCTCGTCGGGGAAGAGCTGGGCGGCGAGTCCTCTGCAGTGGGCGAGGTACGCGTCGGCGCCCGGATCCCGTACGGGCACGGCGACGATCCTCAGCCGGGCGTCGGGCCGGCGGGCCCGGACCTCGGCGAAGGCGTGCAGCAGGCCGACGAGGTCCTTGGCGGGTTCGACGCGGCCGACCCAGACCAGGGTGGCGGGGTCGCCGCTCTCCTCGTCCTCGCCGACCTCGGCGAAGCGGTCGGCCGCCATGCCGGGGTGGACGGTGCGGATGCGGGCCCGGTCGGCGCCGCACTTCTCCTGCCAGCGGCGGGTGTGGGCGTTTCCGGGGGTGAGGAGGGCGGCCTGCCGGTAGACCTCGGCGGCGAGCCGGCCGTGGAGGGCGGCGAGGAGGGTGCGCAGCGGCAGGGAGCGGTCGGCGTCGGGGGCGAGGTAGTGGGAGCGGAGCTGCACGCCGTACTCGGTGACGAGCAGCGGGGTTCCGAAGAAGCGTTTGGCCAGCAGGCCGGGGAGGGCGGTGGTGCCTCCGGCGGCGGCGTGGCAGAGGTCGGCCGCGCCGAGTGCCTCCTCCGTGTACCAGTCGAGGGAGAGGGGGCGCAGCGCGCGCTCCAGGTGCTCCACGAAGGAGAGGTGGTCGGGGAGTCCGGCGGCGGCCGCGCCCCGGCGTGCGCCGGGCGCGCGGCAGGCGGATTCGAGGGTGCGGACGGCGTCGTCGGAGCGGAGGGCGCCGGGCAGTCCACCCCGCTCGCGGGCGAGTTCGGCGAGCGCGTAGAGGCCGGCGGCGAAGGCGCTGTCGGATCCGGCCGCGGTGCCTCCCTCGGCACCGAGCCCCGACCCGGCGCCTTCCTCGGCGCAGAGCCCCAGGGCCAGCTGGTGGAAGGCCTCGGTGAAGCGGCGTCGCTCGCGCCGGCCGTAGGCGCGGCGGGCGGCGCGGTGGCCGCCGAAGGCGGTCCGCTCCAGCAGGTTTCCGGCGGCCTGGTGCGCGTCGGGGCGTCCCGGGTCGGCGGTGCGCGCGACGTGGGCGTTCGGGGGGAGGGGTCGCGGGGTGCCGGTCCCGCCGAGGGCGTACAGGTCGAACTGGTGCTGCCCGAGTCCGCGTACGAGTCGCTCGCACCAGAGTCCGGACTCACCGGCGGCATGCGGGTAGCCACCCTCCGTGAGCAGTCCGATCCGCACGAGCGCACCCCCGATCTCCCTTGACGGCGGTCACCGTTGGTCCGGCGACTCGCAGCGGGAAGAAACGTAAGCGGATACACCGGTGGGGGGGGGGGGGGGGGGGGGGGGGGGGGGGGGGGGGGGGGGGGGGGGGGGTGGGGTCGCGAGCCCCCGGGCGGCGCCGCGCCGCCGGGCGGG
>NZ_JBIRMW010000022.1:0-105563 GCF_044331325.1 Streptomyces sp. NPDC017246 | reverse complement strand
GCGCCCCCCCACGACCGCGGGGGGGCGGGTTCCGGTGTGGGGGTTGGATGCGCCGGTTGAACCCCGTAAGCTCCTACCCGGGTGGGGGGGGGGGGGCCCCCCCCCCCCCACCACCGGAAGGGGTGAATGCACGTAACTTTCCCACCCCGGTCGCGTTCTGTCGCGCTAAGCGTCAGATCGGTCACGGAGCGTCAGGCGACGGCCAGCTCCTGGCGCCGTTCCCGGCGTTCCGCCGCGCGGAGCGGGTCGAGCGAGGGCACCGCCGCGAGCAGCTGCCGGGTGTACGGGTCCGTGGGCGCGCCGTACACCTCCGCGACCGTGCCCTGCTCGACGATCCGGCCGCCCCGCATGACGGCGACGCGGTCGCTGACCTGCCGGACCACGGCGAGGTCGTGGGCGATGAAGACGAGGCCGAGGCCCAGTTCGGCCTGGAGTTCGGCGAGCAGCGCGGTCACCTGGGCCTGGGTGGTGACGTCGAGCGCGGAGACGGGTTCGTCGCAGACGATCAGCCGGGGCTCGGCGGCGAGCGCCCGGGCGATGCCGACGCGCTGGCGCTGGCCGCCGCTGAACTCGTGCGGGTAGGCCTCGTACCGGTCGGGTTCGAGCCCCACCCGGTCGAGCAGCTCCCGCACCCTCGCCCGGATCCGGGTCTCGTCGCGCTCCCCCGCCACCCGCAGCGGGTCGGCGATCGACTCACCGACGGAGCGGCGCGGGTTGAGGGAGGCGACCGGGTCCTGGAAGACCATCTGGAGCTCGCGGCGGTACGGGCGCAGTTCCCGTTCCGACAGGGAGCCGATGTCCGTGTCCCCGTAGCGGAGCAGGCCGCTCGTGGGGTCGAGGAGCCGCACCAGCATGCGGCCGAGGGTGGTCTTGCCGCTGCCGGACTCCCCGACCAGGCCGAGGGTCTCCCCGGCGTGGACGGTGAGCGAGGCTCCCTGGACGGCGACCGTCGACTTCTTCCCCCTCCCGAACTCCCGCCGCAGGTCGCGCGCCTCCAGCAGCACCTCTCCCCGCGCCGGGCCGTCCACGGACTCGCGGACCGGCCCGTCGAGCCGGGGCACGGCGGCGAGCAGCCTCCGCGTGTACGGCTCGACCGGCGTCCCCAGCACCCCGTCCACGGGACCGCGTTCGACCTCCCGGCCGGCGCGCATGACGAGCACCTCGTCGACGCTCTCGGCGGCCACGCCCACGTCGTGGGTGACCAGGAGCAGCGCGGTGCCGGTCTCGCGCCGCAGCTCGTGCAGCAGGTCGAGGATCTGGGCCTGCACGGTGACGTCGAGGGCGGTGGTCGGTTCGTCGGCGACCAGGAGGCGGGGCTCGCAGGCGAGGGCCATCGCGAGCAGGGCGCGCTGCCGCATGCCGCCGCTGAACTCGTGCGGGCGGGAGCGGGAGCGGCGTGCCGCGTCGGGGATGCCGACCCGGCCGAGGACCTCGACGGCGCGGGCGCGGGCGGCGCGGCGCGAGCCTCCGGCGTGGACGCGGTACACCTCGGCGATCTGGTCGCCGACGGCGTAGTAGGGGTCGAGCGCGGACAGCGGGTCCTGGAAGACCATGGCGGCGACTCCGCCGCGCAGTCGCCGCAGCTCGGCCGGTCCGGCGGCGCCGACGTCGATGCCGCCGACCCGTACGGTGCCGCCGACCTTCGCTCCCGTACCCCGGTGGAGGCCGAGGAGAGCGCCGGCGACGGTGGACTTGCCGCTGCCGGACTCGCCGACGAGCGCGAGGGCGCGGCCCTCCTCCAGGGTGAGGGAGAGGCCGTCGACGGCCTTCACCGGGTCGCCGGAGCGGGCGAACTCGACCGTGAGGTCAAGGACTTCGACGAGCGGGGTCACGTCAGGACCACCCTTCGGTCGGCGACGGCGTAGAGCAGGTCGGCGACGACGTTGGCGAGGACGACGAAGGTGCCGGTCACCATGACGACGCCCACCACCACGGGCAGGTCGATCTCGCGCACCCCGTCGATGAGGGTCTTGCCGAGGCCGGGGATGCCGAAGAGGGACTCGGTGAGGACGGCCCCGCCGAACATCGAGCCGAGGTCGACGGCGCTGACCGCGATCACCGGCGGGACGGCGCCGCGCAGCGCGTGGCGGGTGACGACGGACCGCTCCCCCACCCCGTAGGCGCGGAAGGTCCGGATGTGGTCCTCGGCGAGCGTCTCCAGGGTGGAACCGCGGGTGAGGCGGGCGTACTTGGCGGATTCGAAGAAGCCGAGGGTGAGCCAGGGAAGCAGCATGTTCCAGGCCCACTGCTCGGGGTCCTCGCCGAGCGGTACGTAGCTGGGGAAGGGCAGCCACTGGAGGTAGGCGCAGACGGCCATGAGGAGCAGCAGCCCGAGGATGAAGACGGGGGTGCCGGTTCCGGCGAGGGTGATCAGGGTCAGGATCCGCTCGGTGGGGCCGCCCCGGCGCAGCGCCGAGAGCAGTCCGGTGCCGACGCCGACGACGAGCCAGACGGCCATGGCGCCGAGGGTGAGCGAGGCCGTGGCGGGGAGCCGTTCCAGGACGAGCCGGGTGACCTGCTGGTCACTCTGGTACGAGAGGCCGAGGCAGGGCGCGTCGCAGTGCACGACGGAGGTGCCGGTCGAGTAGTCGCGGCCGGCGAAGACGCCCTGGAGGAAGTGCAGGTACTGGGTGAACATGCCGTCGTTCAGGCCGAGTTGTTCACGGACCTGGGCGATCTGCTGAGGGTTGCAGCGCTCGCCGCAGGCGAGCCGCGCGGGGTCGCCCGGCGCCAGGTAGAACAGCGCGTACACGAGGACCGAGAGCGCCAGCAGGACGAGCACGGCACCCGCGAGCCGCTTGAGGACGAAGCGGGTCATCGGGAGGCCTCCTTACGGGAGTCCCGACGGGACTCCTTACGGGTGCCCACGCCCAGCCGGCTCGCCTCGCGCGGGTCGAGGGCCGTGCGGACCGCGTCGCCGAGGACGGTGAAGGCGAGGACGGTGACGAAGAGCAGTCCCGCGGGCAGCAGGACGTACGAGGGGTCGGCCCGGAACCAGGTCTGCGCGGTCGACAGCATCTGCCCCCAGGACGGGGTCGGCGGGGTGACGCCCACCCCGAGGAAGGAGAGCGAGGCCTCGACGACGATGTTGGTGGGGACGAGGATCGCCGCGTAGGTGATGACGGGGGCGGCCAGGGAGGGCAGGAGTTCGCGGCGGGCGGTCCGCCACGGCCCGGAGCCCGCGAGCCGGGAGGCGGCGACGAAGTCGAGACTCTTCAGGGTGAGGGTCTGGGCGCGCACGATCCGGGAGGTCCCGGCCCAGCCGAGGAAGCCGATGACGAGGATCAGCAGCAGGGGCCGGGGGAAGCCGTGCGGGACGACGGCGGTCAGCGCGACGGCGAGGACCAGCATGGGGAGGGCGACGAGGACGTCGGTGACCCGGCCGAGGACGCCGTCGACCCAGCGGTTGCCGAGTCCGGCGGCGAGTCCGACGAGGACACCGATGAGGACCTGGACGGCGGTCGCGCCGACGGCGACGAGGAGCGAGATCCGGGCGCCGTAGAGGAGCCGGACGAACAGGTCGCGGCCGGTGCCGGGTTCGACGCCGAGCCAGTGGTCGGCGCTCGCCCCGCCGAAGGAGCCGTACGGGACGCCGCCGCGGGCCGAGTCGACGAGGTCGTCGTGGTAGGTGGTCGCGTCCTGGCCCTCCAGGGCGGCGAGCAGCGGTGCGGCGAGGGCGAGGAGGACGAGCAGGAGGAGGACGGCGGCGGAGACGAGGGCGGCGGGGCGGGTGCGGAGCCGTCGCCACACCTGCCGGGCGGCGCCCGTGGCGGGGATGCCCGCCACGGGCGCCGTCGTGTCGGTCAGGGCGGTCACTTGACCGAGACCTGCGAGATGTCGAGGACGCCGGTCCAGTCGCTGATCACGACGTTCTTGACGTTCTTGCCGACGAGCCGCTTGTAGACGGGGTGGAAGAGCGGCACGTCGAGCGCCTGCTCGCCGATCTTCTTGTCGAGGGCGCCCCAGCGGGCCGCGGCGGCCTTGAGGTCGGTCAGCTTGTTGATCTCGTCGATCTCCTTGTTGACCGCGGGGTCGTTCAGCTGCGCGTGGTTGTAGTTGGAGCCGTTGGCGACGATCTGGCGGCCGTCGAAGATCGGCGCGAGGAACGGGCCGCCGGCCGGCCAGTCGGCACCCCAGCGGGAGAGGAAGAAGCCGGGCGCGTCCTTGACGCTCCAGCGCTTCTCGTTGAAGGCGTTGGGCTCCTGGCCGTCGAGCTCGACGGTGATGCCGGCCTTGCCGAGCGCCTCCTGGACGGCGGTGGCGATCTCGGGGCTGGTGGCGCGGTTCTGGGCGGTGGAGTGCAGCAGGGTGACCTTGAGGCCGTCGGGGAAGCCGGCCTCCTTCAGGAGCTGCCTGGCCTTCTCCGGGTTGCCCGTCCGGCCGGCCGGGAAGTGGTCGTACGGCGCGAAGCCGAAGGACTTCTGCTCGGGCAGGAAGGTGGTGGCGGGCTCGGCGAGGGCGGAGCCGCCGGCGGCGTTGACGACGCTGGTGCGGTTGATCGCGTACGAGATCGCCTGGCGCACCTTCGGGTTGTCGAAGGGCTTCACCTTGGGGTTGAAGGCGATGTAGTTGGTGAAGCCGAAGTGGCCGGTGCCGACGCGGGCGGCGAGGGCCTTGTCGGAGCCGACCTGGGCGAGTTCGGCCGGGCCGAGGTTGGTGTCGGTGGTGACGGCGGCGGCGTCGACGCCGGAGGAGGTGGCGAGGCGCTGGTTGATGACGGCCTCGTCGAGGCCGGACCTGACGTCGATCCTGTCGGGGTAGGCCTTGCGCTCCTCGTCGGTCCCGGGGTCCCAGTGCTCGTTGCGTTCCAGGACGAGGCGTTCGCCGTCGTTCTCGTTCTTGACGACCTTGTACGGGCCGGAGGAGACGGGGTGCTCCTCGTACTTCGCGCCGTCGTCCTTGGCCTTGGGGACGGGGGTGAACTGGGTCTGGGTGGCGACGAAGGGGAACTCGCCCTCGGGCTTCCTCAGCTTGAAGACGATGGTCCTCGCGTCGGGCGTGACGATGGACGCGAGACCCTTCTTGTCCTTGTACGGGCCCTGGTACGTGTCGCCGCCGATCAGCCAGTCACGCAGGTACGGGGCTCCGCCGGAGAGTTCGGCGGCGAAGGAGCGCTCGATGCCGTACTTGACGTCGGCGCTGGTGATGGGCGTGCCGTCCTCGAACTTCAGGCCCTCCTTCAGCGTGTACGTCCACTCCGTGGCGTCCTTGTTGGGGCGGCCGGTGTCGGTGGCGAGATCGGGGACGACCTCGGTGCCGGCGGCGCCCGCCTCGCGGTTGCGGGTGGTGAGCGTACGGAAGACGAGGGAGGGGACGTTGCCGCCGCCGGAGGTGTAGAGGCGGGCGGGGTCGAAGTCGGTCTGGGCGTCGGCGTTGAGGACGGTGAGCGTGCCGCCCTTCCGCGGGGCGCCCGCGGCCTTGCCGGAGGTTCCGCCCTTGGCGCCGGTGTCCTCGGGTCCCGCGCAGGCGGCGGCGCCCGAGGCCAGGACGAGACTGACGGCGGCCGCTGCCACGCGGCGCGAAATGACGGACGATCGACGCATCGGAAAAGACCTCTCGGAGGACTGCGGTGGCGGGAAGGGAATTCCACGCAGGCAGCGGCGAGTGGCGGCATCCGTAGGGAATGGCCGTGCACGGAGAAGCAGAGGAGAAAGCCGCGCCTGCGGGGGTGCGAAACACCCGGGCGCGGAAATGCGTCGGCGGTACGGAAAAGAAAAGGCCGACGTGCGCTCGGGCAGGCGTCAGCTACAGAGAATGTCGGCGACGGAATGTCCGGCCACGCCGATGAGCGCCAGCTCGAAGGCGGCGCGATCGGAGGTGACATGACGGTTCGACATGCCGAGAAATATGAACGAACGCGCGAACGATGTCAACGCGGTTCGACGTTTTCCTGAGACACGGATCTCAGGATGTGATCACTCGGCGAACGGAGGCGCCGTCAACTGCCCGGGTACACCCAGGGGTTGGGGCGGCACTTGATTCCGTCGATGTTCAGGGACTTCGTCTGCTGCTGCATCACGGGCGCGAGCGCGCCGGGAGTGCCACAGATCACATGGCCGTGCCCCAGCCGGTGTCCGACCTCGTGATTGATGAGCATCTGGCGATAGGCGAACATCGCCTTGGGTCCGAAGGTCTCCGACCCCTGCGCCCAGCGGAATGCGTTGATCATCACGCGGTCCGTCTGGGCCGAGTCGCAGGAGACGTTCTCTTCGGTCGTGTCGAGTCCCGACTTCGCACACCACACTCCGGTGGTGCCGGGACTCGCGAGCGTGATGACGAACTCGGGTTCCCCGCTGGAGACCCGCTCGAAGGTCATCTCACCCTTGCCCGCCCAACTGCGCCGGTCGTTCAGGGTCTTGAAGACGGTCGCGGCGAACAGGTCGTGGTCGAGACCGAGCCCCTCCTCGACGTCGATCCGGTACCGGATCAGACGCCCCTTGCCGGGCGCCTTCTGGAAGCCGGGGACCGCCTTGAACTTCCCGGAGCCCCTGAGCTTCGGATCGATCGGGTACTGGCGGGCGATCAGCTGCTCGTACGTCGGCGGCGGCGGAGTGGTGGCGGGCGCCGGGCTCGACGGGGCCTCCCGCTCGTCGGAGCGGGAGGCGGAGGTGTCGTCCGCGGCCCGGTCTGCGGGCTGTTCCGCGGCGTGGGCGGCGGCCGGGGACTCGCCGCCCTCGGTGACCTGTCCGGCGACGACGAAGGCGAGGACGGTGGCGACGGCGGCGGCCGCGACACCGGTCAGGGTCCGGCCGAGACCGCTCCGGCCGCCCGGAGTGTCGCCCTCGGGCTCGCTCTCGCGACGCTGTCCGGGGATGAACGGCCCCTGGGGAGAGGCCTGTTCGGTCTCGTCGGTCCGGGGAGAACCGTGCCGGGGCCCGGGCCGGGTGCCGTACCGCTCGGGCCGGGGCGCGAGGCCCTCGTCGTGCTGCGGATGGCCGCCCCGTACGGGAGTCCCGTAGACGGGGACACCGTGCGCCGGGGTCCCGGGAGTGCCGTGCGCCGGGGTGTCGTAGGCCCCGCCGCCGAACCCGGAGGGACGGTACGAGGGGGTGCCGTGCGCGGGAGTCCCGTAGCCGGGGGTGCCGTGCGCGGGAGTCCCGTACAGCGGAGTGCCGTGGGCCGGGGTGCCCTGGGCGGCAGTCCCGTAGCCGGGTGCGCCGTGGACGGGGATCCCGTGCGCCGGGGTGCCGGCCGGGTCCTGGCCGTCGCCCCTGCGGCGGCGCCCCGTGCCGGGCGCACGCCCGGCCGGCGGCCCCTGCTGTGTCTGTGCCCCCGGGGCCCCCGGCGCCCCCGGTGTCTGTTTCGCTGCCGCCTGCGGCCCGGTGTCCGCCACCGAGGACGCGGAGCCCTTACGACTGTGCCGTCCCACGCCCCGGATCAGCTCCCACCGTGATCGACGATCAGGTCCCGGGCGGCCTGGGCGACCGTCTCGGGGTACTCCATCATCGCCACGTGCCCCGCGTCGGGAAGGGTCAGCAGGCGCGAGCCGCGGAAGGCGGCGGCGGCCCTCCTGGCCATCCGGTACGAGACGAGCCGGTCGCGCCCGCCGTACACGAGCAACGTCGGGGCGAGGACCCGTTCGGCCTGCCGCCAGAGCCCGTGCTGGCCGCCGAGCGTATACGCGTCGACGATGCCGCGCGAGGAGCGGGCCATGGCGTCCCAGAAGTAAGGGAGCTCCAGACGGCGCTCCATCTCCTCGACGGCGTGCCGCAGCCCCTCGTCGGAGACCCGGCCGGGGTCTCCGTAACAGAGCGAGAGGACACCGCGGACCCGCTGCTCGGCCGTCCAGTCCTTGCTGAGCTTCGCGAAGGCCGAGGCGACGCCCGGCACGGCGAGCAGCACCGTGGGCCAGGCCGTGCGCTGGGCGCGCAGCTCGGGGAGGGCCGGTGAGACGAGGGTGAGGGTGCGGACCAGGTCGGGCCTGGCCGCGGCGACCCGGGTGGCGACGGCGCCGCCCAGCGAGTTGCCGAAGAGATGGACCGGACCGCGCTCCGTGGAGTCGAGGAACCGGATGACGGCGCGGGCGTGCCCGGTGACCGAGTAGTTGCCGTCGTCGGGCGGCGGGGAGTCGCCGAAGCCGGGCAGGTCGACGGCCTCGCCGTCGACGAGGTCCGCGAGCAGCGGCATCAGGGCGGACCAGTTCTGCGAGGAACCGCCGAGGCCGTGGACGTACAGCGCGGGCGGCAGGCCGGGCTCGGCGCCCGGCCGGGAGCGCACGGTGAGGGTGAGCCCGGGCAGCGACACGGAGCGGAGCTCCTCGCCGTCGGCGACCCGTACGGCGCGGGTGGTGCGCGACGCCGGTGGCGCGGCGGCGGTCCGGGTTTCCGGCAGCTCGGTCGACGACATGGCCGCAATATTACGAGACGATCACGCGGCGACGCGTGTGGGTGCCGTCACAGGTGCGTGTGCGGCGAGGCGCGTGTGCTCCTAGGCTCGGAGAGAGGGCCATCGGAGACGACCGCGACCCGCATGCTCCGGAAGGAACCTCATGACTGTCGATCCGACCGAGCCGGACACATTCGCCGAGGAAGAGGACGTCGTGCTGGACCAGGAAATCCCGGAGGCCGACGCCGCCGAGCAGCACACCGAACTGCGGCAACGCGAGGACGAGCCGCTCACCCATGTCGAGCGCGACTCGGCGAACGAGGCCGACTCGTCCGAACAGGCCCGTGTGGTCACCCTGGACGAGGACGACTACCGCTGATTTGTTCGGTTTAATCTTGAATCGACTGTCGACCCGGACGTCCGGTCCGTGAAATTCTGCGTTCGCACCGCGCACAGCCGGGTTACCCAAAAGTACGATGGCGACGCGGGCGACAGCGCGCATGGATCGATTTTTGGGAGGCCGCGTGAGCGCCATCGAGCAGACAGAGGCAGCACGCCCTCGGGGCACGCGCCTGCCGCGACGTGCCCGACGGAACCAGCTCCTCGGCGCGGCCCAGGAGGTCTTCGTCGCCCAGGGGTACCACTCCGCCGCGATGGACGACATCGCCGAGCGCGCGGGAGTCAGCAAGCCGGTGCTCTACCAGCACTTCCCCGGGAAGCTGGAGCTGTACCTGGCCCTGCTCGACCAGCACTGCGAGTCCCTCCTGCTGGCGGTGCGCACGGCCCTGGCCTCCACCACGGACAACAAGCTCCGGGTCGCGGCCACGATGGACGCCTACTTCGCGTACGTCGAGGACGAGGGCGGCGCCTTCCGGCTCGTCTTCGAGTCCGACCTGACCAACGAGCCCGCCGTACGCGAGCGCGTGGACCGGGTCAGCCTCCAGTGCGCCGAGGCGATCTCCGACGTGATCGCCGAGGACACCGGCCTGTCCAAGGACGAGTCGATGCTGCTCGCCGTGGGTCTCGGCGGCGTCTCCCAGGTCGTCGCCCGCTACTGGCTGTCGAGCGGATCCGCCATCCCGCGCGACAAGGCCGTCGGCCTGCTGACCTCGCTCGCCTGGCGCGGCATCGCCGGCTTCCCGCTGCACGCGGTGGACGGCCAGCTGAGCGCCGAGGGCCACTGACCGGGGGTCCGTACCGGACCTACGGCGCGTGTTCGCTCCTGGCGTGCCGCCGCTGAGCCGTACGCGTCCCCTCACCGGGCTAATGTGTGCAGCGTACGGCGCGGGTAATCGCGCAACGCTGACCGTTCGGAGGGACATAGCCGTGGAGGTCAAGATCGGCGTGCAGCACGCACCCCGGGAGATCGTTCTGGAGAGCGGGCAGTCCGCCGAGGAGGTGGAGCGCGCCGTGGCCGACGCTCTGGCCGGCAAGGCGCAGCTGCTCAGCCTCTCGGACGAGAAGGGCCGCAAGGTCCTGATCCCGGCCGAGAAGATCGCGTACGTGGAGCTCGGCGAGCCTGCCGTTCGCCGCGTGGGTTTCGGCGCGCTCTGAGCCCAGGATCTACGGGAGAGGCCCGGTGGACCGTCTCGGTCCACCGGGCCTTTCGTATGCCCGTATGTCCACGTCAGGGCGTACGGGAGGATTGCGTTCCGCGGGCCTGGGGTAGGAGGGTCCTCGACCGCACCGCCCGCCCCGCACCCCTCGCGAGGTGATCCGCTTGTTCCTGGAAGCCCTCGGTTCAGCCCTGCTCGGTTTCGCCCTGGCCTGGGCCGCCGTGCACCGGCTGCCCGACCGCCTCCCCGTCCGGGTGCTCGTCCTCGCCACCGGCACGCTGGGCGGCGTCTTCGGCGCACTCGTCACCCACGGGGCGCTCGGCCCCGGTCACTTCCTCGCCACCCTGATCGGTGCGGTGGCGGTGGCGGCGGTGCTGCTCTCGCTGCTGATCCGGCCGGCCTCGCGACGACGGCTGCGGCGATCAGCGGCGGCGTGAACAGCGCCGCTCACCCCCTCCTCGTACGGAAGATCCTCAGGCGGCCAGGCCCAGCGCGGCCATGCGCTTGGTGTGCGCCTCGGTGATCCGGGAGAACATCCGGCCGACCTCCGCGAGGTCGAAGCCGTCCGCGACACCGCCGACCAGCATGGTCGACAGGGCGTCGCGCTCGGCGACCACACGCTGGGCCTGCGAGAGCGCCTCGCCCATCAGACGGCGCGCCCAGAGCGCGAGCCGGCCGCCGACCCGCGGGTCGGCGTCGATCGCCGCGCGGACCTTCTCCACGGCGAAGTTGCCGTGGCCGGTGTCGTCGAGCACCGAGAGGACGAGCCCGCGCGTGTCGGAGTCCAGACGGGCCGCGACCTCACGGTAGAAGTCACTGGCGATCGAGTCGCCGACGTACGCCTTGACCAGACCCTCCAGCCAGTCCGACGGCGCGGTCAGGCGGTGGAAGTCGTCGAGCGCCTTGGCGAAGGGCTCCATGGCCGCGGTCGGCTCGGCGTCGACGGCGGCCAGGCGGTCCCGCAGCCGCTCGAAGTGCTGGAACTCGGCCGAGGCCATCTTCGCCAGCTCCGCCTTGTCCGCGAGGGTCGGCGCCAGCTTGGCGTCCTCGGCGAGCCGCTCGAAGGCCGCGAGCTCTCCGTAGGCGAGGGCGCCGAGGAGGTCGATCACGGCGGCGCGGTACTGCGGCTCGGCGGAAGCCGTCGCCCAGTCCTTGGCGGCGATCCCGGTGGGCGTGGCGTTGTCAGGCGTCTCCATGGAGCGCACAATAGCCCGCTCGCGCACCCGGGGAAGGCGCTGGTCAGTCAGTGTGACCGTGCCCTCATCACCATTTCTCCCAACACACATGCGCGATTCCGGGGTACAGTGATAAGGCGCCTGCTGAGTATGCGGACATGTTTTCGCACGTTCGGACGTATTCGGTGGGCCGACTCATGAATGAGGATGCCCGGTCGGTGGCCCGATCGGCTCCGGCCCGACAGCCCTTCCGGCGGACCCGCGGAAGGGTCACCTCAGCGGTACGACGCTCGAGCGACGGCAGTGGTCCCGCGCCACCCGGCAGCGATCTTTCCGATCCCGCCGGCAGTTCCCGGCACGGTACGACCCCCTTCGTTCGCCTCGGACCGCGTCCACAGAAGAGGCAGCACCCTGACTACGACTTTCCGAGACCTCGGAATCCTTCCCGAGACGGCCGAAGCCCTTGAGGCCGTCGGCATCGTCACCCCCTTCCCCATCCAGGAGATGACCCTCCCGGTAGCCCTGACCGGCACCGATGTCATCGGCCAGGCCAAGACCGGCACGGGCAAGACCCTCGGTTTCGGTCTGCCGATCCTGGAGCGCGTCACCGTCCCCATGGACGTCGAGGCCGGCCGGGCGAAGCCCGAGCAGCTGACCGACACCCCGCAGGCGCTCGTCGTCGTCCCCACCCGCGAGCTGTGCCAGCAGGTCACCAACGACCTGCTCACCGCCGGCAAGGTGCGTAACGTCCGCGTGCTCGCCATCTACGGCGGCCGGGCGTACGAGCCCCAGGTCGAGGCGCTGAAGAAGGGCGTCGACGTCGTCGTCGGCACCCCCGGCCGTCTGCTCGACCTGGCCGGCCAGCGCAAGCTCGACCTGTCGCACGTGAAGGTCCTCGTCCTCGACGAGGCCGACGAGATGCTCGACCTGGGCTTCCTGCCCGACGTCGAGAAGATCATCAACATGCTTCCGGCGTCCCGCCAGACCATGCTGTTCTCGGCGACCATGCCGGGAGCGGTCATCGGCCTGGCCCGCCGCTACATGTCGCAGCCGACGCACATCCGCGCCACCTCGCCCGACGGCGAGGGCGTGACCGTCGCCAACATCAAGCAGCACGTCTACCGTGCGCACAACATGGACAAGCCGGAGATGGTCTCCCGCATCCTGCAGGCCAACGGCCGCGGGCTCGCGATGATCTTCTGCCGCACCAAGCGCACGGCGGCCGACATCGCCGAGCAGCTGGAGCGTCGCGGCTTCGCCTCCGGCGCGGTCCACGGCGACCTCGGCCAGGGCGCCCGCGAGCAGGCGCTGCGCGCCTTCCGCAACGGCAAGGTCGACGTGCTCGTCTGCACCGACGTCGCCGCGCGCGGCATCGACGTCGAGGGCGTCACCCACGTCATCAACTACCAGTCCCCCGAGGACGAGAAGACCTTCCTCCACCGTGTGGGCCGCACCGGCCGCGCGGGGAACAAGGGCACGGCGGTGACGCTGGTCGACTGGGACGACATCCCGCGCTGGCAGCTCATCAACAAGGCCCTGGAGCTGGACTTCCACGAGCCGGTCGAGACGTACTCCTCGTCCCCGCACCTCTTCGAGGAGCTGGACATCCCGGTGGGCACCAAGGGCATCCTGCCCCGCGCCGAGCGGACCCGTGCGGGTCTGGGCGCGGAGGAGCTGGAGGACCTGGGCGAGCCCGGCGGACGTCGTGGCCGCGGCCCGAAGACCGACAAGGTCGAGCGGACCGAGGAGCGCCCGGAGCGGACGCGGACCCCGCGTCAGCGCCGGCGTACCCGTGGCGGCGACGCCGAAGCCCCGGTGTCGGCGGCCCCGGCCGTCGAGACGGTGACGGACGAGGCACAGGCCGAGTCCGGCCCGCGCACCCCGCGCCGTCGTCGTCGCACCCGTGTCGGCGTCCCCGGCTCCGCGCCGGTCGCCCAGACGGCTCCGGTCGCCCAGACGGCGGCCCCGGTGGCCCAGGCCGCTCCGGTCGCCCAGGCGACCCGGGTCGTGGTCGAGGCCGCGCCCGCCCCCGTCGTCGCGGCGCCCGTCGTCGAGGCCCCGGTGGCCGAGCCGAAGGCCCCGCGCCGCCGTAGCCGTACCGCCGCCCGTCCGGAGGCCGTGAAGGCCGCGCCCGTCTCCCCGGCCCCCGCGGTCCAGGAGTCGGCTCCGGCGCCGCGTCGCCGCCGTGCCCGTATCCGTCCGGTCGAGGACGGCGTCTCGTTCCAGACGGTCGAGACCGCCGCCGCCGCCCTGCGTGCCGCGCCGGTCGCTCCGGTCGTCGAGGCCGCTCCGGCGCCCGTCGCCGAGGCCCCGGTCGAGGAGCCCAGGAAGGCCCCCCGCCGCCGGGCGCCCAGGAAGGCCGTCGCGGAGCCGGTCGCCGAGACCGTCGTCGCCGCTCCGGTGGTGGCCGAGCCGGTCGTGGCCGTCGCTCCGGTCGTGACCGAGCCGGTCGCGCCCGTCGCCGAGGCCCCGGCCACGGTCGAGGTTCCCGCGCCGCGTCGTCGCCGTGTGGTGCGCAAGGCCGCCGGTTCGCCGGTGACCTCCACCCCGGTCGTCGAGGCGATCGTCGAGCCGGCGCCCGCGCCGGTCGTCGAGGAGGAGCCCAAGAAGCCCGCGCGTCGCCGTGTGGTCCGCAAGGCCGCCGGTTCGCCGGCGACCTCCACCTCGGCCGAGACCGTGATCGTCACGGCGCCCGTCGCCGCCGCCCCGGTCGTCGAGGCCGCGCCGGCCCCGGTCGTCGAGGCCCCGGTCTCCGAGGTCCCGGTCGAGGAGCCCAAGAAGGCTCCCCGCCGCCGGGCGGCCAAGAAGGCCGTCGCGGAGCCGGTCGCCGAGACCGTCGAGGCTCCGGCCGCCGAGGAGGCCCCGAAGGCTCCCCGTCGCCGCGCGGCCAAGAAGACGGTCGCCGCCGAGGCCCCCGACGCCTCGGAGCCGAAGACGCCGACGCGTCGCCGTACGACGAAGAAGGCCGCCGCCGAGCCGGTCGCCGAGGCCGCCGAGGCCGAGGCCCCGAAGGCCCCGCGCCGTCGCACCACCAAGAAGGCGGCGGCTCAGCCGGAGAGCTGATCCCGTCCCCCTCACGACCGCGGCCCGACCCCTCCCCGGGGCCGGGCCGCGGTCGTGTCGTCGACCGGTGCGGACGGCCCCGCGGGGAGCGCCCGAGCCGCCTCCGGTCCGCGCGGTTACAGTCCAGACATGAGCAAGCCCCGGTCCCTCGTCCTGCCTCCCGGCACCCGTGCCCGCCTCCTGGTGACCGCGCGGGGCGACTTCGCCGTACTCGACACGGAGCCGCGCGGCGAGCGGCGCGGGACGGTCCTGCTGCTGCCCGGGTACACCGGCAGCAAGGAGGACTTCCTGGCCCTGCTGGGGCCGCTGAGCGAGGCCGGGTACCGGGCCGTGGCGGTGGACGGGCGCGGTCAGTACCAGTCGCCGGGCCCCCGGGGCCGGGCCGGCTACCGGCGCAGGGCGCTGGCGCTGGACGCGGTGGCGCAGGCCTCGGCCCTCGGGGACGGTCCGGTCCATCTGCTCGGGCACTCGTTCGGGGGCCTGGTGGCCCGTGCGGCGGCGTCGCTCGCCCCGGCCGCGTTCCGTTCCCTCACCCTGCTCTCCTCGGGCCCCGGCCGGGTCGCCCGGCCGCAGCGGATCCGGGTGCGGGTGCTGCGCGGCGCGCTCGCGCTGCTGCCGAAGGAGCGCGTGTGGCAGGCGATGTGCTGGCTGGACAGCCGGGGCGAGGAGCCGGACACGGACGACGCTCCGCAGCTCGCGGGTTTTCTGCGGCGGCGCTGGATGCGGACCCGGATCGCGCAACTGGCGGGCGCGGGGAGGCTGCTGCTCAGCCGTCAGGACGGTACGGCGGAGCTGGCCGGGCTGCGGATGCCGCTGCACATCGCGTACGGGGCGGACGAGATGGTCTGGCCCACGGCGGCCCTCGCCGCGGCGGCCGCGAGCACCGGCGCGCACCACACCGTGGTGGCGGGCGCCGGCCACTCCCCCAATGTCTCGCACCCGAGGGAGCTGACGGACCGGCTCACCGGCTTCTGGGAGCGGGCGGCCGCCCCGACCGGGGTCGGGACGGCCCGGTGAGACCCGGGGTCAGAACTGCGCCTTGAGGTGCTGCCAGAAGCCGTCCCGCAGGGCGCGCCGGAGCGAGGCGTGGCCGCGCAGGGAGCGGCTGAGCAGGCGCTCCGCGTCGACGAGCAGGTCCTGGTCGACCGGCCCCGGCAGATAGGGCGCGCCGGGCAGGAGCTCGGAGAGCCGGTCGCGGCCGCGCTCGCCGAGCCAGGTCGCCGCGATCTGGGCGCCGACGAAGCGCACCTCCTCGCGGGAGGGCGGCGGCTCGCCCTCGTTCTCGTACGTGGTGACGGGGCGGCGGGTCACGTAGGGGCGGCAGAACTCGAGCTCGAAGGTGCGCTGGCTGTCGACCTCCCAGAGGAGCGCCTCGGCCTGGTTGCGTCCCTCGGCCGCCTCGATGCCCCAGAGGTGGACGCGGGCGCCGTAGCCCTGGGCGGCCTCGACGGCCGAGACGAGGTCCTCGTCGCCGCCGACGAGGGCGGCGTCGCTGATGGCGCGGTGGCGGGCGAGTGACTCCAGGTCCGTGCGGATGAGGGAGTCGACGCCCTTCTGCTGGTTGTTGGCGTTGAGGTTGCCGAGGCGCACCTTGACGTCGGGGAGTTCGGCGATGGCCTGCTGCTCGGGCGTGTGGATACGGCGTCTGGCCCCGTCGTACCAGTAGACGCGGAGCAGTCTGCTGTCGGCGAAGATCGTGCGGGCCTTGTCGATGAAGGCCTCGATGAGCCCTTCGGCGTCGAGGTCGAAGGAGCGCCGGTCCTCGGTTCCCGTCACCAGCAACCCGGCCGCAGCATGGACGTAACCTGCGTCGACGAAGATGGCGTGGGTGGAGGGCGTCTTGGCGACCTCGGCCAGCATCCGCTGGAGGAGCTCATTGGTGCGCTCCAGGCGCGCGTCGAGGGCGCGCATGCGGGAGTCGGTCTCGGTCACCTGAGTGGTGTCTGCGTCGTTCATACGGGGCTCATTGTCCGCCGCTCCGGGCCCGGCCGCCACACCCTCCTACCGGTCAGTAGTTAGACATCCGAAAATTTTCCTTAGCGTAAGGAATGTTTGCAGGATGCATGTCGTTGGACCCATACGTAACGCAGTTCTCCACCAGGAGGATCAACTCAGACGAAGGGAGAAGCCTGTGCGCTTCGAAATCCTGCGACTCGACGACATCGACGGTACGCCCGTCGACCGGACCGTCGTGGACGCCGCCTCCGTCAACCGGATCGTGCAGCAGGCCGCCTCGATCGGCCAGCGCATCTGGATCCGCCCCGCCGAGAGCTCGGCCTCGTAACAGGTCGGGTCCACACCACGCACCGCGCCCCCGCACGGACTTCGCAAGAGCGGAATCCGTACGGGGGCGCAGTGGCGTCCGGGCACCCCCCGGGCGCGGCGGGGCACTGCCCGGCGCGGGGACCCCCGGCGCGTCAGGCGTTCTGGATCACCTGGGTGATGCCGTTGATGATCTGCTGCACCGCGATGGCGGAGAGCATCATGCCGGCGAGCCGGGTCACCAGGACCACGCCGCCGTCCTTGATGACCCGGATGATCAGCAGCGAGTACCGCATGGTCAGCCAGAGCACGACGTGCATGGCGACGATGGCGGCCCAGACGGAGACCTGCGCGGCCGCGCCGTCGGCGTTCTGCACGGCGAGGATGACCGAGACGATCGCACCGGGTCCCGCGAGCAGCGGCATGCCGAGCGGGACGAGGGCGACGTTCACGTCCTTGGTCTGCTTGGGCTCGTCGGTCTTGCCGGTGAGCAGGTCGAGCGCGATGAGCAGCAGCAGGAGACCGCCCGCGATCATCAGCGCGGGGACGGAGACATGCAGATAGTCCAGGATCTGCTGGCCGAGCAGACCGAAGACGGTGATGACGCCGAAGGCCACGGCGACGGCCTGCCAGGCCATCCGGCGCTGCACCTTGGCCGGACGGCCGGAGGTGAGGGCGAGGAAGATCGGGGTGATCCCGGGGGGATCCATGATCACGAAGAGGGTCAGGAACAGCGAGCCGAAGACGGCGACGTCGAACACGGTGAGGTGCCTTGCGGGAGATGCGAACGGTGGGGTGTGGCCCGTGCGGGGCGGAATGTGGAATTCCGGAGGCAGGGCAGGAAGAGCGCCGCCCCGCGCACGGCTCGGAGCCGTACGGCGGCGGACCAGGAGGAAGAGGACCCGGCGGGCGGGCGCGGGACAGACCGCGCGTCCGCGTCGGCGAACCGGGGCGCGGAGCGGGCGGACGGACCGGCCGACCGGGGAACGGCCGGGAGACGGGTCCCGCGAGAGGTCCGACCCGCGAGGGGCCGGAGGCCGGGGCCTAGGGTCTGTCGTCACATTCCCGTCGTCGCCCGCGGGGCAGACGGGAATGTGACGACAGGCCCTAGGCGGCGGGTCCCCCCGCGCCGGGGACCGGGAAGGCCCCCGCGGCACGGCGGGTGATCTCGCCGAAGATCTCGGGGTCGGTCGTGTACTCGCCGAGGCGGCAGGTCTTGCGGCTGCCGTGGTAGTCGCTGGACCCCGTGGTCAGCAGACCGAGCTCCTTCGCGAGACCGCGCAGCCGCGCCCGCGTCGCCTCGTCGTGGTCCATGTGGTCGACCTCGATGCCGTCGAGTCCGGCCTCGGCGAGCCGGGCTATCGAAGCCTCGGGCAGCACCTGTCCGCGCTTGACGGCGAGCGGGTGCGCGAAGACCGTGACCCCACCGGCCGCCTTGACCAGGCGGATCGCGTCGATCGGGTCCAGCTCGTGCTTCTCGACGTACGCCCGGCCGCCGTCGGCGAGCCACTCGGGCGTGAACGCCCCCGACACGTCCGGCACGACCCCGAGCTCGACGAGCGCCTCGGCGATGTGGGGGCGGCCCAGGGAGCCGTCGCCCGCGATCCTGGCCACCTGCTCCCAGGTGACGGGAACGCCCAGCTCCTGGAGCTTGCCGACCATGGCCCGCGCGCGCGGCACCCGGTCGTCCCGGACGAGCTCGCGCTCGGCGAGGAGCGCGGGCTCCTCGGGGTCGAAGAGGTACGCGAGCATGTGCAGGCCGATGCCGTCGACGCGGCAGGACAGCTCGGCGCCGGTGACGAGGGTCAGCCCCTCGGGGAGCGCCGCGATCGCCTCGGCGTGGCCGCGGGTGGTGTCGTGGTCCGTCAGGGCGACGACGTCGAGCCCGGCGGCGGCCGCGTTGCGGACGAGCTCGGCCGGGGAGTCCGTACCGTCGGAGGCCGTGGAGTGGGTGTGCAGGTCGATGCGCACGACGCGTTGCTCCAGGAACTCGGCACGGACGAGGGACGCTCCAGCATAACGGGCGAATCGAACACGCCCGTACGGAACGAGCGGGCCCGCACCCCCTGACACCGGGTCACGGAAGCCGGCTCACCGGCGCACGGGACGCGGGCCTCGGCGACGCGCGGAACCCCGCGCACCGGGGCGCGGGACCCGGCCCACCGGGGCACGGCACTCCTCAGCTCAGCAGCCTCGGCGTCAGCGCTCCGCACGGCAGCAGTTCGACCTCGGCCCCGGCGTCCCGGAGATCCGTCAGGACCAGCTCGTCGTACATCAGCAGGCCGGACTGCTCGGGCCAGACGATCGCCCACAGCCAGAGGCCGCGCGCCTCCCCCGCGAAGACCGCGCGGTCCTGCGGGGCGCCGTTGACATGCCAGAGCGGGGTGGGGCGTCCGGCGGCGAGCACCTTCGTCTGCGGAGGTTTCTCGATGGCCATGCCGGCGCCGGGGTCGGGGCCGTCGATGCCGGCGTACCGGGCGCCGAGACCGACGCCGAGTTCCTCGGCGATCAGGAGCAGCTCGCCGATGCCGCCGAGCGGTCCGGGGCCCGAGCAGGCGACGGCGGTCGCACGTCCACCACTGCGGTCGTCCCCGGCGTACGCGACGCCGGTGAAGAGCCAGCCGACGGGCAGGGGCCACGGCATCCACACCGGCACCTGGGACCGGTGCACCACGACACCGAGGGCCTCGACGCTGGGCGGGATCACGGGCTGGAGCGGGTGCACCGAGCCGTGCACATCACACTGCCAGGAGTCGGCGAACAGACCGGGCGCCCTGACCCGGCCACCGCACTTCGGACAACTGGGTTCGCCCCTCATAGGGCTCAACGGTCCTACCCCCGGGGCCCCGCGTCAAGGACGATCACCGACGATCACCCGTCCGGCCCGTGCCGTTCGTCCGGAGCCCCACGCACCATATAGATGTAGCTTGCACTTATTAGTGCGTCTAACTTATTCTGTGTATATCGCAACCATCTCGACGCGGAGGAGCGGCACCCATGGAGAGAGCAGAAGAGAACGGCGGCGGAGGCGGCATCCCGCGTCAGCCGCCGGCCGTCTGGGCCACGGCCGGCGCCTCCGTCGTCGCCTTCATGGGCATCGGCCTCGTCGACCCGATCCTGCCGTCGATCGCCCAGGGCCTGGACGCGACGGCCGGCCAGGTGTCGCTGCTCTTCACCTCGTACTTCCTCATCACCGCCGTCGCGATGCTGGTGACCGGCTTCGTCTCCAGCCGCATCGGCGGACGCAGGACCCTGCTCGCCGGACTCGCGCTCGTCGTCGTCTTCGCCGCCCTCGCCGGCACCTCCGACACGGTCGGCCAGCTCGTCGGCTTCCGGGCCGGCTGGGGGCTCGGCAACGCGCTCTTCGTCTCGACCTCGCTCGCCGTGATCGTCGGCGCCGCGGCCGGCGGCAGCGCGGCGGCGATCCTGCTGTACGAGTCGGCGCTCGGCCTCGGCATGGCCTGCGGACCGCTCCTCGGCGCCGTGCTCGGCAACGCCAGCTGGCGCTACCCCTTCTTCGGCACGGCGGCGCTGATGGCGATCGGCTTCCTGTGCATCGCGGTCTTCCTCGAGGAACAGCCGAAGCCGGCCCGCAGGACCTCGCTGCTCGACCCCATCAGGGCCCTCGGCCACGGCGGTCTCGCCTCGGCCGCGGCCGCCGCGTTCTTCTACAACTACGCGTTCTTCACGGTGCTCGCCTTCACCCCGTTCGTGCTGGACATGACGCCCTACAAGTCCGGCGCGGTGTTCTTCGGGTGGGGCCTGCTGCTCGCCGTCTTCTCGGTCCTGGTCGCACCCCGGCTCCAGCGGCGCCTCGGCTCGCTCACGGTGCTCGGCGGCTCGCTGGTGCTGCTCGCGGCCGACGTGGTGGTGCTCGGTTACGGCGACCACACCACCGCGATCGTCTGCACGGTCCTGTCGGGCGCGTTCATCGGCGTCAACAACACCGTCTTCACCGAGCTGGCCCTCGGCGTCTCGGACGCCCCGCGCCCGGTGGCGAGCGCGGGCTACAACTTCGTCCGCTGGTTCGCCGCGGCGGCCGCCCCGTACCTCGCCCCGAAGATCGAGGAGTGGAGCGACGTCCACATGCCGTTCGTGGTGGCGGGCGCGGCCGCGCTGATCGGCGCCGCCATCGTCCGGGTCCGCCGCACCTCCCTCACCCACGAGGCCGAGGAACTGGCCCCGCGGCACGCGACGGAGGACGGCGTCGGCGTCCTCGCCGGCTGAGGGTCCCGAACCGGTCCGCGGAGGGGACGGACCCGCCGCGGCCGGTTTCACCCCTGGGGCTCGGGCAACACGGAGTGCATGAGAGGCATCGACTCCGTCATAAGAACCGTGGCCCACGCCCTCGCGGGCGTCCTGGTCCTGTGGATCGTCCTGGACCTGCTCGACGCCAATCGGGGAAACACCGTCGTCAGCTGGTTCCACAGCGCCGCCGACTGGCTCGCCGGCTGGTCGATCGGGCTCTTCAGCGTCTCCCAGCACACCCTTCAGGTGCTGCTCGACTACGGCATTCCGGCGATCGTCTACGTGGTGATGGCCAACCTCGTCGCCGCCCGGACCGTCGCCCGGACCTGAACCGGAGCACCCCCGGCGAACGGAACGCCCTCCGGGAGCCCGGCGAACGGGACGCCTCCGGCGCCGCGGATGCCGCCCGGAGTCCCGTCAGTCCAGGTTCACGGACCTGCGCAGCGGATCGCGCAGGTCCGTGCCCTGCGTCAGCCAGCGTTCCTCCAGGGCCTGCGCCCCGTGCACCCGCTTCCACGCGGCCTCGTTCGAGGTCATCGGGAGCAGCGGCAGAAAGCGCACCGGGTCCATCGGCTCGCCGAGCTCCAGGTCCTCGACCAGGCCGCCGGACTCGGCGACCAGGACCGAGCTGAAGGACGCGCCCGGCCAGAGCGGGTCGCCGACGTCCAGCGAGGCGCCCGCGGCCACGATCACCCCCTCGACCTGCGGGGTCGCGGCGAGGACGGCGAGCGGACGCAGCACCTTGTCGGTGTCGGCGAGTCCGGCCCGTACGGTCAGGACGAGCTCCGCGCGCGGGCCCTTGACGGGGTCGGCGAGCGCGGCGGTCGGGTCCGCCATCGGCTGCGCGGACATGCCGAGGGTCGCGTACCGCACGAGGTCCCCGTCAATGAAGCGGAGTACCTCGATCCGGTCCGTGCCGAGGAACGTCACCGCGGCGCGCGCGTCCGGTTCTCCGAGAGCCGTCCGCAGACGGGCCTCGACCAGAGCAAGAACTTCTCCCATGGGTTGAGCATAAAGCGCGTATGGAACGGGCAAAGGAAGGGATTGACCCTCTGTCGGCTGATAGTCTTGGCCGCTGGTCGGGAGTCCCGAACTCCCGACTACTCGTCACAAGTCATCCCTCACGAGGGACCGGCCGGAGGAGGTGGGGCTGCGATGGACCGAAGTCGATCGGGCAGTACCAGCCGCTCTTCCGCCCCGCACCCGAGCCCGGTGCGTACGTACCTCCGGTGATTCCCGGCCCGTATCGCTACGGACCCGCCTCCCCGGCATCTCGCACGACGGAAGAGCATCTCGCCTTTGCCTGTCTGTAGCGAACGCCGTCACCGCGACCTCTCGGTGCCGCCCGCTTTGTGGACGACTCAGCTCCACGTCCCCATTCCGGGCTGTGCCACGCTCGCCGACGGCCTCTCCGTGAAGGAGCATGCCCATGTCGATGATCCGTGACCTGCGCGCCGCCGTCCGCCCGAGCCTTCGGCACCCCCTGCGCAAGACGCCGACCACGTACACCTCGTACGACCCCACCCGCGACCACACGGCCTCCAGCGCCGTGGTCGACTGCGCCGTCTACCGCGATGGACGCCGCGTCGACGACCGCGAATGCCTCACCCCGCGCGGCGCCATGAG
This sequence comes from Streptomyces sp. NPDC017246, assembly GCF_044331325.1. Taxonomy (NCBI): domain Bacteria; kingdom Bacillati; phylum Actinomycetota; class Actinomycetes; order Kitasatosporales; family Streptomycetaceae; genus Streptomyces; species Streptomyces sp. NPDC017246. The sequence continues at coordinate 83,308 of NZ_JBIRMW010000022.1, read as the reverse complement.
CCAGGTGCGGGAGAGCGGCGGCTTCGCCTGGATCGGACTGCACGAGCCGACCGAGGCCGAATTCGCCGGTATCGCCGCCGAGTTCGGGCTGCACCCGCTCGCCGTCGAGGACGCCGTCCACGCCCACCAGCGGCCCAAGCTGGAGCGGTACGACGACACCCTCTTCACCGTCTTCAAGACGATCCACTACGTCGAGCACGCCGCACTCACCGCGACCAGCGAGGTCGTCGAGACCGGCGAGGTGATGTGCTTCACCGGCCCCGACTTCGTCATCACCGTCCGGCACGGCGGCCAGGGCTCCCTGCGCAACCTCCGGCACCGCCTCCAGGGCGAGCCGGAGCTGCTCGCCAAGGGCCCCTCGGCCGTGCTGCACGCCCTCTCCGACCATGTCGTCGACGGCTACATCGCGGTCGCCGACGCGGTCGAACTCGACATCGACCAGCTGGAGATCGACGTCTTCTCGCCGGCCGCGAAGGGTTCGACGCGCGGTACGGACACCGGCCGGATCTACCAGCTGAAGCGTGAGGTACTGGAGTTCAAGCGGGCCGTCACACCGCTGCTCCGTCCGATGCAGCTGCTCTCCGAGCGGCCGATGCGGCTCGTCGACCCCGACATCCAGAAGTACTTCCGGGACGTCGCCGACCACCTCGCCCGCGTCCAGGAGCAGGTCGTCGGCTTCGACGAACTCCTCAACTCGATCCTCCAGGCCAACCTGGCGCAGGCGACCGTCGCGCAGAACGAGGACATGCGCAAGATCACCTCGTGGGCGGCGATCGTCGCCGTCCCCACGGCGGTCTGCGGCGTGTACGGCATGAACTTCGACCACATGCCCGAGCTGCACTGGAAGTACGGCTACCCGATGGTGCTGACCGGCATCGTCGCGATCTGCTTCACCATCCACCGCACGCTCAAGCGCAACGGCTGGCTGTGACGGCCTGCGGCTAGGCTTCGGGCCATGACTGAAGAGCTGCTCGGGTCCGCCCTCGTCGAGGAGGCCACCAAGAAGTCCGGCCTGGTGTGGGTCCGCGGCACCGGCCCGGCGCGCGCGCTCTGGCACGTCTGGTCCGACGGCGCCGCGTTCGTCGTCGGCGACGGCCCCGGCGAGCAGCCGCTGCCCGGCCTGGTGGACGGCGGGACGGCCGAGGTGACCGTCCGCAGCAAGGACAAGGGCGGCCGGCTCGTCGTCTGGACGGCCGCCGTGCGCGAGCTCGCCCACGGCACCGAGGAGTGGGACACGGCGGTCGCCGAACTGAAGGGCAAGCGGCTCAACGCGCCCGACGGCGAGGCCATGACGGGCCGCTGGGGGCGCGAGTGCCGCGTCCTGCGGCTCGACCCCCGGTCGTCGACCACGGAGCTGCCGGACGGCTCCCTGGCGGCCGTACCGCTGCCCTCGGGGGCCACGACCCGCGACCCCGTGCCGTCCGGCCTCCCGAAGCTGCTGCTCAAGCGCCGCAAGCGCCGCTGAATCCGGGACCGGACCCCGGGCGCCCGCCCGCCGTACCGGGTCGGACCCCGGGCGCCCGCCCGCCGTACCGGACCCGGATCCCGGGCGCCCGCTCGCCGTACCGGCTCAGGTCCGGGGCAGCTGCTTTCCGTAGTCGAGCGTCTCCTCCTTGGACGGCGCGACGAGCGGGAAGTCCTTGTTCCACTCGGAGAGCACCACGATGCCCGCGCCTCCGCCCCGCGCGAACTGCAGCGGGTACGGGATGCCCTCCAGGGCCACGTCGAGCGTGCCGCCCTCGCCGTCCGCGCCGCCCCTGACCTTGACCGTCTTGACCCCGCCGATCTGGTCCCGGTCGCCCTTGACCTTCTCGCCGTGCAGACCGATCAGCCCGCCGAGCAGCGGTCCCATGTCGGTGAAGCCGCGCAGCTGCTTGTACGAGGGGTCGCCCTGCGGCACCTTCACGTACATGTCGTCGAGCTTGTCGGCGGCCTCGGCGTCCGCCTCCGTCGGCTTGTCGCTGCCCTGTGTGTCGTGGGACCAGAAGCCCGCGTCGGCCTTCAGATAGAGCGCGTCGCCGATCCGCAGCAGCTCGAAGGTGCTGTTCTTCGTGGTCACCGAGCCGGTGGCGCCGTCCTGCTTGAGGCGCATGTTCAGCTTGAAGGTGCCGCCCTTGCTGACCAGGGTGCCGGAGAGCCGTACCGCCTTCGCCGTGTCCGCGACGGACCGCGCCTTGCCCTCGATCTCGGGCGCGGAGAGCCTCCCGACCCCGTTCGTCCCCTCGTCCGGGTCGGCGGCGCAGGCGGTGAGGCCGACGGCGAGACCGGCGCAGAGCGCGAGCGGCAGGACGACTCCGCGGAGGCGGGCGGCCGGAGTGCGGTGGACCGCAGCCGTACGGGCCGACGACGGCGTACGGGCCTCCTCGGGCGTACGGGGCGACGGGACACGTGCTGCTGACGGAGTACGCGATGACGGGGTGCGAACGGTCACCTGCGATGCCTCTCGGGATCGTGGGGGCTGCCGGGCCGCGGCCCGACCGTGAGGGCGGGGCGGCGGCCGTCTGTTCTGCCGGGCGGGAGGGCCGGCGTGCCGGTGGGGACGGCAGACCGCAGCGTACCCGGCACGCGTGACGGACCCGGCGGCAGCCGTACGGAGGCGCTGCCGGGGCGGGGCGGAACGGCACGGGCTAGCCTGAACCCGGCAAAGCTCTGCAATGACTCGAATCGTGCGACACCGAGGAGGCGCGTGGCATGGCGGCAGGCGCCCCCCGGATCTTCGTCTCCCACCTCGCGGGGGTCCCGGTCTTCGACCCCGTCGGCGACCAGGTCGGCCGGGTCAGCGACCTGGTGGCCATACTGCGGGTCGGCCGGCGGCCGCCCCGGCTCCTCGGCATGGTCGTGGAGGTCCTCAGCCGCCGTCGGGTGTTCGTCCCGATGACCCGGATCACGGGCGTCGAGTCCGGCCAGGTCATCACCACCGGCGTCGTCAACATGCGCCGTTTCGAACAGCGGCCCACCGAGCGGCTCGTCCTCGGCGAGCTCCTCGACCGGCGCGTCCGGCTGGTGGGCCCCGGCGGCCAGGAGGGCGAGGAGGTCACCGTCCTCGACGTCGCCATCCAGCAGCTGCCCGCCCGCCGCGACTGGGAGATCGGCAAGGTCTTCGTCCGCAAGGGGAAGGGCGGGGTGCTGAGCCGCAAGGGCGAGACGCTGACCGTCGAGTGGTCGGCGGTCACCGGCTTCTCCCTGGAGGAGCAGGGGCAGGGCGCCGAGAGCCTGCTCGCCACCTTCGAGAAGCTGCGCCCCGCCGACCTCGCCAACGCGCTGCACCACCTCTCCCCCAAGCGGCGCGCCGAGGTGGCGGCGGCGCTCGACGACGACCGGCTCGCCGACGTCCTGGAGGAGCTGCCGGAGGACGACCAGGTCGAGATCATCGGCAAGCTCAAGGAGGAGCGGGCGGCCGACGTCCTGGAGGCGATGGACCCCGACGACGCGGCGGACCTGCTCTCCGAGCTGCCCGAGGAGGACCAGGAGCGGCTGCTGACCCTGATGCAGCCGGACGACGCGGCCGATGTCCGCCGGCTCCTGGCGTACGAGGAGCGCACGGCGGGCGGTCTGATGACGACCGAGCCGATCGTGCTGCGGCCGGACGCCACGGTCGCGGACGCGCTGGCCCGGGTGCGGCAGCAGGACCTGTCCCCGGCGCTCGCCGCGCAGGTGTACGTGTGCCGGCCGCCGGACGAGACGCCGACGGGGAAGTACCTGGGCACGGTGCACTTCCAGCGGCTCCTCCGCGATCCGCCGTTCACGCTCGTCAGCTCGCTCGTGGACAGCGACCTGCCGCCGCTCGGCCCGGACACCCCGCTGCCCGCGGTCACCAGCTATCTCGCCGCGTACAACATGGTCGCGGCGCCCGTGGTGGACGAGAGCGGTTCGCTGCTCGGCGCGGTCACCGTCGACGACGTGCTCGACCATCTGCTGCCGGAGGACTGGCGGGAGACCGAGTTCCACGAGGAGGGGCCGGGGCATGGTGGCTGAGCGCACACAGGACCGTGAGCGGGAGCGCGAGCGGACGGGGCCCCGCATCCGGCTCGATCTGCCCCGCGAGCGGCGCGCCCGGCTGCTGCCGGAGTACGACCCCGAGGCGTTCGGCCGGCTCTCGGAGCGGATCGCCCGCTTCCTGGGGACGGGGCGGTTCCTCGTCTGGATGACCCTGACGATCATCGTCTGGGTCGTGTGGAACATCTTCGCGCCGGGCTCGCTCAAGTTCGACGAATACCCCTTCATCTTCCTGACGCTGGCGCTGTCCCTCCAGGCCTCGTACGCGGCGCCGCTGATCCTGCTCGCCCAGAACCGCCAGGACGACCGGGACCGGGTCAATCTCGAACAGGACCGGAAGCAGAACGAGCGGTCCATCGCGGACACCGAGTACCTGACCCGGGAGATCGCCGCGCTGCGGATGGGACTCGGCGAGGTCGCCACCCGCGACTGGATCCGCTCCGAACTCCAGGACCTGATCAAGGAGCTGGAGGAGCGCCGGGATCTATTCCCGTCGGCCGACACCCACCGAAGTGACGTACCCGACCGTTGACAGGCCTTTCATGGGCCGGTGGTCGGCGCCGTACCATCGTCGGTATGGCTATGGAAGACGCGGTGCTCGAAGCACTGGCGACGGTGAACGACCCCGAGATCAACAAACCGATCACTGAGCTCGGCATGGTCAAGTCGGTGGAGATCGAACCGGACGGCAAGGTCGCCGTCACGGTCTACCTGACCGTCTCCGGCTGCCCGATGCGCGAGACCATCACCCAGCGGGTGACCGACGCGGTCTCCGGCGTCGAGGGCGTCACGGGCGTCGACGTCTCGCTGGACGTGATGAGCGACGAGCAGCGCAAGGAGCTCGCGGCGGCGCTGCGCGGCACGAGCGCCGAGCGCGAGGTGCCGTTCGCGAAGCCGGGCTCGCTGACCCGGGTGTACGCGGTCGCCTCCGGCAAGGGTGGCGTCGGCAAGTCCTCCGTCACCGTGAACCTGGCCGCGGCGATGGCCGCCGACGGCCTGAAGGTCGGCGTCGTCGACGCCGACATCTACGGTCACAGCGTGCCGCGGATGCTGGGCGCGGACGGCCGTCCGACCCAGGTCGAGAACATGATCATGCCGCCGTCGGCGCACGGCGTGAAGGTCATCTCCATCGGCATGTTCACCCCGGGCAACGCCCCGGTGGTGTGGCGCGGCCCGATGCTGCACCGCGCGCTCCAGCAGTTCCTGGCAGACGTGTACTGGGGCGACCTGGACGTCCTGCTGCTCGACCTGCCCCCGGGCACCGGCGACATCGCGATCTCGGTCGCGCAGCTCGTCCCGAACGCGGAGATCCTCGTCGTCACGACCCCGCAGCAGGCGGCGGCCGAGGTCGCCGAGCGGGCCGGTTCGATCGCCGTGCAGACCCACCAGAAGATCGTCGGTGTCGTCGAGAACATGGCGGGTCTGCCCTGCCCGCACTGCGACGAGATGGTCGACGTGTTCGGCACGGGCGGCGGCCAGCGGGTCGCCGACGGCCTGACGCAGACCACGGGCGCGACGGTCCCGGTCCTCGGCTCGATCCCGATCGACGTACGGCTCCGCGAGGGCGGCGACGAGGGCCGGCCGGTCGTCCTCTCCGACCCGGACTCCCCGGCGGGCGCGGCCCTCCGCGCGATCGCCGGCAAGCTCGGCGGCCGCCAGCGCGGCCTCTCGGGCATGAGCCTCGGCATCACCCCGCGCAACAAGTTCTGAGAACCCGCGCGACGGGTTCCGCGAGGCTCGACGAGTTCCGCGGAACCCGACAGGTTCGGCGAGAAGGGCGCCCCCGAGGGGGCGCCCTTCTCGTTCGCGCTCGGCGGGTGTTCCCGCCGCTGGTTCCCTAGGCGTACCCGTCCAGGTCCTTGATCTGCGAGAACCCGAGTCCGTACGCGCTCATCCCGCGCCCGTACGCGCCGATGTGGACCCCCGCCGCGGACCCCGCGAGGACCCAGCCGAACTCCGACTCTCGGTAGTGGAACGGCATCGGCACCCCGTCCACCGGCAGCGACAGCGTCGACCACTCCGGCCCGTCGAGGTCGTCGGCCAGCTCGAAGGCCGTCTCGGTCTGCTGGTCCAGCCAGTTGTCCCGCGTCGCGTGGTCCAGCGAGGCGGGCCAGGTGTGGACGAGCAGCCCGGAGCCGGCCAGCCAGGCGGCCGAGGAGACGGTGGTGGCGTCGAGGACGCCCGTGCCGTCACCGGTCCGCCGCACGGGGCTCGCGGCCACCGTCACGACCACCGCGAACCGCTCCTTCTCCGCGGCGGTCGCGTCCGACTTTATGGTCGGCGTGTCACCGTGCCCGGTCGACCCGTGCTGGACGCTGCCGTCCGCCGCCGTGCCCACCTGCATCAGCCAGCGCGGCCCGGTGAAGGCCTCGTCGAGGCCGTACCAGGCGAAGGGCGCCCGCAGATAGCCCTCGGCGGTCCGCCGGGCCGTGGGTACGCCCTCCACCCGACTCGTGGTCTCCATCTCGGCCGCCTCCTCGTTGCGTCAACAGAGGGAGGATAGCCACCGGGACGCGTCCGGTCGGTGACAGCCCGTCGTCAGGTCGCGTCGGAGTCGTACGGCGGACGCTCGCCGGTGTCCGGCTTGTCCTGCTTCTTCAGCAGGTCCGGGGTGCCGTTGACGGCGGGGACGGTGCCCGGGGAGCCGTTGACGGCCGAGGGCTCGCGGCTGTGCACCGCGTCGGCGACGTCGTTCATCTCCTTCTTGAGGTCGAAGCTGCCGCGCAGCTCCTTGAGCTCCCGGAGGTCCTCGTTCTGCTCCATCTGCTTGCGCAGGAAGGTCTTGGGGTTGAGGTCCTCGAACTCGAAGTCCTTGAAGTCCGGGCCCAGCTCGCTGCGGATGTCCTCCTTCGCGCTGTCGGAGAAGTCACGGACCTTCCGAATGAAGCGCGAGACGTCCTGGATGACCTTCGGGAGCTTGTCCGGCCCGAAGACGAGCACGGCGAGGACCACGAGCGTCACCAGCTCGAGTGCGCCTATGTCGCTGAACACCTAGTAGCTCCTTCATGCCGGTCAAGGGCCCGGTCCAAGGTACCCGCCGAAACTGCCGGACGGGTACCTCCCGGTGTCCGCCACATGGCACTCAGGTGCCCTGGGAAGAACCGAGCGTCAACGTCTTTGTCAGCTCTTTGCCGTTGCGGGTCAGGGTCAGTTCCAGCTTGTCCCCGGGGCGGTGGGCGCGGATCTTCACGATCAGTTCCTCGCCGTTGTGCACCCGCTGGCCGTCGACCTTGGTGATGACGTCGCCGGGCCGGAGCCCCGCCTTCGCGGCCGGGCCGCCGGACGTGACGGAGGCCGAGCCGTCCTTGCCCTTCTCGCCGACCCGGGCGCCGTCGCCGTTGAACTGCATGTCGAGGCTCACACCGATGACCGGGTGGGTGGCCTTGCCGGTGTTGATGAGCTCCTCGGCGACGCGCTTGCCCTGGTTGATCGGTATGGCGAAGCCGAGGCCGATGGAGCCGGGCTGGGAGGCGCTGCCGCCCTCGCCGTCACCGGAGCCGCCGCCGGCCGCGCGGATCGCGCTGTTGATGCCGATGACCCGGCCCTTGGAGTCGAGGAGCGGGCCGCCGGAGTTGCCGGGGTTGATGGGGGCGTCGGTCTGGAGGGCGTCGACATAGCTGATGTCGCTGCCGTCGCCCTTCTCGCCGCCGGCCGTGATCGGGCGCTCCTTGGCGCTGATGATGCCGGAGGTGACCGTGTTGGAGAGGTCGAAGGGCGCGCCGATGGCGACGACGGGGTCACCGACGCGGACGTTGTCGGAGTTGCCCAGCGGCAGCGGCTTGAGGCCGGAGACTCCGGTGACCTGGACGACCGCCAGGTCGTAACCGGTGTCCTTGCCGACGACCTTGGCGCGGGCGGTCTCGCCGCTGGAGAAGGTCACCGTGATGTCCTCGGAGGACTCGGCGGCGTCGACCACGTGGTTGTTGGTGAGGATGTGGCCCTTGGCGTCCAGCACGAAGCCGGTGCCGGTGCCGGACGAACCGCTGCCCTTGACGTGCAGGGTGACGACACCGGGCAGCGCGCTGGCCGCGATCCCGGCCACGCTGTCCGGGGCACGGTCGGTGTCCCCGCCGTCCGCCTGTGGCAGCTCCACGGTGGTGAGGCCGCCGTTGCGCTCGACGTACGCGCCGATGCCGCCGCCGATGACACCGGTGACGAGCGCGAAGACGAGCGCTCCCGCGACGGCGAGCCCCTTGCGGGACTTCTTCGCGGGCGCGGGCGGCAGTCCGGCGCCGCCCGCGCCCCAGGGGTCGTACTGCGTCCAGGGCGCACCGGCCTGCGGCGGCAGGCCTGCGCCCTGACCGTGCGGCTGGGGGTGCGGCTGGGGGTGCGGCGGTACGGGAGGCACATGGGCCTGCTGCGGCGGTACGGGCGCCGGGTGGCGCTGTACGGGCGGCGCGGGCGCCCAGGGTCCGGGCTCGCCGTAGGGCGGCGTCCGGTACTCGTCGGGGGCGTGCAGGGGCTGCGGCGCGGGCTGCGCGGCCTGCGCGGTGCCGGCCGCGTGGGCTTCGGGCACCGGGGCGGGAGGAACGTCGGCCGGAGGCGCCGCGGCCGCGTGGCCGTCGGTGGCCGGATGGCCGTCGGTCACCGGCAGGTGCGCCCTCGGCGCCTCGTCCGCCGGGATCCGGTCCGCCGGGGCGGGAGGCTCGCTCTTGGTCAGCAGCACGGCGGGCGCGGTCTGGGCCGCGGGCGCGTCGGCGGCCTCGGACCCCGCCGCCCCGTCCGCCGGATCCGTCAGGTCCCTCCCGTCGGCCCCGGCCGCCGGCTGCGGCGCGGGCAGGGGAAAGTCACCGTCGCCGTCGGCCGTGACATCGTCGGCGACGTCGCCGGACGGAGGCGGCGAGGGTATCCGCGCCGCCTCCGGTGTGCTCGAAGGCCGACTCCACCAGTTCGGCTTCCCGTTGCTCATGCTCTCCCCGCACCCCGCTGACCCGTCCGCGCCCCTTGGGTCGGGCGCGCCCTGTCCCTGGATTCAACCAGGTCGCGGGTCAGCGGTGGGAGCCGAGCGATGCCGTCGTCGGGCTCGGCGCCGGGCTGGGCCCCGGACCGAGCGCCAGCTGAAGGGCCGGACCCGTCGGCCGTATGAACGGCGAGAGGGCGAGCAGCGACTGCGCGGCCGGGTTCTGGAGGCGTACCGCGACCAGCGGAGCCGCGGCGGAGCGCACCGCGTCGGGCGGGACCGCTCCCGCCGGGACCGTGCCGTGGCCCACCGCCGCCACCGGCCCGTGCGGCAACGCCGTCGGAGCCCCGGGAGAGAGCGGAGCGCCCGCCGTCACCTGCGAGCCGTCGAAGGACTGGGCGCCGCGCTCGCCGGAGCGCGTGCCCCGGGTGACGGCCGTGCCGCCGCCGGGGCCCGTGGAGGTGGCGCGCAGCGGGGTGACCGCGGTGCCGCTGCCCTGGGCGCCGCGTCCGCTCGCGTTCACCGAGGCTTCCAGGGGCAGGGTGCCGCCGAGGGCGATCGCCGCGAACGAGACGGCGCTGGCCGCGGCGAAGGCGAAGCGCCGACCGCGCCAGGACGTCCCCGACCCGCGGTCGCCGACGTCGTGGATGCGGAAACCGGTGTGCGGGGGGTGCGGGGTGACGACGGCCGCCGTGGCGAAGCCGTCGGACTTCACTCCGCCCGCGCCGAGGAGTTCTTCCAGGGGGCCTCTGGGTCCGCCGGGGCCTCCGGGGTCACCAGGGCCCCCGGGTAGTCCCTGGAGCCGGGCGAGGAAGCCCTCCGAGGGCGAGGGGGGCGCGGCGGACGCGAAGACGCTCTTGAGGGAGCGCTGTGCGTCGGCCTCCGCCTTGCAACGGGCGCAGGTCGCGAGATGGGCGAGGACCCGCTCGCGGGCGTCATGACCGAGTTCGCCGTCGACGAGCGCGGCCAGCCGGTCCCCGAGGTGGTGCTCCGCGGGGGTCTGCGACGAGGGACGTGTGCCGCTCACGCTGTCCCTGCCTCCCATCCGACGGAGGCCAGGGCACGCTCCGCCCGTGCCTCGGGCGAGCGGTGCTTCAGGGCCTTGCGCAGGTGGGAACGCCCGCGGTGGATCCGGCTGCGGACGGTGCCGAGCTTCACGCCGAGGGTCGCGGCGATCTCCTCGTACGACAGTCCTTCGATGTCGCAGAGGACGACCGCGGCGCGGAACTCGGGCGCGAGGGTGTCGAGGGCCTGCTGCACGTCGGCGTCGAAGTGGGTGTCGTTGAACACCTGCTGCGGCGAGGGCTCACGGCTGGGCAGCCGCTCGGCGGCGTCGTCGGCGAGCGCGTCGAATCGGATGCGCTGCTTGCGGCGGACCATGTCGAGGAAGAGATTGGTGGTGATGCGGTGGAGCCAGCCCTCGAAGGTGCCCGGCGTGTACGTCGACAGCGAGCGGAAGACGCGGACGAAGACCTCCTGGGTCAGGTCCTCGGCGTCGTGCTGGTTGCCCGTGAGGCGGTAGGCGAGGCGGTAGACCCGGCCACTGTGCGTGCTGACGATCTCCTCCCAGGTGGGCGGAGTCCACGCCTGCGATTCCGCATCCGATGCGAAGGTCGCGGTGGTGGGAGCGGAGTCGGTGGTGCGGAAACGGTCAGCTGTGTCGGTCACGGATTTCGGCTCACCCGCCGACCTGAGAAGACGCCGAAGCACTCCTCCCCGATCCACAGGCGCAGCCGCACCTCCCCTGTCGGCTCTGGTGGTGTCCAGCGGAGCCCCTACCATAGCCACCTCGCCCGTTAGCTCCGGATAAGAATCTTTACGCGAATTTGGAACCCGGTCGCCCGGCTGTCCCCTGTCGCGTCCTTCCCCTGGTGAACGCCCGGTCCCATCTGCGGGTTCCCGCTGACAGCGGATACAGTCACCGTTGCGTCAACTACGGGGACAGGAGAGGGCCATTACCGCCAACCGGCAGACGAGCTGGTCGTTCGCCGACGCCTTTGTCGCCGAGGACGAAGCTCTGCGCTGGGCCCGAGAGCGGGCCCGGGAGGCAGGGCTGCCCTCGGTGTCCCCGGGAACCGGCGGTGCGCTGCGCCTGCTCGCGGCCACGGCGGACGCGAAGGCGGTGGCGGAGATCGGGACCGGCACGGGCGTGTCGGGCATCTATCTGCTGCTCGGGATGCGGCCGGACGGCGTCCTGACGACGGTGGACCTCCAGCCGGAGCGGCAGCAGTTCGCCAAGACGGCGTTCCGTGCGGCGGGCTTCGCGGGCAACCGGGCGCGCTTCATCCCAGGCCGGGCCCTGGACGTGCTGCCGCGGCTCGCGGACGGCGGATACGACCTCGTGTTCTGCGACGGCGACCGGCTCGAGTACCTGGACTACCTCGCTGAATCGTTGCGCCTGCTGCGACCGGGGGGTCTCGTCTGCTTCGAGGGCGTCTTCGCGGACGGCCGCACGGTCGACTCGGCGGCCCAGCCGGCCGAGGTCCAGCGCATCCGTGAACTGCTGCGCACGGTGCGGGAGAGCCAGGAGCTCGTCCCCTCCCTGCTGCCGGTCGGCGACGGCCTTCTCTGCGCGGTACGCCGGGGCTGAACCGCCGCCCCGCCACCCGTACGCCCGCCCACGCCCTCCATCCGCCCTCCGTACGCACCACTGCCCCGGCACGGGCGAGCCGTACCGGGGCAGTGGTCAGGATGCGAGGGAAGGGGTCAGCCGACGACCTTCTTCAGGGCGTCGCCCAGTGCCTCGGCCTCGTCGGGAGTCAGCTCGACGACAAGCCGACCGCCGCCTTCGAGCGGAACGCGCATGACGATGCCCCGCCCCTCCTTGGTCACCTCGAGCGGGCCGTCACCCGTCCGCGGCTTCATGGCCGCCATGCTTGTTCCCCTTCCTGAAACCAGCTCATTGTCAGCCGGGCAGCTCCAATGTGCGGAGCACGCGTCACCGGCTTCGAACACATTGCTTCCAGGTCATTATCCCGCATGGCAGGACCCGATGACCAACATCGAATGGCATCGCTTGCGCAACGCGCTCTCTCAAAACCCCACATTTCGGCGATCGGCCTGCGATACTTCGCCGCTCGGCGTCCGGCCGGCCCCCTCCAATCTTTGACGCAGCTCACATGGGCGGCGCGAGTGATGTCCGCCATGCTGTGCTGGTCAACCACGCAAAGACGCGAAGGGAACCCCATGGCCGACACGGTGCTGTACGAGGTGCGCGACGGACTCGCCACCATCACGCTCAACCGCCCCGAGGCCATGAACGCCATGAACGTGGCGACGAAGGTCGCCCTCCGGGACGCGGCGGAGACGGCCTCGGCGGACCCCGCCGTACGAGCGGTGCTGCTCACCGCGGCCGGCGAGCGGGCGTTCTGTGTGGGCCAGGACCTCAAGGAGCACGTGGGTCTGCTCATGGCGGACCACGAGAACGGCACCCGCGAGACCATGAACACGGTCCGGGACCACTACAACCCGATCACCAAGGCGCTGGCCGGGATGCGGAAGCCCGTGGTGGCGGGCGTGAACGGCGTCGCGGCGGGTGCCGGCTTCGGTTTCGCGCTCGCGGCGGACTACCGGGTGGTCGCGGACACCGCCTCGTTCAACACCTCCTTCGCGGGGGTCGCGCTGACCGCCGACTCGGGCGTGTCCTGGACGCTGCCCCGGCTGATCGGCGCGAGCCGGGCGTCCGACCTGCTGCTCTTCCCGCGCTCGATCGGCGCCCAGGAGGCGTACGAGCTCGGCATCGCGAACCGGCTGGTCCCGGCCGCCGACCTCGCCGCCGAGGCCGAGAAGGTGGCCCGCACCCTCGCGGAGGGCCCGACCGTGGCGTACGCGGCCCTGAAGGAGTCCCTCGCCTACGGGGCCGACCACTCCCTCGCCGAGGCCCTCGACAAGGAGGAGGAACTCCAGAGCCTGGCGGGCTCCTCCGAGGACCACACGATCGCGGTCCGCGCCTTCATCGCCAAGGAGAAGCCGAAGTACCTGGGCCGCTGACGGACCCGGGTGCCCGGCGGGAGCGGAACCCGCTCGTACGAGTGGTGGGCGGGTCTATAAGATCCGCTCACCATTCGTACGCACATACCTGGGGGGTTCCGTGCGTCCTTCTCCTTCCGCGCGCCTTCTTCGCGGCGCGCTCACGACGGCTGTGACCCTCGGACTGTCCGCCACCGTCCTGTCGCAGCCGTCCTTCGCCGCCGACGGCTGGGACCGGTGCCCCGACAACGCCGTGTGCGGCTTCAGCCGGCCGCTGTACCAGGGCGACATGATCGTGATCCGGAAGCCGATGCTGTCGCTCGGCTCCTGGGACAACCGCATCCGGTCGTACGTCGTCAAGCTGCCCGGGTACAGCAGCGCCATCTGCCTGCACCCCGAGCCGGGACTCGACCCGGAGGGCGCGACCCACTCCTACTTCTCGGAGTCCCTGGACGAGAGCTCCCACCCCGAGCTGGACCGGGCCGTCAGCTCCGTCGACATCGGCCCCGAGGCCGACGACTTCTGCGGCACCGAGAGCCGCTACCCGAACCTGTGGGACGCCGTGAGGAAGCGGCCGGCGGCACAGCCCGCCGCCGGGGCCTTCGGCGACATCGACCGCGACGGGTACGCCGACGTCCTCGGCCGCAACATGGTCGGCCAGCTGTGGACGGCCCATGCCTACACCAGCCCCGGCCGGACCCTGCTCGTCGGCGGCGGCTGGGACACCATGACCAAGCTGACCCGCCACGGGGACTTCGACGGCGACCTGAACGAGGACGTCCTCGCCCGCGACAAGGCCGGTGTCCTCTGGCTCTACCCCGGCAACGGCAAGGGCTGGTTCAAGCCCCGCGTCGAGATCGGCGGCGGCTGGAACACCATGCGGGACCTGACCGCGGCCGGCGATCTCACCGGCGACGGCAAGACCGATCTGCTCGCCTCCGACAGCGCGGGCGTCCTGTGGACGTACCCGGGCAACGGCAAGGGCTGGTTCGGCGCCCGCAAGCAGGTCGGCGGCGGCTGGAAGTCGATCAACGAACTCGTCGGCGCCGGGGACATGAACTCCGACGGCAGGGCCGACCTGGTCGCCCGCGACACGGCGGGCAAGCTCTGGCTCTACCCGGGCAACGGCCGCGGCTGGTTCGGCGCCCGCAAGCTCATCGGCACCGGCGGCTGGAACGGCCACAAGGAGCTCGCCGGCCTCGGCGACGTGACCGGCGACGGCCGCCCCGACCTGGTCGCCCACGCCTGGGGAAGCTACGCCGGAGAGGGGCACTACCGTCTCCGCGTCTACCCCGGCACCGCCGACGGGCGCCTCCAGGCGCCCCGCGACCTCGCCCGGGTCCGTTCCACGCACTTCGTCTTCTGACCCTCCTCACGAACGGATTCGCTTTCATGATCCGCACCGTCCGGGGCCGCCGCGCCCTGGCCGCGGCCGTGACCACGGCGGCCTCCCTGGCGACGCTGATGACCGCCGCTCCCCCCGCCGCCGCGGGCGAGGAGCGCTGCCCCTCGGGCCGGCTCTGCGTCTTCCAGTACCACGATTTCAAGGGCGAGATGAAGATCATCACGTCCAGCCAGGCCTCCCTCGGGGCCTGGGACAACACGATCTCCTCGCTGGTCAACAACTCGGGCCTGCACGCCCTGTTCACCGTCGACCGCGACTACGCCGGCAGCGACTCCCTCGTGGTCGACCCGTACAACCGCGGGAACAGCCTCGACGGCTCGGTGATGGGCCAGCTCGACAACAGGCTCAGCTCGGTCCGCGTGGCCACCACCCACTGGGAGGCGAGCTCGGGCATCCCGTACATGGACTGGTGGCCGCAGCAGAAGCGCCCCGCCGGCCTCCCCGCCGCCGCGCAGTTCGGCGACCTGAACAACGACTCCCGGCCCGACCTCCTGGAGCGGGCCGACGACGGCCGGCTGTGGTACCTGCACGGCTACAGCTCCCGCTACGACACCGCGCCCAAGGCCGTGCTGATCGGCGGCGGCTGGAACGCCATGACGCAGATCGTCCGGCACGGCGACTACGACGGCGACCGCAACGAGGACGTCTTCGCCCGCGACCGGGCCGGTGTCCTCTGGCTCTACCCCGGCAACGGCAAGGGCTGGTTCAAGCCCCGCGTCAAGATCGGCGGCGGCTGGAACTTCATGAAGGAGCTCAAGGCGGTCGGCGACATCACCGGCGACGGCCGCCGCGACCTGGTCGCGCGCGACACGGCGGGCGTGCTCTGGACCTACCCGGGCAACGGCCACGGCTGGTTCGGCGCCCGCAAGAAGGTCGGCGGCGGCTGGAACGCCATGAACCGGCTCGTGGCGCCCGGTGACATGAACGGCGACGGCAGGTCCGACCTCGTCGCGCGGGACGGCTCGCGCGGACTCTGGCTCTACCCGGGCAACGGCCGGGGCGCCTTCGGCGCCCGCACCAAGCTGCCGTACGCCTGGCCGTCGGACGCGCCCGTCTTCTCCGTCGGAGACGTGACCGGCGACGGCACGTCGGACGTGATGCGGCCGATCGACTGGAACCAGCTGTACGTCTACGCCGGCAACGGCCGCGGCGGCGTCGGCAGCCCGCAGGCCGACATGGGCTGGGACACCGCCGACCGGGTCCACGTCTTCTAGTCCGGCCGGTTCCGCTTCCGGTCCTGCGGGATCAGTGGTCCGGGGTCGCTCCGCCGCCCCGGGCCACGCACCCCTCCACGTGGTCGTCGACCAGCCCGCACGCCTGCATCAGCGCGTAGGCCGTGGTGGGGCCGATGAAGCGGAGGCCCCGCTTCTTCAGGGCCTTCGAGAGGGCCGTCGACTCGTCCGTGACCGCCGGGACGTCCGTGACCGTACGCGGGACCGGGCGGTCCGCCGGATCGGGGGCGTACGACCAGATCAGGGTGTCGAGTTCGCCCGGGGACCAGCCCGCGAGCAGTTTCGCGTTGGCGAGGGTCGCGTCGATCTTGGCCCGGTTGCGGATGATGCCCTCGTCGAGGAGGAGCCGCTCGCGGTCCTCCTCGACGAAGGCGGCCACGGAGGCGATGGCGAAGCCCTCGAAGGCGGTACGGAAGGTCTCGCGGCGGCGCAGGATCGTGATCCACGACAGGCCCGACTGGAAGGCCTCCAGACACAGCCGCTCGAAGAGCGCGTCGTCGCCGTGGACCGGGCGGCCCCACTCCTCGTCGTGGTACGCCACGTAGTCCTCGGTCGACAGGCCCCAGGGGCAGCGCAGCCGCCCGTCCGGGCCCGGGACCGCCCCGCCGGCGCTCACTCCCGGCCGTCCTCTCCGTCACCGCCGGCGGCCGCCCCCGCGAGGGCCTCCTCCAGCTCGGTGATCCGGGCGTCCCGCTCGGCGAGTTCGACGCCGAGGCGGACCAGGACGTCGTCCACGTCCGCCATGCGGTAGCCGCGGACCGCGACGGGAAGGCGGAGCGCCTCGACGTCCGCGCGGTCGACCGGACGGGCGGCCGGGAGGGGGTCGACGAGCTGCTCGGGCGCCACGTCGGGCAACACCTCGCTGTCGCCGCCGCCGACCACCGCCAGGGTCACCGCGGCCACGACCACGACCATCGTGATGAGCAGAAACCAGAACACCTGCGCGCCTCTCCCCTGAGTGGAAATCGTCCCGTGCCGATCGTGCCATGCGCCACCGACAGCTAGGGTCGCAGGCGAACGGACACGAGGGAGGACAAAAGGGATGCTGCGCTTGGGACGGCGTGAATTCGGGCCGCACGAGCCGGTGATCATGGCGATCGTGAACCGGACGCCGGACTCCTTCTACGACCAGGGCGCCACCTTCCGGGACGAGCCGGCGCTCGCCCGGGTCGAGCGGGCCGTGGCCGAAGGGGCCGCGATCATCGACATCGGCGGGGTGAAGGCGGGCCCCGGCGAGGAGGTGACGGCCGAGGAGGAGGCGCGGCGCACGGTGGGCTTCGTCGCGGAGGTCCGCAGGCGCCATCCCGACGTGGTCATCAGTGTGGACACCTGGCGGGCGGACGTCGGCGAGGCGGTCTGCGAGGCCGGCGCGGACGTCCTGAACGACGCCTGGGGCGGGGTCGACCCCGGGCTCGCCGAGGTCGCCGCGAAGTACGGAGCGGGGCTCGTGTGCACGCACGCGGGCGGCGCCGAACCGCGGACGCGCCCGCACCGGGTCGCGTACGAGGACGTGATGGCCGACATCCTGCGGGTCACCGTGGGGCTCGCCGAGCGGGCGGCCTCGCTGGGGGTCCGCCGCGACGCCATCATGATCGACCCGGGCCACGACTTCGGGAAGAACACCCGGCACAGCCTGGAGGCGACGCGCCGGCTCGGGGAGATGGCGGAGACGGGGTGGCCGGTGCTGGTGTCCCTCTCCAACAAGGACTTCGTCGGGGAGACGCTGGACCGGCCGGTCAAGGAACGGGTCCTCGGGACGCTCGCGACGACCGCCGTGTCGGCCTGGCTGGGGGCGCGGGTGTACCGGGTGCACGAGGTCGCCGAGACCCGGCAGGTGCTGGACATGGTGGCGTCCATCGCGGGCCACCGGGCGCCCGCCGTGGCCCGGCGCGGGCTGGCGTAGCCGGGCGACGGACGGAGCTCGCGGGGAGGGAACTCGCGGCGACGGGACGACGGACGGGGCGGGGGCGACGGAAGACCGTCGCCCCCGCCCCGTGGACCGCTACTTGCCCGTCTCCTTCGTCACCAGCGCGACCGCCTCGTCCACGTCGTCCGTGACGTGGAAGAGGAGCAGGTCGCGCTCCGAGGCCTTGCCGCCCGCGACGACCGAGTCGCGGAGCCAGTCGACGAGGCCCTTCCAGTACTCCGTGCCGAAGAGGACGATCGGGAAGCGGGTGACCTTGCGGGTCTGGACCAGGGTCAGCGCCTCGAAGAGCTCGTCGAGGGTGCCGAGGCCGCCGGGCAGGACGACGAAGCCCTGCGCGTACTTCACGAACATCGTCTTGCGGACGAAGAAGTAGCGGAAGTTCACGCCGATGTCGACGTGCGGGTTGAGCCCCTGCTCGAAGGGGAGCTCGATGCCGAGGCCGACCGAGACGCCCTTGGCCTCCCTGGCCCCCTTGTTGGCCGCCTCCATGGCGCCGGGACCGCCGCCCGTGATGACCGCGAAGCCGGCCTCGACGAGCGCCCTGCCGATCCGTACGCCCGCCTCGTACTCGGGCGAGTCCGGCTTCGTGCGGGCCGAGCCGAAGACGCTGATCGCGCTCGGCAGTTCGGCGAGGGCGCCGAAGCCCTCGACGAACTCGGACTGGATGCGCATGACCCGCCAGGGGTCGGTGTGCACCCATTCCGAGTCGCCCTCGGTGTCGAGCAGCCGCTGGTCCGTGGTGCCCGGCTGGACCTGGTCCCGCCGCCTGAGCACCGGGCCGAGTCGCTGTTCCTCGGGCTTCGCCATTCCCTCCGGAATGCCCATGGCCTGCTCCCTCCGTCGATCGGCGGTCCGTTGTCGACCGCCAACTGATCTTCTGGTCCGGTCAGCGTAGGACCACAGAGGTGACGAAACGCGAAATTACGGAAGTCAGGACGGGAGAAGTCCGGCGGTCAGGCGGTCAGCCAGTCACGGAGCCGTGCCTCGCAGTGGTGGATCCGGTCGACGGGAACGTGCTCGTCCCGCTTGTGCGCGTAGATGGGGTCGCCGGGGCCGTAGTTGACCGCGGGCACGCCGAGGGCGCTGAAGCGGGACACGTCGGTCCAGCCGAACTTGGGCTGGGCACTTCCGCCGACGGCCTTCATGAAGGCCTCCGCGGCCGGGTGGGAGAGGCCGGGCAGGGCGCCGGGGCTCTCGTCGTCGACGACGAACTCGGCGATGTCGCAGTCGGCGAAGACCTCCCGTACGTACTCCAGGGCCTCGGCCGGGGAGCGGTCGGGGGCGTACCGGTAGTTGACGGTGACCGTGCAGGCGTCGGGGATGACGTTGGTGGCGACGCCGCCCTGGATCGCCACGGCGTTGAGGCCCTCGTGGTACTCCAGGCCGTCGATGACCGGCTTGCGCGGCTCGTACGAGGCGAGGCGGGCGAGGATCGGGGCGGCGGTGTGGATGGCGTTGGAGCCCATCCAGGAGCGCGCGGAGTGGGCGCGCTCACCCGCGGTGTGCAGGATGACGCGCAGCGTGCCCTGGCAGCCGCCCTCGACCTGGGCGTCGGAGGGCTCCAGGAGGACGGCGAAGTCGCCCTCCAGCCAGTCGGGGTGCGCGGCGGCGATCTTCCCGAGGCCGTTGAGGTCGGCGGCGACCTCCTCGTTGTCGTAGAAGACGAAGGTGAGGTCGCGGTTGGGCTCGGGGACGGTGGCGGCGATCCGCAGCTGGACGGCGACCCCGGACTTCATGTCGGAGGTGCCGCAGCCCCACAGGATGCCGTTCTCGTCGAGCCGCGAGGGCACGTTGTCGGCGATCGGCACGGTGTCGATGTGGCCGGCGAGGACGACCCGCTCGCCGCGGCCGAGCCGGGTGCGGGCGACGACGTTGTTGCCGTACCGGTCGACGGTGAGGTGCGGCAGGGTGCGCAGCGCCGTCTCGATGGCGTCGGCGAGCGGCTGCTCGGTGCCGCTGACGGACGGGAAGTCGACGAGGGCCGCGGTCAGCGCGGCTCCGTCCCGGGACAGGTCGAGGGGCGTCTCGCGCGGGGTGATGTCAGCCATGTGCCGACCCTAACGCGGCCTCCAGTACGGTGGGCCCGTGTCCGAGCCCACCCGCCCCGCCCGTCGCGGCCGCCTCGCCCGCTCCGCGGCCGCCTTCGCCGCGCTCCTCGGCCTCGCCTCGTACGTGGCCTTCCACCAGATGACGGGGAGCACCGGCACGCCCCGGTGCAGTGTGGGCACCGGGGACAACCGGTACGAGTTCACTCCGGAGCAGGCGTCGAACGCCGCGACGATCTCCGCCGTGGGGACGACCCGGGGCCTGCCGGAGCGTGCGGTGACGATCGCGCTCGCGACGGCGCTCCAGGAGTCGGCGCTGCGGAACATCGAGCACGGCGACCGGGACTCGCTCGGTCTCTTCCAGCAGCGGCCCTCGATGGGCTGGGGGACGCCGGCGCAGATCATGGACCCGGTGTACTCGGCGGGGAAGTTCTACGAGGGCCTGGAGAAGGTCCGGGGGTACTCGCGGCTGCCGCTGACGGTGGCGGCGCAGAAGGTGCAGAAGAGCGGTTTCCCGCAGGCGTACGCGAAGCACGAGCCGGACGCCACGCTGCTGTCGGCCGCCCTGACGGGCCGGTCCCCCGCCGCGCTCTCCTGTACGACCGGCACGGCGGAGGGCCTGCCGGGCGATCCGGAGAAGGTCCGCGCGGAGCTGGTGCGCGCCTTCGGCGAGAAGGCGGCGCCGAAGGCCGTGACGGGCGGCCCGAGCGCGGGCCGTTCGGCGGGCGGGCCGCCGGTGCTCGTGGTGCCGGTACGGACGGCGGCCGGGACGGCGACCGGCGCGGCGGCCGAGGCGGACGAGCGGCACGGCTGGGAGCTGGCGCAGTGGGCGGTGGCGCGGGCGGAGACGCTGCGCGTCACCGAGGTCGCGTACCGGGACCGGGTGTGGCGCGCGGGCGAGTCCGGCGGCGGCTGGTCGAAGGTCTCGGGGGCGAGGGCCTCCGGCTCGCCGAAGGGGGCCCCGGAGTCCTCGGGCGCGTCTGCCGCGGGCGGCGAGACCGTCCGTATGCGACTCGCGCACTAGCCGATCACCCGTACGGCGGTTCACTCGCCCGTGGCACGACACCGGTGCGTGTCCGGGGAAATTCGCGACCCTTCCGCGCCGTCTTTTCCGCACTGCGCCCCACCCGCCCAATTCCCTTACGGGGCAAGGGAAGTGACGGTTCGGCAGATGCCTGCGCAATGACACGTTCGTCCGTTTTCCTCCCCACCCGACAATACGACGCATTACCAATTCTTTACCTTCGACCTCCGCAACCTCTCCCGCCCCAGGGCCGGTTGTCACTGCGTCCGAACAACACCTCGCACCTCGTCGAAGGAGCACCATGACCCTCCCCCTGACCCGTCGGATCGCCCGCGCCGCCCTCCTCATCGCGGCCGGAGCAGCCCCCGTGGTCGGTGCGGCCGGCTCCGCGAGCGCCCTGGACCACAGCATCGCGCCGACCGGCGCCCTCACCGGCCTCTCCGCCCTCGACGCCGCCGGTGCGGGCACCGCCGTCGACAGCGCCTCGCAGACGGCCACCGACGTCGTCGGCACCACCGGCAGCAAGGCCGTCGGCACGGCCGTCCCCGCCGCCGGCAAGACCGTCGGCGCGGCGGGCAAGACCGCCACCCCGGCCGCCCAGAAGGTCGCCGGGGACACCGCCGGCAGCGCGGGCGAGGTCGTCGGCAAGACGGCCGGCGCCGCCGCGGAGAGCGCGGAGGGCCCGACCGGCGGCGCCCTCGGCGGCGGCCTCGGCGGCCTGCCGACCGGCCAGACGCTCGGCGGTCTGCCGATCGGCGGCTGACCCGCACGCACGGCGCAGGACGAAGGGCCCGGGAAGCGAATGCTTCCCGGGCCCTTCCCCGTGTCACGGACGGCCGGTCACGACGGCCGGTGTCCCGGACGGCCGGTCGCGGACGGCCGGCGTCCCGTGCGGCCGGTGTCGCTCAGCCGAGCCGCTTGACCGCCGCGTCGACGCGCTCGTCCGTCGCCGTGAAGGCCACCCGCACGAACCGCTCCCCCGCCTCGCCGTAGAAGTCGCCCGGGGCCACCAGGACGCCCTTCTCGGCCAGGTACGCCACGGTCTCCCAGCAGGGCTCGTCCCGGGTCGCCCACAGGTACAGGCTGGCCTCGCTGTGCTCGATCCGGAAGCCGTGCGCCTCCAGCGCCGCCCGCAGGGCCGCCCGGCGTGCCGCGTACCGCTCCCGCTGCTCGGCCACGTGCGTGTCGTCGCCGAGCGCGGCGACCGTCGCCGCCTGCACCGGCGCCGCGGTCATCATGCCGCCGTGCTTGCGGATCTGGAGCAGCTCGCCGAGGACGGCCGCGTCGCCCGCGACGAACGCGGCCCGGTAGCCGGCCAGGTTGGAGCGCTTGGACAGCGAGTGGACGGCGACGATGCCCTCGTACGAACCACCGCAGACGTCCGGGTGCAGGACGGAGACCGGGTCGGCCTCCCAGCCCAGCTCCAGGTAGCACTCGTCGGAGAAGACGAGGACACCGTGCTCACGTGCCCAGGCCACGATCCTGGTCAGCTCGTCCTTGGCGAGGACCTTGCCCGTCGGGTTCGACGGGGAGTTGAGCCAGAGCAGCTTCAGACCGGCCGGGTCGAGCTCGGTCGGGTCGTCGTAGACGACGGCCTCCGCGCCGCAGAGCCGCGCGCCGACCTCGTACGTCGGGTACGCGAGCCGCGGGTAGGCCACCCGGTCGCCCGCGCCGAGGCCCAGCTGCGTCGGCAGCCACGCCACCAGCTCCTTGGAGCCCACCACCGGCAGCACGTTCTCGTGCGCGAAGTCCACCGCGCCCAGACGCCGCCCGCACCAGCCGGTGAGCGCGTCCCGCAGCTCCTTCGTCCCCCAGACCGTGGGATAGCCCGGGGAGTCCGCCGCCGCGACCAGGGCCTCCTGGATCAGCGCGGGGACCGGGTCGACGGGCGTGCCGACCGAGAGGTCCACGATCCCGTCCGGGTGCGCCAGGGCCGTCTTCTTGTACGGCTCCAGCTTGTCCCAGGGGAAGACGGGCAGGCGCGAAGAGACTGCGCTCACGGGTTGGCTCTCACTTCCTGTACGTACACGGGGAGGCGTCGGGAAACGCCTCGGTCCCGCACGGCGGCCGACGCCGTACGGGACCGGGATGCGACCTGAAGCGGTCGATCAGCCGTTCTGCGGCGGCAGGGCGGCGATGAAGGGGTGGTCCCGCTCGATCTCGCCGAGCTTGGAGGCACCACCGGGCGAACCGAGCTCGTCGAAGAACTCGACGTTCGCCTTGTAGTAGTCCTTCCACTCCTCCGGGGTGTCGTCCTCGTAGAAGATCGCCTCGACCGGGCAGACCGGCTCACAGGCCCCGCAGTCGACGCATTCGTCCGGGTGGATGTACAAGGACCGCTTGCCCTCGTAGATGCAGTCGACGGGGCACTCCTCGATGCACGCCTTGTCCTTCACGTCGACACAAGGCTGCGCGATGACGTAGGTCACGCTGTCGTTCCTCCTCGATAGGGCTGGTCTGCGCGGGAGCGCGGCGTCGTCGATGCCCGCACCTAGTATCTCCGTTCTTGGGGGCGATCCGAACAGGAGGGGCGGAGAACCTGTGGAATTCACCGGCGGAGGGCGCCTTGAGGTCCGAATCAGCGGCGCTGACGTGGGAAAACGTGTCTCCGTTCGGTACGTGACGGAGTCGGCGGCACCGGGTGCGAGATTCACCGACGCGGTCGGAGTTCTCACATCATGGGACAACTCTGTGCTGCTGATCACACGAAAGAGCGGCGAGAGCGTCCGGATCGCGGAATCCACCCTGGTCGCGGGGAAGGTCGTCCCACCCGCCCCGGCCCGCCGGCGCGGCCCCTCGGCCACCTTCCCCGAGCTGGCGCGGGCCACCGCGCGCGCGTGGCGGCCGGTCGAGAGCGAAGCGCTCGGCGAGTGGACCCTGCGTGCCTCCGACGGATTCACCCGCCGCGCCAACTCCGTGCTTCCGCTCGGTGATCCCGGACTGCCGATCGCCGACGCCCTGACGCACGTACGCGCGTGGTACGCGGCCCGGAGGCTCCCGGCGTACATACAGACCTCCACCGGCGCCGAGGGCACCCAGGAACTGCTCTGCGCGGCCCTCGACCGGCACGGCTGGCGGCGCGAGGTCTCCGCGGAGGTACGGATCGCGGCGCTGGCCCCGATCGGCGACCTGGACGCCGACGTCTCCGCCGTGCGCCTCTCCCGCACCGTCGACGAGTCGTGGCTGGGGCGCTACCAGCGCTTCGGCGAACCGGGTCCGGCGGTACGGGCGGTGCTCGCGTCCGGCCCGAGTGTGTGGTTCGCGTCCGTGGCGGGCACGGGAGAGGTACCCGCGGCGATCGGGCGGTGCGTCGTCGACGGGCGCTGGGCCGGCTTCATGGCCGTCGAGGTCGACCCGGAGCAGCGGCGCCGGGGCCTGGCGACGTCCGTCATGACCGCGCTCGCCCGCCGGGCCCTCGACGAGGGCGCGTCGGCGGCCTGGCTCCAGGTGGAGGCGGACAACGAGGGCGCGCTGGCGCTGTACGACGGGATGGGCTTCGCGCCCCATCACCACTACCACCACTACCGATGGGCGGAGGCGTGACGGAGGACGTACCACCACCGGACGGGCCGGACGGCGGGCCGGGAGACGGGCCGGCAGGCCGAGCGGCGGACGGGCCGGGAGACGGGCCGGCAGGCGAGCCGGCGGACAGGCCGGGAGACGGGCGCGGAGACGACGACGGGGCCGCGGGCGGCTTCGGCGCGGTGGACCCGCCCGACTGGCGGAGGGAGTTCGCGGAGGAGGCGCGGTCGGAGCGGCCCGACCTCGCCCGGCTCTGTCTCCTGATCGGGGCGGTGGCGGACCCCACGGTCACCCGGCACGCCCTCGACGAGGCCGAGATCGAACTCGACCGCCTCGCCGGGCTCGTGCCGTACGCCACCCGGATCACCGGCGACTGGGCCACCGCGCTCGCCGGGCTCCTCGGCCACCGGGAGGGCTTCGAGGGCGTGCCCGCCGACTACCAGCGGCTGGAGTCCTCGCTCCTGCACGAGGTGCTCCGGCGCCGCCGCGGCCTGCCGATCCTGCTCTCCGTCGTCTGGATGGAGGTCGCCCGCCGGGCCGGCGCCCCCGTGTACGGCCTCGGGCTGCCCGGTCACTTCGTCGTGGGTTTCGGCGACCCGGCCGACCTGAACCTCGCCGACCCCTTCGCGGGCGGCCGCGCCATGACCGGCACGGACGCCGAGCTCCTGGTCACGAGCGCGACGGGCGAGGCCCTCGACCGTTCGATGCTCCGGCCCGCCGAGCCCGGCGCGATCGTGCTGCGGGTCCTCAACAACATCCGTGCCTGGGCGGCCCCCCGACCGGAACGCTCCGACGTGGCCCTGTGGGCGGTGGAACTCTCCCTGCTGCTCCCCTCCCACCCGGCGAGGCTCCGCTACGAGCGCGCCGAGCTGCTCGTCCAGCGCGGGCAGTTCCTCACGGGGGCGGCGGAGATGGAGGCGTACGCGCGGGTGATGGACGCGGTGGACCCGGAGTCGGCGACGACGATCCGGCGCCGGGCACAGGCGGCGCGGGCGCGGCTGAACTAGGACGCGGGCCCGGGAGCAGCGAGGAAGGGGGCGGGGCGACCGGATTCGAACCGGCGTCCTCCGAGATGATGTCGCGGCGCACTACCTCTGTGCTACGACCCCGCCCTTGGAAGGGATCCCAGGCAGCGGCGGCGCACGGCGGCGAGCGGATTTCGGCGGAGGGGCGCGCTACCCCCGCCGACCGACCATCTCGGTGATCCAGACGGGTGCGTACGGGGACGTGCAGCCCGGGGACGTCGGGTAGTCCTTGAGCACCTCCAGGCGCTCTCCGATGTCGAGCGCACGGGCGCGCAGCTCGGCGTGCTCGATGCCGATCTGGGCCAGACAGTGGTTCATCGCCCACTGGAGGCGGTCCGGGGCGTCCTTCATCTCCGCCTCGATGACGTCGAGCAGACCCCCGAGGTCGAGGCCCTCGGGCTTCTTCGCCACGCGTTCGGTGGTCAGCGCCCAGCCGGCGCTCGCCACCACCGGATCCGGATCGGCGGACCACGCCACCCGCAGCTCCTCGGCGTGCGGGTTCTTCTTCACCACGTAGTTCACGAGCCAGTCGTGCACCTTGGGGGTGCGGGCCCGGCGGACCATGGCGTCCAGCTCGTCACGGCCGAAGGCCTTCGGGCGGCAGATCAGGAGCGCCAGCAGTTTCGCCGCGGTGTCGTCCGTCTCCCAGAGCCCGTACGCGAGGTCCTGCTGCGTCTTCAGCCGCTTCGCGAGCGCGCGCAGCCTGCCGAGGTTCACACCGTGGTCGTCACCGTGCCTCTCGTTCACCGCCCGCGCCTTCGGATCCTCCAGCGCGGCCAGCTCGGCCATCACCCCGGCCACCGTCGTCTCGGCCACCTCAGCCTCCTCACATGCGGAATGCAGCCTACGACGGGAGCCCGCCACCGGGTGTACCCGTCGCTCGCGACGACGGGCGGTGCCGTCGGACGCGTCGCGCACCGGCCCTCCGCCCGCCCGGCGGCAGAATGCGGCCATGCCGCTGACCGCAGACGTCCTCGTCGCCCTCGTCGCCCTGCTGCACGCCTACATCCTGGTGATGGAGATGTTCCTGTGGGAGAAGGAGACCGGCCGTCGCTTCTCCGGCTTCGACGCCAGGATGGCCCGTGACACCGCCGCCATGGCCGCCAACCAGGGCCTCTACAACGGCTTCCTCGCCGCCGGGCTCGTCTGGGGCCTGATCGCCGACGACCCGACCGGCTTCGGCGCCCGGGTCTTCTTCCTGTCCTGCGTCGTCATCGCCGGTCTCTACGGCGCCGCCACGGCCAACCGCCGGATCCTCTTCGCCCAGGCCCTCCCCGGCGCCCTCGCCCTCTCGGCCGTCCTCGTCGCCCGCTACTGAGGGCGCCGCCGCGCGACCCGGCCCACGCGCCGAGCCCCCGGCCGACGGTCGTCGGGCGGGGGCTCGGGGGTGCCGCGTGGCGGGTGTGGCTCCGGCTGTCAGCCCTCGCCGCTCAGGTCGATCCTCTTGGTGCGTTCGGCCTGGGTCTTGCCGAGGAGCGCGTCGCGCATCACGAAGGCCACGTCGTCGGCGGAGACCTCGTGCTTGGTGCCGTCGCCCTTGGTGATCATGACGCCGTCGAAGGCCCCGTCGAGCAGCCGCTCGATCGCCTTCTTGTCGTAGACCTCGACCAGACGGCCGTCGACCGCCTTCATGGAGAGGATCTGCGGCAGGGACCGCGCCGGGCCGAAGTCGATGTACCTCTGGCCCGCGTAGATCCGGATCACACCGGACATCGCGGGGGTGGCGAACTCCTTCATCGCCCGGTCCACCTCCGCCTTGGTGACGCTCGGCTGGCGGTTCGTGACCGGCAGCTCGACCAGCTTGTTCTGCCCCGTCTCCACCTGGGCGCGGAAGGCGTCCCGTACCGAGATCATCGAGCGCTGGATGTCGAGGCCCTTGCCGGGCTTGCCCTCGACGGGCGTCACCTTGTTCGGTGCGAAGAGGATCGTGCCCTCGGTCGCCGACGCGGCCCTGCCGGCCAGGTCGTTCAGCGAGACCGCGAGCTTCTCCTCGTCGACCGGGAAGACCGGCTTGGCGACCCGCTCGCCGCCGAAGAGGGTGCTGATGACGGAGACCGGGTTGTAGTCGCTGCCCGCCGCGGCGCGGACGGTCTCCTGGCTGTCGAGCGCCAGGCCCGCCTTCTCCGGGGCCAGCTGGACCTTCTTGCCGCCGATGCCGAGCTGGAGCGGGGTCCCGGCACGCTTGCCGAGGGCCGCGTCCAGCTTGTTGACGGCCTCCTCCTTCGTACCGCCGCCGATGTCCACACCGAGGACCGTGGTCCCCTTGGGAACGTCGGAGTGGTTGAGGAGCAGTCCGGCGCCGTAGGCGACGCCGGCGAGGCCGACGACCGCGACGGCGACGAGGACCAGCTTGGAGCGGCCCTTCTTCGCCTGGGCGCGGCCGGGCGCCGCCGCCTGGCGCGGTGCGGGGGCGGGGGCGGGGGCGGGGGCCGTCTGCTCCTCGATGCGCGGGGTGAGGTTCGGGCGGGCCGCCTTCGGCGGGACGACGGGGATGCCGCTGGTGAGCGTGTCCCCGGAGATGTGGGCGTTGCCGTCGGCCGGCTGACCCGGTCCGCGCCGGCCGGGGGCCGGCGCGGGCGGCTGCGGGGTGAGGATCGCGGTGTCGTCGGACATACGGGGGGCTCCGCCGGGAGCGCCACCGGGCACACCGCCGGGGAACGGGGAGCCCGCGCCCTGGCCGGGGCCGCCCTGACCGCCCTGGCCGGGGCCGCTCTGACCGGGGCCGCGCTGTCCGCCGCCCGGACCGCCCTGACCCTGACCCTGGAACGGGCCCGTCGCCGGGCCGCCCAGCGAGGCCGTGCCGGTCATCGGGCCCGTGGTGGGGCCGGACGGCGCGGCGGGGCCCTGACCGGGGCCGCGGTACGCGGGCGTACCTCCGGCGGGAGTGCCGTCGTACCTCGGGGTGCCGGCGGCGGGGGTGCCGTCGTACATCGGAGTACCGCCGCCCGGCGTCCCGTCGTACATCGGAGTACCGCCGCCCGGCGTCCCGTCGTACATCGGAGTACCGCCCGCCGGAGTGCCGCTCTCGTACAGCGGGTTGCCGGCGGTGGGCCGGCCTCCCGCGACGGGGCGGCTCGACGGGGTGTTGCCGACCGTCGGAACGCCCGAGGTCGCCGAGCCCGCGAAGCCCGTGCCCTGGGCCTCCGGCCCGCCGAGGGGCGAGGCGGGCTTGGGCGCCGGGGTGGGGGCCGGGGGCAGCGCGGGCGTGGGAGCCGGGCCCTGGGGCGCCGCCTTGCGGGGGGCGAACCAGTCGCTCGTCTCCTTCGCCTTCGGCGCCTCCTCGGCCTGCGGAGGCTCCGGGGCCGCCACCGGCTCGGGCACCGGCTCCACGGCGGGCGCGGGCTCCGGCGCGGGCTCCGGAGACGGCGCGGGCGTCTCGCTGACCGTGGTGCGGACCACGACCGGCGGGATCGGACGCGAACCCGGGATGTTGATCCGGATCCGGGTCGTCAGCGTCGTCTCGGTCTTGGGCTCCTCCGGCGGTGCGGGCGCGACGGCGGTCTCCTCCGGCGCGTCCTGCGAGGGGTGGAGCGACGGATACTGGCGGGATCCGTACGGCGGTGTACCCGAGGGGTACGCGGCTCCGCCGCGCCCCTGGGCGCCGGAGGACGAACTGTCAGTCTCTCGACCAGTTTCACGACTCAAAGCAGGATCTCCCGGTTGGCTCCACCGCCCGCTCTTGCTGATGCTCGTGTAACCCGGGCGGCTCGGCGGCGCGCACCACCATACTGGCCGCCGCCCTCACATACCCGACCCCTGGGTGACCGACCATGGGCAATCCGGCCGAAGTCGGGACGTCCTCGTGCTCAAGTCGTCCTGTTCACGGGGTCGGTCGGGGCAGCCGGGACAGCGTGGTGCACATCACAGCGATCGCCATGCCCCCGAAGAGGAAGAGCAGCTCGCCGACGCCTCCGCCGAACGCCCCGTCACCCTCCGGGCGTCCGAAGCTGAGCAGGATCACGGCGATCAGCCAGCCTCCTCCGGCGGCGGCCACGCCGACCTGGGTCCCGGTGGCCCGCATCCCGCCGTAGAAGAGGCCGGCGGTCGCGAGGAGCGCGAGGATCAGGCCGAGGGGGAGCCAGGCGGCCTGGACGAGGGCTCCGGCGGTGCCGACGAGGAAACCGAGCACGGCCAGGCCCGCGTACCAGGCGAATCGGGCGTTGCGGGAGGCAGGGAGCGTGTCGGGCGTCGTGGGGTTCACGCCGTCACTCCCGCGAACAGGTCGGTCTCGCGGACGCCCGCGGGGGCCCCCGCGGTCCCCCGCACCAACTCGTAGTACTCGGTGGTGAAGATCGGCTGGCCCAGGTCGTTGGAGAGGGCGAAGAACGGACCGTCGACCGCGACTTGGGTGACGTGCGCGGCCATCGCCGCGCTCTTGCGGGCCGTGTGCTCCGGTCCCGCGTCGATCTCGGCGGTGATCCGGTCCTCCTCGACGACTCCGGGGACGTCGTCGATCACGGCGACGGCCGGGAAGGCGGAACCCTCGGCGCGCAGCCGGGCGAACCCGGCCTCGGCGACCGGGCGCGGGACCCTGTTCCAGTAGATCTTGGCGACCGTGTGGGCCGCTCCGAGATCGGGGCGGTAGGCGGGGTCGGCGGCCAGTTCGGCGGCGCGCATCGCGACCCGGTGGGCCTGGATGTGGTCCGGGTGTCCGTAGCCGCCGTCGGGGTCGTAGGTGACGAGGACCTGCGGACGGGTCTCCCTGATCACCTCGACGAGATACGGGGCGGCGGTGTCGACGTCGGTGTTCCAGAAGGCGTTCTCACGCTTGTTCTGTTCGGCGCCCATCATTCCGGAGTCGCGGAAGCGGCCCGGACCACCGAGGAAGCGGTGGTCGGTGACGCCCAGCTCGGTCATCGCGGCGGCGAGTTCGCCGACGCGATGGGGGCCGAGCCGGTCCTCCCGGTCGGGGGCCAGGTGGGCGAGCTCGGGCGGGATGACCTCGCCCTCCTCGCCGAGCGTGCAGGTGACCAGGGTGACGAGGGCGCCCTCGGCCGCGTACCTGGCCATGGTGGCGCCGTTGTTGATCGACTCGTCGTCCGGGTGCGCGTGCACGAGCAGCAGACGGCGGGCGGGGAGATCGGACATGTCCCCACCCTACGAGGTCCGGCCGGAAGACAGGTCAGGACGTGGGGCGGCTCAGAACTTGAGGCCGCCGACCATGTTCGCCACGTTCGTGGTGAGGGTGCTGATGGACGGGGCGATGGACGAGCTCGCCAGGTAGAAGCCCAGGAGCGCACAGACCGCCGCGTGTCCGGCCTTCAACCCGGATTTCCGGATCAGAAGGAAGACGACGATCGCCAGCAGCACCACCACGGAGATCGAGAGTGCCACGGCGGTTCACCTCCACACTTCTTCGGTCGGATATTCGAGTGGTTCGGTCGATCAGCATGTGCCAGAGGGCAGGCCCGTCGGATGCATACCCACCTAGCGCTACGGATCATAACTATCCGTACGGCCGCATCGATCGGCGGACGGAGGCACGAGGGGGGCGCACGGCGCTAGTTTCAGCCGCATGACCTCGTCTCGACAGCAGCCGGCCACACCCTCGGCCGGGCTTTCCTTCCCCCGCCAGCACGCCCGGACGCAGCGGTTCACCCTGGGGGTTCCGCGCGCTTTCTCGGTCTCCCCGGACGGGGAGCGCGTGGTGTTCGTCAGGTCCGCCTCGGGCACGGACCGGTCGCACCGGCTCTGGGTGCTCGACCTTCCGCGCGACGGCGGACCGCCCGTGGAGAGGGTGGCGGCCGACCCCGAGCTGCTGCTCGCGGGCGCGGAGGAGGAGTTGTCGCCGCAGGAGCGGGCGCGCCGGGAGCGGAGACGGGAGGGCTCGGCCGGTGTGGTGGCGTACGCGGTGGACGGAGCCGTGGAGTTGGCGGCCTTCGCCCTGTCGGGGCGGCTGTTCACGGCGGAACTGCGGGCGGGGACGGCGCGGGAACTGCCGGTGCCGGGGCCGGTGATCGACCCCCGGCCGTCGCCGGACGGGCGCCGCGTGGCGTACGTGGCGGAGGGCGCGCTGCGGGTGGTGGACGCGGACGGATCGGGCGACCGGGCGCTGGCCGTTCCGGAGGACGCGCACGTCTCCTACGGATTGGCCGAATTCATCGCCTCGGAGGAGATGACCCGGTACCGGGGATTCTGGTGGTCGCCCGCCTCGGACCGGCTGCTCGTCGCGCGGGTGGACGACCGTGCGGTCGGACGCTGGTGGATCGCGGACCCGGCGCACCCGGAGCGGGCGCCCCAGCAGGTGGCGTACCCGGCGGCGGGCACGGCCAACGCGGAGGTCGGGCTCTTCGTCATGGGCCTCGACGGGGCCCGCGCGGAGGTGCGGTGGGACCGGGAGCGGTTCCCCTACCTGGCGCGGGTGCACTGGTCGGCGGCCGGGGCGCCGCTCCTCCTCGTCCAGGCGCGGAACCAGCGCGAGCAGCTGTTCCTGGCGGTGGATCCGGAGTCCGGGGAGACCACGACCGTACGGACGGAGAAGGACCCGGTGTGGCTGGAGCTGCTGCCGGGGGTCCCGGCGTGGGCTCCGGACGGCCGGCTCGTCCGGCTCACCGACGAGAGCGGCGCCCGCGCCCTGGCCGTGGGCGACCGGACGCTCACCGACGGCGCCCTGCACGTGCGGGCCGTGCTCGACATCGGGGCGGACGACGTCCTCGTGTCGGCGTCGGCCGGCGCGGGCGCCGACGCGGACCGGCCGGAGACCGGCGAGGTCCATGTGTACCGGGTGACCGACGGGGCCGCCGAGCGGCTGTCCGAGGGCGTCGGGACGCACGGGGCGGTGCGCTCCGGCACGGTGACCGTGCTCGTGTCGGCGCGCCCGGAGACGCCGGGGAGCGTGGCGCGGGTGCTGCGGGACGGCGAAGAGGTCGCGGTGGTGGCCTCGTACGCCCAGCGGCCGGTGATCGGCGCCGGCGTACGGCTCACGGAGGCGGGTGTCCGGCGGATCCCGTGCGCGGTGCTGCTGCCCTCGGGGTACGAGGAGGCGGACGGGCCGCTGCCGGTCCTGATGGATCCGTACGGCGGTCCGCACGGGCCGCGTGTGGTCGCCGCGCACAATCCGCATCTGACGTCCCAGTGGTTCGCCGACCAGGGCTTCGCGGTGGTCGTGGCGGACGGGCGGGGCACCCCGGGCCGCTCCCCCGCCTGGGAGAAGTCGATCGCCCGGGACTTCGCGCCGACCCTCGACGACCAGGTGGACGCGCTGCGGGGCCTGGCCGGGCGTTTCCCCCTCGATCTGGAGCGGGTGGCGATCCGCGGCTGGTCGTACGGCGGCTACCTGGCGGCGCGGGCGGTGCTGCGGCGGCCGGACGTCTTCCACGCGGCCGTCGTGGGGGCGCCGGTGACGGACTGGCGGCGGTACGACACCCACTACACGGAGCGGTACCTCGGCACGCCGCAGGACGACCCGGAGGTGTACGCGGCGCAGTCGCTGCTCACCGACGAAGGGCTCTCGGAGCCGGAGGTGCCCGCGCGGCCGATGATGATCGTCCACGGTCTCGCGGACGACAACGTGGTGGTCGCGCACGCGCTGCGGCTCTCCTCCGCGCTGCTGGCGGCGGGCCGGCCCCACGAGGTGCTGCCGCTGTCCGGGGTCACGCACATGACGCCGCAGGAGCAGGTCGCGGAGAACCTGCTCCTGCTGCAGGTGGACTTCCTGAAGCGGTCCCTCGGGATGCGGACGGCCTGAGTCACCAGCCGGGCGGCGGCGGGTAGGGCGGGGCCGGGGGCGGCATCCCGGCCGGTGTGTACGGGCCGGGTGCGGCGGCGGGGGCGCCGCGCCCGGCCAGGAGGACGAGCACCGCGATGCCGGCGAGCAGCTCGAAGAAGGCGCTGACCACGCTCAGCCGGCCGACGGTCGGGAGGTCCGCGAAGTGGCCGACCAGTTCGTAGCGGGTGGTCCGCGCGATCTCGGCGATCCCGCCGGCCGTCAGGAACGCCCCGGCGAGCAGCCCGAAGGCCCGGCCGTGGCGGGCCCGTACGAAGGCGGAGACGGCGGCCGTCCCGTACACGGCGACGAGGACGAGTGACAGCCAGCCCGGCGGGGGCGCGAGGGCCGCCTTGATGACGGACCGGCCGCCGATGAACCGGTCGACGGTGATCTCCAGGGGGAGTTCGGTGGACCAGTACAGCTCCCACAGGATCACGACGAGCGCGGCGGCGGAGAGCAGGACGCCGGCGGCGACGGCGGGGCCGGGGCACGGACGGGTCGGGAGCGGCTCGTACGAGGCGGTGGCGGGGCGGCGGCCGACGGCCGCGGTGACGATCAGACCGGCGGCGAGGGCCAGTTCGAGGAACGCGGTGACGAGGGCCCCGCTGTCGGGGGTCCAGAGACCGGGCAGCCGCAGGGCGAGGGTGACGCTTCCGGTGGCGGCAAGCGCGGAGGCCGCGTGCCGGGAGCGGAGGGCGGCGACGACCGCGGCCACGGAGACGACGAGGAGCACCGCGTCGATCAGGGAGGTGGCGGACCGCCCCCGGATGAGGAAGTGGTGGTCCCCCGCCCAGTACCAGGCGAGGTCGACGGGTGAGCCGAGCGCGGCGAGATCCTTGAGGATCCACACGGCGGCGATGAGGGCGAGCGCGGCGCAGAGCGCGGCGCCCGTGAGTCGTGCCGGTCGTGTCACTGTCACGGACCCGATACTCACGGTCGCCATCGACCGAAACAAGCGATTCCGCGGAACCCGCGCGGCACGGAGGGATCAGGCAGCCGGGCCGGGGCCGCGTACTGCGCCCCGGCCCGGCTTACGGCACCCGCACGGCCGTACGTTGTGGAGTCTGGCGTGTTCGTATATCGGAACCGCTTCCGCCAAGTTGCCTGCTCGTTAAGGCGATTCGGGCTTCCTCAGTCCGGTCGGGCCGTTCTCCGGCGGGCTCTCGGGTCCGGTCGCGCCGTTCTGCGGCGGAGCCACGGGGCCGGTCGCGCCGTTCTCCGGCGGAGTCACGGGGCCGGTCGTGTCGTCCTCCGGGGGGACCACCTGCTTCTCCTCCGCGAAGTGGCAGGCCGAGTCGTGCTTCGCCGGGCTGTCCGTGAGGCGGAAGACGGCCGGGACCGCGAGGGCCGGGACCTCCAGGGCGCAGCGCTCCTGGGCCTTCCAGCAGCGGGTGCGGAAGCGGCAGCCGGAGGGGATGTTGGCCGGGGAGGGGACGTCGCCGGTGAGGATGATGCGTTCGCGGTGGGCCCGCGCCTCGGGGTCGGGGACCGGGACGGCGGACAGCAGGGCCTGGGTGTAGGGGTGGGTGGGGTGGTCGTAGATCTGTGCGTCGCTGCCGATCTCGACGATCCGGCCGAGGTACATGACGCCGACCCGGTCGGAGATGTGCCGCACGATCGACAGGTCGTGGGCGATGAACACGTACGACAGGGAGAACTCGGCCTGGAGGCTGTCGAGGAGGTTGACGACCTGCGCCTGGACGGAGACGTCGAGGGCCGACACCGGTTCGTCGGCCACGATGATCTCGGGCTGGAGGGCGAGGCCGCGGGCGATGCCGATGCGCTGGCGCTGGCCGCCGGAGAACTGGTGCGGGTAGCGGTTGATGTACTCGGGGTTGAGGCCGACGACGTCCAGGAGGTCCTGGACCTTCTGCCGACGGGAGCCCTTGGGCGCGACCTCGGGGTGGATCTCGTACGGCTCGCCGATGATGTCGCCGACGGTCATGCGCGGGTTGAGCGAGGTGTACGGGTCCTGGAAGACCATCTGGATGTTGCGGCGGACGGCCTTCAGGGCGCGGGGTGAGAGCGTGGTGATGTCGTCGCCCTTGTAGCGGATGGTGCCCGAGGTGGGACGCTCCAGGTTGACCAGCATCCTGGCGACCGTCGACTTGCCGCAGCCGGACTCGCCGACGATGCCGAGGGTCTCTCCGGCGGAGAGCTCGAAGTCGACCCCGTCGACGGCCTTGACCGCGCCGACCTGCTTCTTGAAGAGGATGCCCTGGGTGAGCGGGTAGTGCTTGTGGAGGTCCCGGACTTCGAGAATCGCCTCAGCCATGGAGGCACTCCTTCCAGAAGTGGCAGGCGCTGGCGCGCGGCACCGGGGACTCGGTCACGTCGTACAGCGGGGGCACGTCGGTCCGGCAGACGTCCTGGGCCAGGGGACAGCGCGGGTTGAAGGCGCAGCCTGGCGGGATGTTCAGCAGGTTGGGCGGCAGGCCCTTGATCGCGTACAGCTCCTGGCCCTTCTGGTCCAGGCGCGGGATCGATTCGAGGAGGCCCTTGGTGTAGGGGTGGGCGGGGGCCTTGTAGATCTCGTGGACGGGGGCGCGCTCGACGATCCGGCCCGCGTACATGACGGCGATCTTGTCGGCGACGTCGGCGACGACGCCGAGGTCGTGGGTGATGAGGATGAGGCCCATGTTGAGTTCGCGCCGGAGCTCGGCGAGCAGGTCCATGACCTGGGCCTGGACGGTGACGTCGAGGGCGGTGGTGGGCTCGTCCGCGATGATCAGTTCGGGTTCGAGGGCGAGCGCCATCGCGATCATGATGCGCTGGCGCATGCCGCCGGAGAACTGGTGGGGGTACTGGCCGACGCGTTCCTTGGCGCCGGGGATGCGGACCCGGTCCATCAGCTCGACGGCCTTGGCCTTGGAGTCCTTGCGCGACATCCCCTTGTGGACCTGGAACATCTCGCCGAGCTGGTCGCCGACGCTGACGACGGGGTTGAGCGAGGACAGCGCGTCCTGGAAGACCATCGCCATCTTGGCGCCGCGGATCTTGCGCCGCTCCTCCTCCTTGAGCTTCAGGAGGTCCTGGCCCTGGAAGAGGATCTCGCCCTGGGTGATCTTTCCCGGGGGGATGTCGAGGATGCCCATGACGGCCTGGGCGGTGACGGACTTGCCGGAGCCGGACTCGCCGAGCACGGCGAGGGTCTCCCCCGCGTCGACGGAGTAGTCGACGCCGTTGACCGCCTTGGCGACCCCGTCCCGGGTGTGGAACTCCACGTGCAGGTCGCGCACTTCGAGCAGCATGGGTCCCTACCTCAGCTTGGGGTCGAGGGCGTCGCGGACGGCGTCGCCGAGCATGATGAAGGCGAGCACGGTGATGGCCAGTGCGCCGGAGGGCCAGAGGAGCATGTGCGGGGCGTTGCGCACGTAGGGTGCGGCCGAGGAGATGTCGATGCCCCAGGAGACGGTGGGCGGCTTGAGGCCGACGCCGAGGAACGACAGCGTCGCCTCGAGCGCGATGTACGTGCCGAGGGCGATGGTCGCGACGACGATGACGGGCGCGAGGGCGTTCGGCGAGATGTGCCGGAGCAGCATGCGGGAGTTGGACGCGCCGAGTGCGCGGGCGGCCTGCACGTAGTCGTTCTGTTTGACGGTGATGACCGAGCCGCGGGCGATCCGGGAGATCTGCGGCCAGCCGAGCAGCACCATGAAGCCGATGACGGGCCAGACGGTGTTGCTGCTGACGACGGAGAGGAGCACGAGGCCGCCGAGGAGGACGGGGATCGCGAAGAAGACGTCGGTGATCCGGGAGAGGAAGCCGTCCCAGGCGCCGCCGTAGAAGCCGGCGAGGCCGCCGAGCGCGGAGCCGAGGAGGGTCACGCCGAGGGTGGCGAAGACGCCGACCTGGATGGAGGCCCTGGCCCCGTAGACCGTACGGGTGTAGACGTCGCAGCCCTGGCCGTTGAAGCCGAAGGGGTGGCCGGGCTGAGAGCCCTCCTGGGCCTTGGCGAGGTCGCAGTCGAGCGGGTTGCCGCTGGCGATGAGCTGGGGCCAGATGGCGATGATCACGAGGAAGACGATGATCACGCCCGAGATGATGAAGACCGGGTTCCGGCGCAGGTCGTGCCAGGCGTCGGACCAGAGGGAGCGCGGCTTCTTGTCGGGGCCGGTGCCGTCGTGACCGCCGGGCGTCTTCTCCAAGGTCTCGCCCTCGGCCATCGCGAGGTCGGTCGCGCCTCCGGCGCCGGTGTGGTCGATCGCGCGGCCGTCGTCGAACGGCGCAGGCTGCTCAGGCATAGCGGATCCTCGGGTCAAGGACGGCGTACAGGAGGTCGACGAGCAGGTTCGCCACCAGGAAGACCAGGACGAGGACGGTCACGAAGCCGACGACGGTCTGGGTGTTCTGACGGAGGATGCCCTGGTAGAGCTGGTAGCCGACACCGTGGATGTTGAAGATCCGCTCGGTGACGATGGCTCCGCCCATGAGCGCGCCGATGTCGGTGCCGATGAAGGTCACCACGGGGATGAGGCTGTTGCGCAGCAGGTGGCGGGTGATGACCCGGCGGCGGGGCAGCCCCTTGGCCGTGGCGGTACGGACGTAGTCGGCCCGCTTGTTCTCGGCGATCGACGTCCGGGTGAGCCGGGTGACGTACGCGAGGGAGACCGAGGCGAGGACGAGTCCGGGGACGATCAGCTCGTTGAGCGGGGCGCCGGTGGAGACGGCCGGTTCGATCCAGCCCCACTTCACTCCGAACAGCAGCTGGAACAGCAGGCCGGTGACGAAGGTCGGGATGGCGATGACGACCAGGGTCAGCACCAGCACGGTGGTGTCGACGGGGTGGCCCCGCTTGAGGCCGGTGAGGACGCCGAGGCTGATGCCGATGACGATCTCGAAGAAGATGGCCACGAGGGTGAGGCGGATGGTGACCGGGAAGGCGTTGGCCATCAGCTCGGTGACCTCCTGGCCGTTGAAGGCCGTGCCGAAGTCTCCGGTGAAGACGTTGCCCATGTAGGTCAGGTACTGCTGCCAGACGGGCTTGTCGAGGCCGAACTCCTTCTCGAGCTGGGCCGCCGTCGCCGGGTCGCACTGGCGGTCGCCGCACAGTCCGGCGATGGGATCGCCCATCACGTTCACCATCAGGAAGATCAGCAGCGTGGCGCCGAAGAAGACCGGGATCATCTGCAGCAGTCGCCGGATCACATAACGACCCATGAGGGGCTCCGGGGGTTGGCTCCGGGAAAGGGACCGGCTCCGGGGAGGGGCGCTCCGGGGAGGGGGTCTGCTCCGGGAAGGGGGTTCGCTCCGGGAAGGGTGCGGGGAAGGCGTACGGCCCGGCGGCGCGGAGGTCCGCGGGCCGGGCCGTACGCCTCCGACCTGCTACGACGTCAGTTGACCTTGATCTGGTCGTAGACCGGGACGCTGAACGGGTTGAGGGACACGTTGGTGACCCGGTCCGAGTAGCCGGCGCTGCCGTTCTGGTACCAGAGCGGGATGGCGCCCATGTCGTCGCGGAGGACGCCCTCGGCCTGCTGGAAGAGTCCGACGGCCTTGGCGATGTCGGGCTCGGCGTTGGCCTGGTTGACGAGCTTGTCGAACTCGGGGCTCGTCCACTTGCCGTCGTTGGAGGAGGCGTTCGTGTAGTACAGCGGCTGGAGGAAGTTCTGGATGAGCGGGTAGTCCATCTGCCAGCCGGCGCGGAACGGGCCCGTGAGCTTCTGCGAGGTGACCTGGTTGCGGTAGTCGGCGAAGGTGCCGACGGGGTTGCCGACGCAGGCGCGGTCGTTGCCCAGGGAGCGGTTGATGGAGTTGCAGACCGCGTCGACCCATTCCTTGTGGGAGCCGGTGTCGGCGTTGTACGAGATCTTCATCGTGCCGCCGGGGATGCCGCCGCCCTCGGCGACGAGCTTCTTCGCCTCGGCCGCGTCGAACTTGCAGAAGTCGCCGCAGACGTCCTTGAAGCCGCCGTCCTCGCCGAGGACCGGGGAGGTCCAGTCGACGGCCGGGGTGCGGGTCTTCTGGAAGATCGTCTCGGTGATCTGGTCGCGGTCGATCGCCATGGAGAGGCCCTGGCGGAGCTTCTCCTGTCCGGGCTTGTCCCAGGCCGGGTCGTAGAACGGGAAGGACAGGGTCTGGATGATGCCGGCGGGCACGTTGATGTACCGGTCGCCGAGGTCGGCCTCGACGTTCTTGAGCTGGGACGCGGGGATGTCGTCGACGAGGTCGAGGTTTCCGGCCGTCAGGTCGGTGTAGGCGGTGTTGTTGTCGGTGTAGACCTTGAGGGTGATGCCGCCGTTCTGGGCCTTGTCGGCGCCGGGGTAGGCGTCCCAGCGCTTGAGGGCCATCTGGGAGCCCTTGGAGTACGAGTCGACGGTGTACGGCCCGTTGCCGACCGGCTTCGACAGCCAGGCCGCGTGGTCGTCGTAGAAGGCCTGGGGCAGCGGCGAGAAGGCCGCGTAGCCGAGGGTGATGGGCCATGTGGAGAACTTCTGGGTGAGCTTGACCGTGAAGGTCTGGGGGCCGGTGACCTTGAGGCCGGACATGGTCTCGGCCGTCGGCTCGCCCTTCTCGGGGTGGACCTTGTCGTAGCCCTCGATCTGACCGAAGAAGTACGCGTTCTTCTGGTTGTTCTTCAGATGGGCGGCGTAGTTCCAGGCGTCGACGAAGGACTTGGCGGTGACCTTCTCGCCGTTGGAGAAGGTCCAGCCGTCCTTGACCGTGATGGCGAAGTTGGTCGAGTCGGTGGTGTCGATCTTCTCGGCCAGCATGTCCTTGGCCTCGCCGGTCTTGGGGTCGTACTGCTTGAGCCCGCGGAAGATCATGGAGAGGACCTTGCCTCCCTGGACCTCGTTGGTGTTGGCGGGCTCCAGCGGGTTCTGCGGGTCGCCCCACGAGGAACTCACGACGCCGTCGGCCCCTCCGCCACCGCCGCTGTCGTCGCCGCCGCCACAGGCGGTCGCCGCGAGGGCGACGGCGGTGGCCAGAGCGGCCCACTTGGCGTGCGTGGCTCCGCGCATGGAGTGCCTCCCATATGTCCCTAAGCGTGACTTAGAGATCAATATCACCTGAAAACGGAAGGCATGCATGTTCTCGACGCCCATCAGAGCGAGGGCGGCCGGCGGCAGCGAGGTGCGCTGCCGCCGGCCGCCGGCGCCGGGATGACTCGGGATCAGTTCAGGAAGGTGACGTCCCAGTGATTGCCCTCGTCGGCGTAGATGTTGCCCGAGGGGGCGGTGTACAGCTTGGCGTGGTCGCTGCTGCGGGTCCCCGTGTACGGGAAGGTCCCGGTGACGTACCCGGTCAGGCAGGAGGTCCGGGCGAAGTCCAGCTTGTAGCCGTTCCAGTGGCTGTACGTCCCGCTCGCGTGCCCCGCCTCCGTACCGCCCGTGATCGTCAGCGCGCAGGAGCTCGCCCGGCGCAGGGCGACCGCCCCGTCGGCGGACGTCCGGCGCAGGCCGTCGAACGAGGTGCAGCTCGTGCTGTTCCGGTTGGAGCAGTTGCCGGAGGAGGTCCAGCCGACGCCGGCCGCGGTGAAGAGCGAGGCCGCGTCGGCGTGGGTCAGCAGACCACTGCCGCCGCCGCTGCCGCCGGAGCTGCCGGTGACCAGGGCGCGCCAGGTGTCCGGGCCGACGACGCCGTCCGCGTCCAGGCCCTTGGAGATCTGGAAGCTCTTGACCTTGGTGTCGGTGCCGGCGCCGAAGGCACCGTCGACGGCGAGACCCGCCCCGTACCGGTTGAGCTGCGTCTGCGCGGCCTTGACCGCGGATCCGCTGTCGCCGGTGCGGACGGTGACGATCAGCTTGGACCAGGTGTCGGCACCGACGATGCCGTCGACCGGGGTCAGGCCGCTCGCGCTCTGGAAGCTCCTGACCTTGGCCTCGGTGCCGTCGCCGAAGGCGCCGTCGGCTCCGGTGGCCTGGCCGCGGGCCGTCAGCAGATGCTGGACCGTCGTCACCTGGACCCCGGAGTCGCCCTTGCGGACGAGGGGCCAGTCGGCGGCGGAGGCGGGGGCGGAGGCGAGCAGACCGGCCGTCAGCGCGGCGATCAGGGCCGCGATCAGCGCGGCGGCCCGGGCCGGGATCCTTCTCGTCGTGCGCTCCTGCGGGGAACGGGTTCCGGTGCGGGGCGCGGTCAGCATGTGTACGACCCGTTCGGGTGGACCGCCTCGCAGTACCGGATGTGCAGGTGGTTGTCGTGGTTGGGGTACTGGACGGTCAGGCCCTCGGCGATCAGCTGCGGGTCGTTGAAGTAGACGAACTTCACGTGCCCCGGAGCGGCCGCGCGCAGCGCCTTCACCAGCTCGCGGGTCGCGGAGCGGTCGTACGCGGCCGACTGCCAGGTGATCCTGGACCCGCCGCACTGGGCGGCGTCGGTACGGACCGGCCAGAGGTCGGCGTCGAGGCCGACCTGGTGGCTGGCGTGGCCGTTGATGGAGCCGCCGTGCTCGAAGCCGATGTCACCGACGGGGACCTTGCCCCGGCCCAGGGCGGAGAAGCTGCGGGCGGCGGCCTCCAGCTGGGCGACGGCGGCCGCGGTCCCCCAGTCGGCCGAGCTGTTCCCGTCCGGGTTCTGGTTGCAGAGGGTGCCGGAGTTGTAGTCGGCGTACTCGTAGTGCCAGAGCAGATTGGTCCAGGTGTCGGGGCCGACGACGCCGTCCGCGCCGAGACCGGCGTGGCTCTGGAAGGTGCGGACGGCCGAGGCGGTACCGGCCCCGAAGGCGCCGTCGACGGTGAGTCCGGCCCCGCGCTTGGCGTTGAGCAGGTACTGGACGGCCTTCACGGCCTCGCCCCGGCCGCCCTCCCGCACCGTGGGGGTGAGGGCCTTCCAGGTGTTCGGGCCGACGATGCCGTCGGCGTCGAGGCCCTTGGCCGACTGGAAGGAGCGGACGGCGGTGTCGGTACCGGAGCCGAAGACGCCGTCGGCGGTCAGCTGCGCGCCCTGGGCGTTGAGCAGGAACTGCAGGGCCGCGACGTCCGAGCCCCGGTTGCCCTTGCTCTGGGTCGGGACGAAGGCGCCGGAGACGGCCTGGGCGGGGGCGCCGAGACCGATCAGCAGGCTGAGGACGGCGGCGAGCAGAACCGCCCAGCGGGCGGCGAGAGGTGTGTGCGAGGGCATGACGATTGCTCCTCCTGAGGATTGGTCAGCCGAGCAGTCGGCTGAAGGTCCGGGCGTCGACGAGGCCGTCGGCGGGCAGCCCGGCCGTGGACTGGAAGCCGGTGACCGCGGTCCGGGTGCCCGGACCGAAGATGCCGTCGGCCGTCGTGGGAACGCCCCGTGCGGTGAGCAGGAGCTGGACGGCCTCGACGGCCTCGCCGGTGTCGTTCTGCCGTACGGGCGGCACGAGTTGGTGCCACGTCTGATTGCCGGCGAAACCGTCGGCGGTGGCCCCTACGAGGGTCTGGAAGTCCCGTACCGCCTTCTCGGTGGCCGGGCCGAACGACCCGTCGGTGCCGAGCGTCGCGCCCCGGCCGGTCAGCAGGTGCTGGAGCGCCCGCACCCGGTCGCCCGTGTCGCCGTCGCGCAGCAGCGGCCACACCGGCGGCGCCGGATCCCCGCCGATCCGCGCGGCCACGTCCCGGCGCAGCCGGGGCAGCAGGGCGTACAGCCGGTCGCCGGGGCATTCGGTGGCGTTGAAGTCCCGGTGTCCGTAGATCTGGTAGGCCCGCAGGCCGTACTGGCGGCAGATGTGGGCGCAGAGTTCGACCAGCGCCGCGTACTGCTCCGTGCGCGGGTCGACCGAGGTGTAGGTGCCCTCGTTCTCGATGCCGATGGCGACGGTGTTCTGTCCGGTGCAGTGGGCGGACTCCACGGTCCTGGCGCCGCCCTGGAGTTCGGCCAGGCTGCTGTGCCGCCCCTCCATGATGTGGGCGCCGCGGCTGATGGAGAAGTGCTGGCCCGTGTCGATCCAACCGCGTTCGTCCATCGCCCAGTTCTGCATGGAGCGGGCCAGCCGGAAGCCCTGGGCCTGGGAGAGGTCGGTGACGTTGGGGGTCGCCGTGTGGTGCACGATGATCTTCACCGGCGGGCGCGGCAGGATCGTGAGGGGGCTGCTCGCGGGACGGGCGCCCCAGCTGGCGCAGTCCGCGATCGGGGGGACGCCGGCGGCCCGGGCCGCACCGGCGGAGCCCAGGGGCAGCACGGTGGCCGCGCCGAGGGCGAAGGCGCCGGTGAGCAGGGTGCGACGGCGGGGGTGGTTCGGTCCGGTGACCGTTGTCATGGGCGGTCGGTCCTCCGTGGCTGACGGTGTGTCGGGGCTGGTGTGGCGTGACCACGCCGTCGCACACGCTCGCAGAGGAAGGACGGCGGCAGGGCCGTCCCCCGTCCCGTGTCGCGTCCCACGCCGGTCCGGGACGCGTCGGCCCGGAGGAACGGAAGCCAGGAGGAGCGGATCCGGAGCACGCGAAACGGCCGGCCCCCGGCGCCTGTAGGGCGCCGGGGGCCGGCCGTGACGAGCGGGCGGTGCGTCAGTGCACCGGGACGACCTGCTTCTCCTCGGCGAAGTGGCACGCCGAGAGGTGGGCGGCCGGGGTGTCCTGGCCGTCGAAGCGCTGCGGGATCGCGAGGAGCGGAGTCTCCTGCGAGCACTTCTCCTGCACCTTCCAGCACCGGGTGCGGAAGCTGCAGCCCGACGGCGGGTTCGCCGGCGAGGGGACGTCACCGGTGAGGATGATCCGCTCGCGGTGCGCGCGGGCCTGCGGGTCCGGCACCGGCACCGCGGAGAGCAGCGCCTGGGTGTACGGGTGCGTCGGGTGCTCGTAGATCTGCTCGTCCGTACCGATCTCGGCCATCTTGCCGAGGTACATGACGCCGACGCGGTCCGAGATGTGCCGGACGATCGACAGGTCGTGCGCGATGAAGAGGTAGGAGAGGTTGAACTCGTCCTGGAGCTTCTCCATCAGGTTGATGACCTGCGCCTGGACGGAGACGTCCAGGGCCGAGACCGGCTCGTCGCAGATGATGATCTCCGGGTTGAGCGCGAGGCCGCGGGCGATGCCGATGCGCTGGCGCTGACCGCCGGAGAACTGGTGCGGGTAGCGGTTGATGTACTCGGGGTTCAGGCCGACGACGTCGAGGAGCTCCTGCACCTTGCGGCGCCGGTCGCCCTTCGGGGCCACCTCGGGGTGGATGTCGAAGGGCTCGCCGATGATGTCGCCGACCGTCATACGCGGGTTGAGCGAGGTGTACGGGTCCTGGAACACCATCTGGATGTTGCGGCGCACGGCCTTGAGGGCGCGCCCGCCCAGCTTGGTGATGTCCTGGCCCTTGTAGAAGACCTCGCCGGCGGTGGCCTGCTCCAGGTTCATCAGGAGCTTGGCGACCGTGGACTTGCCACAGCCGGACTCGCCCACGATGCCGAGGGTCTCGCCCTGGTAGAGGTCGAAGGAGACCCCGTCCACGGCCTTGACCGCGCCGACGTGCTTCTTGAAGAGGATTCCCTGCGTGAGCGGGAAGTGCTTCTTCAGGTTGCGCACCTGGAGGATCGGCTCGCCGCGGCCCACGGGGGCCTCGACGGCGGCGGCCACGGCCTCGTCGTTCTTGCTGAGGTCAGCCATGGATCGTCTCCTTCCAGAAGTGGCAGGCGCTCTTACGGCCCGGGAGATCCGCGCCGTCCTGCTCGGTGACCGGCGCCAGGGCCGGGATCTCCGTGCGGCAGATGTCGTCGGCCTTGGGGCAGCGCG
This sequence comes from Streptomyces sp. NPDC017246, assembly GCF_044331325.1. NCBI lineage: Bacteria > Bacillati > Actinomycetota > Actinomycetes > Kitasatosporales > Streptomycetaceae > Streptomyces > Streptomyces sp. NPDC017246. Next base: position 38,931 of record NZ_JBIRMW010000022.1, on the reverse strand, counting down.
GGTTGAAGGCGCAGCCGGTGGGCACGCGGAGCAGGTTGGGCGGCAGGCCCTTGATCGCGTAGAGCTCCTGGCCCTTCTGGTCCAGGCGCGGGATCGAGTCCAGCAGGCCTCGGGTGTACGGGTGCGCGGGGCGCCCGTACAGCTCGTGCACCGGCGCCTGCTCGACGATCCGGCCGGCGTACATCACGGCGATCTTGTCCGCGACGTCGGCGACGACGCCGAGGTCGTGGGTGATCAGGATCAGGCCCATGTTGTATTCCTGCTGGAGCTCCGCGAGGAGGTCCATGACCTGGGCCTGGACGGTCACGTCGAGAGCCGTGGTGGGCTCGTCGGCGATGATCAGGTCCGGCTCCAGGGCGAGCGCCATCGCGATCATGATGCGCTGGCGCATACCGCCGGAGAACTGGTGGGGGTAGTCGGAGACCCGCGCCGCGGCGGCGGGGATCTTGACCTTGTCCATCAGCTCGATGGCCTTGACCTTGGCGTCCTTCTTGGACAGGCCCTGGTGCACACGGAACATCTCGCCGAGCTGGTAGCCGACGCTGAGAACCGGGTTGAGGGAGGACAGCGCGTCCTGGAAGATCATCGCGATCTTCCGGCCGCGGACCTTGCGGCGCTCCTCGTCGGACATCTTGAGCATGTCCTGGCCGCGGAACAGGATCTCGCCCTGCGGGATCTTGCCGGGCGGCATGTCGAGGATGCCCATGATGGCCTGCGCGGTCACGGACTTGCCGGAGCCGGACTCGCCGAGGACGGCGAGGGTCTCGCCGGCGTTCACCGAGTAGTTGACTCCGTTGACCGCCTTGGCCACACCGTCACGGGTGTGGAACTCGACGTGCAGGTCACGGACTTCGAGCAGCGGACCGTTGTGGCCGGAGCCGTCGCGGGGCGACGGGACCGTCGCGGTGTTGTCGATGATGGTCACCTTTACGCCCTCCTAGCGCAGCTTGGGGTCGAGGGCGTTGCGGACGGCTTCGCCGAGCATGATGAACGCCAGAACGGTGATGCTGAGCATGATCGAGGGCCACAGCAGGATGTGCTGCGCCACTCGGATCTGGTCGACACCGGTGGAGATGTCCACACCCCACGACACGGTCGGGGCCGCGAGGCCCAGACCCAGGTACGACAGGGTGGCCTCGGCGGAGATGTACCCGCCCAGGGCGATGGTGGCGACGACGATCACCGGAGCCATGGCGTTCGGCAGGATGTGCCGGAGCAGGATGCGGGTCGTGCCGGCACCCAGCGCCTTGGCCGCGTGCACGTAGTCGGCCTGCTTGACGGTGATCACGGCGCCGCGCATGACGCGGGCCATCTGGGTCCAGCCGAGGAACGCGAGGGCGAAGACGACCACCCAGACGGTCCGCTCGACGAAGGACTGCAGGACGACCATGGCACCGAGCAGGAACGGGATGCCGAAGAAGATGTCCGTCAGACGCGAGAGCAGCGCGTCGATCCAGCCACCGAAGTAACCGGCGAGCATGCCCATCACACCACCGACGAGCGTGACGATCGCGGTGACGGTGACGCCGACGATGATCGAGGCACGGGTGCCGTAGATCAGTCGGGCGTACACGGAGCGGCCCTGGCCGTCGTAGCCGAGCCAGCCCTCGGAACCGATGTCGCCGAGTTCCGGCTTCCCGAGGAAGTGCTTCACGAGGTCGCCCTTGGTCGGCGACGCACTGCTGAAGAAGCTCGGGAAGACGGCGATCAGCAGCAGGAAGAAGATCAGCACCGACGCCACGAGGAAGTACGGGTTGCGGCGCAGGTCGACCCACGCGTCGCCCCAGAGGCTGCGCGCCTTCTCCTGCTTCGCCGGAGCGGCGACGTCGGCGGGAAGCGCGACGGCGTCCTCGACGGCGGTCGCGGTCTTGGTCACGTCAGGCATACCGGATCCTCGGGTCCAGGACCGCGTACAGCAGGTCGATGAGCAGGCTGGTGACGAGGTAGATGATCACCAGGATGGTGACCAGACCGACCAGAGTGGAACCTTCGCGCCGGGTGATCGACTCGGCGATGAGGCCACCGACACCCTTGATGTTGAAGATGCGCTCGGTGACGACCGCGCCGCCCATGAGGGCGCCGATGTCGGTGCCGAGGAAGGTGACCACGGGGATCATCGAGTTGCGCATGAGGTGCACACCGATGACGCGACGGCGGGGCAGGCCCTTGGCGACGGCCGTACGCATGTAGTCGGCGCGCAGGTTCTCCGCCATGGACGTGCGGGTGAGCCGGGCGACGTACGCCAGTGACAAACCGCCCAGCACAATGGCCGGCGCGATCATCTCGGACACCAACTGGTCGTTGCTGACGTTCGGTTCGATCCAGCCCAGTTCGAAGGCGAACACCATCTTGATGATGAAGCCGAGGACGAAGACCGGGATCGAGATGATCAGCAGCGTGAAGATCAGGATCGCGTTGTCGGCGAGCCGGCCGGCCTTGAGGCCCGCGATGATGCCGAGGCCGATGCCGAAGACCAGCTCGAACGCGAACGCCAGAGCGGCGAGTTGCAGAGTGACGGGGAACGCCTCACCCAGTACCTCGGTGATCGGGCGACCGTTGCGGATCTGGTTCCCGAAGTCGAAGTGCAGGATGATGTCGGTCATGTAGTTCCAGTACTGCTGCCAGAGCGGCAGATCCAGTCCCAGATCGTGTCTGATCTTCGCGAGGGTCGCGGGGTCAGCGCCCTTGTCCCCGAACATACCCGCCACGGGGTCGCCGGGCAGGCTGTAGACCATGAGGAAGATCAGCAGGGTGGTCCCGAGGAAAACCGGGATCATCTGGAGCAGTCGTCGTGCGACATAGCGCCCCATCATGCCTCCGTTGAAATATGACAGCAGCAGCCGACGGGCCCTCCCTCGGCAACCGCGACCCGTGAACGGGTACGCGAATGACGTGGAAGGGCCCCCCAGCCACATACGTAAGGCGCCGAGGGCGGGGCTGACATCCCGTCAGCCCCGCATCGGCAGGCGGACTACGCTTGGGTGATTACTTCTTGACCTCGACGCCGGTCAGGATCGGGTCGCCGTCCTGGCCGTACGCCACGCCCGAAACCTTCTCGGAGTAGCCCGCGTTGACCTTGTAGTACCAGAGCGGGATCGACGGCATGTAGTTGACCAGGTCCTTCTCGATGGCCTGGAACTGCTTCACCGAGTCGTCCAGCGTCGCCGCGGAGTCAGCCTTGGCGATCTTGGCGTCCAGCTCCTTGTTGGAGAAGTCGCCCTGGTTGCCCGCCGCACCCGTACGGAACAGGTCCGAGATGAAGTTGGCGTTCACCGGGTAGTCGAGCACCCAGCCGGAGCGGTAGAGCGACTTGACCTGCTTGGTCTTGCGAGCGGTCAGGTCGGCCTGGAAGTCCGGCTTGCCGTCGCCGACACACTGGACCGTCGTGGCCTGGGTGATGGAGTTGCAGACAGCGTCCACCCACTCCTTGTGGCCACCGTCGGCGTTGAACTGGATCGAGATCTTGTTGTTCGGGACGCCACCGCCGGCCTTGATGAGCTCCTTGGCCTTCGCGGGGTCGAACTTGGTGACGCCGGCGCCACCGTCCTCCTGGAAGCCCAGGACACCCTTGGCGACCCAGCCGGTCGCGGGCTCACGCGTACCCTGCAGCACCGTCCTGGTGATGGTGGCACGGTCGATCGCCATCGACAGACCCTGGATGACGCGCGGGTCGATCGCCTTCGGCTTCTTCCACTGGTCGGCGTAGAAGGCGACGGCCATGGTCTGGATCGCGGAGTACGGCTGGTCCACGGCGCGGTCGCCGAGGTCCTGGCGGTAGACCGGGAGGTCCTTCGGCGCGATCTGACGCAGAACGTCGACGTTGCCCGACTTCAGGTCCTCGTACGCGGCCTCGAGGGTGGTGTAGTTCTTGAAGACCACACCGCCGTTCTTCGCCTTGTTCGGGCCCTTGTAGCCGTCGAACCGGGTGATCTCGATCTTCTTCTTGTGGTCCCAGCTCTTGAACTTGTAGGGACCGTTGCCGACCGGCTTCTGGCCACCGGCTTCCGGGTCCTTGTAGAAGGACTCGGCCAGCGGGGCGAAGACGATGTAGGCGAGCTTGTGGCCGAAGTACGGAACGGCCTTCGAGAGCTCGATCTTGAAGGTCGTCTCGTCGACGACGGTCAGACCGTCCAGCTTGTCGGAGGTGGGCTTGGCGCCCTCCGCCTCGGGGTGGACCTTGTCGTAGCCCTTGATGTCCGCGAACCACGAGGACAGACCCTGGGCGTTCTTGACGTTGGCGTTCCAGTTCCACGCGTCCACGTAGGACTTGGAGGTCACCGGAGTGCCGTCGTGGAAGGTCCAGCCCGGCTTCAGCTTGACGGTCCACGTCTTCGAGTCCGTCGTGGTGACCGACTCGGCGTTGATCATCTCCAGCGAACCGTCGGCCTTGTAGTCGACCAGGGTCGAGAACAGGCCGGCCATCACGGCGGAGCCGTTGGACTCCATCGTGTCACCGGTGAGCAGGGGCTTCTCAGGCTCGCCCAGCTCGATGGAGAAAATTCCGTTCGGGTCAACAGCGCCCTTGGCGTCACTGCCGCCGTCGCTCTTACCCCCGCCACAGGCGGTCGCAGCAAGGGCAACGATGATCGCGCCCGTTACCCACTTGGCGCTCTTGGCACCGCGCATGGGTTCCTCCTCATGAGTCCACTTTGTCACTACAAGAGGGGCACTCCGAGTTTCGCCGACACCCCTGACGGCTTTGCACTCAAGTGCCCCGAGTGTGCTCGTGAGTCGGCACTCCCCACAGTGCGTGACCCATTGACCCGAGCTCAATGGAGCCAACTATTAAGTACGTCCGGGCTGTAAACCACACTTAAGTGGTCTCGTTTTGACAACATCACCACACCCCCGGATACCGAAATCCGGACAAACTGAGCACAGACAGACACCCGCGAAACGGACCGTTAACACACGTACCGGAGAGCGATGGCCGATATGCGGACACGTGGCCTCTGAAATGGAGTTGACGGAAGTTGACGAAAAGCCCGGACTCACCCACTGCCTGCGGGGGTCCGGGCTCCGGTGCTGACGTCGTGTCGAACCGAAAGCGGGGTAGATCACAGGATCGTGATCTACCCCACTGTCATCGGCCGCATGCGGCCGAACTCAGCCCATCTTGCGCCTGAGTTCGGCGGTGCTCCACATACGGCGCCGTACTGCTCGTGCTGCCGGTACCGCTCGTACCGCTCCCGCTACCGCCGCTGCCGCGTGGTTCAGGCGTTCTTGGCGCGCGAGGACGCACGGCCACGCGCGTTCTGGTCCAGGATGACCTTGCGGATACGCACGGCCTCCGGGGTGACCTCGACGCACTCGTCGTCGCGGCAGAACTCCAGGGACTGCTCAAGGGAGAGCTTCCGCGGCGGGACGATCGCCTCGAAGGAGTCGGCGGAGGCGGAGCGCATGTTGGTGAGCTTCTTCTCCTTGGTGATGTTCACGTCCATGTCGTCGGAGCGCGAGTTCTCGCCGACGATCATGCCCTCGTACACCTCGGTGCCGGGGTCGGTGAACAGGACACCGCGCTCCTGGAGGTTGGTCATCGCGAAGGCGGTGACGGCGCCGGCGCGGTCGGCGACCAGCGAACCGTTGTTACGGGTCGTCAGCGTGCCGAACCACGGCTCGTGGCCCTCGTGGATCGAGTGGGCGATACCCGTACCGCGGGTGTTGGTGAGGAACTCCGTACGGAAGCCGATGAGGCCACGGGACGGAACGACGAACTCCATGCGGACCCAGCCGGAGCCGTGGTTCGACATGTTGTCCATGCGGCCCTTGCGGACACCCATGAGCTGCGTGACCGCGCCCATGTGCTCCTCGGGGACGTCGACCGTGAGGCGCTCGACGGGCTCGTGCGTCTTGCCGTCGACCTGCTTGGTGACGACCTGCGGCTTGCCGATGGTCAGCTCGAAGCCCTCGCGGCGCATCTGCTCGACCAGGATGGCGAGCGCGAGCTCACCACGGCCCTGGACCTCCCAGGCGTCGGGACGCTCGGTGTCGAGGACGCGGAGCGAGACGTTACCGATGAGCTCGCGGTCCAGACGGTCCTTGACCTGGCGGGCGGTGACCTTGCGCTGCTTGACCGCGGACTTGGCCTCCGCGCCCTTGCCCGTGCCACCGCGGCCGACGAGCGGCGAGGTGTTGGTGCCGATGGTCATGGAGATGGCCGGCTGGTCCACCGTGATCAGCGGCAGCGCGATCGGGTTCTCCGGGTCGGCCAGGGTCTCGCCGATCATGATGTCGGGGATACCGGCGACGGCGCAGATGTCACCGGGGCCGGCGACCTCGGCCGGCTTGCGGGTGAGGGCCTCGGTCATCATCAGCTCGGTGATGCGGACGTTGGCGATCGTGCCGTCCCGCTTGATCCACGCGACCGTCTGGCCCTTGCGCAGCTCGCCCTGCTCGACGCGGAGCAGCGCGATGCGGCCGAGGAAGTTGTCGGCGTCCAGGTTGGTGACGTGGGCCTGGAGCGGGGCCTCCTCGTCGTACGTCGGGGCCGGGACGTGCTCCAGGATGGTGGAGAAGAACGGCTCCAGGTTCTCGCTGTCGGCGGGAACGGTGCCGTTCTCCGGCTTGGTCAGCGAGGCGATGCCGTCACGGCCGCAGGCGTAGACGATCGGGAACTCGATCTGGTCCTCGTCCGCGTCCAGGTCGAGGAAGAGGTCGTAGGTCTCGTTGACGACCTCGTCGATCCGGGAGTCCGGGCGGTCCGTCTTGTTGATGCAGAGGATGACGGGCAGGCGCTGCTGGAGGGCCTTGCGCAGCACGAAGCGGGTCTGCGGGAGCGGACCCTCGGAGGCGTCCACGAGGAGGACGACCGCGTCCACCATCGACAGACCACGCTCGACCTCGCCACCGAAGTCGGCGTGACCGGGGGTGTCGATGATGTTGATCGTGATCGGGGCCCCGCCGTCCTTGGGGTGATACTTCACCGCCGTGTTCTTGGCGAGGATCGTGATGCCCTTCTCACGCTCCAGGTCGTTCGAGTCCATCATGCGGTCGTCGAGATGCTGGTGGGCGGCGAAGGCACCGGCCTGCTTGAGCATGGCGTCGACGATGGTCGTCTTGCCATGGTCGACGTGGGCGACGATGGCGACGTTACGGATGTCGTGGCGCGTGGGCATGGGTGCTTGCGCTTCTCTCGGATCGTGGGATGCGGCGTCAGTTCCTCGTACGCCCGCCGGGCGGACGCGCCACGGCTATGTCCTATGGTACGGGGCTGCCGCGCAAGGGGCTTCCCCGCCCGGATCCGAGAGGGTCTACTGGGGTGTTTCGACGTGCGCCCGGGGTGCGGCGCGACGGTGGTAAGACTGCGGTACGACGACGGTGCACGTGCGGGGCGACTGCGAGTGACAGCGGGACGGGCCGGGTCAAGGGGCCGACGCGATCCTGCCCGCCGGGATCACCGGCGGGCAAGGAAATTGAGCTGGTTCTGAGGTTGTGACCAGTGCTTTCAGTGCTTTCAGTGCTTTCAGGGGGTGCGGCTGTTTCGTTCGGCGCCCTTGGAGGTCTCGGCCTTCTTGAAGCCGATGTCCTGGTAGCGGGGACCGGCGAGGCCCCAGGCTCCGGCGTTCACCAGATCGGCCCTCGCGGCGACGAGCTGGGGGCGCTGATAGAGGGGAATGGAGCCGGCGGCCGCCCAGATCCGGGCGTCGGCCTGGCGGACGAGCTCGCGGGCCTCCTCCTCGTCGAGCGTCCCGGCCGCCTGGTCGAAGAGCTGGTCGATGCGGTCGGTGCCGACCCGCGAGTAGTTCTGCTCGACCAGGAGTGAGCCGTCCGAGGCGGGCTCGGGCTTGGCGAAGATCGGCCGGGCGTCGGTGGCCGGGAAGGCGGAGGCCGGCCAGGAGTAGAGGGCCAGGTCGTAGTCGCCCGAGGCGACGTGGTCCTTGAAGAAGCTGTCGTCGGAGACCTTGGTGACCTCGGTACGGATCCCGACGGCGTCGAGCATCCGGACGATCCGGTCGCCGACCGCCCGCAGCGCCTCGGAGCCGGGGCCGGACGGCAGGACGAAGCGGAGGCTGAGCGCCTTGCCGTCCTTGCCGAGGGCCCGGGCGGCGTCGGGAGCCGTGACGGGGGCGGCGGTGCCCCGCGGGGCGTAGGCCCCGGCGACGCCCTTGTCCGTCCCGGAGACCGGCAGGGCGGCGCGGGCGCCGGAGCCCGTACCGGTGTCGAGGGCCTCGGCGCGGGCGAGGAGCGCGGCGCTCTGCCGGGCGGCGGCGGCGGCCGGGGCGAGGATGTGGGTGCCGTTCTCGGGGCCGGCGGCGCCGACGACGGGGGCGGGGGCGGCCCGGCGCGCGCCGGGCTTGTCGTCCCCGACGATGTAGAGGCCCTCGTCGGATGCGGTGTCCTCGGAGGCGGTGTCGTTCCCCTTCTTCTTGGCGTCGGTGGAGCCCTCGGCCTTGGCGGGCTCCTTCTTGGCGCCGTCCTTCGCCGTGCCGTCCTTCGTGGTGCCGTCCTTCGTGGTGCCGTCCTTCGTGGTGCCGTCCTTCGTGGTGTCGGCCGCCTTCTCCGCGGCCTTCTTCTCGGCCTCGCTGCCCGCCTTGGTGCCCGCGCCCGCGGGCTGCTTGACCGCCCCGCCGGGGACCCAGCCCGCGTCGGCGAGGAGTGCCCTCGCCTCCTCGGTGTCCTGGCTGCCGAGGGCGTCGCTGCTGTCCGCGTAGGCGGCCTGGCCGGCGAGGGCCAGATGGCTGCCCGGGGGCTTCGCCGGGAGCCCGAGCGGCTTGAGGACGGATTCGGCGAGCTCCTGGCGGTTGATGGCGCGGGCCACCGCCCGCCGTACCCGCTCGTCGGCGAGCGGCCCGGACTCGCCGTTCAGCGAGAGCTGGGTGTAGGCGGGCTCCAGGGACTTGCGGACCACGTACTTCGCCAGGGTGTCCTGGGCGCTCGCGTACACGGCGAGGGCCTGCTGGTTCTTCGCGCGGGCGGCCTGGACCTCCGCCGCCTTCTCCTCGTCGGAGCCGTGGGCGAGTGCCCAGGACTTCAGGGCCTTGGAGGAGGTGATCGAGGATCCGGGGCCGTGGGCGAGGGCGGCCTGGGCGCCGTTGCGCCCGGCGCGGGCGTCCCGGAGCGCGAGGGCGATCCGTTCGGCGGTGGACCGGTCGATCTCGGCCAGGTCGAGGGTGCCGGCGGCGAGGGCGGCCGCCCGGTCGGCCCGGGGGACGGCCTTGAGGACGACGCTGTCGAGCTTGGCGGGCTGTCCCCACCAGCGGGGGTTGCGGGTGAGGGTGACGGAGCTGTCCTTGCGGTCGATCGCCTTCAGCAGGAACGGTCCTGCGGTGGCCTTGAGGGTGGCGCGGGCCCCGTCGTTGAAGGCGGCCGGGGAGCCCATCACCTGCTTGGGGTACAGCGGGGTGAAGAGGGACTGCCAGTCGGCGTAGGGCTTGGAGAAGGTGACCCGTACCTCCAGGTCGTTCTTGCCCCGCTCGATCTTCTCGATCCGCTCGTAGCCGGAGTTGCGGGCGGTCCAGTACGCGGTGTCGCGGCCGCTCAGCGCCCGCCACTGGGCCACGAAGTCGGGCGCCCCGATCTCGCGGCCGTCGCTCCACACCGCCTGCTGGTTGAGCTTGTAGAGGACGACCTGCTTGGGCTCCGTCTCGATGACCTGCGCGGACTCCAGGTAGTCGGCGTTCCGCCGCGGCCTGCCCCGCTCGTCGATCGTGTAGAGGGAGGGGAGCACGGCTCCGGCGATCCGGGAGCTGGTGCCGTCGGCGTCGGCCTGGAAGGTGTTGAGGGTGGTGGGCAGCGCGTCGACGGCCCAGCGCAGGGTGCCGCCGTCGGCGACCTTGTCGCGTGCGGCGGGCGCGTTGTCCTGCGCCGCGGCCGGGGCCTCGTCGGCCTCGTCGCCGGAGCTGCATCCGGCGAGCACGGTGACGGCGAGGACGGCGCTGGTGAGGGTGGCGACGGAGCGCAGCGTGCGGGAGCGGGGGCTCCTGGAGCATGTCCTCCCGCGAGGGGCGCCGATCTGGGACATGACTTGTACCCCTTCGTCCAGATTCATTCCATTTGGAGATGATCACACCTATTGCTCATACACTGAAAAGGACGGAGCGGATCCGGCCACGGCGACACGGCGGCACATCCGGGAAACCCCACCCGTGCGGCCCAACCCGCCGGAGAAGGAGCGCTCCGGACGAGTGGAATCCCGTGCACATGGCTTCCCAAGCGGGAATGTGACGCGCGACACTCCTGCCGAAGCCGCTCGCGGAAGTGAGGGCAACCATGTCCGTTCAGGACGATCTGGCAGCCGTCAAGCGCTGCCTCGAAGACCTGGTCCGCACCGTCGGACAGCTGGAGGACTCCGTCATGGCGGAGTCGGGCACACCCCGTGCGCCCGCCGCCCGACGCACCGAGAACGTGGTGACCATCCCCGACACCCCGTACGACAGCGGGCTGTGGACGGACACGGACGACGAGGGACTGGGAGCCCGCGACCGCCACGCACCCTAGGCCGCCACGCGCCACGGGCAGCCACCGGTCAGGGGCGGCCACGAGCGGGGGGACAGTCACCCGCCGAAGGCCGCCACGCGCCGCTGGACGTACCGGCAACCGACCGTAGGAGGGCCTGTTGGCCACAGGTACGGAACCCCCGGCACCGACCGCACCGCGACGGGCGTGCGCTCCCCGGGGCGCGCCGCCATCGCCGCCCGCCATCTGCGCACCGACCGCTGGTGGCTCTCCCCCGCCGCCACCGCGGCCGGACTGCTCGCCTTCGTGGCGTACTCGACCTGGCGGGCCTTCGCCAACGCCGACTACTACGCCGCCCCCTACGTCTCGCCGTTCTACTCGCCCTGTCTGGCGGAGAACTGCGTCCCCATGAAGGGCGGGCCGAACTGGGAGATCTTCGGCAGCTGGTGGGGGCTCTCCCCCGCCCTGCTGATCCTGGTCTTCCCCCTGGGCTTCCGGCTGACCTGCTACTACTACCGGAAGGCGTACTACCGCGGGTTCTGGGCGGCTCCCCCGGCCTGCGCGGTCGCCGAGCCCCACCGGACGTACACCGGCGAGACCCGCTTCCCGCTCCTCCTGCAGAACCTCCACCGGTACTTCTTCTACGCGGCGCTGCCGGTGGCCGGAATCCTCACGTACGACACCGTGCTCACCTTCCGGAACGCCGACTACGAGTGGGGCCACGCGGGGCTCGGGACGCTCCTCTTCCTCGTCAACATCACCCTCATCTGGGCGTACACCCTCTCCTGCCACTCCTGCCGGCACATCGTCGGCGGCCGGCTGAAGCACTTCTCGAAGCACCCCGTCCGCTACCGCCTGTGGACCTGGGTGAGCGGGCTGAACGCCCGTCACATGCTCCTCGCCTGGTCCTCCCTGATCAGCGTCGCCCTCTGCGACCTCTACGTGTACCTCCTCGCCACCGGCACCTTCGACGACCCGAGGTTCTTCTGAGATGACGCACGTCGAACGAGAGCAGTGGGACGTGATCGTGGTCGGCGCCGGCGGAGCGGGGCTGCGGGCCGCGATCGAGGCACGCCGTGCGGGCGCCCGTACAGCGGTCATCTGCAAGTCGCTCTTCGGCAAGGCGCACACCGTCATGGCCGAGGGCGGCATCGCCGCCTCCATGGCCAACGTCCACCCGCAGGACGACTGGAAGACCCACTTCCGCGACACCATGCGCGGCGGGAAGTTCCTCAACCAGTGGCGGATGGCCGAGCTGCACGCCCAGGAGGCCCCCGAGCGGGTCTGGGAGCTGGAGACCTGGGGCGCGCTCTTCGACCGCACCCCCGACGGCCGGATCTCGCAGCGCAACTTCGGCGGCCACGAGTACCCCCGGCTCGCGCACGTCGGCGACCGGACCGGCCTCGAACTGCTCCGCACCCTCCAGCAGAAGTCCGTCGGACTCCAGCAGGAGGACCACCGCGAGACCGGCGACCACGAGGCACGCCTGAAGGTCTTCCAGGAGTTCACCGTCACCCGGATCCTGAAGGACGGGGACGGGCGGGTCTCCGGGGTCTTCTGCTACGAGCGGGAGAGCGGGCGCTTTCTCGTCCTGGAGGCGCCCGCGGTCGTCCTCGCGACCGGCGGCATCGGCAAGTCCTTCAAGGTGACCTCGAACTCCTGGGAGTACACCGGCGACGGGCACGCGCTCGCCCTGCTCGCGGGAGCACCGCTGGTGAACATGGAGTTCGTGCAGTTCCATCCGACCGGCATGGTCTGGCCGCCGTCGGTCAAGGGCATCCTCGTCACCGAGTCCGTACGCGGAGACGGAGGCGTGCTCCGGAACTCCGAGGGCCGGCGCTTCATGTTCGACTACGTCCCCGACGTCTTCAAGGAGAAGTACGCGGAGACGGAGGCGGAGGGCGACCGCTGGTACGAGGACCCCGACCACAACCGGCGCCCGCCCGAGCTGCTGCCGCGCGACGAGGTGGCCCGGGCCATCAACTCCGAGGTGAAGGCGGGGCGCGGCTCCCCGCACGGCGGGGTGTTCCTCGACGTGTCGACCCGGATGCCGGCCGAGGCGATCCGGCGCCGGCTGCCCTCGATGTACCACCAGTTCAAGGAGCTGGCCGACGTCGACATCACGGCGGAGGCGATGGAGGTCGGGCCGACCTGCCACTACGTGATGGGCGGGGTCGCCGTCGACTCGGAGACGGCCGCGACCGTGGGTGTGCCGGGACTCTTCGCCGCCGGCGAGGTGGCCGGCGGCATGCACGGTTCCAACCGGCTCGGCGGGAACTCCCTCTCCGACCTGCTGGTCTTCGGCCGGCGCGCCGGGCTCTACGCGGCGCAGTACGCGCTGTCGGGCGTCGGCGGCGGAGTGGTCGCCTCCCAGGTCGAGGCCGCGGCGACGGAGGCCCTCGCCCCGTTCGGCTCCCCCGACGGGCACGCCCCGGAGAATCCGTACACCCTGCACCAGGAGCTCCAGCAGACGATGAACGACCTCGTCGGGATCATCCGGCGGGAGGGCGAGATGGCCGAGGCCCTGGAGCGGATCGCCGCCCTGCGGGCGCGCGCCCGACACGTCTCGGTCGAGGGCCACCGGCAGTTCAACCCCGGCTGGCACCTGGCCCTGGACCTGCGGAACATGCTGCTCGTCGGCGAGTGCGTGGCCCGCGCCGCCCTGGAACGCACCGAGTCCCGGGGCGGGCACACCCGTGAGGACTGTCCCGCGATGGACCGCGCCTGGCGCCCGGTGAACCTGCGGTGCCACCTGGACAGCGAGGGCATCGCGCTCGAACGGACGCGCACGGAGCCCGTCCGGCCCGATCTGCTCGCGCTGTTCGAGCGAGAGGAGCTGGCCAAGTACCTCGCCGAGGACGAACTGGAAGGGGGGCGGGGCGCATGAGTACCTACGACGCGCGGTTCCGGGTGTGGCGGGGGGACGCCGACGGCGGTGCGCTGACCGACTACACCGTGGAGGTGCACGACGGGGAGGTCGTGCTCGACGTGGTGCACCGCCTGCAGGCCACCCAGACGCCGGATCTCGCGGTGCGGTGGAACTGCAAGGCGGGTAAGTGCGGCTCCTGCTCGGCGGAGATCAACGGCCGGCCGCGGCTGCTCTGCATGACCCGGATGTCGGTCTTCGGCCGGGACGAGGTCATCACCGTGACTCCGATGCGCGCCTTCCCCGTCGTGCGCGACCTGGTCACGGACGTGTCCTTCAACTATGCGAAGGCCAGGGAGATCCCCGCGTTCGTGCCGCCCTCCGGGGTCGGACCCGGCGAGTACCGGATGCGGCAGGAGGACGTGGAGCGCTCGCAGGAGTTCAGGAAGTGCATCGAGTGCTTCCTGTGCCAGGACACCTGCCATGTGGTGCGCGACCACGAGGAGAACAAGGAGGCCTTCGCCGGGCCCCGCTTCCTCATGCGGGTCGCGGAGCTCGACATGCATCCGCTGGACGCGGCGGCGGAGGCGGGGCTCGACCGCCGGCGGACGGCCCAGGAGGAGCACGGGCTCGGCTACTGCAACATCACGAAGTGCTGTACGGACGTGTGCCCGGAGTCCATCCACATCACCGACAACGCCCTGATCCCGCTGAAGGAGCGGGTCGTGGACCGCAAGTACGCCCCGCTGGTGTGGCTGGGCGACACGATCAGGCGGCGGCGGACCTGACCGGCGCCGCACCCGTGTCCGTACCTGTACCCGTGTCCCTACCTGTACCTGTACCTGTACCTGTACCCGTACCCGTGTCCGTACCTGCACCCGTATCCGTGCCCCTTCCGGCTTCGGTGCTCAGTGCCAGCCCGCGCGGTAGGCCGCCCAGTCGCCCTCCTCCGCCGCGAAGTCGACGTACAGCGCGACACCGAACCGCTCACGTCCCGGGTCGGTGCGTCCGAGGCCGAGTCTGACGCCCCGGACGGCGGCCTCGACGGTCTCCGCGTTCTCGTGGTGGCCGAGGTCGTCCTCGTGGAAGAAGGGGAGCCCCATCAGCAGATCGGTCGACTCGGGGGTCACTTCGAGGGCCAGGCTGGTCTGCTGGGCGACATACCCGCCGTACAGGCTCTCCAGCGGCATCCAGGTGTCGTACGACATGACGGCGATCTGGTCGACCCGCCGGGCGACCTGCCCGAAGAACTCCTGCGACCACCACTTCTCCCTGCCGGTGAGCGCGCCGTTCACCGAGTGCGCGCCGGGCAGCGGGTCGATCTGGTGGGCCGCGATCGACAGCTGCGCCCTCCGCGCCCGGGTCAGCTTCCGGAGGTCGTCGAGGAGGGAGAGGTAGTCGGCGTCGTCGGAGAGCAGCGGCTCCAGGTCGAAGTGGACCCCGTCGAAGCCGACGTTCAGGATCTGCCGGGCCGAGGTGACGACGGCCGCCCGGGACCCGTCCCTGTCCAGGCGCAGTCCGTCGGGGCCCTCGGTGGCCAGGACGTCACCGAGCCAGGCCTGCACCCGTATCCCGGGCATCGTGCGGTGCACCTCGTCGATGAGCCACTTGGCGCGCGGGTAGCGGGCGGCGGGCAGGGTGCCGTCGTGCTCCAGGGGTCCGGCGTGCACATACAGGTCGCGTATCCCCGTGCCCTTGATCCGGGCGGCGAACGCGGCGAGGTCGGCGTCCTTCTTCCGCCCGTCGACCCAGGCGTGCCCGAGCCAGACGGCGTCCTTGCTCCGGGTCCGCGCGTCCGCCCTGAGGTCGCCCGCGTAGCTGACGCGCAGGGCGAGCGCACCGAACAGCGGGGGCACCACGAGGAGGAGGACAAGGACGAGCACCGGCCAGCGCCCCCGTCGCCACATTCTCCTCAGTCGTCCACTCACCGGAGCCCCCCAAGAGCCGTCGTGTCACTGGTCCCACCGCTTCACACCGTAGCGGCGGCTACTGACAGTGACGCCAGGCTGTGCAGAATGGTTTCCGTCCGGGGCGGGAGGTCCAGCCGTCCGGTCGCGGAGCGACATACCCGGACATAGCCTCCCCCTTGTGACGCGAATAGCCACCCGAGCCCTTCTCGCGGTACTGGTGGCGGCGTGGTGGCTCCTCGTGCCCGCCGTTCACGGTGCCCACGCCGACGACCCCGTCGTCCTGTCCCGGGACGGACAGATCACCGACCGGGTGGACGCCCTCGGCGACCGTCGCACCTCCGTGGCCGAGGCCCTCGACCGGCTCTACGACGAACGGCGGATCCAGCTCTTCGTCGTCTACGTACGGGACTTCTCCGGCCGCACCGGACAGGCCTGGGCCGACGCGACGGCCGAGCGCAACGGCCTCGGACTCGACGACCTCCTGCTCGCCGTCGCCACCCACGACCGCAGGTACGGCTACTCCGCCGACCCGGACGCGCGCTTCACCCAGGCCCAGCTCGACGAGGTCGCGCAGACCGCGATCGAACCCGCGCTGCGGCAGAACGACTGGGCGGGGGCCGCGATCGGCGCCGCCGACGGATACTCCGCCGTCCTCGCCGGGCAGCCCGTCCCCACCCCGGCCGTCACCCCCGGGCCCGCCGATCCCGGCGGAGCGTCCGACGACGGCACCTCGGCGACCGATCTGGTCCTCCCCGTGGTCCTCGTCGGCGGCGCCGGCGCCGTGGCCGCCTACGCCTTCGTCAAGCGGCGCCGCCGGACCGAGACCCGCACCACACCCGGGGGCGGCCGGGGCTGGGGCGCACCCGCGGAGCCCCCGCCGCCGACCCTCGAAGAGCTCGACGGACAGGCCCGGCAGACCCTGGTCGCCACCGACGACGCCGTCCGCACCAGCCAGGAGGAACTCGGCTTCGCGTCCGCCCAGTTCGGCGAGGAGGCCGTACAGCCCTTCACCGAGGCGGTCGCCTTCGCCGAGGAGCAGCTGACGGCCTCCTTCCGGCTGCGGCAGAAACTCGACGACTCCTTCCCCGAGGACGAGTCGACCCGCCGGACCATGCTGGACGAGATCTTGCGGCGCTGCGCGGAGGCGAACGCGCGCCTCGACGCCGAGAGCGAGGACTTCGACCGGCTGCGGGCCCTGGAGCGGACCGCGCCCGAGGCGCTGGACACGGTCGAGGCAGCCTTCCGCGAGCAGACCGGGCGGATGGGCATGGCCGAGGCCGCCCTCACCGCGATGCGCGAGCGGTACGCCGAGACGGCCGCCGCACCCGTCGCGGGCGACGTCGAGCAGGCCAAGGACCGGCTCGTGTTCGCCACCACCCACGTCGACCAGGCGCGCCGGCAGATCGATGCCGGCGACAACGGCGGGGCCGCCGTCCACATCCGGGCGGCCGAGGGCGCCGTGGACCAGGCGGCGCGGCTGATCGAGGCCGTGGACCGGCGGGCGCAGGAACTCGCCGAGGCGGTCGGCAAGCTGCCGGGCGCGCTCTCCGAGACCGACGCGGACCTGGCGGACGCCCGGGGCCTGTTGCAGGGGACCGCCGAAGGGGTGTCCACGGCCGACCTCCGGGGCCGGATCGCCCGCGCGGAATCGGTGCTCGCGGAGGTGCGGCGGGTCGTGGACTCCGGACGGTACGACCCGCTGGACGCCCTGCGCCGGGTCGAGCAGGCCGACACGGCGCTCGACGAGGCGCTCGAAGGCGCGAGGGAGCGCGAATCGGGCGGCCGACGCGCCCGCGCGCTCCTCGACCAGACGATGCTGACGGCCCGCTCGGCGATCGGAGCGGCCGCGGACTACGTCACCACCCACCGGGGCGCGGTGGGCAGCGAGGCCCGCACCCGCCTGGCCGAGGCCCAGCGGCGCTGGGAGAAGGCGCGTGCGCTCGCCGAGGCGGACGACCCGGGGGCCGCCCTCGCGGAGGCCCAGCAGGCGGACGCCCTGGCCCGGCGCGCCCAGGACCTCGCCGAACAGGACGTCCGGACCTATGGGAACCCGAACGGCCTGGGCGGTGTATCAGGGGTAGGCGGTGGAGGTGGCGGCGGGCTCGGCGGTGCGGTGCTCGGCGGCATCATCCTCGGCGGACTGTTCGGCGGGGGAAGGGGAGGCGGACATGGGGGGTTCGGTGGAGGTTCGGGCGGGAGTTCCGGGGGCGGAGGTTTCGGCGGCGGGCCCGGCAGCTTCGGCGGCGGCGGCACGCGCGGCCGGCGGGGCGGCGGAGGCCGTTTCTGAGGAAGGCGCGAGCGGTGCCCTCCCCCTTTCTGTCCCTCTCAAGGAGAAGAGCCATGAGCAAGCAGACCATCCTCGGCCGGGTCACCCAGCTGGCGAAGGCCAACATCAACGCCCTGCTGGACCAGGCCGAGGATCCGCAGAAGATGCTGGACCAGCTGATCCGCGACTACTCGAACAACATCGCGGAGGCCGAGGAGGCGGTGGCCACGACCATCGGGAACCTCCGGCTGATGGAGCAGGACCACCAGGAGGACGTGGAGGCGGCGAAGGAGTGGGGCGGCAAGGCACTCGCCGCCAGCCGCAAGGCCGACGAACTGCGCGGCGGCGGGCAGACGGCCGAGGCGGACCGCTTCGACAACCTGGCGAAGGTGGCGCTGGGCCGCCAGCTCCAGTCGGAGAAGGAGGCCAGGACGGCGGAGCCGACGATCGCCGCGCAGAGCGAGGTGGTGTCGAAGCTCAGGACCGGCCTCGACCAGATGAAGGCCAAGCTCGGCGAGTTGAAGGCCAAGCGGGACGAGCTGGTGGCCCGCTCCCGGTCGGCCCAGGCGCAGAACACGATGATGGACGCCGTGAAGAGCATCGACGTGCTCGACCCGACCAGCGAACTGAGCCGCTTCGAGGACAAGGTGCGCCGGGAGGAGGCGCGGGCGATGGGCAAGCAGGAGCTCGCCGCCTCTTCCCTGGACGCCCAGTTCGAGGCGCTGGACGGGCTGGGCGACAGCGCCGAGATCGAGGCCCGGCTGGCGGCGCTCAAGCGCTGACCGGACGCCCTGCCCCCGGTCGGGCCCGGCCGGGGCCCGGAAGCCGGCCGCGCCGGCTGGGCCGGTCGTGGCGCACGGGCCGGTCGTGGCTGTGGCGGGCGGCCGGTTGGGCGCGGCGGCGGTCAGAACATGCTGAGGAGCTGTTCCACCGTCGGTTCCGCCGCTCCCTCGCCGTCGGGCAGGGCCAGTTCGAACCAGACGGTCTTGCCGCGCGGGGTCCGGCGCGAGCCCCAGGAGGAGCTGAGCAGCCCCACCAGCTGGAGCCCGCGGCCGCCCTCGTCGGTGTCCTTGGCGCGGCGGCGCCGCGGCTGGACCAGGCCGGCGTCCCAGACCTCGCAGACGAGGGTGCGGTCGCGGAGCAGCCGCAGCCGGATCTCCCCCTCGCCGTAGCGCAGGGCGTTGGTGACGAGCTCGCTGACGAGGAGTTCGACGGTGTCGACGAGCGGTTCGAGGTCCCAGGCCTTGAGCTGGGTGCGGGCGAGCTCCCTGGCCCGGCCGACCGAGCGGGGTTCCCTGGGCAGCTGCCAGTCGCCGACCGCCTCGCTGGGCAGTCCCTGGATCCTGGCCATGAGCAGGGCGATGTCGTCCTCGCCGTGCCCGGTCTCCAGGCTGTTGAGGACCCGGTCGCAGACGTCCTCCAGCGGACGGGCCGGATCGGTGAGGGCGCGGCGGAAGGCGCTCAGGCCCTCGTCGAGGGGATGGTCGCGGGACTCGACGAGTCCGTCGGTGTAGAGGGCGAGGAGGGCTCCCTCCGGCAGTTCGACCTCGACCTCCTCGAAGGGCTCGCCACCGACCCCGAGCGGCATCCCGGGGGGCACGTCGAGCAGCAGGGCCTCCTCGCCCGGTTCGACGAGCACCGGCGGGAGGTGACCGGCGTTGGCGAAGGTGCAGCGCCGGGTGACCGGGTCGTAGACGGCGTAGACGCACGTGGCGAGGTAGACCTCGGAGAGTTCCGGGCCGCGGGACTTGTGGCCCCGGGACTGCTGGGCGCCGATGGGGGCGCCGAGGCCGCGGGCGATCTCGTCGAGGTGGGAGAGGACCTCGGCGGGCTCCAGGTCGAGCTGGGCGAGGGTGCGGACGGCGGTGCGCAGTTCACCCATGGCGACGGCGGCGCGCAGGCCCCGGCCCATGACGTCCCCGATGACGAGCGCGGTGCGGTGCCCGGGGAGTTCGATGACGTCGAACCAGTCGCCGCCGACCTCGGTGGCGGCGGTGCCGGGGAGGTAGCGGCAGGCGATGTCGAGGCCGGCCGCCTCGGGGTCGCCGGGCGGCAGCAGGCTGCGCTGGAGGATCAGGGCCCGCTCGTGTTCGCGGCGGTAGAGGCGCGCGTTGTCGATGCAGACGGCGGCGCGGGCGGCGAGTTCGACGGCGAGCGCCCGGTCGCGCTCGCCGAAGGACTCGCTGCCCTTGGTGCGGGAGAACTGGACGAGGCCGACGACGGTGTCGTGGGCCACCATCGGGACGACCAGGGTGGTCTGGACGAGGTCGCCGTCGACCCCGGGCACGGTCCGGAGGCGGCCGGTGCGCAGGGCCCCCGCGCAGGGCGAGTTGAAGGGGTAGCGGTGGACGGCGCCGACCTCGATCGGTTCGGGTCCGCAACAGCCGCCGTCCTGCCGGTGTCCCTCGTCGGTTCTGAGGGGTGTGTCCGAGACGGCGCTGGCGACGGCGACCCTGCGGAGTTCGGCGCTGCCGGCCCCGTAGCCGACGTCGTGGGAGCTCCCCCACCGGCCGGGCGGTGCCTCGTCGCCGGTGAGCAGGCCCTGGTAGAGGTCGACCGAGGCCAGGTCGCAGAAGCCGGGGACGGCGACGGCGAGCAGCTCGCGGGCGGTGGCCTCCAGGTCGAGGGAGTTGCCGATGCGGGCGCCGGCCTCGTTGAGGAGGGCGAGGTTGCGGCGGGCGCTGGCGGCTTCCCTGGCCGCGTTGTGGCGGCGGGTCACGTCGATGCCGAGGCCGGCGACGCCGATCGGGCGGCCGGAGCCGCTGTGCACCCGGTAGAGGTTGATGGACCAGTGGCGGCGGTCCCGGGCGCCGGGCGCGGCGCCGACGATCTCGAAGTCGGTGACGGACTCCCCGGTCTCCAGGACGCTGCGGAGGGCGGCGGTCATCCGGTCGGCCTCGGGCCGGTTGAGGTAGTCGTGGACGGTCCGGCCGCGGTGGTCGTCGGCGGAGCCGCCGAAGACGGTGGCGAAGCGCCGGTTGGCCCGCTTCACGGTGAGGTCGGTGCCGAAGAGGAGAAAGCCGAAGGGGGATTGGCCGAATATCGCCTGGGAAGCGGCGAGGTCCGTCTCGATGCGCCGCAGGGCGCGCACATCGACGACGACGCACAGCGCGGCCCGTTCACCGGACTGGGTCTCGCTCGGCATGACGTACATCTCGGCGATGCCGTGGGGCCGCTCCTCACCGGGAATCCGGAAGGGGACGAGGCCTGTCCACTCCTTGCCGTCGAGGATCTCCCGGACCCGTCGACGGCCCCGCTCGCGCAGGTCGGCGGGCATGAAGGCCTCGACGGGGTCCTTGCCCATGGCCTCCTCGGCGGTGACACCGAAGAGGTCCACGGCCCGTCGGCTCCACTGCTCGACGAGACCGTCGGGCCCGATGGAGAAGGACGCCACCCGGATGTAGTCGTAGATGGAGCCGGGCGGGCTGCTCTGCCACACGACGCCGCCACTCGCCTGCTCAGGTATCTCGCTCACGCGACCGTCCCCTCCAGCTCACCGCACCGGACCGGCCATGCCCGCAGTATTCAATACGGCAGGCCCCGACGGCACGACGTTCACGATCACAGGGTGGTCTCGGTCGTCTCTCGCCGAGTACCGGTGATCGTTGTCCCACCCTGTTTACTCACCAGGGAGAGCCAGCTCGAACCATACGGTTTTGCCGGTCCTTCCCTTACGGGTCCCCCAGCGGCGTGCGGAGCAGGCCACGAGGCCGAGTCCACGGCCCCCTTCGTCCTCGGGCCCGGGGGCGCGCTCGGTCGGCGGATCCGGAAGCGGATCGGAAACCTCCACGAGCAGCGCGGGCTGGTGGTCGGGGTCCGTGCCGTCGGGCCTGGGGCGGACCAGACGGACCCCGATCGGCCCGGAGGCGTACCTCAGCGAGTTGGTCACCAGCTCGCTGACCAGCAGGACGGTCACATCACCGAGGGCCGAGTCGAGCTCCCAGGCCCTCAGGGTTTCGCGCACGGCGTGCCGGGCCGTGCGCACGGCGTTCGCCTCCGCCGGGAAGTTCCACTCGGCGCGGTCGCCGTCGGTGTCGATCACACCCGATCACTTCCCCAGCCGTACGTCAGCAGGAAGGCCCACGTCCTCTTTCAACGGGTCAATCAGGACATACCCGATATTTGGGGCGGGATATCGCGCTGGGCGCAGCAGCGGGCGCACGGTGGCACGAACGGCGTAGAAACTCAGCCGTGCGCTCCGGCATCGGGGGCCGCGGGGAGCCTCAGCGCGGCCTCGGCGACGGCGGGGCGGTCCTGGTCGAGCCAGTCGACCGAGTCGAGCTCGGACCGGGAGAGCCAGCGCAGCGCGTCGTGGTCCTCCAACGGGCGGGGTTCGCCGGAGAGCAGCCGGGCGGTCCACACCCGGAGGACGTATCCGGGCTTCAGCGGCCACTCGCCGGGGATGCGCTCGCCCGGCTCGACCTCGACGCCCAGTTCCTCCCGCAGCTCGCGGACCAGGGCCTCCTCCGGGCTCTCACCCGGTTCCAGCTTGCCGCCGGGCAGTTCCCAGCGGCCGGCGAGCTCGACGGGGGCGCTGCGGCGGGCGGCGAGCAGCCGCCCCCGGTCGTACAGGGCGCCCGCGACGACGACCACGACGGGATCCTGGGGCGCGGCGGGGCGGGTGGTGCGTTCGGTCATGGGCGCGAGCGTAGCCCGGACGGGCCGGCACCCGCCGGGGTCAGAGGGCGGGGGTGCTGATGCGCTCGACCCAGTAGAGCTGCTTGTGGCCGCGGTCGTCGAGGCTGTCCGCGATCCGCTGCGCCTCGTCCTTGGTCGCGTACCGCCCCACCCGGTAGCGGTTGCCGTTGTCGTCCTGCCGAATGACGAGCCAGGCGAGGTCGGGGCCGCTGTCGGTCATCAGACTTCTCCCTCCGCCGGTCCGGATGCCGCCAAGGATCTCCGGGAAACCGCAATCCGCATATGCCGGAGCTTACGCCTGACCTTCACACAGCGGATACGGAATTGCACAAAGAGATACGGATCGGCCGGGAACCGACGGAGGGAGGCCGAAGGTCACGCCCCGGGGGCCGCCCCGGGGACGGTCGGCACGGGCATCAGGACGGGCCCGCCCGCGCCCTCGGGGTCCTTGCGGCAGACGTCCCCGCACGTGGCGTCGAGCGAACAGCAGAGGGAGCAGACGGGACCGGACCGCACCGGGCAGTCGGCGATGTCGGGGAGCTCGTACGCCGTCTCGCACTCGGCGCAGAGATGGGTCGCCCGCTCGTCGAAGGCGCCCGCGGCCGGGCCGTTCACCGTGTTGGGACGGGCCAGGTAGTAGCGGCCCTTGGTCGCCCAGGCGATCAGCGGGCAGAGGACGAGGGAGAGACCGGCGGCGATGAACGTGGAGAAGGCCTGGGGGTAGGTACCGAAGGCACCGAAGAAGGCGAGGATCGAGACCAGGGAGGCGATGACCATCGCGCCGAAGCCCGCCGGGTTCACGGCATACAGATAGGCGCGCTTGAACTCGATGTACGGGGGGCTCCAGCCGGCCCGCTTGTTGATGACGAGGTCGACGGCGACGGCCGTGATCCAGGCGATGCCGACGTTGGAGTAGAACCCGAGCAGCTTGTTCAGGGCCGCGAACATGTTCATCTCCATCAGCGTCAGCGCGATGGCGAGGTTGAGGAAGATGTACCAGACGCGCCCGGGGTGGCGGTGGGTGACGCGGGAGAAGAAGTTCGACCATGACAGCGAGCCGCTGTAGGCGTTGGTGACGTTGATCTTGACCTGGGAGACGATCACGAAGAGCGCGGCGGCGGGCAGGGCGAACGTGCCGAGCCACGGCTTGAGCGCCTCGATCTGCGGGGCGATCGGCTCCAGGGCGTGGGTCGTGCCGACGGCCTCCAGGGCGACGAAGGCGAGGAAGGCGCCGCCCAGCTGCTTGGCCGCGCCGATGACGACCCAGCCGGGCCCGGCGGCGAGGACGGCGAGGTTCCACCGGCGCTTCGTGGCCTCCGTCCTGGCGGGCATGAAGCGCAGATAGTCGGCCTGTTCGCCGATCTGGGCGATCAGGGAGAGCGCGACCCCGGTGCCGAGGCCGAAGCCGATCCACGAGAAGCCCGCACCGGCGCCCTCCGTGCCACCGAAGGAGGCGAAGGCGCCCCAGGCGTCGGGGGCCTCGAAGGCCAGGACGACGAAGGGCAGCACCATGCCGATGAGCCAGATCGGCTGGGTCCAGGCCTGCACCTTGGCGAGGGCGCCCATGCCGCGGAAGACGATCGGGATGACGATCAGGGTCGTGATCAGATATCCGATCTCGACCGGCAGGCCGACGGCCTGATGCATGGCCTGGGCCATGATCGAGCCTTCGAGCGCGAAGAAGATGAAGGTGAAGGAGGCGTAGATGAGCGAGGTGAGCGTGGAGCCGAAGTAGCCGAAGCCGGCGCCGCGGGTGATCAGGTCCATGTCCAGGCCGTAGGTCGCACAGGCCCGGGCGATGGGGATGCCGGTGAGGAAGATGAGCGTGGCGGCGGTGAGGATCGAGGCGAGTCCGCTGCCGAAGCCGTAGGTGAAGACGATCGAGGCGCCGATCGCGAAGTCGGCGAGGTAGGCGATGCCGCCGAGGGCGGTCCCGGCCACCGTCCCGGGCGACCAGCGGCGGAACGAGTGCGGGGCGTAGCGCAGCGAGTAGTCCTCGCGGCTCTCGTCGGCGGCCAGCTTGGCGTAACCGCGGCGGGGGCCGGGTGGCGGCGCGGCCTCTCCCGGTGCCTCAAGGGCCCGGGAGGGGGCCCCGCCCGGCTCCGGGGTAGGGGTGGTGACCGTGTTCGTCATGAGGGTTCCTTCGTCCGACCGGTGCGCGGGTACGGACGAGGAAAGTAGGAGCCCGGCGTGACGGGGGTTGTCGACACACGGTTGCCGGACGGTTAAGCGAGCTGACGCCCCGTTAACTCGCGGTCACGCCGCCCGGACGGCGGGATCCGCTGAACGGTCACGGACGCGGACACCGCCACGAACGGCGCGCCGCCATCAACGGGCGCACCACCACGAACGGACGCCGCAACAGACGCGGGCCACCGCAGAAGGATGCCGCCGCGGCCACCGGCCACCGTAGAACGGACGCCGCCACGGACGCGGGCCGCCGTAGAGCGCGCGCCGCCACGGACACCGGCCGGAGCACCGTCACGAGCGACCGCGGCCGTCCCCCGTCGTCGGCGCCTCAGCGCACCGGCAGATGGTACGAGAGGCGGTAGCGGTCGGCCGGGACCACGACGTCCGCCGTCTCGACGGCCCTGCCCGAGGCGTAGTACGTCCGCTCCACGACCATCACCACGTGCCCCGGCACCCCGCCCAGCGCCAGGAGTTCCTCGGCGAGGCCCGGCCGGGCGCCGACCTCCTCCACCACGTTGTCCACGACCACGTCGATGGCCGCCATCCGCTCGACGACACCGCAGCCGCCGAGGGGGCCCTCCTCGGGCAGCATGACCGGCGTCCGGCCGGTGACGGCGAGCGGCTCCCAGGAGGTGGCGACCATCATGGGCTCGCCCCCGTCCCGGTACACGTACCGCGTGCGCATGACCCGCTCCCCGGGTTCGATGCCGAGCCGCTCGGCGACCTCCCCGCTCGCGGGCTCCTGCTCGCTGCCCGACTCCCAGGTGCCGCGGGCCCCTTCGGCCGCCTGCTCCTGGCGGAAGGGGCTGGCTCCGGCCGCCGGGCGGTAGCCGGAGCGGGCGATGCGGCGCGGCACCGGGCGCTCCCGCACATAGGTGCCCGAGCCGGAGCGGCCCTCCACGAGTCCCTCGGCCATGAGTACCTTGCGGGCCTCCAGCGCGACGGTGTCCGACACCCCGTACTCCTCGCGAATGCGCGCCTGCGAGGGGAGACGGGTATGCGGCGGAAGCGAGCCGTTCGCGATCTTGTCCCGCAGATCGCTCGCCACGCGCAGATAGGCGGGCTGCTCACCGAACGTCACTGGACACTCCCCTCAGCTTGACTTACAGCAACAGCCTGACAACCCACGGTCGCGGTCCGCAAGCATGGGCCAAAGTTTCACTCGAAGTGATGACACCGAGATCACACCTCTTGCTACCCAGGGTCACCCCGGGTAGGCGGTGTCGAACCCCTTGACCAGCATTGGTACAGACCAATACGTTCCTGCTGCACGCTCCCTCCGCACGCTCCCTCCGCACGCTCCATCCCGCCTCGCACAGGAACGAGCCCATGCGTCCCAGAGCCATGACCAAGCTGACCTTCGGCGCGGCCGCCGCGGCCACCCTCGGTCTCCTCGCCACCCTGGCCCCCACGGCCGACGCGCACCAGATCTCCGGGCACAGGCCCGAGCTGAAGCGCATCGGCTACTTCACCCAATGGGGCATCTACGGCCGGAACTTCCAGGTCAAGGACCTGGAGACGAGCGGCACCGCCGCCAAGCTGACCCACATCAACTACGCCTTCGGCGTGGTCGGTTCGGACGGCAAGTGCCTCATGGGCAACCTGCCCGGCTCCGACCCCTGGGCGGACTACGTGCGCCCCGTCGACGCGGCGGGATCGGTGGACGGCGTCGGGGACACCGCCGACCAGCGGCTCGCCGGAAACTTCAACGAACTGCGCGAGCTCAAGGCGAAGAACCCCGGCCTCAAGGTCATGATCTCGCTGGGCGGCTGGAGCGGCTCCGCGCACTTCTCCGACGCGGTGCGCACCGACGCCGGACGCAAGACCCTCGTCGCCTCCTGCATCGACACGTACATCAAGGGCAACCTGCCCGTCGACGGTGCCCGGGGCGGCGCCGGAGCCGCCGCGGGGCTCTTCGACGGAGTCGACCTGGACTGGGAGTGGCCGGGCTCCGAGGGCAACCCCGGGAACGGGATCCGCCCCGAGGACAAGCCCAACTTCACCAAGCTGGTGCGGGAGTTCCGCACCCAGCTCGACACCTACGGGCGCTCGCTGAAGAAGCGCAGGCACTACGACCTCAGCGCGTACGTGCCCACCGCCCCCGCCAAGATCGACGCGGGCTTCGAGGTCCCGAAGATCATGCGGGACTTCGACTTCGTGAACCTCCAGGGCTACGACTTCCACGTCTCCGGCGAGAAGACCACCGCCCAGCAGTCCGCGCTCTACGCCAAGAACGACTTCAGCGTCGACCAGACCGTCAACGCCTGGCTGCGGCGCGGGGCCCCCGCCCACAAGCTGGTGGTCGGCATGCCGTTCTACGGCCAGGGCTGGACCGGCGTCACCGGTGGCGGAGACGGGCTCGGCCAGCCGGCGACCGCTCCCGCCCCCGCCACCTGGACGGCCGGCTCCGAGGACTACAAATTCCTGAAGGCGCTGGCGAACTCGGGGACGTACACGCTGTACCGAGGGCACCGCAACGGCCACGCCTGGCTCTTCGACGGCACCACCCTGTGGACGTACGACGACCCGACCGTGCTGCGCACCAAGGCCTCCTACGTCCGGCAGAACGGGCTCGGCGGCGCGATGGTCTGGTCGCTCGACGGCGACACCGCGGACGGCGAACTGATCACCGCCATCGACCGGGGCCTGTCCCGCCGCTGACACCCCCGCCCCGGCCGCCCGCTCGGCGGCCGGGCCCCCGAACCGCGGACCGGTCCCGCCGATCGCGGTGGGCCGGGAGCGGCGGCCGGTCACGGGCCGCCGCCTCCCGTCCCACCGCACGGTCCGCACACGACGGGGCCGGGTCTCCCCAGGGAGACCCGGCCCCGTTCTCCTACCTCTCGGCGAGCGGGGGCTCAGGCGGCGGTGCCCTCGCCCTCGGGCGGTGTGCCCGTCAGGCCGAGCGCCGTCCGCGCGTCCGCGCCCAGATCCCCGGGCATGGCCTCCCAGGCGATGTCGTACGCCTCCCAGTAGGCCTCCGCGTCGGCCGCCTTCGACAGCTCGGCCCACTCCTTCGAGGCCGCTTCGAGCTCCTTGCGGAGCGCGGCGACGGCGGTGGCGGAGTCGGCGGGCCAGGAGCGCCGCCCGAGTCCCGCGTGCGCCGCGTCGATCGCCGCGAGGAACTCCGCGGACCATGCCTTGTTGGCGGCGAAGTCCTCGTCCGGGTCCTCGTCCGGCTCCCGGTACGAGACCGTCTCAAGCGGGTTGACGGTCTTGAGGAAGTACTCCTGGTCGTCGGTCAGCGTGCTCGCGTCGGACCGCACGGAACCGCTGAAGGACTTCTTCTCGGTGGCGAACGCGCAGGTCACCGCACGATCGCCGAGACGCCAACTCTCCTTGCTGGGAAGGTAGTAGAACAGCCAGACGTCCTTCGGCACGGCCCAGGTGTCCATCGCGTACGCGGCGTTGACCGTCTCGCAGCGCTTCTCCGCGACGGCGTCGATCGCGTCCTCGCCCGGCCACTTGTCGAAGCCGGTGGCCTTGAAGCCGCCACTGACCTCGCCGTCGTGCGGGCGCTCGCAGTCGACGATCGTGACCTCCGTCGTGTACTCCTCCAGCTTCCCGCCGTCGAGGAAGCACTGCCCGGTCCGCAGCGAGAGCGGCGACTTCGAGCGGGACGCCTCGTCCACACCGTCCTTGAAGTCGCTCCAGGCCGAGCCGATGCCGCCGGTGACGAGGCCGATCACCAGCAGCAGACAGCTGACGGCGGAGAGCACGATGCCCGCGATCGCGAGCCCCTTGCCCGACTGGTCCCGCTTCCTGATCTGCGGGAGGGCGGCGAGCCCGAGGATCAGGCCGAGGGGCGGCAGGCAGCAGACGATGCCGGAGACGAGGGAGCCGACGGCGAGCCCGTTCGTGGTACGCCGGGGCTGCCCGTAGGGGCCGGCCCCGGGCCCGCCGGGGTGACCGGGCGGGCCGCCGTAGGGACCGGCCGAGTACGGCATCCCGGGTGAGGTGTACGGCCCCGGAGCGGGCCATCCCCCCTGCTGCGGGCCGCCCTGGGGGGACGGCGGCGGCGGGGGCGGCGGGGTCGGCTCCACGGGTACGGTGCTCCTGTTCGGGGCGGATGGCACGAACAAACGATCGGTCGCGCATCGTACGTGGCCGGGCCGGGAGAGCGGAGCGCGGGGCCGTCCCGTACGGCGGGAACGGCTGCGGCGAGGGGTGCAGGAAGGGGCGGCCGCCCGCAGGCGACCGCCCCTCGTCGTTCGTTCACTCACTCACTCGTGCGGCGTTCGTCGGGCTCAGAACCGCAGGACCCGGAACCGCAGGGCTCAGAACCGCAGGGCTCAGAACTGCAGGGCCCAGGAGTCGATCTTTCCGGTGTCGATGGACGCGTTGTCCGTGACCCGCAGCTTCCACGTGCCGTTCGCGACCTCCGAGGAGGCGTTCACGGTGTACGTGGTGTTGATGTTGTCGGCGCT
Source organism: Streptomyces sp. NPDC017246 (assembly GCF_044331325.1). Lineage (NCBI taxonomy): Bacteria > Bacillati > Actinomycetota > Actinomycetes > Kitasatosporales > Streptomycetaceae > Streptomyces > Streptomyces sp. NPDC017246. The sequence goes on along the minus strand of NZ_JBIRMW010000022.1, from coordinate 10,242 downwards.
GCCGCCGGTGCCGAAGGCCTTCAGCGTGTACGCCGAGCCGTCGGGGGCGATCAGCTGGACCTGGAGGTCACCGATGTAGGTGTGGACGATGTTCACGGGGACCTGGAGGGCGGAGGGGGCGTTGCCCGTGACACCGCTGACGGTGACCGGGGACTCGACGGTCGCGTTGTCGGCGATGGCGTAGTCACCGGTGTTCTCGAACTTCGGGCCGGTGGGCGGAGTGGTGGTGCCGCCGCCGACGTAGAGCAGCCGGTTCGGGGAGCCGCTGCCGGGGTTGGTGACGACGTTCGGGGTGGCGGCGGTCGTCAGGGCCGCGGAGACCTGCGCCGGGGTCGCGGTCGGGTTGCCGGCGAGGTAGACGGCCGCGGCGCCCACGACGTGCGGGGTCGCCATGGACGTACCGGAGATGGTGTTGGTGGCGGAGTCGCTGGAGTTCCAGGACGAGGTGATGTTCGAGCCCGGGGCGAAGATGTCCAGGACGGTGCCGTAGTTGGAGAAGCTGGAGCGGGCGTCGGTGTTGGTCGTGGAGCCGACCGTGATGGCCTCGGAGACCCGCGCCGGCGAGTAGTTGGAGGCGTTGGCGCTGTCGTTGCCGGCGGCGACGGCGTAGGTGACGCCGGAGGCGATCGAGTTCCGCACGGCCGTGTCGAGGGCGGTGTCGACGCCGCCACCGAGGCTCATGTTGGCGACGGCCGGCTTGACGGCGTTCTGCGTGACCCAGTCGATGCCCGCGACGACCTGCTCGGTCGTGCCGGAGCCGGAGTTGTCGAGGACGCGGACGCCGACGATCTTCGCCTTCTTGGCGACGCCGTACGACGTGCCCGCGACGGTGCCGGCGACGTGAGTGCCGTGACCGTGGCCGTCCTGGGCGACGTTGTCGTTGTCGATGGCGTCGTAGCCGTTGAAGGCGCGGCCGCCGAAGTCGCTGTGCGAGATCCGCACACCGGTGTCGATGATGTACGCGGTGACGCCCTGGCCCGCGGTGTCCGGGTAGGTGTAGCTCTGGTTCAGCGGAAGGGCCTTCTGGTCGATCCGGTCAAGTCCCCAGGAGGGCGGGGAGGGCTGCGTACCGTCGATCGTGAAGACGCGGTTCTGGACGACCGAGGCCACGGCGGGGTCGGCCGCGAGCTTCTTCGCCTGCGCCTCGGAGAGTTCGACGGAGTAGCCGTTGAGCGCCGAGGTGTACGTCCGCTTGATCTTCGCGCCGAACTTGGCCGCCACGGCCCGGCCCTTGGCGGTCTCCGCCGGCGCCGACTCGTCGAGGGTGACGATGTAGCTGCCCGCGATCGTGCCCTCGGCTCCGGCGTTCTCGATGACGCCTTCCGGGGCGGCCGGTGAGGCGGCGGCCGGGAGGGCGGAGAGGGAGCCGAGGGTGAGGGCGGTGACGGCCATGGCCGCGGCGGTGGCGATTCGGCGTCGTGATCCACGCATCACTGACATGTGAGGGGTCCTCCTCATTGGTGGTGCGTTGCTGTGGGGGTAGGCAGGGACATGACAAGGCAGCGCGAGGGTCGCGCCGCTTCGCACATCCGGCTGCCGAGCGAAAGATTGACTGATCCATAGGAATCCCACAAGGGTTGCCGACACCCCGCAACACCCGCGCCACACGGCTGACATGCTGCCCGGTATGACCTTCTACGTGTGCCACCGTTGCCAGGTTCACTCGCCCGCCGACGCGCTCACCTGGTGTTGTCCGAAGTGCCGCGGCCCCTGGGACCTGGAGTTCGCGAGTGCGCCGATTTCCCTCTCGTCACTCGCGTCACGCCGAAATTCATTGTGGCGTTACGAGGAGGCGCTACCGCCGATGCCGTACGGGCCGGAGGTGACACTCGGAGAGGGCCGCACCCCCCTCGTCCCGCTCATGGAGCGGGAAGCGGGATCGGTTTCGGCCAAGCTCGACTTCCTCATGCCGACCCTGTCCTTCAAGGACCGCGGCGCCGTGATGCTCGCCGCCCACGCCCTCCGCCTCGCACGGAACGGCGGCCTCGACCGGGTCGTCGCCGACAGCAGCGGCAACGCGGGCACGGCGGTCGCCGCGTACGGCGCGCGCGCCGGACTCGACTGCCTCGTGTACGTGCCCGAGGGCACCTCCCCGAAGAAGCTGGAGCAGATCCGGGCGCACGGAGCCCGGGTCGTCGAGGTCCCCGGCGACCGCGAGGCGACGGCCCGCGCCGCGCGGGCGGCCGCCGACGAACCCGGCACCTTCTACGCCTCGCACGTCTTCAACCCGTACTTCCTGCACGGCACCAAGACCTATGTGTACGAGCTCTGGGAGGAGCTCGGCGGGCGCCTCCCCGACACGATCGTCGTCCCGGTGGGGAACGGCACCCTGCTCCTCGGCGCCGCCCTCGCCCTCGACGAACTGCGCCGCCACGGGCTCGTCGACAACCGGCCCGTGCTCGTCGCCGTCCAGGCGGAGGCCGTCTCCCCGCTGGCCGCGGCCTTCCACGCGGGCGCGGACGAACTCGGCGCGCCCACCCCCGTCCGCCCCACCCTCGCCGAGGGCATCGCGATCCCCGCCCCGCCGCGCGCCCACCAGATCCTGCGGGCGGTACGGGCGACGGGCGGCACGTTCCTGACGGTGTCCGAGGAGCAGATCCGCACCGCCCAGCGGGATCTGGCCCGCCGCGGCCTCTTCGTCGAGTCCACCGGCGTGGCCTGCTGGGCCGCGGTCCAGGCCGCCCCGCGGCGCCCCGGGCTCACCGTGGTGCCCCTCTGCGGGGCGGGCGCGAAGACGGGCCTGGCGCCCTGACGCCAGGCCCGTACGGATCGGACCGCGCCGACGCGATCGGACCGCGTCGGCGCTGTGGCACCGGCATCGGCGCCATGGGACCGCGTCGGGCCGACGGGAAAGCGCCGGCCCGATGGGACACGTCGGGGACGCCGGGAAGGCGCCGGCCCGATCAGAACCCCTCGGCCCGATCAGAACACTCCGGCCCGATCAGAGCCCTTCGGCCCGATCAGAACTCGTCGGCGCCGTTGCGGAGCTCGTACGTCCAGTAGCCCGTCTTCGCGGCGGCCTCGTCGACGGCCAGACCGCCCGCGGGGGCGTTGACGACGATGCTGCCCTCGGCCGGGCCCTCGGGGGCGAAGAGGTTCACGTTGAAGCTCTTCACGACCTTGTTGTCCTCGTGCGCGCCGCCGAGCGCGACGCGCACGTTGGCGTACGCGGGCTCGCCCGGCTTCAGGACGATCGGGGCGGCCGGCTTGCTCTTCGCGACGGCCGGGACGTCCTTGGCGGTCTGGATGGGGCCGAAGGCGATCAGCGGGTACTCGAGCAGGGTGCAGGAGCTGCCGGAGGTGTTGGTGGCGGTGAGGACGATGTGCTCGGTCGGGACCTCGTCGGCCTTCTTCGCCGTGACCTTGATGTCGCCGTAGGCACAGGCGGGCGACTTCGCGGAGGTCTTGCCGCCACCGGTGGAGCCGCCGGCCGTGGTACCGGCCGTGGAGCCCTTGCCGCCGGTGCCGCCGGTGGCCGTGGAACCGCCGGTCGAACCACCGGTGGAGCCCGAGCCGCTCTTGGCGGAGGTCTGGTCGGCCTCGCCGCCGGCGCCCGTCCCGGTGTCGGCGGCCCCGGAGCCCTGCTGCGAGGCGCTCGCGCTCCCCGCGTCCTTGGCGGCGGCGTCCTCTCCGCCGCCGCAGGCGGTCAGGCCCAGCGAGAGGGCGGCGATGGCGGCGGCGGCCAGGACGGTGGACTTGTGGTGGGTACGCATGGTGGTTCTCCCCCGTGAAGCGTCAGGACGGTGTGTGCTGCATCCAGCTTCCGGCCCCGCGCTGCCGTCCCGCTTGCGTACCGCTAACGATCCGCTGACAGGCGCGAAAGACGGGCCGCCGCCCGCGCCGAACCCTCGGTGAAACCCGCCGCGTCGGCCGCCACGATCGCGCGTTCCAGCTGGTCGGCGGCCTCTTCGTGGCGTCCGATCCCGGCCAGCGCCTCGCCCCGGACGATCTGCAGCTGGGCATGCACGACCACCGCGTCGGGGGCGACCAGTTCCCCGGCGCGAAGGGTGTGGGCGAGCGCCGCCTCGTAGTCCCCCGCCTTCATGCAGTGATCCGCCAGATGCTGGAGGGTCAGCGCCTGGGTGGACGGATGGCCCGTCCGGTCGGCGAGCGAGACCGCGTGGATCATGAGCAGTCCGGCCCGGTCGTGCTCGCCCGTGGCGTCCAGGACGGCGGCGTAGTTGACGTAGGCGATGGCCTCGCTGACGGTGTCGCCGACGCGGGCGGCCAGACCCGGCGCCTTCTCCAGATGGACGAGCGCCTCGGTGTCCCGTCCCTCCTCGTGCAGGATCCAGCCGAGCAGCGCCCGCGCCCGCGACTGCGCGTCGAAGTCGCCCACGTGCTCGGCCGAGGCGAGCCCGGCCTCCAGGAGCGGCGTCCAGCCGTCCCCGATCCGCATGAGCATCAGCGGCCACTGCACCAGGGCGAGCCGCCAGGCCCTGTCGTGCAGGCCCAGGGCCGCCGCGGCGGTGACCGCGCCCTCCAGGGCGGCGCGTTCTGCCACGTACCAGTCGAGGGCCGCCGTCCGGTCCTCGAACTCGCGTGTCGCGGCGGGCCGCCGGGCGTCGGCGGGCAGCGAGTAGCAGGGCTGGGAGCCCGGCTCGGCGACGGCGTCGGCGGCCAGCCCCGTGTACAGGTAGTGGTCGAGCAGACGGGGCAGGCCCTCGGGGTCGGCGCCCGGGGCGAGATGGCGGGCGTAGAGGCGCACCAGGTCGTGCGGCGTCCAGCGGCCGGGGACGGACTCGGTGAGCAGATGGGCGGCGGCGAGCCGGTCCAGATCGGCGGAGGCCTGGGTGGGGGACGTACCGACGAGGGCGCCCGCCGCGAACCGGTCCAGGTCGGAGCCCGTGTGCAGACCGATCGCGCGGAACAGCCGGGCGGCGGACTCGGGCAGCTGCTGCACGGTGAGGTGCAGCGCGGCGGAGACGCCCCGGTCCTCGACGTCGAGGAGCATCAGCCGGCCCTGCTCGTCGGCGAGTTCGCCGACCATCTCGTCGAGCGTCCACTGCGGGCGCTCGGCGAGCCGGGCCGCCGTCACCCGCAGCGCGAGCGGCAGGCCGTCGCAGAGCCCGGCGAGCCGTGCGGCGGCGGCGGGTTCGGCGGCGACCCGCGTCTCGCCGAGGACGGTGGTGAGCAGCGCCGCCGAGTCGGCCGGCGGGAGGTGGCCGAGCGGCACCGGCCGGGCCGCGTCGGAGGCGATGAGGCCGCCGAGCCGGTCGCGGCTCGTGACCAGGGTCGTGCAGTGGTCGCCGCCGGGCAGCAGGGGCCTGACGTGCTCCGAGGAGCGGGCGTTGTCGAGGACGACCAGCAGCCGGCGGCCGGAGGTCAGGGAACGGAAGAGGGCGCCGCGCGCCTCGACGGCCTCGGGGATCCGCTGCGGCGGTACGCCGAGGGCGAGCAGGAACTCGCGCAGGACCGCGGCGGTCTCGGGCGCCGGGGTGTCGCTGAAGCCGCGCAGGTCGGCGAAAATTCGACCGTCGGGATAGTCGGCGCGGCGCTCGTACGCCCAGTGCACGGCGAAGGCCGTCTTACCGACGCCGGCGGGCCCGGTGACCAGACAGACGGGTCCCTCCCCGACGCGTACGGCCCGGTCCAGGGCGGCCAGTTCGGCACCGCGCCCGGTGAAGCCACGCGGTGCCCGCGGCAGCCCCTCGGGCGCCGGGGCCGCGACGGGAGCGCTCGGCCGGGCCACGGCGACGGGCTCGGCGGAACGGAGCAGCGTCGCGTACGCCTCGCTGAGCGTCTCCCCGGGGTCGACGCCCAGCTCCTCGGCGAGCAGCCGCCGGGTGCGGTGGTACCAGTCGATCGCGTCCGACTGCCGGCCCGAACGGCCGAGGGCCAGCATCAGCGCGGCCGCGAGGGACTCCCTCAAGGGGTGCGCGACGGCCTCGGTACGGAGCACGGCGGCGGCCCTGCCGTGCTCACCGAGCTTCCCGTACGCCTCCGCCAGCGCCTCCACCGAGGCGAGCCGCAGCTCTTCGAGGCCGCTCGCGGCGGCCTCCAGGGGCCGGCTGTGCACGGTCCCGCTGAGCGCGGGCCCCTGCCAGTACGACAGGGCCTCCCGCAGCATCCGCACCGCGTCCGCGGGCTGGCGCTGCACCCCGGCGAGCGCAACAAGCTCCTCGAACCGGTGCACGTCCACCAGCGTCTCCGGCATCCGCAGCACGTACGCCGAACCCTGGGTGGCGAGCTCGACCCCGTACGCGTCCGCCCCGTGCTCGGCGAGCAGCGCCCGCAGCCGCGAGACATGCCCCTGCAGCACGGTCTTGGCATGGGTGGGCGGTTCTTCCTCCCACAGCGCATCGATCAACTGGCCGACGTTCACGGCACTGTTGGGCCGCAACAGAAGCATGACCAGGAGGCTGGACCGTTTGGCGGGCCCCAGGGCTACGTCCCCGTCCTCCGTCACCAGCGCAACGGAGCCGAGCAGCCGGAACTCCACCAGTACACCTCCGCGATCCTTCTCCCCCATTTCCCCAGCAGTCGAGGATACGTGGGGTGGAGGGGTCGAAAGCGACGCGAGATCCCCGATCCCACCCCCACTGTCCGAATCATCACAGCCCACCGAACCCCCACCACCCCCCGGATCTCGGCGACCGCCGCCCACGCGCGGGCCTCTTCTCCCGGCCGGCCAGAAGCATCCGGACCCTCCCGGCGGCGGGCCTCGCGTCGGCCAGCAACGGACCAAGCCGTTCCACCAGGACCTTCTCGACGCTCCCCAGCCGCAGCCGCCCTTCGGTGACGTCCTGCAGCCGGGCGACGGGAATGGCGTCGAGCTCCCGCTTCACCGCCGCGTCGTGGATCGGCCTCAGTGTCGCCCGTACCGCCTCCACCGCCCTTCCGTGGTCACCGACCACTGCCTGCGCCGCCTCATACAGTCGCGCTCCCCTCGCGACTGTGTCCCGCTCGCCACGCCCCACGCTTCCCGCCCCTCTCCGGCCCTCTCCGCATCCTCCCACCGCCCACACCGGGCCTCGCCGGGCATTCGCAGCTCCCTGCGGATCAACCGAACCTCGGGGCGGTCATTCACACCCCCGGACTTACGACCGCCGGTAGGATCAGCACCATGAGCGGTAGTAGGAAGTATTCGATCAGCCTGCCCGAGGATCTCGCCGAGGCCGTACGCGCCCATGTCGGACCCGGCGGTTTCTCCGCCTACGTCGCCGAGGCTCTCGAACAGAGGGTCGCCATGGACAAGCTCCGGGAGATCGTCGCCGACTTCGAGACCGACAACGAAGCCCTCACCCGCGAGGAGGTCGAGGCCGCCCGGGCGCTGCTGCGTCACGACCACCGACAGGCCGGCGGGGCCGCCGCCTGATGCCCGGCACCCTCCTGCTCGACAGCGAAGGACTCTCGAAGCTCTACCGCAAGGACCGCACCATCGCGGCTCTGGTCCAGGCGGCGTCGGAGGAGGGCGTCCGAGTCGCCACCAGCGCCATGACCACGCTTGAGGCCGACTGCGAGCGCGTTCACCCGGCCCGCATCAAGTGGGTCCTCTCCCGCGTCGACGTTCACGACGTCACCAAGGAGATCACCGACCAGGCCGCCGCGCTTCTGCGCGCCCATCACCTCCACGGCCACAAGTACGCCATCGATGCCGCCTTCGCCGTCATCGCCCGCAACGCACCCCGGCCGGTCACCGTCCTCACGTCCGACCCCGAGGACCTGACACTCCTGTGCGGCCCTTCCGTGGAAGTCGTCAAGGTCTGAGGCAGCCTGACGCCGACCAGACCTGCCGCCGCCCCACGTCACAGGGCAAGGACTCCACGCGGACAGACGCCTGTGCCCGACCTGCCAACAGGCGGGTCGGGCACAGTTCTTGACGAGACGTCACACGTTGAAGCGGAACCTGTAGCGCAGAGCTCCCACCTGCGGAAACGCGGTTCTTTCAGGGCGCATCCCAGCACCATCCCAGCACGGGTGCTCCATCCCAGCACCACGCAGGCCAGCCAGCCCTCGTACGCCTACACAGCTCGGTTGCCGGCGCTCGAGCTCGCCTCCTCCGACGGCGGGGACGTCACATCCGGGGGCACGGGCCGCATGGCACGCTGCAAGACTTCCCGGCAGCGCTCCCACGCGCCGGGCAGCAGATGCCCGTAGATATCGACCGTCGTCTTAACCGAACGGTGCCCCAGCCAACGCGACACCTCATGGATCGGCACACCGTTGGCCAGGGCGGTAGAGGCGAAGAAGTGCCGCAGGCTACGAGGCGTGTACTTGGCCTTGCCGTCCAGATCAACCAGGCCGGCCAGGAGGCATGCCTTCTTGAACCGGTAGCCGTAGGACGCGATGGACGGCATCACCCCGGCGCCAGGCTGACGCGGGGCGAAGAAGGTCTCGAGTCGAATCCGCTTGCCCTTCTGCCCGGTAAAAACCACGGGCACCGGCTTCCACCTGCGGAGATGAGCATCAATCTCCTGCTCGACGAACAGAGCGGTGGGAATGTCCCGGCACTCCTTCTCCAGCCGATGCTTCAGGGGGACGAAGGGTGTCCGGCATTCCTCGCGGTGCGCCCTGGCACTCACCTGCCATCGGATCCTGACGAAGCCAGACCGCCTGCACTCGGTGGAGAAGGCCAGGGCCTCGCTTGGTCGCTGGCCTGTGCCGGACTGAAGGTAGACGGCGAGGCGGAACTGTGGCGTGATGTGCCCAGCAATCAGATCCACCTCGGCTGGTGTCGGCACTGCGTCCTCGTCCACCGCCACAGCATCCCTACGGGATATCCGGATGCCTCGAGCAGGGTTCTCCGTGATGCGCTTGTCGACGACCGCCGCCTCCATGATGGCGGCCACCATCACCATGCGGTCATTGACCGTGGAGACCGCCAACCCCTCACCCGAGGCATGCAGGTCCATGGCGAACTCCTCGAGGTCGCGTCGCGCCAGCCCAGCCAGCGTCTTCCGTCCCAGACGCGGCCCGAGATGGTTACGGATGAACCCTTCGTAGTTGCGGCGTGTGAACTCACCAACGACCTGTCTCTCCAGCCACTCCTGAGCCCAGACTCGCAACGCCACAAGCCCTCGCCCGGGATCAAAGCGAATGCTGGCCTTCTTGTCGTTCTCGACCTTGTCGGCGAAAGCGTCCGCACCATCCGTACCCACCCGACGGGGAAACGACCTCTCCCGCTGACGCCCGCGCCTACCGCCCGGCTCCCGGTAGCGCACCGTCCACCCATGCCGACACCGCGGACGATCACAGGGAAAGTTCCGGTCCCGGACGTCCTTCTTGCACCTCTGAAAGACGCTCGCCACCCCAAGCCCCCCACGATCCTCCGCCCGGCCCGTGCTCGAAACCGTGCACCGCCACCTCACGGACGGGCAAGGACTTCACCGCCAAACCCCTCTTTCCTGCGAATGCGGACCCAGCCCCTCCCCACGGTCCCGCGGGCCATCGGATCGGCGAGACCCTCCTCGCTGGATGCGCTCACGCCCTCCGCGCTTGCATGCGTGTGATCCGTGCACAAGCATCGAAGGCCATACCGCGCTATGGTTGATGTATGGCTACCAAGAAGGTGACTATTACTCTCGACGAATCTCTGGTCGAAGCCCTGGCCGGAGCCGCCGAGGAAGAAGGTATCCCGCTCTCTCGTCTCGTCGCCGGAGCAGCCGAACGCGAGCTGCGCCTGCGGGCCGGCCGGGCCGTCATCCAGGAGTGGCAGGCAGAACACGGCGCCTTCACTCCCGAAGAGCTAGCCGCCGCCCGCGCGGACCTTGCCGCCGCCGATGCCGAGTACCTCAGCAGCCCGGGAGCCTCGGCCGCGTGAACATCCCCTACCTGTACGACGCCGGCGTACTCATCGCCATCGACAACGACGACCGACGCATGTGGGCCCGCCACAGCCTGGCCCTCGAAGACGGCCGGGACATCCACGTCCCGTCCGTCATCGTCAGCCAGGCATGGCGGGACTCCCGCCGCCAGGTCAGACTCGGCAGGTTCCTCGCCGGGTGCCACGTCGTACCCGTCGGCCTCGAAACCGCCAAAGCCGCAGGCATCCTCTGCGGCAAGGCCGGCACCTCCGACATCGTCGACGCCACCGTCGTGACCATGGCAGCCAGCCTCGGCGCCATCATCTGGACCTCAGACCCGAACGACATCCGCACCCTCATCGACGCCCAAGACATCAAACCCGCCCCTGTCATCCGCACCGTCTAACCTCGCGCTTTCATGAAGCGGGCTGTCCGACGGGTGGTCAGGTAAGCGAAAAGTGCCTCTGACCAGCAAGAATGAGGATTGTCGAGGTCC
>NZ_JBIRMW010000021.1:0-149520 GCF_044331325.1 Streptomyces sp. NPDC017246 | reverse complement strand
CCCGCGGAGCGGGTTGGAACACGCTGCGCGTGTCCAAGCGAAACCGCCGCGCTTCGCGCGGCGGTCCTGGGTTCGCTGCGCTCTCCCAGGGCAACCTCCGCTGCGCTGCGGTTGCTTGACGGAGTGTTCGTTGCCAGCCGAGCGAAGCTCGGCTGGCAACGAACCGGACTGCTGCGCAGTCCGGTTGGGCAGGTCCGCTGCGCTCCCCTGCCTGAGGCTTTTCGGCTTCGCCTTCAAGCCTGGCCCGCTGCGCGGGCGGCTGTCAACGGGGCGGGGGTGTCTTGGGGTTGGGTGTCTGCCTTGGCCTCTGCTCGGATGGGGGCTGTTAATCCAAGCTCGCACGCTGTGGATGGTGTCCCTGTCATAGTGGGGTGGAAGCTTGGGCCTGCGGTGGTCTGCAATCAAAACTGGGCCCGGATAAAGTCTACGCTGAGCGGGTAGTACCTCTGCCGGGTGCCCCGGGGTGAGAGGTGATGCGCTGTGTCGACTCGGTGGAAGCTTCGTCCTCATCAGGTCGAAGCTGTTGACGCGGTGGTGCGGGCTTTGGGGCATGTTCCTGATACAGGGTCACCGGGTGGGCTGCGGGCTCAGGTTGTTGCCGCCACCGGCACGGGGAAGAGTCTGATCGCGGTCCACGCGGCGCGGGCTCTCCGTGCACGACGGGTTCTGGTTCTTGTTCCCACGCTCGGGCTGTTGGCCCAGACGGTGTCGGTGTGGCGCGAGGCGGGGCGTCGGGGTCCGATGTTCGGTGCTTGTTCCCTGTCGGGTGAGGACACGCAGATCCTTCCGTGCACCACCGACGAGGCTGAGCTGGTGGGGTGGGTGTCGGGCTTGGATTCGGTGACGGTCTTTGCCACCTACGCCTCGCTGGGGCTGGGCGTCCTGGAGCGGAGCCATCGCGCGGGGCTGGGTGCGTGGGACCTGGTGGTGGTGGATGAGGCGCACCGAACGTCGGGGGCGTTGGGGAAGGCGTGGGCGGGGGTTCATGACGATGGGCGGGTGCCGGCGCTGCGTCGGTTGTACATGACGGCGACGCCGCGGTTGTGGGAGGTGGCGGATCGGGAGGGTCCGCAGGGCGGTGAGCTGGTTGCGTCGATGGACGACGAGGCGGTGTTCGGGCCGGTGGTGTATCGGCTATCGCTGTCGGAGGCGATCGAGCGGGGGCTGATCGCTCGTTACCAGGTGGTGTGTGTGGACATCGCGGATCCTGGGTTGCCCGTGGTCGATCTGGCGGGAAGTGCGGGCAGGAGTGCGCGGGTGCGGGGGGCGCGGCTGGCAGCTTTGCAGACGGCGGTGATGAAGGTTGCCGCGGAGCGGCGGCTGAGGCGGTTGCTGACGTTTCATTACCGCACAGGTGAGGCGGAGGCGTTCTCCAGTGGCCTGGGTGGGGTGGCGAAGGAGCTGCACGAGAGCGATCCGGGATTTTACCCAGGGGCGGACGGGGTGTGGGCTGACTGGTTGTGCGGGGAGCATAAGCCGGGGTACAGGGGGCGGGTGCTGGAGGAGTTCGCGTCGGAGCCGGAGGTTGTTCCGGGGGCGGCGTGGGCGCGGGTGCTGTCCTCGGTGCGGGTGCTGGGTGAGGGGGTTGATACCAAGGAGTGCGACGCGGTCGTCTTCGCGGACGTGCGGGGGTCGGCGGTCGACATCGTCCAGGCGGTGGGGCGGGCGCTTCGCATGCAGCCGGGCGAGGGCAAAGTGGCTTCTCTGGTCGTTCCTGTCTTCCTCGGCCCGGGTGAGCAGCCCGACGAGATGCTGGTCTCGGGGGCTTACGGGGAGCTGGTGAAGGTGCTGATGGCTCTTCGGGCGCACGACGCCCAGGCCGTGGAGCAGCTGGCTGCTCCACAGGTGGCCGGCGGCCGGTCGGGCGGCGGGCTGGTGGAGGGGCCGGGCGAGGTGGGCAAGATGGCTGCGGAGCTGTTGTCGTTCTCCCGGCCTCGGGATCCCGCGCAACTGGCCGCGTTCATCAGTCTGCGGGTTCTGCAGCCCGAGAAGCAGTTCTGGAGGCGAGGTCTGGCGGCCGCGCTGGCCTATCGCAGTGACCATGGTGATCTAGCGGTTCCGTACGAGTACCGGACCGCGGACGGGTTCGCTCTGGGTGTGTGGGTCGCCCGACAGCGCAGTGCGCGTACCCGTGGGGAGCTGAGCCAGGAGCGAGTGGGGCAGCTCGAGGAGCTCGGCATGATCTGGTCGCATACCGAGGTCGCCTTCGCCGAAGGGCTGTCAGCCGCGCGCGGGTGGGCCCTAGAGCACGGGCACCTGCTGGCGCCAACAGACGCCATGTGGGAGGGCTACGCGGTCGGCGTGTGGCTGAAGAACCAGCGGGCGGCCGCGCGGCAGGACAGGGGCGGACAGGAGGCGGGTGGGCTGAGTACAGCTCGGCGGCGGGCCTTGGAGGACATCGACCCGTCGTGGTGCCCTGCCTGGTCGGTTGCGTGGCAGCGGTGCTTCCACCTTGCTCGTCTGCATGTCCAGGACGGGCAAGTGCTGCCCGAGCAGCCAGGACAGGTAGTGGTCCAGGGAGAGGACCTGGGGCGGTGGGCCGGCGGCCAGCGGTATGGCTGGGACAGCCTCGGGACGGTGCAGCAATGGCTGCTGAAGGAAACGCTCGGGCTTGGGCCCTTGAAGGCCGGCGAGCGGTCCGGGCCAGCGCCGCGGCGTACACGGGCTGAGGTGTGGGCGGCGAATGTGGCGGCCGCCAGTCAGTACCGGGAACGGGAGGGACATCTGGAGGTGCCGCACCGGCATGTCGAAAAGGTCGGCGGGGATGAGTGCGCGCTGGGGGTGTTCATCGCCAACAGCCGGTCCCGTCGAACGCGGCTGGCTCCCGAGCGGATCGCAGAGCTGTCCGAACTCGGCATGCGCTGGGGGTGAGGCAAGCCCGAGGGGTCCTCGTGCGAGTACGGCAACAGTCTCTCGTTAGCTGCGGCGGCACCAACTGGGGCTGCGGTGGAATCGAGAGGGTGGCAAGGGTTTCGAGGGAGGACGGGTCACCTGCTGCCTCTTGCTGGACGGCGGTCTCGCAGCCAATGAGCAGGAGGGGCCCAGGAGAGGCGACCTGATTCGGACATGCTTGGCCGTTCAGCGGCGAAGAGGGAACGTCACCAGAAGACTGGTGAGACTGTCCGTCTGCCGCGATGGGGGATGTGGAGCTGTGGCGCAGCAGCGCAAGGGGTACTACCGGGCACGTCACTATGTGCAGCCTTCGTCGGCTTCTGCCAGCCGGTGGAAGAAGCCGTCCACCGGCGTCATCCTGGTTGCCGGTCTTCTGGCGATCGCCGGGTGGAACACTCTGTTCGGGAGCGACTCCGGCGACACGGGGCAGAGCCCTCAGCCCCGTCCTTCCGGGGCTTCTGCGCCGGCTGATCCCGGCCGGTGACCGCGGCCACGCCATAAGGCGGAGAACCTCCGCCATGTCCTCCCCTGCTCAGCGGTGCCGCTCTGGGGTGTAGCGGCACACGGCTCTTGTGCCGCCATGGCGTTGTTGCGCAGTTCCTGCCAAGTTCTGTGCCATTGCTGGATCTGGTCGTCAGGGACGCCGCATGCGGCGAGGTAGACGGCTGCGGTGTTCCAGGTGGCGGGAAGGGTGTCGCGGTTGGTCAGCCTGCTGATGGTGCCTGTGGAGATGCGTCTGGCAGAGCGGTGGCTGACCTCCTGCTGGGTCAGTCCGCTGATTTCCCGGACCGCCGCGAGGTTCGTGAGGAAGCCGGTGATCGTGCGGATCGAGGTTGGGCCGGGCCACAGTCGGTGGTCCGGCTCTCCGCCGGCTTCGGTGGTGACGGGTGTGGTGGGGAGGTCTGCGTGGTTGCGTCCCAGCGCCAGTCGGGCTCCGGTGTTGCGGTTCCTGGCCTGGGGAACAGGATGCGCCCGGGCTTCCAGGGTCAGGCGTAGGTGCCGGTAGATGGTCTCCAGGTCGAGCAGGGGTGGGCCGCCGGGGATGCCGTGGCGCAGCGTTTCCAGGAGGGCTCCCGTGAACGCCGTGTGGGCGTCGCCGACCGGGGCCAGGGCGGTGCGCGTCTCGGCGGAGGCGGCGAGGAGGAAGGTGCCTTCCACTGCGGCCTGGTCGGCGAGGCCCTGGGATGCGCTCATCCTGCCGAGGGCGCGGCCGCTGTAACAGCAGTCGAGGAGGACGATGTGCCGCTGAGCTGGGGAGTCCAGGAGGATCTGGCGCAGCCAGTCGTAGGTAAGGCTGGTCTCGACCCGGCCGGGCTGTGTGTGTGGCAGGGCCAGGGAGAGGGCGTCATGGGGGTCGATGAGACCGTGGCCGGCGTAGTAGACGATTAGCGTGTCGGTGGCCTCTGCCGCTGCCTGGCGCAGTGGATCCATCACGGTGGCCGGGTCTGGCGGATTCTCGACAATGGTCACGTGCGGGGCGGGCATCCGCAGGGACAGCGGGCCGATCAGGAGGTCGGCAAGGGCGGTCAGGTTGTTCGAGACAGCCGGCAACTGCTCGAGATGGTCGTAGAGGCTCGTACCGATCAGTACCGCGCGTGAGGCTCCCGGGTCGGGCAGGACACTCACGTGTCGCACTCCTCGTTCCCGGCGGGGTCCAGTGCTCGGGTTGCTCGTTCGATCTCCTCGGGTGAGCAGTCGGTGAGGACGATGACCGTGTCGCCGCGGTGGATCTCTACCCGCGGTCCCTGCGGCCGGGACTGCCTCCACGCCACCAAAGCCAGCACGAACGACGCCGCACTCCACCCGTTCCCTGTCACCAACTGCAGCACGTCGAGCGCGGCGCCCATCTCTCCCGGCCGGGGAGCGCTCCCCCGCACGTCGGTCACAGCCGTCCTGCGCACGTCGGGGTCCGAACGAAGCCAGCTCTGCAACGAGCGCAGTCCCCCCGCGCCCGACTCCAGGTGCACCTCTAACCGCACTCATGCCTCCAGTAATCGGTTCTGGGCGCCGCCCCCGTTGACGGCGTTCTGTGCACATCGTCGTGCACCGGACCGGTGCCTTGCCTCGTACTCCGAAAAATCTTCCTCCTTAGCCGAGGGCCGACACACGCGAACGTGGTTGCTGCTGGCACCGGGGAGGGCGCCACTTGGCTGCTGCTGTGCCGGATGGCTGTGAGTGCTGCCAGTCGTATGCCGATGCCCGGCAGCGGGTGGAGGGGAGGGCCCTCTGGTCTCGAGTAATGGTCTGCGTGGCAGGTATAGGGCCGGGGGCCCAGGGGCGCTGGATCGGGTGGGCAACGTTCGTGTGTTGCCCACCCGATGCGGTGGCGTGAGGGGGTGTCCCGGCTCCCTGAGTGGGAGTGACGCGTTGGACGTCTCGCCGGTGCGGCCAGAGAAACCGAGGGAAACGCGATGGCAAGGGACTTGTTCTGTGAGCGGCTCGTGCTCACCTCGGTCGGCGGGGTGCGGGAGGTCGACCTCGCCTACCCGGTGGTGTGTGTCTTCGGGCCGATCGACACAGGCAAGACCACGTTGGTCGACTGCATCCAGTACGCGCTCGGCCTGCCGGTGGCCTGGCGGGAGGTGCCGGAGAAGCGTCTGCAGACGGTGACGCTGTTCGTGCGGATCGAGGGGATGCGGATCGGGCTGCGCCGTTCCCTGGTGGGAGACACGAAGGGCGTCGAGCTGCTGGACGGGGCCAGTGGTCAGGTCGAGGAGATCCTCGACGTGGAGGCGCGGGAGGGCAGTGATCGGCGCATCGTGGGCGAGGTGCTGCTGGACCTGCTCGGCCTCGCCGAGATGTTCGCGCCGCCGTCGGCGGTGGCACTTCTGGGAGCCGGGGCGCGGCTGACGTTCGAGCAGCTGTATGCGATGTGCTATCTCACTCAGGATCTGGTGGACGGCAGCGAGTCGGTGAGGGGCAAGGCGAATACCGCCCAGTCCTACCGGACGGTCGTCGAGCTGTTGCTGGGGCTGACCGACGGACCGATGCGGGTGCTGACAGCCCGAAAGGACGAGCTGGCCCGTACCCTCGGTGAGCTGCGCGGGCGGGCGGGCACAATCGGCGGGTTCTTGACCGGCAGCGTCGCCGAGCTCGAAACGGAGCTGGCACGCTCGCAGAGCGGGGAACAAGACGCTCTGCGGTCGCTTGAGGAGTTCAAGGGCCGGATGTGGGCCGCCACCGCGCACGCGGATCCCTTCCGGCGCCGTGTGCAGGAGCTCGAGCAGGTCCTGGAGCAGTGCCGGCGGGCGGCCCTAGACGCCGAGTACGCCCAGGTACGAGAACGACGGCGGGTCCGGCTCCTTACCGAGCAGCGGCATCACGGTCCCCAGCCGGTCTCCCCCTGCCCTGCGTGTACCGCCGATCTGAGCGATCGGCCGGTTCCGGACGGGGACTGTCCTCTGTGTCTGAGCAAGCTGGACCCCGAGGCTCTGGCGCGGGCGCTGCGGACAGCGCAGGCCTCCCTCGCCGCTGTGGAGCAGCGCTCAGTGGAGCGGGCCAAGGCACTGGGTGAGGCGCAGACAGCGTGGGAGCAGGCCAGGGCCGAGCTCGATGAGCGCACACGGGAGGACATCAGCCCACTGGCAGCGCAGATCGAACAGCTGGCCGCAGCCCATGCGACGGCCCGCACACGGACGACGATGCTGGAGCGGGAGCTGGATCCTCACCGTCGGCTGGCCGAGCTGCACCGGGCCGTCCAGGCCGCCGAGGAGGAGCTGAAGGGGGTACGGGAGGACATCCGTACCCGCAAAAACCTGCTGGCCGGGCGGAAGGTCACGCTCGGGGAGTTCGAGGAGCACTTCACCGGGCTCATCGACGCGGTCGGCCTGCCGGGCGATCCGGGGGCCCGGATCAACCACAGCTCGCTGCTGCCGCAGGTGAGGGCGGGCAACCTCACCAAGGTCGGGCACGGCGTGCGAAGCGCGATCAACGTCGTGTACCGGATGACGTTCCTGAGCTACGCGCTGGTGACCGGGGCGACCGATCTGCCGTCGCTGCTGATCGTCGACTCGCCCCGCAAGAACGTGGGGTACGGGCAAGACGACCAGGAACTCATCGGCCGGCTGTACGCGCACTTCCTCGACCACATCGCGGGTGTCCGCAGCGGCGCTACCCGTACCCGGCCGCACCAGATCATCATCGTCGACAACGACCTGCCCAGGCTCCCCAAGCGGCTGCTGGACCAGATGCACACCATCGAACTGACCCGAGAGGACCCCCTCATCCCCTGAGCGGCTGGGTGTCGATAGCGACGAGCGAGGCACTCGTGGGTGCCTCGCTTCGCGATGTGTCCGCCTTGGGTTACGAAGCGTCGGTGGCGTTGCTGGTCGCCCACGGCACCTTTGCGCTCTCGCCCACGTATCTGTGGCCGGCGGCCATGCTGGTGTAGGTGCCCTGGTAGCCGAGCGATTCCAGGATGAGCAGGGTGAGGTAGTGGCGGGTGAGTAGCCAGGTCTCGGTCACGGCGCCCTTGAAACGGTAGACATCGTCTTCGGCGCCGGTGGGGTGTACGAGCTTGTTGCGAACCCAGGTAACCAAGTCTGCGCCGTCCATGTTCGCGCCATGGTCGCGCTTCCGCGCTGCGGCCAGTGCGGCAAGCGCGGGGAGGTGTTCCGGGTCGATCGTAAGGGGGATCGAGGCGCTTTGCAGGGCTCGGCGCAGCAGCTTGTGGGCTGGCATGCGGCCGTACTCGGCGGATGTCATGTTCCCGGACAGGACGAACCGTTGCCACAGGGTGTGCTCGAGGCCGGCGGCGCCGACCATGATGCGCTGTTCGACGAAGCCTTCATCGCGTGTGACGGAGACGGCGTAGGTCAGTTGCCGGTCGACCCGTGCGGCGTAGGCGGGATCGCTGCAAGCCGATACCAGACGGGTGACCAGCATGCGCAGCGCTTCGCTGTCCCAGTGCGTCCACCATCCTGAGGAGATCGCCTTCGCCGGGTCGCAGAGTCGAGCGGCCCACTCCTCCCAGAGGATGCGGTCCTGTGCGTCGAGGCCGACAGGCAGCATGGGGGCCACCCAGCGGCCCAGGGCGAACGAGAAGCCCATGTGCAGGGCCCGGAGGATGGGCTGGGCCTGGTCTGGGGTGAACACCGAGCCGTCCGTACGGCTGAGTTCCATGACGTGGGTGATGGCGTAGAGGTGGGTTCGGTGCAGGTCTTTCCAGATGTCACGATGGCCGGGCCGAACGTCCAGGGTGATCTTCCAGCCCCCGGTCTCGTGTGACCACCGGCCGCGGTGGGTCGTGTGTTCGACGCCTTCGCTGTGGGTCACGAGGTCGTGCTGGCCGCGTAGCGCGGGGAGATTGACCCAGTGGGCGATGAGGCGCTGCAGGGGCGCCTGGGGATCTCCCAGGGATGCTCCG
The DNA here is from genome assembly GCF_044331325.1 of Streptomyces sp. NPDC017246. Classification (NCBI taxonomy): domain Bacteria; kingdom Bacillati; phylum Actinomycetota; class Actinomycetes; order Kitasatosporales; family Streptomycetaceae; genus Streptomyces; species Streptomyces sp. NPDC017246. The sequence goes on along the minus strand of NZ_JBIRMW010000021.1, from coordinate 141,263 downwards.
TTACTCCATCCCTCCTCGTGGTTGCGGTGCTGGACCGGCAGTTCCGCGGTGCCGTAGGGACGGGCGATGTGAAGGGTCGTGTCGTCGGGGAGAGGGTCGAATGTGTGGTCGGTTTGAGGCAGCTGCCAGACCAGGCCAGGTTTCGGAGTGAACCGGAGCTCGACGATGCCCGGCGTCTCGGGGCCTTCAGAGCGGCCGACAGGCCCGTCGTGCAGAACGACGGGCGCGCCGGGGGTGTTGAAGGCGTACACACCTTCAACGGGTGCTGACGGGTGATCTTGAGCGGAGGGCGCCATCTGCTCTCGGTTCCTTAGGTCTGCCGTTCCCGGGTTCAGCCACAGCAGGTCGCGGTGTCCTGGCGTGCCTTTGAGGAGCGCTGGGGTGAGGGCCTTGGTGGTGTGGCGGGGTGGTCGGGCTGAGCCCGTTTCTGGGTGCGGGGTGATGCAGGCAGGAGTGTCAGCGGATGCCCGCTGCGCGTTTGAAGGCTGCCGTCCGTACAGCAGTGGGGTCTTCAGTCATGGGTGGCCGTGCAAGTGAAACAGAATGAAACAGTCCGGCCATCGGCAAGAACAACCTTGTCCGTGAACGTCGGGCTTTGGCATTGAGGGCATTCATGGATCATCTGCGCAGCGTCGGGGTGACCGTAGATATAGGCGTTCGCGTGGAAACTGGGGCCAAGGTCACGAAGCCCGCAGAAAAGACACTCGCTGTCCCCCTCGGGCGAGACAACCATGGTCTTGTTCTGGCAGTCCACACAGTGCAGAGTCCGGTCCTCCTTGCCCTGCAACTGGTTCCGTAGCCGCTTCATCCGCTGGGTAACGAAGGCGTGAATGGAGTCCAGTCCTTCATGTACCCGGTCGAGGTCGGACTCGACCAGGCTCTTCTCGCCAGGATTCAGCTTGGGAAGCAGGGCCTCGTCCAGAAAGCGGATCAGAAGGTCCAGTACCTGGCCCGCGCGCGTCTCGATGGCCAGCGCGTTGTGGGTCAGGCCGTAGTGCTGCAGGGCGTTACGGTCCTTGGACAGCGAACGTAGCGTCTTCCGTTCGCGGTCGCTGATGGCAACGCCAGCAAGGTTACCGAGCCTTTCGATGGTCTCATCAATGCCACAGCTCTCGAAGTCGCCGTCTCGGTAGCGATCCTCTGTGGCCTGGAGAGGGTCCTTGAAGACCAGGCTCCAGTGCGCTTGCAGTAGACGGGCTTTCAGCAGCACCTCCGCTGCGGCGTGAAGGTGGATGACGGCGTACTTGAGGTCGCGTCGCGAAACCGCCGGGGCGTCTGCCGTCAGGTGGTCGACCGCGCTGACAAGGTAGTCCACGCCGTTGACTACTGGCGGGAAATCGAGGTCGTGTGCTTCCGGTACTACGGGTACGCCGGGGTCGAAGTCATCAGAGCTGCTGTCGTACACGCGTCGATCTTCGCTCATGCCAGCTAGCTTCCCAGTCTCCGCTGGTGAGCGAGGACACTTCCGGGAGCCCTGGGCGCCGGGCCCATGCGCGGCAGGCCTCATGAGAAGGGCAGGGCATCGCGCGGTCCGTTCGGTAGACGATGCCCGACATCGCCGGTGTGACCGGTTCGGTACATCGTGCGCACCGTGCGAATGCAACGGCATGTCGACAGACTCACCGGAGTACCGGCCATCCCATGCCCATCGCAGCGATGGCGAGTGTGTTGATGAACTGCTTGGCTAGTGGAAATCCCCAACCGACTCGCCAAGGAGCTACTCGCGCTTGATCATCCAACGGCCGGGCCGTCGACGCCGGCCCGGCCTCTGCCTCAGCCGCAATCCGGTTTGCCCTGCGTGTTGCTGATCGAGCTCACGCGACAGCTCATCGGCGGACAGGAAGAGCGTTCCGGTCCGGCGCAGCACGGCCCGCAGCAACGAGCGCAGGGAGGCCGGATCCTCCAGGGCTGGCTCTTCGAGTTCGTCGGGGGCGTGCCACGCACCAAGTGTGAACGGGGCACTGGTGCCGGTCGCCGTGGCCGCCCTAGTCATCAGCGTGCGTGCGGTGTCAACGAATCTCGCTGCCAATTCTGCGGTCAGCAGCTCCATGATCTGCGAGTCAGTGGCCTCGTTGTCTGGTATTTCTCCGCGCTCGACGAGCAGCTCCCGCAACCAGTTGCGGGAGGTGGGCGAGGCGTGGCCGAGGAAGTTCCGCCACCTGGTCAACTCGCCGAAGAACGTCTTCTCGTCATCGGTCCAGGCGAAGACCTCTGCACTGGGCCGGAGCCTACTCGCCGATGTGGGGAGCGCGTTGGCCCTGTCCATGAACCTCATGCTGTTCACAGTGTTGCCAGCCCTGATATGAGCCCAGTTGATGAACGCTTCAACGGACGCCTGGATGAGAACCACTGTGGCGATGGCCGCGTCTCGCTCCCGGGTCCGGCGCTCCAGGCCGCTGCCGCCGGCGGCGCATTCTTGCTCGGCCTGGGCGGCGTACATGGCCGCCCGGTGACTCTCGACGTCGGCACGGCGGAACATCAGCTGCGCGAGATCGACGTCGTGCCGGGGGTCCAGCTCTTGCCCGGCGGCAGGCGCCGTGGTGTTCGTGGTCATCATGTACTGATGCTGACAGTGCACAGCGCACCTTCGCTTGGGATTTCCTGGTCCGCCCCAAGCAGGCGCACCGGTCTGGTGACCGCTCCTCGCTCAGCCCTCCTGTAGTGCAGGGCTTGAGTCCGGCAAGGTCGCCTGGGCAACAAGGTGATTCACCTCCATCACGTGCCACGATGAAGCAGAATCGGCTGGTGTGAGCGACGTTCCTCCCGTGCCCCGCGATGATGTCTTCCTTGCGCCCGAATCCGGGCTGGCTGACACATACTCGCGGTTGAGCGCAGCAGATAATCCGCACCGGCGGGGCAAAGACTTCGAGAAGCTGCTGTGCCGGGCCTTCGAGCTGGCGCACTTCATCGTGGAGCTTGATCCGGGCATGGCTCTGCCTCGACAGACAGACCTGGCCGTGCGTTACGGGGAGCGGCGCTACCTGCTGGAGTGCAAGTGGCAGCAGGCGAAGGCCGATATCGATGTGCTGGGTACGGTGCATGACCGACTGCGGCGTGTCAGTTCCCTCGTGACCGGGGTCATCGTCAGTGTCTCGGGGTTCACCACAACACTTATTGACGAAGTAAGCCGGGAGCGCAGCAGGCCGGTGCTTCTGATGGATCACGAAGATGTGCTGGCCGTACTGCGTGATCCCGCATCGCTTCCGGGTCTCTTGCAGAGCAAGCAGGAATGGCTCGTCACCCACGGACGCGTTCATCTGGGCGCCGGAGCAGTTCAAGGGCTACGCCGCCCGGCGCGCGAGCTGCCGGCCAGCGACCTGATGCTGTGCGGCCAGGGTGGTGACGCCTTGCCCTACATGTCCGTGCCGGGAGGGTTCGCATCCGCGGTCTTCGCCACATCGGTGACGGATGTCGACTGGTCTTTCGGCCGAGGGCACGGGGTGTGCCTGGACATGCCTGTGCAGGCTCGTTCAACCGAGGATCTTGTGGGTCTGCTCCACACTCTCGACGAGTTCGGGCTGACCAGCCACCGTCCCACATGGACCTTGCAGCAGCTCGACACCTCCTGGTTCGGGATCGGGGCCCCGACACTCATCGAGGCTCTCGACGAGGCTCCACAGCGGACAGCAGCCCTCGACGAGCCCCACCACAGTGAACAACTCGTCTACTGCGACACTGCGCTGGACGGTCTCTACACCCTGACCGCGAGCATCGGCGTCCCCCCACTACCCGGCGATATCCCGTCCGAGGACGAGCAGGCGGGCTGGCGTGCGGTCTCCCAGTGCAGGCTTTCCTTCCAGCTGCCCGGTACTCCGCTGGACACGACCGCGCTTCAGCACCTGCGGGAGCGCTTCGGCGTCACCACCAATGCCTACTTCCGGCCTCTGGAGGCCACGGCGGTACGGGTAACTTGGCTCGACCAGCAGCCGGTTGAGCCGCTGGCCACAATCGTGGAGCTCGACCCCATCACCTCAACAAGGTTCGTCGTCGGTCTCGTCATACGCGACCACTACTCCGCAAACGGCGACCACGCAGTCCTCACTGGCTGGCCCCTTGAGCTGCAGGACAGCGGATTCCTCGTATGCGCCCTGGCCCACCATCATCCCGTGGACAAGCCTCCCGAGCGGTACTGGCTCGAGGCGATCCACTCGACCAGCACGTCCGACCTCACCGTCACCACCATCCAGGCCAACTGGTAACCGCAGAGAAGGCCGCTGGAATATCACGCCCATGCACGCGATGGTGCTCCTCGGCTACGCGTTCGTGACCAGGGCGGCCGACGGGCTCGTCGTACAGAACGATGGGCGCACGCCGGGGGTGTTGAAGGCGTAGACGCCTTCAACAGATGCTGTTGGGTGGTCCTGGGTAGAGCGAGGCGGAAATCCTCGGTTTCTTGGGTCTGCCGTTCCCTCGTTCAGCCGTGGCGCTGCTGTGCCGGTGCTTCTTTCTGGGCTGGCTAGAGGCCGAACTCGATGTGCTGGACGTCGAACAGGCGCACTTCCTCCAGGCTCCCGGCCCGCGTCCCGTGGTTTTGGAAGTAGGTCTCCTTGAGTCCTTCGGCAGCGATCTGCTGGAGTTGATTCTCAGAGGCGCCCTGCTCCTGCGCGGTGAACAGGCGCTCGGCGAAGCGCGGCGGCAGCGCCACGGTGAGGTGGCGTTCGCGGGCCTCGTCCGTAGTTCCGACGGGCGCGCTGTAGCCGAGGCGGCCCTGGACGTCGATGACGAGGCCGCTGCTCGTGCCGGCGGTCTTCTTCGCTTGCGCCTTCACGCGGGGCTGCCATCGTTTTTTCACCTCGCCGGACAGTCGGGCGGCGAGGTCCGGGCGCGGTTTTTTGAGCTGGTTCTTGATGTACCGCTCGACGGTGCGCTGGGAGATCCCGAGGGCCTGGGCGGCTGCCTTGGTTCCTTTCAGCTGCTTGACCAGGTAGCGCATCTGCGCGCCCGCGCTCTTGGGCGCTGGGCGTGTGACGGCCTGTTCCAGTGCGTTGTCGAGTCCTTCACCGACCGACTTGGTCATCTCTGGTGACCTACTCCCCTGTGTCGGCGGTGGTGACGTCGCCGGTCTTGATGTAGCGGGCCAGGTTCAGCTCCGGGGCCTGAGCACGTTCGCGGAGCTCCTCGGCCCACAGGGTCGTCTGGGTGCCTTCGTGCTTGACCATCCCGGGTGACACTCCGAGCCGGAACGACCCGGGCACCGTCTTACCGGCGTCGTCGTAGGGCAGGACGTCGAGCGGGGAGGGTCCGTCGGCGGCGTAGACGGCGCAGTCGGACAGCACGGCGACCGGATAGCGGCCGGTAGCGGCGGCCAGTGCCACCATCTTGCGGTGCATGCCGATCCGGGCCCGGGAGATTACGACGGCGCGGATGTCCGGGCGCCACGTCGGGCGGGTGAGGGCCGGCCAGGGCTGTCCCGGCCGCCAGCCTCCGCCGCGTGCTTTCTCCTGGAGCTTCCCGATGCCGTTTTTCACCGTGGACTTGATCGCGTCCAGGACGATCGCCGTCTGCGGATCACGCTGCTTGTAGCCGTTCATCGCCGTGAGCAGTTCCTGTGGCGTCAGTTTCTCGGTGACATCAAGGTCGGCCATCGTCGACACGTAGGCGTCGCGCAGCCGTTTGTACCAGCCGTCGAGGTAGCGGCCCGATTCCGGGCGGATGTAGGCCTCAAGGGGGGCGACGTCGTAGCCGAGTTCGGCGGCGTAGGCGACGGTCGGGGTCGCGTACCAGGCGGGCCCTGCAGGGCGCTGTCCGGTCGGGGTGAAGGGGCTGGGCAGCAGATCGCCGTCGAGGGTGTGCCACTGCTTGCCGACCTTCACGCGGGACAGGTCGACGTGGGTGAGGTCGACCAGCCACGAGCCCGGTGTCTTCGCGTCGAAGGCGGGGTTGGTGACGTGAACCGGCGCCGTGGCGAGGCCGACGATCGCGCCGTTGGCGCTGGCGGCGAAGGCCATGTTCACGTCGATGCCGACGAGATGGCGTCGCATGCACTCGTCGTCGGTGAGCGGGCGTGCCCAGTCGTAGGCCTCCTCGAAGAGCTTCTCGGCCGGGGTGCGGACGTGGAAGCGCGGCAGGTGGGCGAGGACGGGGTGGCCGTCGGTCGCCTCGCACGGCGGTGGGTCCATCGGCTCCTTGCCCAGGGATCCGGGGTTGTGTTCGCTGTGCCGCTTGCCCGTCTCGTCCGGGGTGGAGGCCCGGGTGGGCGGGTGCAGGGCGGTCATCAGCTCCAGGCCGGTGACGGCGGTGGAACCTCGTGGGGTCATGACCCGGGTGGCATACGTACCGAGAACGGAGGCGAGTTCGGCAGGAGAGAGGGCCGCGGTGTGACCCCAGCTGCGGGTGTCGAGCGCGTTCCAGGACGGAATGCACAGCTGGACGCAGGAACGGCGGCCGCCCTGAGCGGGTCGGTAGATCCGCGCCCAGGGGCCGAGACCGCGCTTCGTCAGCTGCCACTGCGCCCGGGTCAACTGAGCGATCACCTTATGAGTATCCGACAGACGCCCCGCGAGACGCTCCTCATCGGTCATCTCAGCGGGCAGGCCGAAGCGCTCCAGGGCGATTTTCGTGAGGACGAGGAGCGGGTCGGCATCCTTGCCCGAACCGGTCAGCCGCACCGCACCCAACTGTGCTTCCGCCAGCGTCCACTCCACCAGCGAGGGCAGTGTCTTCGCGGGCACGTCCAACACCAGACCCCCCACGCAGTACGCAAGGACCTGACCCGCATCATCGATGTCGACGACAGCCAGCGGCCCGTTCGCGAACCTCGGGTCAGCGGCGACAGGTGCGGTGGTCGCGGGCTTCGAAGCGGCGGCCTTCTTCGCGCCCGGACGCCGCACTGTCGTCGGCTGGGTGACGGCCGCCGGGCTGGGTGCTGCCTCGAGCCCCGGGGGCTGATTGACGGCCGGAGGGGCAGGCGCCGAGGACGGTGCCGGGGCTGTGAACGTCTCCGGGACCGGGGCGGGGTACTTCTGCGCCCATCCCTCCAGCAGACGCTGATACGGCGCGCGGCGCGGGGGCCGCGGCTCGCTCCGGCCCGCCTCCCAGTTCTTCACCGTCTGCGTACTCGTCTCCAGAACCTGCGCGAGCCGCGCCTGCGTGATCCCAGCTGCTTCACGCAGCCGCGCCCGCTCCACCGGGGACGGCATCTCCGGCTCCCCCACCAGCAAAGCATCCACCGCATCGAACAGCTCATCCTGGGTAGGCATGCCTCAGAACCTAACAGATTTACCTTCAGATTTATTCTCTAATTTACCCTCTTCCGGGTGATCCCTGCGGGTTCACTCTCGATTCCAGGACCACACGGCGACGTGACGCACACCAGCGCGTCGTCAGATCACCCCGCCCCACAAGCAGAACAGCGGCCTCAGCGTGAGGCGGCAACATGATCTGCCGGAACAGGAGCGGTCGTCGACTCCAGCCGCGTCAGAATGCCAAAAGGGTGCTGATGAGCCCGTCGGTCATGTGTCAACTGGCACCTTGGTGTTGCTCGGTTCTGCGGCGATGAAGAGGACTCCGGGCTCCTTCTCCGCAGGCGCCGATGCGCGCCAGATGAGCGGTTCCCATTCCTCGGGCCAGGTTGTCGATGAACTCCAGCGGACACCGGCAAGAAGGGTTCCTTCAAGTTTCGCCTGCCGAAGGTCCTCGCCGACGAAGTCGTTGCTCACCGCCTGAACGATCGCCACTGCTCGTGAAAGATCGTTGGCCTTGACCCACGCCTGATCGAGATCAGCCGCGAGGTCCCGGGTGACCATCTCCGAATCCATAGCACTGTCGGGTTCGACAAGCATCGGCACCAGCTCTTCCCGCAGGAGCTGGTGTGCGTTGCAAACAGCGCGCAGCAACGGCTGGGCGTGGATCTCCAAGGATTCCCTCACCGCACACAGGTAGTCCGGGGTGGTCGATTCCGTCGTCGCGGGTGGGTGTTCTGCGAGGTGTTCGACCTGCTCGAGAAGTCTCTCCAAGTGCTGCACCAAGGGACGCACCTCGGTGCCGGCGTCCTCGAACTCCAGTAGCTCGATGACGTTTTCGGTGATCCTGCGGGCGCCGGCCAAGGTGGGCATCAGGTCTTTGATCCCGTAGGACTGAGCGGCCTGAAGGGCGTGGCGCCGATACTTGATACGCACGGGTGCGAGCCTGCTGGCAAGGGGATGGCCGGGCGACAGGCGGGGCTCCAGGTGGCTGGTGGACTCCCCTTCACGGTCCGGTCCGGCTGGCTGGGTCAGACGCTGGGAGACGGAGGTTCCGAGTACGCGGTGGACTGCGGCCAGTGTCCGGCTGAGGGCGAGGTCGGGATCACGCAGTTCGGGAATCCCTCCTTGCGCGGACAGACGGTCGTGAACGGCGTCGCGGAGACTGCTGTGCGCAGCGGCGAGGAGCTCGTCCAGGCCCTGGTCGGAGCACTGCCTGGATGTGGCGCGTGCCGGTTTGCTCATCGTCCCTCCTCCTTCGTGTTCTCCGTGCTGCCGCTCAGGCCGAGGCCGGCTTTCAGCGCAGCGCGGGCCCGGGTGAGGTTCTGCCTCACTGCCACGGGCGTGGTGCCCATGGCGCGCGCACTCTCCTCTGTGGTGAATCCGTCCAGGGTCCATGCCATGGCGGCACGCTGCTTGGCTGGGAGCTGGAGCAGCAGGGCGATGACGGCCCTGCTCTCTTCGTCGAGTTCGGCCGCTTGTGCGGGGGTCTGCCAGCGCATCGTCAGTTCGTGCGGTTCGGGGGGCTCCGAGCAGAGTTCTCGGGCGCGATCTTCTGTTTCACCCATGACCGCCAGGCGACTTTGCGCAACCACGCTCTCGGATAGGCGATGGAAAGCCCGGGAGTACACATCTGGGTGAACGCGTCCTGAGCCGCGTCCTGGGCAGCCGCCCACGAGGCGCCGTGGAGGAGGAGGAAGCGGACAAGGGCGGGGTACTGCTCCTGATGCAGAGCTTCAGCCAGCTGGCGCCCAGGTAAAGGAGCGGGGGTTTCCCGGGGTGGCGCGGTTGCGAGTTCAGCGCTGACAGCATCGTCCATCGAGGCCACCTCCGCTCTGGTGGGTGGCCGTCCGTACGTGCCTATCCTTCGCATGTTCCTGAAGGGTGCCCCACGGAACGGTGTGACGGACGCGCTCGGTGACGCCGGCGTCCGCGATGCGGGCCAGTTCCACCTCTGCACTGAGCCTGTGGCGGGCGATCTTCACCGCACCGCTCACGATGCTGACAAGAACGGTGGCGACCGCCCCTGCCACGACCGGATCCACTCCGCTGTCTCCCTTCGACCCTGGATGACGAGTGCGCCCCGACGAGCAGGCGCTGCACAACAGTGCTTCAGGAGACGGCAGTTGTGACATCGCGCAGGTCAGGGGCAAGCGGGCTGCTACCGGCGGCAGAGCTGCGTCCGGTCTCGAGCGCACCCTGCGCGGGCTCTGGATCATGGCCACGGGTGTCGCTCACCGGATCCAGCGGAAGTCGAGGGCTTCGAGCGCGTGGCGTTGTTCCTGGGTGAGACGCAGTGGGTCACGGCGTTTGTCGGCGATCCAGGTCGCCAGGTGGAGGCCGGTGTCGGGGCAGAGGTAGTCGTAGGGAACGTCAAGGTGCTGGTGGCTGCGCCAGAAGGCGCGTGCCGCACGGAGCCCTCTGGCGAAGGCGCACTGTGCGGGGCCACGTGGGCGCCGCAGGAGCAGGGCCAGGGGGTGGTAGAGCGGGAGTGCGCCCAGCAGTTCGTGCTGATCGCGGTGGAGCGCCGGAAGGGCGTCGATCTGTCTGTCGAGCCAGCGGGTGAGGGGGGTCTCGTCGGTGTCGGGGCGCAGGTCGGGGAAGGGGAGGTTGCCTGCGCGGGCGGCTGCCAGGGCCTGGGCGTAGGTGTGGTGCCAGTGTTTTGGCCAGTGGGTGTTCCACCAGGGGTAGATCTCGTTGAGGGCGCGCTGGTAGCCGTAGGGCAGGATGCGCCTGTTCGCTTCTCGGCGGCGGTCTGCGATCCAGCGGCCGAGACGAATGCCGCCGAAGGTTTCCTCGGTGTGCGGGGCGAGGTGGCCGTGGCGGGCTTTGTAGTCCCGGGCGATCTGCAGCTTGTACTCGATGCTGGTGCGAGGGTGCGGCCAGATCATGCCGAGGGCATCCAGCTGCTCGATGCGTTCGGGCAGGAGCATGTGGTTGATACGCAGGGAGCGCTGGCGGCCGAGCCACCAGCCGAGGTAGAAGCCGTCGGGGCCGAGATAGCGGCTGGGTACGTTGAGGTGGCCGTAGGTGTTGAAGTAGCGCTGGGCGCTTTCGAATCCGATCTGCCATACCCGGTTGGGTGCCCCGGTGGCCTGGAGGTCGAGCAGGGGGATGATCTCGTCGGCGCGTTCGGGCCGGGCGGCGACTCCCAGGTCCTCATTGGAATCGTCAGAGGTGGCCCATTCGACGCGGTGGATGACGTGCTCGTCGTAGGTGCTCAGGGCGATGAGGACCTGGTAGAGGAGCCGGTAGCGGGTTCCTTTGACGCCTTCCTCGAGGTCTTGTCCCGGTTCCATGAAAACGGGGACGACGATGGTGGAGATCTTGTCGTCGCCGGGGTTCTGGCGCAGTGCGCGGCCAACTGCCTGGGTGATGTCGAGGGAGCTTTGTTTGGAGTCGGCGAAGAGGATCGAGTCGATACTGGGGACGTCGATGCCTTCGCCCAGGCAGCGACAGTTGGTCAGGACCGCTCGGTGCGGGGCGATGCCGGGGCTGGTGCTGTTGATGGGGACGGAGCCGAAATCCACGAGTGATCGTCGGCGGACAGGGGGGCTCTGCTTAGCGTTGACGGTGCCGACGAGAAGAGGGTCCTGCATCTCGGGGGGCATGAGTGCTGCTGTTTCGTGGAGGGTTTCGGCGAAGATGCCGGCGGAGGCGATGAGGCGGTGGAAGGTCAGGGTCCGCCGCAGGTCGTAGAGCTTATGGGCGCGCAGCAGGGCGATCTGGGCGGCTGCCACGCGCAGGCCTTCGGCGCCGGCCGATGCGATGGAGGCGTATCTCAGGACGCGGTGCAATTCGGCGTCGCTGATCTCGACGGCGACGATGCGGTAGTCCGCCAGCAGCCCCTGGTCGATCGCTTCGGCGAGGGAGATGCGGTAGACGACGGGGCCGTAGAAGCTGTGGTCGTCCATGGAGGCCACTTCGCAGCCGATCGCAACGTGCGCGCCGGATTTCTCGTCGAAGATGCGCGGGGTGGCGGTCATGTAGAGGCGGTGACGGGCGGGCAGGAGGTCGTTGTCGTGGATGACGCCCCAAGCTTTGTGGCGGTTGCCAGCGGTGCGGTGGGCTTCGTCGGCGATGACGATGTCCCAGCGCGGCAGGTGGTGACCGCGGTGGGCCCGGGCCAGCTTTTCCAGCGACTGGTAGGTGCAGAAGACGTTCACCGGGCCGTCGGTCAGGGAAGCGTGGCGGGCGAGTTCACCGGGATCGCGGACCATGGTGAGGATTCCGCGCAGCGAACGGACCAGGGTACTGTCGCGCGAGCAGTAGCCCAGGTAGATCCCTTGGCGGCCTTCGCTCTGCCAGACGGCAGCCGTCTGCTCCAGGAGGTCCAGGGTGGGCATCACGACCAGCGCGTTGCCCCGGGGTGCGGTCTCCTGGACGGTGTTGAGGGCGACAAGGGTCTTGCCCGTTCCGGTGGCCATGATGACGCTCACGCGGGGCGCGCCGTCGGTGAACTCGTCGATGCAGGCGTCGACGGCGAGTGTCTGGTGGCCGCGTAGTGGTGTTCTGAGGCCATTGCTCGTCAGCGTGGCCACGGTGCCCTCCTGACAGCGGATCGTCTCGTTGCGGATCAAGGTTCAGACCCGTGCCGTGGAGGGTGCCGGGGTGTTGCCGTCTGGTTCACCCGAAGGAGTTAAGGGCCCTTGACCAGGCTGTACGGCGGCTGATGACGATAGAGCACAGGCATGCGTGCGGGGTGGGCGGAGAGGGGGAACGGCGTGGTGCTGCAGGTGCCGGGGCTCTACGGTCCGCGTCAGTCTCTTCCGCTTCTGGTGTGGCCTATGCCCGGGGAGTCGACGGGGTCGTTCGTGAACCGGCTGGCGCACGCCAACGGGCTGGGACTCGCGGATTTCCTGCAGCGTGTGGGCCAGGGCACCGGATCGTCGTCATGTGATGCGGCGCGGGTGGCGATGTACCCGCAGTGCACGGAGATGTATGTGAACGGGCCGGGGCTTGAGTATCTGGCCGTGCTGGCCGGCCAACCGGCGGCCGTGTTGCAGCGGGCGCTACCCGGGCTGGCGCCGCGTCACCGGCTGCCGGGTGACGGGGACGCGGTGTGGAAGTGGCCCTGGCAGCCGTCCGAGGGGCATCTCGTGCGCTGCTGCACGAGATGTGCGGAGGCCCGCGGGGTCAGGGAGCCGGCCTGGTGGCTGGTGTCGGACAGCTGGCGGGTGTGTGCCCGGCACGAGCGGTGGTGTGACGACTCGAGGACGGAGCCGCTCGACGGGCTGTCCTTGAAGGAGCTCCCTGAGGTCGTCGACGCGCATCTGGAGCGTGGCCGGCTGCAGAAGCGGTTCGGCAGGTCGGGTGAGGAGCTGTTCGCCGACGCCTTCCAGGTGGCGGCGGACTGGTGGCGGACGATGCCGATGGTGGTGCGCTGGGTCCACCGGGCGTGGGCGGGCGGGCTGGAGGACCGCAGTAGTCGGGCGATGCCGCTGGTGATCTATCCGGAGGCGGCACGCCTCGCGCGGCTGATGGCCGAGTTCGAGCAGTCGGACGTCCGGGACACCGATGCCCGCAGCCGGTGGCTCGGCAGGGCCGAGGCGCTGATGGAGTCGTGGGAGCTGGACGTCCAAGCAGGCAGAGGGCCGCTGCTGGACTGGCTGCACCGCCACCGGGTACCGGCGGACACGGAAGCACAACCGGCCACCAGGCCCAGGCGGGGACGGCTCCCGCTTGCCCCGGGGCACAGCCGGCTCGCCTCGCCGACCGGGTCTGTGGAGCAGCGCTCGTGCCTGTCCTGACCCGGCCTTGGCAGCCGGCTGCAGGCACTCCCCCACTCCTTGCCATACCGGTCCTCGTGCCGGGCCGCCACGGCCCGCGGGAGCGTACCCGGTCGCATGGGATGAGACAGGGCTCGGATACAGCACGTGTGGTGGCCGTGCGGAGCGGGGCGGGGTGAAGAGGGCATGCGGAGTGTGAGTGGCTGGCATCTTGATGAGTGGGGTGAGCTGACAGCGTCGTCGGCGGCAGCCCTGGCCGGTGTGGCGCTCGAGGAGAGACAGCCGCCGACGGATCCGGTGGCATATCACGGCCGGCAGGGAAAGATCACGGCATGGCCGTCGTCGTTGCGGTCGAAGGTGGTGTGCGGGTCGCTGCGCCGGCTGCGGGTGGCGGTGGAGCTGGACTTCGACTCGGAGGTTGTCCGCTTCAGTGGGGAGCCGGTGGAGCTGCACTGGGAGTCGGGGCGGGCTCGGTACCGGTGGCGGCCGGATTTCGTCGCAAGGATGCGGGACGGTTCTCGGTGTGTCGTGGTCGTGCGGCCGCCGCGTGGGATCGGGCCGCAGTGGCAGGAGCGTCTGGCGGCGCTCGATGAGGTCGCACAGGCCGCGGGCTGGCAGGTTCAGATGCGTTCCGTCCAGCGGGGTACCCAGTTGGAGAACCTGATGTGGCTCGCAGACTACCGCTTCGCAGACGGGGTGGACCCGGAACAGGAACAGGCCGTTCTCCATGCTTTTCGGCGCAGGCGGCCTCTGTTCGAGGGGGTGGGTGCGTGCGGGGTCCCGGAACTGACTGCTGTTGATCTTGTGTATGGGCTGATGTGGCAGCGGCGGCTGCTGTTCGACTGGGACCAGCCGCTGCCTCGGGGCCCGCTGGTATGGACCGTGGAGGGGGCGGCATGACTCAGGGCAAGTTGTGGGGCTGGTTCGACAGTGACCGGGTTCGTCTGGGTGACCGGGTGCGCTGGCAGGGACGGGAGTTCCGCGTGATCACCTTCGCCGGCCCTCATGTCACACTCCAGCCGCTGCCGGAGCCAGCCGCGCTGGTGGAGGCCTTGTACGGGGAGATGGCAGGGTCGGCGGACTTCGCCTTGCTGGACGAGGCGGGAGATGTCGTCGAACGGACCAGGCTGCCGCCCCTGGGAAGACTGCTGCTGGTCGTCGGCAAGGAGGACCGCAAGCGGGCGCTGATGTGGCACCGGCACATGAAGGAGGTCGAGACCGGGATCCGGCCCGGTCGGCGCGTTCCACGGGCGGGGTACGACCCGGCGGCCACCACGATGGAGCAGCGGCTGAAACGCAAGGCTGCTGAGCTCGACGAGCTGGACATCAGCATCAGCTGGCGCACGCTGGACGACAAGCGGCGCCGGTGGAAGCAGGCGGATGAGAACCCGCTGGTCCTCATCATCGACGGGCGCAAGGGGCGGGCGCCCTCGCCGGGAGGGAGGACCGACCCGCGTCTGCTGGAGATCATGCAGGAGGTGACCGCGATCCTGGCGCGCCAGTCGGGCGGGAGGATCGGGCGGGCATTTGATCTGGTCGAGGAACGCGTCGAGACCCGGTACGCGAAAGAGCTCGAGGATCCGCAGGAGGCGAAGCGGCTGCGGCTGCCACGCTCGACGTTCTACAAGCGGATGCACGAGCTCGGCCTGTCGGCCATCCTGCTCGGCACGACCCGGCAGCGGGCCTCCCAGGCGAGCAAGCCCAAGAAGCCCTACACCCCGTCGTACGCGGTGCGGCCCGGGCAGATCATGCAGATCGACACCACTCCGCTGCGGATCAAGGTCCTGGGTGACCACGGGGAGGTCGTGTCGGCGGAGATGACGATCCTGATCGATGTCGCGACCCGCAGCATCGTCGCGCTGATGATCGTGCCCGTCGTCACGGGCGAGGGAAGACCCGGGCAGCGGGTCGGCGGCCGGGCGACACGAACGTTCGACCTGGTCCTCCTGCTCGCCCAGGCATACGCGCCCATGCCGACGCTGCCCGGCTGGGACCCGCTGACCGCGGCCAGTGCCTCGGCGCTGCCGTTCATCAAGCTGCGTGAGGCGGACCCCCGCTTCACCGAGGCCGCCGCGGCCCGTCCCGTGATCCACCCGAGGACGATCATCGTCGACCAGGGCAGTCAGTATCTGAGTCAGCACTTCGAGGACGTCTGCAACTTCCTCGGCATCACCCTCCTCTACGCGCGCAAAGAGCAGCCCGACGACAAGCCGATCGTCGAGCGGGTCTTCTCCTCGTTCGCCGATTCCTTCAGCCAGCACGTCGCCGGCTGGACCGGCCGCAGCCACGCGGTACGCGGGCGGGGCATCGAACGCCAGCCGCTGTGGACCATCAACGAGGTCCAGCACATGGCGCACGAGTGGGTGGCCCTGGAATACCAGCAACTGCCCCACGAAGGACTGCAGCACCCGGAGCTGCCAGGCCTGACACTGTCCCCGAACGAGATGTACGCGGCGACTGTTCCCGGCGCCGGGTACCGGCCCAGGCCGCTGTCACCGCAGGACAACCGGAAGCTGCTGCTGCCGGCCTGGGTGACGGTCACCGACAAGGGATTCGACATCGAAAACCGCACCTACCAGAACGAGGCCGGTGAGCTGAGGCTCATGGCCGGGCTGCACTCCGGGCTGGCCGGCCCGGGCAAAGGCGGCCGGTGGGAAGCACGCTTCAACCCCTACCGCCCCGATGTCGCCTGGCTGTACGACCACCGCGGCCCGGGACGGTGGATCAAGGCGGACTTCATCCACCGGCGGCTGCTCACCGACGTCCACTGGACCGTGGATCACTGGGAGGAGGCCACCGCCGCGGTCCTGGCCGACGGCGGGCGCAAGGAACACCAGGCTCAGGTCGCCCTCGCCGTGAAGGAACGCCGCCGCCGCACCCGCACCGCTCCCCCGCGCCATACCCGAACCGGGCCGTGGATCCCCTTCCAGGGCCCCGAGCTGGACGTCGACGAACCTGCGGCCAACCCGTACGCCGGCATCGGTGAGATCGATCTGGACTCGATCACTCCGTACGAATCCCTGCCGATCCCGGCGCGACCGACCGCCCAACCGGTCGGCGCCGTCTCCACGCCGTCTGACCGGGACGGGCTGGCTGCCCTGTTCGCGGACACCGCGCCTGACGACGACCTCGGTGAGGCCCCGGACCCCGCATTCGACCTGGGCCTGCCAGGAAGCACCGAAACCGTTGAAGGAGAGATGTGAAGGCGACCACGGCGCTCCAGAAACAGCAGGAGGAACGGGCCCTGCAACGGGCGCAGCTGGCGCCGATGCGCCCGGAATGGATCTACCGCCGCCAGGGGTGGAACAGCTTCACGCGCGAAGACATCGCCCAGCCCGGCCTGGCCGACCATCCCCCGCTGGCGACGGAGGATGAACGCCTCAGCGACCCCCGCCTGGCCTACCACGCCCACCTGAAGCTGGTGTCCCACCAGGGCTACGACGAGGTCTTGATGGCATCGTTCCGGGCCGTGATGGTCAACGGTGACCGGCGGGAGGGGATCCTGGACCGGGTGATCGACGGAATGAGCGGCACGGGCAAGTCCCTGCTGCTGCGGGCTATCGGCCGCACGGTCCAGCGCGACATCGAGGACCGTACCGGAGGCGAGCTGGGCACGCAGATCCCGGTCGTTCACATCCTGGCGCCGGCCGACACCGACAGCAAGGTCAACTGGGTGTGGGAGATCGCCTGCTTCCTCGGTCTCAACCCCGAGCCCCTCAACGAGAACGACCTCCTGCGCTGGCGCAGCTATCCCGACCTGTCAGTGCCGGTCAACTACGTCCTGGAGAACGCCCTCACCCGGCTGCTGCTCGTCGATGACATCCAGCGCGTCCAGCCCCACCAGCTCGCCCCGGTCCTGCACTACTTCGACTACCTGCGCAACCGGCTCGGGATCACCACGATCTTCTGCGGCACCGGCGCCAGCGACATCGTCTACGAAGCCCGCGCGATCGCCGATCGGCACCAAGTCGTCGTACAGAGACACCTCACACGCCGTGCCACCCACAGCCCCGTCCAGCAAGACGCGCAACAGAAGGACCAGGCACATTCTTTGCTGCCCATCACCTGGCTCGACCCGATCCCGTTCAACGCCCAGGACAAAGAAACATGGCTACAGGTCCTGGCCGGGTACGAGAAGCACCTCAGCCTGCACAACCTGACCAAGCATGCCCTGACCGAGCACCACGAGTACCTCCACAACCGCACCGGCGGATACTTCCTCGCCCTGTCCCAGCTGATCAGCCAAGCAGCCACCCTCGCCATCCTGACCGGAACCGAGAACATCAACCGCACCGAACTCGACGCCATCCACATCGGCCGCGGACACTGAAGTGGGGTACAGCGCACTGTGAAGCTACCGGCTATGAAAGGAAGGTCGAGAGCGGATCTTCACAGGGTGAGAGGGACCAGTTTCGGTGACGTCCCAAGACCTGTCAGGAGGCTGACCTTGGGCACGGGCTTGTCCGCCTTGCGGCGCCCTAGAACCTCAGCTCTTACAGCATCCACAGTCGTCTGCGCCCACTGCTCCTGCGCCGTGGCCAGGACCAGGCCGGCCGCTCCGGCCAAGGCGCACCCCTGAAGAAGCTTGGCAGCCTCCTCCTTCCGCTTTCTGTGGGTGCTTGCGAGCGAGTCATTCTTCTTGGCCTCCCCCAGCCACAGTTCCTGGGCGGTGGCGAGCGCGAAGTCCATCTCGACACAAGGGTTGCCGTCCACAAGGAGCTCGAACTCCTCGCAGACCAGTGCCTGACGCGCCCAATGCTCGCCGCGGAGGAACCGTGTGGCCAGAAGGGGGACGTCCCCGTCGTTCACCACGAGTTCCATGACTGCCGGATGCAGGTCGTAGAACCATCGGGGCTCTGGTGCCGCAGGTCTCCAGCGGTCAGATGTCAGCTGGTTGGTCCCCCCGCAGCGCCTGCATAGATAGCTCTGGCTGATCTCCGACAGAGGATAGAACTCGAGGATCGGACAGTGACCGCAGCCCAGGATCAGCCCGCGGCGCAGTACGCCCTGGGACGTCCACTGATCCACCTGCTCTCGCCGCGCCGTCGGCTCCCATCCACGGTCATCGAGGCCGGCGATGGCCTCCCAGGACAGCACCGTTGCCGACTTGAGCTTCCACCAGCTTCCCACCGGGCAGCCCCCGGGGACGGCTGGAGACATGAACATGCGCAGCAGGGCCCACCCAGGGCTAGCAGCAAGATCTTCCAGCGCTGTCCTGGAACCAAGGAGGCGTTCGGTGATGGCCGCCCGCTTCCCTGCTGGACTCGGGCGGACGTCTGCACCTTGGGCGGATGCGGCGACCTTCAGCGTGCTCTTGATACCCGGCCAAGCCAGCCGTGGGGAGGCGAGGGAACCCGCCAGGGAAGCCCCGCTGGGGACAAAGTCGAAACGGTGCGACCAGTAGGTGACTCCCCCGTCCGCAGCTCGAACAAAGGTCTCCCACGGGTTCTGCCCTGCGGCAATCACGGCGTGCGAACCCAGTACAGGAAGGGGCGGCACGGGGTGGCTGGGGGCGGTGAGGGTGACCTGCCAGCGGTGCCTGTCGGGATCCAGACCGTTCGGGACTTCCACGGCCAACGAGAGAGATGCCTGAAGGGTGCCATCAGGTTCCCTGGTGACGGGTAGTGAACGCGGTTGGTCCCAGCTGTCCTTCAGGACCACCATCAAGGGGTGGTCGATGTCGATGGCGTCAGGGTGCACTGCTTCGAAGGGACGTTCTTCCTCCTCCGGTTGAATCAACCCGAAGGAGCGCTTCTGCCACCTCTCCTCGATCTGCTGCCGAGTCTCGTCAACGGTCAGCGACGCGCTCGTCACCAGCACGCGCTTACGCGGCGAGAACAACCACATATCGTTCAGGCCAGGCTCATCCCACGGAATCCACGTCACCACGCCACGGATCTGGCGCAGCACTTCAGCAAGGGCAAAGTCCTCCGGCCGGTCCCCCAGAACGACAACGGGCTCCCGTCGCTGGAACGCTCTTGAGACCGAGACGCACAGCGCCGCCTCATGTGAGCGGGCGGGACAAGAATCCTCAAGTGCACCTGGATGCAGCTGCGAGAGCAGAGGCGACTCATTGCCGCGGGCGGCGGCCTCCTGCCACTGTCTGGCCGTGATCTGGCCTTCCACTTCGGATTCACCGATACCCACGTGCATCGCATAGGCAAGGGCCTCCACCGTCGTCACCAGACGCCTCGGGACACCGATAGCCCCTGCCCTTGTGACTGCAGCCAAAGACGTGAGGTCGTGCATGTCATCGGCATCGAACAGGTGGATGCTCTGTACGTGCTCTTCGCGCCTGTTCGTACCACACAGCTCACGCAGTTCGTCGGCTGCTGCCTCGGCCTCCTGAACGATGGGCGCGTTCCACGGTTCCTTACGCAGCATCTCCTCGAACTGCTCGACAGCAGCCTCGCCGCCGGCCTTGGCTGCTCGACCAGCCATCAGCCCATCGATGGTCCCCGGCCACACCCCGTCGGCCGTAGCCCACGACGGCACGTAGGCGAGCACGTGATCAGGATTGAAACGCGTCAAGCAACGCTCCACAGCCGGGTGCGTGACGGCGACAGACGGGATGACCACGCTGCCGCTGCACCCCCACACCCTGGACAGCCGTGCCAGACCCGCCGCGGCCCAAGCCACCCAAGTGTCATCGTCGTGGGGCGCCACCAGGACCACCCTGGGCGGCCTGGCCGCGTAGGACAGAGGCAGAAAGGCAAAAGACTGCTCAGACACCCACCCAGTGTCTCTCATCCAAGGCCTGCCGATCCGGGCGGATCGCAGCCCGGGGCATCGCCATGCGGCCGAGCGGCCTCGGGAGTCTGGCCAGGCAGGGCGTCTTCAGAGGTCTGGATGAAACGATGGATCGGAGTCCTGCGACATTCAGCCCCCGGACCAGGCATGCATGCGGTCGGCGACACGGACGGTGTGGGACGCGAGCCCGTCACCCAGCGAACGTGCTTCATCTGCGGGGAAGTAGGCGTCCATGAGCCCGTAGAGCGGTGCGTGGAGGGACAATTGTTCCTCCACGCGACGCTCGGGGCGATAGTGCATCAGCGTGTTCCTGAAGCCTCCGTGAGCCTGCAGGATCAGGATGCTTGTCGGCGCGTTGAGGATCTCCTTCAGCAGTGCTCGGTCCGGTAGGCGGAGCTCGGCCCCATGCTGCTCGTCGAGCTTTCGGAGGCTGGAGAGCACGTGGTGGAGCACGATGTAGCGCAGCTTCCACACACTGAACGCTGAGGAGTACCCAGTGTCGTTGGCGAGGAGCAAGTCGACGGTGTTCAGCGCACAGGTCATGGCCGTCAGGGATGCCTTGACTTCCTCAGTGAGGACGGGGTCGAAGCTGCGCTGGTAGTGCTTTTCAGCACGTACTTCCTTCTCTGTCAGATCCGTCTTCTGCACGGTGTCGAGGAAGGACCGCCCCTCCCAGGGCAGTCCGTTGGCTGCTGCGGCGATGTAGCTGCCCTGTTCCACGGCGATGGCCCGGACTTCGGGGCCGAGTACGTCAAGGTTCTGGAAGGACTGCGGCGGGAGGGCGAGGAAGAAGCTCGCCGTGTGTGAGGTCGCGACGAGCCTGCCGCGGAAGCGCCACAGGACCAGGTCCTTCTCCAATGGCCGGGCCAGCGGCAGCCAGGCTTTGTTGAGGAACTCCTGCCGGTGCTCATCGATGATGCGCCGGAAGTCGGCGCTGACGTCGGTCAGTCCCTTGTACTTGTCGTCGTAGAGCTTGACCGAGTGCCGAGCGCGCTCGATAGCAGGGGTGCAGTCGTAGGCGAGTACGTCCGCAAGGTCGGGATTGACGTGGCGGAGCGCGCGGTGGGACTCGTGGATGATCAGGCACATGTAGTTGTGCGTGCAGAAGATCGGGACGACCGCCTGCTCCGGGGCAGCCGTGACGCTGTGGGCGAAGCGGCGCAAGAACATGATGTCCTGCGCGATCAGTGCCAGGGCAACGTCATTGCCGGACACGGTCGTTGTCATGGGTGTGCTCTTCCCCAGGAGCAAGGGCAGCGTACGTCGCCTCCTGACAGTACGGCACTGGCCCCGAACGACTTTCAGTCCAGGTAGCCGTGCAGTCATCCAGTGCATCGTGTCAGCAGTCCGCGCCAGCGCACATCAGGTTTAAGCAGGGTGATCTTCGTGTGGCGCTATGGCCCCTAGCAACACAGCAGCCGTCACGGCAAGGGATGTCTCGCAGCCCCTGCGGCGACCGGTGCGCGAGCGTGGGTGGCCATGCGCGTGGTGTTGCTCGAGTATCCTCACCCGCACCTCTGACCTGCGGAAACAGCAAGAGAAGTCACTGAGATTCTCGCGATATCTACGAGAATCCATGTCATTCGACGGAACAGCAGTTCACAGGGGTCTACTTCGCGGCCGATCACAGAGACAACCCATGTCGTCCCTGGTCAGGGCACGCAGGACCACTCCGCACATCCGTCCAGCCCAAGTTACGGAACAGCAGTTCAGAGGACGTCCCTTCAGCTAGTGAGCGCCGAGAATTCACACCGCTTCCCCCGTTCCTCGATGCCACGGTCGGTGAAGTACATGGGTGCGGCAACGGATGAGGTCAGGGGGATTTGAGATGCAAGCGGACCGCGTACGGCCGCCCGCTCACCAGCGCCGCCGGCCACAGAGCTCGGCCATCGGGCGGGACACAGGCGTGCGAAGCCGGGCTCCGGGGCCGCAGGGCCGCGCGGTGCGTCAGGTGCGCTTCTCGGAAGCAGTGCGGAACCGCAGGGCGATCCCGGCGGCCCCGGGAAGACTCCTCTCGTCCATCAGCACCACGCTGCCCGAGGTCCCTCCGTCGGTCCAGGCGCACACGATCGGGCGGCCCCCGGCGTTCGGCGCAATGAAGCCGCAGCTCAGCTGGCCGCCCCAGGTGCCCGCCTCGAAGGCGGTGACCTCACTCGCCCTCGCCCCGGCGAAGAAGTTGCGCAGCTCCTGCGTCATGGTGTCCGAGCGCTTCTCCTCGGCCAGTTCCGCGTCCCATTCGACGGCGTTGATCTGGAGTATGGCGCCCATCGGCCCCTGGCCGGGACCGTCGTAGAACCAGCGCTTGCCCGACGGCGTCCTCCTGGACGTCATCACTCGCTCGTACTCGGCTGCCTCCTCGCCAGTAAGCAGCCGGTACGCGCCGACGCGCGGAGCGCCGGCGATGACACGCTCCTGGGCCACGGGAGCCGCCTCGGCGGTGGGCGGCTGCCCCTCGTAGCTACACGCCCGCGCCAGACCCGCGGCGGCAACGGCGAGCAGTACGCCGACGACGATGTTGCGCCGGCGCAGGGCAGCCGAGAAGGCTTGCTCGGCTGCCACCGCACCAGTCGGCACCAGACCACGCCGCCACGTCCGGGTAGCAAACCAGATGACAGCCATGGCCGTCGCGGTGACGAGAAGCGCCCCCAGCGCCTGGCCATCGGCGAAGCTCTGCGAGGTGGGGTCGACAGACAACGTGATCATGCCGGAATCGTAGACACCCTCGCATGCGTGTTCGTATCGGTCGGCTGTCACGATCACGCATCGGCCGGACCGGCCCCGACGGACGCCGACAGCCCCACGGGTGTGGGGAACAGGGGCGGGTGCGCAGCCCTGGTGCCCGACGTTCGAGTGGACGGGTCGGCCGTTGGGAACGCGCCTCGACCACCGACACTGCGCAACGGCCATCGGCGCCTTCCGGACAGGAACGCGGACGGCGGCGCGGACGACGCGACCTGACCTCGTCGCCCGTGATGGCGGGGTGGAGCCATGGCGGGAAGCCGTCCCCGTCGCCCTGGTCCGATGGCAGGTGCGTCTGCCAGGGCGTGGCCACCGCGCGTGGGCGCGGCCTCGTGGAGTGAGGTGGTCCGTGCATGCCCGAAGATTCCGACGCGGCCGGGCTGGTCGCTCTCCAGACGTTCGCCCCGCACCGGCTTGACGAGATCCGCGAGGCGCAACTCGCCTTCGCCTGGGACAAAGCACACGGGCCCAGAAAGGCAGGAGCCGGCACGGAGCGGATCGAGATCAACACCATCCACTACACAGTGGCCGTTCCGGCCGGAGCCAAGAGCCTTACTACCGTGACGATGGACGGGCTCGGCGAGGGCAGCCAGACCCGCTGGTGGGCGTTCAAGCCGACCGGCGTCTCGGGCGAGAAGTCCACCGCCGGCACGGTCTACTGCTACAACAACTACTTCGACGGCAATGGCTGCGACCCGAAGAACCGCACCTACTCCGCACCTGCCTTCGGCGTCTGGGAGCTGGTCGTCGAGTCCCGCCGTGCGTCCCCGCTGTGGGCGAACCCGTACCGGCTGACGGCAACGATCGGCCAGTAGAGACCCACGAACACGCCGCAACGGCGCGACCCCGGCCCCGACCCACCCCGGGCGTCCTGAGGCTTGACGCCGGCCGCGTGGCGCAGTGCCATGAATACGGATGGAGGGGGTCGGAGATGAGCGACGACGAACGCGGCACCGAGAGCCAGGGCGACGTTCCCCCACGGCGCCCGAGTCTCACAGATTTCCCGGGCACCGTCTGGACGGTGCTGCTCGCGCTGCTCGTGCTGGGGCTGTTCGTGTACGGCCTCACACACGGCGAGGGCGGCGGAGGGCACCCCGACGGGTACACCGGTTGGCATTGAGCAATGCCACGGTCACTATCCCGTGCCGGCGAACGCTGAATGGCCGTCAGCGAACGGTGCCCCTCCCCGAAAGCGCAGGGCGCGGAGCGCTCCTGGGAGCCGGAGGAGGCACAGGACGGTGAAGCGCAAGACACTCGGGAAGAAGAAGCGGCTTCCACGGCGTGGCCGACGAGTTTGTGTCTTCCGGCCGGTCCAAGCTCGTGACATCCGTAGGAAGGAAACCGCCATGTCAGAGCTTCTCGTCGACTTCATCACCTCCCTCGACGGCCACGCATCGGGAGAGGGATGGCCCGGGTTCTGGGGCCTTGAGGGCCCGGAGTACCTCGCATGGCTCAGCAAGCAGCCCGAGGCCACCTATCTGATGGGAGCGAACACCTACCGCCTGATGTCGGGCTTCGCCGCAGGCGAGGTCCCGACTGGCCAAGACGAATTCAGGCCCGAGGAAGAGGCGTCCGTCGACGAGCTCACGCAAGCCTCCAAGGTGGTGTTCTCCTCCTCGCTCGAGGGGCCGCTAGCGTGGGCGAACTCCACGCTCGTCCAGGACGACGCCGTCGAGGCGGTCCGAGCCATGAAGTCGAGTGGCTCGGGGCTGCTCAGCACGATCGGCAGCCTCGCCCTGTCCCGGTCCCTGCTACGGGCGGGACTCGTCGACCGCTTCCGGGTCGTGATGTTCCCGGTGATCACCGGGGCCACAGGGGAAGAACGCATCTACGACGGCTACCCGGATGTCGCCCTTGAAATGATCGAGCACCGTACCTTCGACGGCCGCATCCAGCTGGTCGAGTACAAGCCCCGCGTGCTCGAGTACCCGCCGCTCGGCATCCCTGCCTGACGACGCCCCGTCCGAATTCGGATCGAAGATCCACTTGCTAGTCGTGCGGCCGGGCCCGGCCACCGGGGTGAGTATGTCTGGGTGGGGACGGCGTGGGGTGGACGTGGCTTGTTCTCGGCATCGTCGGCTGGTCCGCCGACGACCGCGGCTGGGATCTGCACGACGCCGTACTCGGCAACTGACGCCGGGAGATCGGCAGGATCCTCCACACGCTCCTGCCACACACCTGCGACAAGCTGAAGGACCTGGATGCCCGTCGAGGCCGGGCATCGCGACGGGCGTCGGCGTGGGGAGGCAACTTCCGCCGAGCCGAACCTCCCCATCCGCTCGGTGATCAGGTGAGGCCATCTATCGGGCCTTCGTGACGGTGGAGGTGCAACCGGCGGCGAACGTAGAGTTCGCAGGGGTATGTGACGACAACTCCTAGCCTGCGGCGTCGGCTCCGGCGTGCCGGGCCTCCATCGCGGCGATCACCCGCTGGCGGGCCAGCCGCCGGGCCTGCTTGAGCTTCGAGTCGGCCAGCAGGAGGGGTGCGAACCAGAGCCAGCCCCACACGCTGAAGGAAACGGTCCCGCTCAGCACCAGTGCCTTGTTGGTGGCGAAGACCAGCACAAATGTGGTGCCGTACGCGGCCACCCGGTGGCGGACCATGAGCCGGAGCGGGGCCTGCCACGGGCCGGCCAGCAGGTCCAGCGCGGCCGCGACCTCGGCGGCCCGCAGGTCCTCCGGATGGGCGGGCGCCTGGCCGCCCCGCTCCAGCGCTTCAGCGACATCGACGCTGTGGGACGTCAGAGCCGCTCGATCGGTCCGCGCGGCAGCCGTCCTCTCCCTTACGTCCCGCCAGTAGCCCCGCCCGGCCCAGTCGAGCGCGGCCTCCACCCGTGCCGCCTCGGGCGACCCCGCGGGCGCCAGTTCCGCGATCCGCTCCTTGAGCCGATCCACCCGAGCGGCGCGCCCGGGATACGTCCACCCGTCGGCCCGCAGGCACAGCTCCAGGTAGGAGACGAGCAGTCCGAGGTCGTCCGGCCACTGCGCCAGCCCGGTCTTGTAAGCCTTCTCCGCCTCGGCATCGTGGTCGTCCTCGTCCTCCGCCGCGTGGGCGAGGCCGAGCCACCGGTAGAGCACCGGGTCGGGTCCGAGTTCCCCCAGACCGGATTCGGCCACCTTCCGCACCTCCGCGAACCCGCCCACCGCGAAGAGCTCCTCGCAGCGGTCGGCGTATTCCTCATGTGTCATGCTTCCCACCCCAGTCGATCAGAAGATCCACTTTCAGCCACAAGAACCCGCTGGTCAAGGCACGCCGACAGGATCCCGGGGCTAAGACCGCACCCCTGCTTCCGCCCGCTTCCACGCACCTGCCACCGCCGGTACAAGCGGCCCCCGTTCTCACGTGTGGAGCCACCGGGCGCCGCGGATGCTGTCAAAAGACGAAGGCTGGATGGCTGCCGGTGGTCAGCCCGGAGAACGTGATGACTTGCCGGGGCGCGACCGTCGCCGACCGGCCTCCACGGTGGGGCCATACATGCGGTGCCTCAAGCGGTTCGTCGCCCGCGAGGTCCACAGGCACCTCAGGAGTACGAGCGTCCTGGACACGGCGGGCTCGACCGGAGCCAGATCATGGCGCCGACCGGCTGCCGTACGCGTCATCGAGCTCGAAGGACATGGCCGCAGTCAGCCGGTCGACGAGCGTCTGGAAGTCCGCGGCCGGCGGGAGCTCCGTGTCGGTGTCCACGTCGGACCACGTCGAACCACGTCACGGACGGATCCCCGGGGCTGTCCCCCGACGCCAGGAACGCGTCACCGGCCGGCGTCCTCGCGCTCATCGAAGTCTTCACGGGCGCGCTCTACGACGGGCATGTGCTGCGTGGCCCAGGCCAGCAGCACGTCGATGGGATACCGAAGAGTCTTGCCCAGCGGCGTGATCCGGTACCTGACCGCCACGGGACGGGTGGAGACGACCTCGCGCTCGATCACGCCGTTGCGTTCGAGGCGCCTGAGGGTCGCGGTCAGCGATTTCTGCGTGACCTGGGGGATGGCGCGGCGCAGTTCGTTGAAGCGGCACGGGCGCTCGCAGAGCTCGTTGAGGACGCTGAGCGACCACTTGTCGAGGATCTGGTCGAGCAGTTCGCGGTGCGGGGCCTCGATGCGAACGTCGTCGGCGGTATCCATGGCGAAACCTGGTCTCGTTGAAGTGTCCTTCTTCTCCTAAGTAGCTTCAAGATACCTAGAGGGAAGAGAGAAGCCCATGACTGTTCAGCACCTCACCCCAGAAGGCATGCTCCAGCCGGTCCCCTACCATCACGTCGCCGTGGGTACCGGGACGAAGCACGTTCATGTCAGCGGCCAGATCGCGCGCCGGGCCGACGGGACCCCGGTCGCGCCCGGCGACCTGGCCGGACAGGTCGCCCAGGCATTGCGCAATACCGCCATCGGACTCACAGGCGCAGGTGCGACGTTCGCGGACGTGCTGCGCCTGACGTTCTACGTGACCCGGTGGGCCCCGGAGAAGATCGGCGACTTCATGACCGGTGTGGAGGCCGTCGCCGGCGAGATCGGTCTCCCGACCCCCCTGCCTCCGGCCTCCCTCATCGGCGTCGAGTACCTCTTCGAGCCGGACGTGCTCGTCGAGGTCGAGGCGACCGCGCTCCTGGACTGACCTCGTTCAAGGGCCGGCCCTCCCCTGCCGCCTTGTCACAGCCGGGTGGAGGAGGTGGCTCAACGCCATACGAACCCGGACGGAACACCGAGCCGGCCGACAGGTCCGGCACAGAGACAACTCCGGGTGGATGGCCGAGACTGCGTCTCCGTCCGGATTCCGCCTGAGTATCCGTACTCAGGCGTGCGGGTGTTCGAGGGGGCAGGCTTCCTCACACGGTAAGCGATTGACAGGGGGCAGGACATGACACGTATCCGGGCGGTATTGACCTCTGCAGCAGCCGCGTTCCTCGTCTGGGGCACCGGGGGTGCGGCGTTCGCGGCACCAGCGGGCGACGTCCTGCTGCCGCATCCCGGACCGGAGGGTCTGGTGTGGGTGCAGGAGCAGTGGGGGGACGGGGGCGTCGTATCGGCCGGCGCTTGGGAAAGCCTGCCCACGGTCCTGACCGTGGCCTGTGACGGCGGCGGCGCCCTCAGCGTGACGATGGAATCCCAGCAAACCCAGGTGGCCGCCTTCACCATGGACTGTGTGGGCGACGAACCTGGCCGCGGCTCGGTCGCCCTGCCGGCCGGCGTAGTCCGCGCGGGCTCCTTCTCCGTAGGCGTCGACGCCTCATCACAGTCCGTCCGCTGGGCTCTGACCGTCACCCAGCCCGAGTAGACAGCAGCAGGAGAATCCGGGCGCCCCCGCGGGTGCGGAAAGCAGCGCGGAGAACATCGCCGGAGCGCCGCCCGTGCGCCGCTCGCGGTGCCGGCGCCGCCGCAACACCTGGGCGGGTGCCGGGTTCGTGTCGTCAGGAGACGGTGATGAACCGGGCGGTGCTCGGTGTCCCCTGTGTGTTGAGGGCGAAGAGCATGTAGGTGCCCGGGAGGGCCACTCCCCTGTCGTGCGGGATGGACACCGTGTACGTGTCGGTTCCCGTGGCGGTGGAGAGCAGCGGGATCCGCCGCTGGTCGTTGTCCGTGGAGTGGGTCGCGGCCGCGGTCCGCATCAGGACGAAGGAGGCCACCGGCCCCTGGGTGGCGACGGTGAGCGTGCTGCCGGGCGCGGCGCGGGACGGCACGTCGCCGGTGATGGCGGGGCGCGGTTTGGGTGAGCCGTCTGTGTTGAGCAGGTACGGCGGTGTGAATACGGCGCCGTCGGAGTGGTTGGTGGCGCAGTCTCCGCAGAGGCCGCCGCCGCCGGAGAAGATGCGTCCGTCGGGCAGCAGGTTGGCCACGCTGTGGTAGTTGCGCGGGATGGCCATGGTGGCGAGCGGGGTGAAGGTCCCGGTCGCCGGGTTCCACAGTTCGGGGGTCAGTACGGACGTGGCGTCGCTGAACGGCTCGGGGTGGGTCTGTCCGCCGAATACGGCGACCTTGCCGTCGGGCAGGACGATGCTGTTGCCGAAGGCGCGGGCGTGGCCCATGTCGCCCGTGCGCGTGGCCTGGACCTGGTCGCCGTCGATGTTCACGGTGTACGCGCGTCGGGTGGCGGGTGTGTTCTCGTACGCGGGTGAGCCGCCCAGGGTGAGCAGTTTGCCGATGTCGTAGGCGACGGCGTTGCCGTTCATGGCGTCCTGGCTGTCGGCTCTGGTGCCGGCGGAGGTGATGCTGCCGTTCCCGTCGGTCGTGATCCAGTTCATCTGCTTGCCGGGGCCTGCCTGGAGCACCTTTGCGCCGGAGGTCGCGTACAGCCACATGTGGTTGTCCGCGCGGTAGGGGCCGCGGGGGTCTGCTGTCAGCGCGGGGGTGGCGGGGGCGCCGGGGAGGCTGCGCCAGGTGCCGGTGTCGGGGGACCAGACCTCGCCGGACTTGTCGCCCGTGGTCCCGCTCCAGGATCCGCCGAGGACGAAGGCTTCGCCGGTGGAGAGCAGGGTCATGGCCTGGTAGCCGCGGGCGATGTTCATGCCGCCGGTCTTGGACCAGGAGTCGGTGGCGGGGTCGTAGATGCTCGCCTTGTCCGCGTTGCTGCCGCCGGTGACCAGCATCCGGCCGTCGGCGAGCATCGCTGTGCCCGGGCAGAACATGTCGTGTCCGGTGTTGTCGATGCGTCGCTGGGTGACTTTGCCGGTCTTCAGGTCCAGGATGGCGGTCTGGGTGTAGCCGCTGCTGCCGCCGAAGCGGTCGAGCGCGTACGCCGACCAGGCGAGGAGCTTGTCGCCGGGCAGGACGGCGGTGGCTACCGGTACCAGGGGGAAGCCTGTGATCCGGTCCCAGGATCCGTGGGTGGCCGGGTCTGCGGGTCCGCTCAGGCGTATCTCGGCGGCCGAGGTCCAGGGCCCGCGGTTGGCGGCCTCGCCGGTTACGGTCAGGCGTATGTAGCGAGCGTTCGTGGTGCGGGTGAAGGTGGCGGTCTTGACGGTGTCGTCGTCGCGCCAGGTGCCGGTGGCGACCGGTGTCCCGAAGATGGTGCCGTTGGTGCTGGTGGTGATGGTGTATGTGCCTGCGCGCCCGTTGATGCCGACCTTGCGGGGCTGGTAGATGAGGGCGGATACAGCGGCGGTGCGGTGCATGTCGACGGTGATGCTGTGCGGCAGCGGGGCCGCGGTCCCGGACCATTTGCTGTGCCAGAGGGTGGCGGCGTCACCGTCGAGGACGTTGGCCGCGCGGCCGTTCTCCTTGACGGTCTCCTCATCGCTCGCGACGGCGCTCCATCCGGTCCGGGGCAGGTCGACCGTGGCGGCCGGGGTCCCGGGGTCGCCGAGCAGGTTGAGCTCCGCGGCGGAGGTCCACGGGCCGCGCCGGCCGGCCTCGGTGACGGCGGTGAGCCGGATGAACCGGGCGCCCTGCGGGGCGAATGCGAGGGTCTTGGCTCTGCCGTCGTCGGCGAGGGTGCCGGTGGCGACGGGACTTCCCCAGTTCCGGCCGTCGGTGCTCACGCTGATGCGGTACTCGCCGATGCGCCCGTTGACCCCGACGGTGCGGGGTTGGTAGACGAGCGCCGAGACCACCGTGGTGCGGTGCATGTCGACGGTGATGCTGTGCGGCAGCGGGGCCGCGGTCCCGGACCATTTGCTGTGCCAGAGGGTGGCGGCGTCACCGTCGAGGACGTTGGCCGCGCGGCCGTTCTCCTTGACGGTCTCCTCATCGCTCGCGACGGCGCTCCATCCGGTCCGGTCGAGCACGGGAGCCATCGGTTCCATGGCGTTCGCCGGGGCCACGCCGTGGTGAGGTGACTGCTTCGCCGGCTGCTGCTCGAAGGGGCCCGGCGTCGGCCGTGCCGGGGGCGTGCGGCCGTCCGGCCCTGTGCTCGCCACTCCGAGCCAGGGGGTGAACCCGACGAGCAGTGAGCCGAGGGCGAGGGCGATGAGAAGAGGGGAGCGGCGCAGTGCTCCGGCAAGGGTTCTGACACGCCTGGGCTGCAATCGGGCCTCCTGGGCGAACTGTGAACACTTCGGGCCCTCAGAACATAGGCCAAAACAGCGCAACTCGACTATGGAAAGGAGGAGTTGTCCGAAGCGAAACGGCGCGAGGAGGCGTGACCAGAGTCTCTGACCGGGACGGTGGCAAGCGGGTGGTCGACCCCGCCGATCCCGGTCTCCCTCCCCTGGCGATCCCGTGCGAGGGGCGGCGCCGCAGGCGGTCTCCTGTCTCCCTGCACTCCGGTGCCTCCCGGCACTCCGGCCGCCGTGGTTGAGATGGCTGCGGACGAAGGCGTCCTGGCCGCTGTTGGGCCGGATGCGGTGTGCTCGCGCACGTCACCGGGCCGTGGGGGGCCACACCGCTGACAGCCGGCCGGCGTCTTCGCTGCCACTCCCCCGGCCGGCCGTCCTTCCGGTCAGCCGGGCGGCGGCAGGAGGGGGAGCCGGGCGGCGAGGAACTTCGGAGCCATCCCGCGGTAGCTTTCGGTGATCAGTTCGCCGAGCTCGGTCCAGTCGGTGTGGTCACCGAGAACGGCAACGACGACGTTGTGGCCCCAGTCGGCGCGGAGGAACGGGAACCCGGTGGCGGTCAGGCCGAGCAGGTCGTCGGCATCTACACGGAAAGTCATCACGACCGGTTCCTGACCCGCGGTCGCATGCGAGGCGTAGACCGGGGAGCGATCCACGTCCGGCGTGTAGACATGGGCGAACGTCCGCGTACGGATCCGCCAGCGCACACCGATCCAGGCTGGTTCCTCGTAGGACTCGGGCAGCTGCCGGCAGATCGACCGCAGCCTGTTCAGGATCTCCGGTGGCACGTCTCCAGGGCTGGACATTCGGCCGACACTACCGACCGCCGCGCACTGCGCGCCAGAAGCGGCTGGTGGGGTCCCGCGTGCGCCATACGGTGCGAGCAGCCTGATCTCGTCCCCTCACCACCTGGTCCTGCGTGCCCGCCCGGATCGCCTCACCGATCGCCGCCGTGGGACCGGCCGGGCGCCTGGCGAGCCGTGGCGCGTGCCGGATCTTCCAGAGGCCGACAGGGCGGCGGCTTGCGGGCGCGGGAAGTTGCCGGCCGCGCCCACACGATCGCGGTGGTCACCGTCGAGCGAACGCTTTAACCACGGTGCGCGTCACAGCCCCACCGAGCCCGGCCGTCCGGTCAGATCGTGACCGGCCCGTGGGCGGTGGCGAACTCGACCGAGACCAGGCCCGGTTCCTCGTCCTCGACCCAGGTGACGTCGATCTGGTCGAGGGGGTGGTCGGCCGGTTCGCCAAGGAATTCGGCGATGGAGGCGGCGTCGCCGGCGATGGAGACCCCGTGGATGGTGGTGGAGGTGCGCGGGTCGGCGCTTGGGCGCTCCTCGATGGGGACCGCCCATTGAAGGAAGTAGGGCAGTTGCGGGTCCTCCAGCAGTTCCAGCAGGCCGATCTGCTTCCACCTGAGGTCGAACCCGTCGGGGCGGACGCGGTGGCCCTCGGCCGAGGTGCGGCCGAGGCGGGTCTCGACCGGGGCGATGTCGTCGACGGAGACCACCCAGCCGAGCCAGCCGCCGCCCTCGGCGGCGCGGCGCGCGACCGCCTGGCCGAAGGGTGCGCGGTCGGCGGCGGGGTGGTCGAGTGTGGTGACGACCTCGATGTAGGTGCCGCCGCTCAGCGGGAGAATGAAGTTGCGGGTGCCGAATCGCGGGTGTACGCCACCGTCGACGAACCCGGCGCCGAGGGCCGATCCGATCCACTGGACGGTCGAGACGAAGCTGTCGCGGGCCACCGCATAGGACACGTGATCAAGTTGCACCGCACAATCATCACCCGACAACCCCGTACAAATCGCGTCGCCACGCCCGCCGCCCCGGCCGCGTCCGCCGTGGATTGAGCCGTGGGGCGCACCGATCGTCGTCATCCCGGCGGGGGGGGTGGGGGGATGCCTGGTCGAAGCGAGGCAGCGGCGCTGCCGCCTCGTCGAGGCCCGCGACCCGCTCGATCAGCCGCTGCGGGGCGAGCGCTGCCGCCACAGGGGTTCGATCCGGTATACGGCACCGTGCGCACCGCGCTTCCCACGAGACAGGCTCCAGACGCGGCCACGTCGTCCCCGGGCGGCCGGGGGCGGTCGGGCGGGGACGGTCCGGGCGGGGAGCGTCGCGACGGCGGGCGGGCGGCGTGAGCGGGTGCGGGCGGGCGGCGTGAGCGGGTGCGGGCGGCATCTGCGGGTGTCGTATGGGCGGCTCAGATCTGGGCGGCTTCGAGGGCGCCGGAGTTGACCAGGGCCTCCCTCAACCTCGCTATTGCCGATGGGTATTCACCAGTGGGCCGGGTCGCGGCAGCGTCCAGCAGGGTGCGGGCGTGGCGTCGTACGGCCGGGTCCCGCCATGTCCCGGAAGGGCGGGCGATCGGGGTCGTGCGGCCAGTTGCAGGGCGTCCTCGGCGTGCGGGTGGGCGGCGGCGCGCTCGGCGACGAGGTCGGCGTCGGCCAGGAGCGGCCAGGAGGGACGTCGGGCGGTGCGGCCAGTTCGCTGCCCGGGAGCAGCCCGAAGGCAGCCGGCGTTCGTGCCGGTACTGTGCGGCGCCTGCCGGGTCGGACGGTGGTGCGAAGGTGGCGCGGTCGCCCGTGTTCTGGCAGGCCGAAGCTGCTCAGCGCAGTACGGCTGCCAGCAGGTCGGCCCCCAGCGCCGTCAGATCGGGGAGGTTGAGGGTGTAGCGGACGTATCGGCCCTGCCGTCGGGCTGTGAGCAGGCCTGCGCGGCGCAGGACGGCGAGGTGGCGGGAGACCTCCGGGGGTGAGAGTTCCCAGGCGTGGGCCAGCTCACCGGTGGTGTGCGGGCCGCGGGCCAGGGTGCGCAGGAGCCGCAGCCGCACCGGGTGCGCGAGTGCCTCCAGCCGTAGCGTGACCGTTTCCAGCGGTACCGGTTCCGATGGGCTGGCCTCGGCGACGGGGTACTGCACCACCGGCTGCCACCCGGGCGCGTGGACCACCACCAGGTGCGGGCGGCCGAAGACGCTGGGGAGGAAGGTGACCCCGCCGGCGTGGGCGGCGGTCGCGTTGTCCTGCAGCTTGTCCACGATGATGCGGTTGCCGTCCGGCGCCAGGGTGACAGCGCTGGAGACCGACGCGAGTGCCGCCCCGATGCCCTGGCGTTTCAGCAGGTCGTTCTTCAGGCGCAGGTCGGTGGCGAGTTGCACGGCGGCGCCTGTCCAGGCGGCGTCGAAGAAGGCCTCGGCGCACTGTTCGAGGGTGTCACGCACCCGTGCCCGTACGGCAGCCGGATCCGCGAGCAGCCGTTCCGCGAAGGCTTCCTGGAGCGCGCCGCGGGCCTGGGCCAGGTCCAGGGCCCGCTCGCGTGCGGTCGCGTCGGTGAGCGGTGACGGCGAGCCGAAGTGGACCCGGTTGCTGCCGCATGTGGTGATGAGCGCGGCGGTCACATAGGTTTCGTTGTCGATGCGGTCCACGTCGTCCAGCTCCTCGGCGAGGGTCGGCCGGGGACGGGCGGGGACCAGGAAGTCGGCTCGTGAGGATCGCCAGAGGAACTCCGCTTCCCTGAGCCGCTCGGCCAGTTCCGGCCGCAGCCCGGCCCAGACGTCCGCGGCCCAGCCGGCGAGCTGCGGGTGGTGCGCGGGTTCGGCCAGCACGTGCAGCATCGCGGTCAGCTCGGCCAGCGGGGAGGCGGCGAACCGCAGTCGTCCGGACGGCAGGCCGCCGATGTCGATCCTCAACGTCATCCCCTCATCATCGAGGGCCGGACGGTCGACGGCCGCGTCGGTTGACGGTGTCCGTCAACCGGCATGGCGGGCCCGGCGGCCGACCGCACCGTTGGCGCCATGGCAACCACTACCAAGATCCAGCTGCGCGCCCTCGTCGGTGCCTCCGGAGGCCCCCGCTATGCCGTCGCTCTCGCTGTGGACGCGCTCGGCACCGGCCTGCTGCGGCCCTTTCTGCTGCTCTACGGGGTGACGGTGCTGAGGCTGTCCGCGTCGGCCACCGGCGTTGCCATGACGGCCGGCATCGTCGTGGGTCTGGTGTGCATGCCCGCGGTCGGCCGCTGGCTCGACCGGGGTGCACGCAGCACGGTGGTGGCCGCGTCGATGCTGGTACGGGTGCTGGGCGTGGCGCTGCTGCTGGCCGCCTCGGCAGGGCAGGTCTGGCTTTTCGCGGCGGCGGCGCTCTTCCTCGGCATGGGCAACCAGGCGTGGCCGGCCGCCCATGCGGCCCTCGTGGCCACGGTCGCCCACGGCCGTGTACGCGATGCCGCTCTCGCGGGAGGGCGTGCCCTGCGCAACGCCGGCCTGGGCGTGGGCGCCCTCATCGCCACCGCATGCCTGGCGGGCGGCGCCACCGCGTTGCAGGCGCTGGCAGCCGTCACCGGGCTCGCCTATCTCGCTGCGGCAGCCTTGGCCTGGTCAGTTCACCTGCACACGCGTCCGGCCGCTGTCGCGGCCGAGGGCGACGGGGACGACGGGGGCGGCGGAGGCGGCGGGCCCGCACCGCGGATGCGCGCGCTGCTGGCCGCCAACGTGGTCTACGTCTTCTGCCTCAACGTCCCTGAGATCGCGCTCCCCCTGGTCCTGGTGACACAGTTGCACGCATCCCCGGTGTGGTCGGCGGCCATCTTCGTGGCGAACACGGTGCTGGTGGTCACTCTGCAGGTTCCGGTCACCGTCGTGATGTCCCGCTTCCCCCGGCGGATGGTGCTGGCTCTGGCCGGCGTGGTGCTCGCCGCGTCCTACCTCGGCTTCCTCGCGGCCACCTCGCTGGGACACGGCTGGAGTGCCCCGGCCGTCGCCGCGGTGTCCGTGGTCTGCACGATCGGCGAGATCATCTATGCCGGCAGCGCCACCGCGCTCGTCACCGTCCTCGCCCCGGCCCATGTCCTGGGACGCGCCCTCGCCCGCTTCCAGCTCTCCACGGGCTTCGGCCTCGCCGTCTCCCCGGCTGTCATGACCGCTCTCGCCTCCCGTGGTTCGGTCGCCCTCTGGGGCAGCCTCGCCGCCGCGACGCTTCTGTCCGCCTCCGCCGTCGGCACCGAGAAGGACCAAGGTGGCTGCGGCGTCTTGAAGTAGCTGGTCAGCGGGGGTGGCGTGACCCCGTTTCGGGGTGCTCGTGCTGGTCGGGGGCGGCAGTCCAGGGTGTAGGGGGTCAGGCGGGGTGGTTTTGCCGATGAGTTCACCGGCCGCGAACGGTCTACTCGGCGACACGACCGTTCTCGGCAGGAGTGCCATGTCCACCATCCAGCCAGTGATCATCACTGCCGACCAGGACGTCCTGGTCGGCTTCTATACGAATGTGTTCGGCGCCGAGGAGATCTTCCGGGTACCGGCGGAAGGCCCGGCCTTCTACATCGGCTTGCGGATCGGCGACACCGACCTCGGGCTGGTGGCCAAGGCGGACCCGGGGACCGGGGCGGCGCCGCGGATCCTGCTCAGCATCGGTGTCGACGACGTCGGCGAGACGCTCGGCCGGGTGACGGCGCTGGGCGGCTCGGTCCGCGGCGGCCCCAACGACATGCCGTGGGGACAGCGCGTCGCCCACATCCAGGACCCCGACGGCAACCCGGTGAACCTCACCCAGCCGATCCCGGCTCAGTGAGGCGGCTCCGGTTCTGCGGGGCAGGCCTGACCCTTGTTTACCTTACGGGTCGACCCGTAAGGTAAATGTCATGAGCTCCTCTCCGCCCTCCAGGGGGCGCCCCAGGGATCCCCGGTCGCACGAGGCGATCATCGGCGCGACGGCAGAGCTGGTGGCAGAGGTCGGCTACGCCGCGACATCGATCGGGGCGGTGGCCGCGCGGGCCGGTGTCGGCAAGGACACGATCTACCGGCGGTGGCCCGGCAAGCCGGAGTTGGTCTTCGAGGCCGTCTTCACGACCACCGATGACGCTCCGCCCCCGGACACCGGGACGCTGGCCGCGGATCTGACCGTGCTGCTCCAGGGCCTGGTCGACGAGTTCCGCGCGCCTGCCGCCGCAGCGGCGCTCCCGGGGCTGCTCGCCGACTTCGCCGCCGATCCGGAACTGAAGGCGCGCATCCGCGGCGACTTCCTGGGCCCGTCGAAGGAACGACTCCTTGTCGTCTTCGAACGCGCCGTGCTGCGCGGGGAGATCACCGCCGAGACGCCCGTGGACCTGATCCTGGACACGCTGGCGGGAGCCGTGTTCTTCCACGTAGGGCTGGTCGGGGAGCGCCCCGGACCGCAGCTGGCCGCGCTGCTGGCCGCCATCGTGGCCAGAGGAATCGAGGTCCGGTGAACGGCTGGCTTCTCGCGGCAGGGATCACCGCGCTCGGCGTGGCCGCCGTGCACGTCGTCGGCGGGCACCGCGATGTGGTGCGTCCGCTGCTGTCCTGCGGCCTCGCGGACGAACCCAAGCGGGTCTTGCACGCCGTGTGGCACATGGTGAGCGCCGACCTGGTGCTCTCCGGGCTCGCTCTGCTCTGCCTCTCCGTGGCGGACGGTACGTCGGGTGCCGGTCTGGTGGCGTGGTTCGTGGCCGCGCACTTCGTCGCGTACGCGGCGGCCTTCCTGGTCGTCACGCTGTGCGTCGGCTGGCACCGACCGCTGCTCCGCCTACCGCAGTGGATCCTGCTCCTGCCGGTCGCGGTGCTGGCAGCGGCGGGCGCCGTCTGAGGGTTGTCCCGTCTTTGCCCTTGTGGCGGCGGTGCGGCATGACGAGTCCGGTGCCTGGGTAGCCGCCGTCGGCGATCGTCATGGTCTTGCCGACGGCGGCTTCGGCGCCGGATTCCTCCCGCGCAGCGAGCTTCTCTCCAGGGGAATGCCGCCCCTGCCGAGTCGGGTGACTCGGCAGGGGCGGGGAGGTGGGGGCCTGCCGTCGGGAAGGTGGCGGCGAGCCGTTCGGTGGTGTCCGGCTCAGCCGGTCCGGTGGACCGTGACGCGGTCGATGCGGCCCGCGAAGTACCACTGGGGGCCGCCGTCGTCGACGTTGCGCCGGCCCACATGCCGTTGAGGCCCGGGGTCTGCCCGAAGAGCGACGGGGCCGTCGTCGAGGCGATCCGCACACCGTCCGCGTACATCGCCGTGCCGGTGCTGGTCACGGCGACGGTGAGGGTGTGGTCGAGGCCGTCGGCGAGGGACTTGGTGCCGTCGAGCCGCGCGCTGTAGGCGTTGTTGACCCGGGCCTCGAAGTGCGGCACTCCGCTGTTGAGGGAGAGGGTGACATTGGTGGAGGGTGCGGCGGCGTCGGAGGCGGACAGCAGCGTGGCCGCGACGGGTGTCTTGGTGGTGCGGAACCGCACGGTGAGCGCGCCGCGGGTGAGGGGTGCCACGTTCGGCAGGGATGCGGTGAGGTCGGTGTACGAGGTGGTGCCGTCGAAGTCCTTCGCGAGTGTCGTGTCGAGGGCCTTGCTTCCGCCGACGACGAGCATCCGTGTGGTGGCCGAGGTCGTGGTCCCGCCGGTCCGCAGGGAGAACGTGACGTCGTGTTCGCCGGTGGTCGCGTTCGTGGGGGGTGTCACCGGGAAGCGGACTGTCGCGGCGGCGCCCGGCTCGATCGCCGGAAGTTGGGGCGTCGTCGCCGCGGTCCAGCCGTCGGGCAGTGTGAGCGTCGCGGTGCCGGGAGGGTTCGCGAGGTGACTGTGGTTGGTGACGCGTGCCTCCACCGCGGTCGGCGTGCCGGCGGTGAACGGTCCGTCGGGGACGGTGGTCTGCGCCGTGAGCTTCGGGTGCGTCTGGTCGGTGGGGCAGTCGGCTCCGAGCCAGGTCGCGTCGAACCGGGCGAACGTGATCCGCTGGTACGGGCCGGACTCGTACAGCAGGCCGAAGCTTCCGTCCTTGAGGCGGGTCATCGTCGAGTACGCCGTACCGCCGGCTTCGACGACCTTGGACGTGGGCCAGGAGCGGCCGTCGTTGCAGGACATCCTGACCGTCAGGTGGTGGCGGGCGGTGGTGCTGGCGGTGTTGCTTAACAGCAGCCAGTGGGCTTCCGGGCGGACGGCGGCTGACGCGTCGTAGCGCAGGATGGCGGCTGGTCGTAGCTGTACGCGCTCGCCGCCCAGATGCTCCCGTCCGTCTTGCGGAAGGCGTACTGCTGCACGAGGCGTCCGGTCGACAGCTGGATGCCGGTGCCGGAGGAGGCGAACATGCCGACCGGTCCGGGGAAGCGCGCTCGACGTGAAAGGACTCAGCCATGCGCGCCCTGCGCTTCTTGGGCCTCGTCTCCGGAATGCCGCTCGCCGTGCTGGGCGCGGCGGGTACCACCACCGCGGCGCCGCCGTCGCGGGCGGCTACGCCGCGCCGACGCAGGTGTACTGCAAGCTGAACGTGCGGGCGAAAGCGGCGACGTCCTCCGCGATCGTGCGCACGCTCTACAACCGCAACGGCAGCTGCGCCGGTTCGAGCGGCCACGACTCGATCCCCTGCTGGATCGCCAGCTGCACGGGAGTGATCACGGGCAGCAGCTACACCTGCACCACCGGCGGCAGCTTCTACAACACCTGGCTGGCGGTGAACAACGGCGGCACCCGCGCCTGGTCGCCATCAAGTGCGGTACGTACGTGCTGCCCTAGCGATCGGCCGCGCGGCTCCGGTACGGAGCAGCTGTGGCGCCCACCCGCGGAAGGCCTCCCGGAACGACCGCCGGGAGGCCTTTCCCGTGTCCGGGCCCCGGAATCGGGCTGACGGACTCCCCTCCTCCGCCCCTGCGCCCGCTCCGGGAGGCCGGCGGACCCTGCGTCGAGGAGCGGGTACGGGACCTGGCGGAGCGGGAGGCCGGCTGCTGCTCGTTCTTCTCCTTCACCGTCACCCCGGGCGAGAGTCTGATCGGCCTGGGCATCGTGGTGGACCGGCAGCACGAAGCGGTCCCGGAGGCCCTGGCCGCGCGCGCCTCCGCCGGAGGACAGCGGTGAACACGGGAGGCCGCGCGGCGGGCGGGCCGCCGAGCCGGCCGGGGAATCCGCGCCGGGGGAAACGAGCCGCTCACGGAAGGGCCGCGGAGAGGACAGCGGGGTGGGACACGCCGACGTCAGCGCGCTGTTCGGCGTGCCGTGTTCTCCTGCCACTCCCGGCCGATCGATCGCATCAGGGCCGGGTACACCCCCAGGTACCGGAAGGGTTTGATGCCGAGCATGTACAGCGAGCCGAGGCGGCCGTTGGGCTTCACCAGGACGGCCATCTGGCCGCGGTAGCCGCCGTTGCCGTCGGAGACCCAGCCGATGTGCATCACCCCGTGCATGGTCTTGTTGGCGCACTCGGCGGCCCACTCGTCGTGTGTCTGGAAGACCGACGTGAAGGGCGCCGCGCTGAGGTCGGGCCCCTGCGGCCCCTCACGCAGGTCGTCCGGCAGCCGGTCGCGCAGCGTCTCCACCCGGCCGCCGACGCCCGAGTCCGGCTTGTCCCATCCGAGCAGCGCGCCGAGCTTCCAGCGCACCGCGAAGAGGAACCGGCCCACGGGGTTGCCGCCGTCCGGACCGCCCCCGCCGGCCGCCATCTGCTGGACCAGGAGATGCAGGTCGTCCGGCCCGCCCGGCGTCGGCAGCGCCCACAGATCCTCGAGCCGGAAGTCGCCGGCGATCTCGTGGATCCGCCAGGGGCGAGAGGTGTGGTCGGTTACGGGAAGGCGCAGATCACTCATGGCAGATCCCTGTCTATACGGTGGCGTATAGATCGAGCATAGCCCCATCTGTACGGCTCCGTATACTTGGCCGGACACAGGAAGAGGAGACACCGATGGGCGCGATCCGCACACCGCGGGACAAGTGGATCGAGGAGGGGCTGCGTGCGCTTGCCGCCGGTGGCCCCGAAGCCGTCCGGGTCGAGGTCCTCGCCCAGACGCTCGGCGTCAGCAAGGGCGGTTTCTACGGCTACTTCCGCAACCGTGCCGGGCTGCTGGAGGAAATGCTCGACACCTGGGAGCGCGGGGTCACCGAGGGTGTCATCGAGCGGATCGAACGCGACGGGGGCGACGCCCGCGAGCGGCTCGGGCGGCTCTTCGACTTCGTCGGGGCAGCCGAAACACCCATGACCTATGCCGATGTCGAGCTCGCGATCCGCGACTGGGCCCGGCGCGACGCAGGCGTCGCGGGGCGCCTCCGCCGGGCCGACAACCGGCGCATGGACTATCTGCGCGAGCTCTACGGGGCCTTCTGCCCCGACGAGGACGATGTCGAGGCCCGCTGCCTGATCACCTTCTCCCTGCGCATCGGCGACCACCTCATCGCAGCCGACAACGGCCCGCGCAGCCGCACCGAAGTCCTCGCCGCGGTCAGGGACCGGCTGCTGGGCCCGCCGAACGCTTCGGAATGATCTCCGGAGCCGGAGCCGGAGCCGGCGTCGGGGCCGGGGCCGGCCGAGGACGGGCATCGCCGGTTCTGTGCCGGAGCCGGACGCTTCTCTCCTCAACCTCGCCCGCACTTCTCCGTCCGCGCCCCGCGCCGAGTTCCGCGCCCTCGACCAGCCGCTCCGCGTGCGCGTACGCGGAACTCCTCGCCCTGGTCGAGGTGGTGGTGCTTTTGGAGCTCACGCCACAGGAACTCCCACCCTCCCGCGACGAGCGTCCTGGGAGGCAGGCCGTCGCGCAGGAGAACACCGGCAGCGCGATCGCCTGTCGCCAGGTTCCCGAGAACGGTCCCAGCGGTCCACTCCGGTGCTGTTCCCCCGAAGGAATTCAGGTAGAGGGCGCAATGTGTAGGGTGCACGCTACCTGTGCGGAACAGTCCGCCGCAGGCCAAAAGGGGTGGGAAGCATGAACCAAGGTCAAGCCCGGGGCGGAGGTGCGGGTGACGGACGAGGAGGGTAAGACTCTCGGTACCCAGAAGCTCCAGCCTGGCCGCGCTGTCGGTTCTACGCTAAGGGCATGCAGCTTCGACTTCTCCTTCAAGGTTCCCGGCGCGGCCGAGAACTACGAGTTCAGCGTCGAAGGCTTCCCGCCGATGCAGTACTCCCGCGAGGACATCCGCCGTGGGCTCTCGTTCTACGAGACGGAGCAGGGCAAGCTCGCCCAGCAGTAGGCAGCAGAGCCGCGGTCCCCGAGCTCGCGGACGAACAGCGCCTCGCCGCGCAGCCACACCACAGAAGTTCAGCCCGAGCCCGAGTTGTGACGTCCATTGTTCACGAGTTCGGGTTCTGGCTCACTTGCAGCAGCCACCGAGTTACAGCCGACGCTCGGATCGCCCTCCGGGCGGTTGCAGTAACGTGAGGTGTTCTTTGGCTCCGCACTCCCTGGCGTTCTACGTGGACGTCGTCACCACCGGCACCATGCTCGGTGTGGGCCCTGCCGATTCTCCCGACCATGTCACCAAGGTCCTTGGGTCAGATTTCGGTGAGAACACTTTCGGCGATTGCAGCATGTTCCGTGACTACGGCCTCGCCGAGTTCTACTGGGACCGCGCTTCCGCCGACCGCCCCTGGTCGGGACACCACTTCACCCTGCAGGTGCACAGGCTCGCGTACCGGGACCGCACCCTCGTCAACGACGCGCTTCGCGCCCGGTACGGGCGGTTCACTCCCAGACTTCGGTTCGAAAAGCTGAAACGCCTGTTGGAGCGGCGCGGCGTCCCCCTGTTGGAGATCCCAGAAATCCCGGCGAACGCCCCGTATTTCCGTACTTTCTGGCAGCCCGATTCCCAAGTGGCCGTCTCCGTCATAGGCACCTACGGCGAGTACAGCACGCCAGACAATCTGCGGGTCGGCGACGTGTACAGCGTCCAGACCCCGATGGCTGCCGAGGAAGTGGAGTGGCGGCGGGCGCGGGTCGGGTAGCCCAGGGGCGGGCGAGGGATGACTTCGGGGTCAGGCAACGCTTCGACCAGCCGCAGTGCCGTGCTGCGGCTCGCGGACACGCCGAACACGCTCGCCAGGCGGGCACCGGCTCGACCAGTGAGCGCGAGGCCGACCGCTGCCGACGTCGACCGCAGGCGGTCGGTCCGCCGGCCGGCCGTACCGACGGGTCGACCCTGACAGCTGTTCGGCGAAGGTCCGCCGCCCGCACGAGATGACCGGGCAGAGGAACCTGCGGACACGCAGACAGAGAGCGACCCGTCTTCACGGATATCTGGCGCCACCCGGTGATTCCCCCCGCAACGACAACCCGCATTCGCGAAGGCCCTCCCGCTGCAACCCGCCATGCTCAGGAAGATGCTCCCGAAGTCTCCGACCTGGAAAGAAATGCCGGCCGGGAAGGCAAAATGCGCGCCTCACCGCACCCGAGACCACGAAGTCTCAACCCGAAGGAGACCGCCTTCCCGGCAGGGGCTATTTCCAGACATGTCGATCGGCATGATGACCGGAACCATAACTGTCCAGAGTGATGGCCGGGCCCTACTGCCATCGCGCCGTCAACTTCCGGCAACGAAAGGACCAACGCCTCACAAAGGCCAGGTCCCCGGACCACCCCCAGCACCGGCCCCAGGGAGCACGACCACCGTCCGCAGGACACTCACCCTCGTCGCACTCGGTGCCCTGTTCACCCTCGGCCTCACCGGCACCAGCCACGCCAGCAACCAGTGCGAATGGTGGTTCGAAGGCGCCCCCGCCTTCCTTTTTGCGTTCCGTGTACGTCTACGAGACCCCCTCGACGGCGGCGTCCACCGGGACATCACCTTCGGATAGGTCCAGCGCGCGTCCTGGCCTGCGGTCGCTCCCTGCTTCTGGCGGGGCCGTGCGTCGGGGCGCTGCCAGGACGCGGGGTGGGCGGGACGTGGGATGGCCGGGACGCGGGGTGGCCGGCGGCAGCCACGGCTTGATTGTCTTTCGGCGCCAGCTGGGCGGCTTCAGATCCGGGGCTTGCGTGTGGTCAGGCCGTTCTACAGGAATCCGATGGCGGCGGCCATGGCTCGGCCGCCGTAGTCGTGGTCGGTCAGCAGGGGCAGGGCATAGCCGGTGAGCAGGGTGGGGAGCCATCCGAAGAGCACGAGGACGGGGACCCAGGAGTCGTAGACGAGGTAGAGAACGGTGCGCGCCCCGACGGCGAGAGCGGCGCTGGCGAGGATGACGGTCAGTGGCTTCCACAGGGGCTGGACGGGGTCGGCGGCGTAGGTGGCGCTCAGCACGATCCCGGTTGCCGCGGCGGAGGCGAAGACGGTCAGGCAGGTGAGCGCGGTGGTCCAGATGCGATCACTTCGCCTGCGGCGGTCACTGACTATTTCCGCCGGGTCGGCCATGACGTTGGCTGTGCGGGAGACCCGTTTCAGTGCGTCCTGGAACGCCGTCAGTTCGGCGTCGCTGGCATCCATGGCGAGGAGAAGGGGTCGCAGGCGGGACCATGAGGGCAGGACTTTTCCGGCGAGCCATTTCCTCACCACTCTGCGGGCCTTGCGCGTGGCGAAGCCCTGGCTGACTTCAGAGGCCAGTCGGGCGTGCGACCAGTCCACCCACCCCGTATTGGCGCGCTGCCTCAGGGCTTCGATCTGTTCTCCGAGTTGTCTGGCGTTCGAAACGCTGGACAACGTGATCGTGAGAGGGGTCGGCAGCTCGATTTTGCCGGTGTCGCCGGTTCTGGGGGTGGCCGCGTCTTC
This sequence comes from Streptomyces sp. NPDC017246, assembly GCF_044331325.1. Lineage (NCBI taxonomy): Bacteria > Bacillati > Actinomycetota > Actinomycetes > Kitasatosporales > Streptomycetaceae > Streptomyces > Streptomyces sp. NPDC017246. The sequence continues at coordinate 97,458 of NZ_JBIRMW010000021.1, read as the reverse complement.
GGGAGACGGTTGTGCCGGATGGACGGGAGCCGGCTGGACGGGGTGGGGTGCGGTCGGCGCGCGGTCGTTGGGCGCGTTGAACAGCACGCGGTTGCGGGCTCGCTGTAAGGCCGTCACCTCTTCTGGCCTGGCGTGCAGCGCTCGCGCCAGCAAGGTGAAGTGAAGGTCGGTGGGCAGGGCCGAGCCGGTCAGCCATTTCTCCACCGCCGTGATGTGCTCTTGTCTGGTGGCGCCGAACACACTCTTGGCGACGCCCCGCGGTGAGACCTGTGCCTTGCTTTGAAGCTGCCGCAGCATCCTCGCCAGGCCGTCGATGCCCGTCACCTGCTCCACGTGGGCGATGAACAGGAGGGACCAGTGGGCACGGGCGTCCTCGTTCCCTTGCCCGCGCTGCGCCGGCGGCCCCCCTCACCGCTCTCCCCTGCTCGGCCTTCTTCTGCCGTTCCGGCTCCTCCACCGCCGCTGGGGGCGACGTCGTGGACAAGGCCGGGACAGGGACGCTCGGTCCTGCGGACGGTGTGGTATCCGTGCTGGTCACAGGGTTGCGCGTGTTGTCTTCAGGGTCCTCGTGGACATTCCCGTTGTCCACGGGCAGGTCGTCGTGTCTCGCGACGGCCTGTCCCGTGATCACGTGCGGGGCAGCGGCGTCCTGGACGACGGACTCGGCGACGCCCAGGTGCGAGCGCAGTTCGTCCAGTTCCTCGTCCTGCTCGGCGAGCTGTTCCTGCACCGCCTGGAGCACCTCGCCGATACGCTCCAAAGGAGGCAGGTCCATGCCGACACCTGCCGGCTGCGGCAGCAGACTCCCCGTGCCCTGAGCCGCGCCCGTGGTCCGGCGTGCGTCGGCCTGTGCTCGCGAGACGTTCGCCTCGGCCGCCAGGCGCAGCTCGAAGGCCTGCTCGGTCGCCTTGCGTGCGTGCCGCAGCTGGCCTTCCGCCTGCGCCCGGTACCTCTCCGACTGCTCGAGAACAGCCTGGAGTTCGTGAGCGCCTGTGGCCTTGAGGCGGGCGTGGTCGCGCTCCTCGGTCAGCTGGGCGCACTGGGTCTGCAGGACGGAGACCATCTCCTGCAGCTGCGAGCAGCGCTTCTCGGAGTCGGCGAGCTTGCGCATGGCCTCGATCTGCTGCAGCCGGGCGTCGTCGAGGCGTAAGAGGATCTCGGCGACACCGGTCGGCGGCGATGGCCTGTCCGGGAGGCTCGGCAAGGCCTGGGGCCCCGGCCGTGCGGCCAGCCGCCGTGTCGCTCCCCGTGCGGCCTCCAGGAGGCGGCGTCCTTCGACGCGCTGCCGCTCGCGCATCTCCGCTTCGGGCACGAATGTGTCGACGACGTTGTCCAGCAGCTGCTCGGGGATGAGCTCGGCGCCGTTGCGGTACTCGCTCCACAGCGTCTTCGAGTGGTGGAACGTCTCCGCCAGCACCCGTATCGGCAGGCCCGCGGTGACCTTGCGGAGCCAGCCCGCGAGCGCGTTCGCTTCCTCGGTACGGCCCCGGAGCTCGCTCAGCGGCCGTCCTGCCTGTGCCATCCCGTCCCCCTCCCTGCACTGCGTCCGCACGATGGACGACGCCCCCGTTGTCCGCGATCAGCCGTCAGCCGGCTGGGCTTTCATTGCTTGCCCCAGGCGGACATTCTCACTCCCCGTCAGCTTGGTCTCCAGTTGGTTCACCGAACTCGGGAGGCCTGTATGGCCAGCCCGGACCGTTCCCGCTCGCCCCGGCGTACCTGGGCGGCCGCGTTCACCACCGTGCTTGGCTCTGTTGACGTTCAGCAGCAGCGTTTGTCTGCCGGCTCGGGCGTCAGTTGGTGATCACTGGGCCTCGGAAGGTTCACGAGACATAGCGTCAGTGCATGGTGTCCTGCCTCAGGGCAGCTGCTCGCCGGGGCCGCGTGGACCAGCGGGGCCTGGACCGCTGGCACGGGTTCCAGGGCAAGGTGGAGCCCCGGAAAGACGTTCGCCGCCTGCCGTTTGATCTCTCCTCTGGAGGGTGGGATTTTGGAAAAGTCGATCTTGGTCGAGTCCATCAGGTACTCCGCCGTGTGCCAGGGATGCGGTGCCGAGGCAGAGTGGTGCGGTGTTCAGGCCCTGGTGGGCGAGGCACTGCGATGGGATGTCGAGTCGGCGTGTCCGACCTGCGGCTCTGCCCTGGCCGTTTGTGGCGGCGGCCTGCCGGAAGAACTGCGTGGCCAGCTGCTCTCCGAGCACGGGCGAGCAAGGTTGCAGGTAGCCCCGCCGACGAGGAACGCCGCCATCATGCGGGTGCTCCGGGTGGAACTTGGCATCGGCCTGGACGGCATCCGGTCCGTGCTGGACCAGGTTCTGACCGGGCAGTACTCAGGGACCCTGCCCGAGATGGAACTCCTGGCGCGGAAGCTGCGGTCATCAGGCATCGAAGCGACCGCTTCCCGGACGGTGGATTGAGTGAGCCTGCCAGGCGGAACGGCTGGCTCGGTGAGGACGGTCCGCAGTCCGGATCCGTGGCGCCTGTCGGCCAACGCATCGAGCCACACCCTTGCCCCCGTCCGCCGGCAGCCGGAGTGCCCGTTCCGCCGCCATCGCCCGCATCACCGGCCCACGCTCAAGATCCCGCTCTCCCTCACGAGGCGGTCCTTCAGGAGCGCCGTCGCCCGTGCGGCGTACGCGGGCAACCCTGGCCCGGGAGTGCGCAGGGCGGCGATCGAGGCGGTGAGGCCGCAGGAGGTTCGTCGCGTCGTCGTACCAGGAGCCGGACCCGGCAGGTGGCGTTCGTGCCGCAGCAGTGCTCGGTGACAGCGCCGTCGTACGTGTTGGTCGTCTTCGTGGGCTGCCGGTTCAGGGACTCGTGGGCGTGGCTTCAGTCGCCGGGTGCGGACGGGGTAGGGCTTCCTTCATTCGGGCCGCGGACCATACTGGTCGGGCCCCGATCGCCTACTGAACGGTTCCATGGCCAAGAACAGCACTTCATCGACCATCGTCCCCGACACCGCCTGGCTCGGGCGTGGGCGTCACCTCGGGCCCGAGCCCGAGCGGGACGTCCGGCGCAACCTGCTCGCTCTCAAGGCGGCCCGGGTGATCGACGATTTCCTCGACCTCGACCCCGTCGAAGCGGCGCGTTCCACCGACCTGTATCCCCGGGACGAGTCCGCCGATCCCGGCCCGTCCGCCCGTGGACTCTTCGAGGCGCGCTGGCGTGTGGCCGACGACGTCACCGTGCGCGCGCAGCTGACCACGTACGGGCCCGAGTCCCGCCGCGCGAAGAGCGAGGGTGTCTCCTGGGTCCTCGCCGCCGAGGCGGAGCGGGCGTGGGAGGCGGGCTGGCCCTCACCGGCCACCGTGTTCTGGCCCGACAGCGAGCAGGTCGCATGGGACCACGAGACGGTGGAGGGCGTGCGTCTGCGGGCGGCGAACCATCTGCCCAAGGACGACGACGAGTTGCGGCGCCTGCTGCGGGCCTGCACCCGGCAGAGCTGGTTCATCCATGTCGTGGTGCACGAGGCGATGACGCCGGACGCGCTGGGACGCCGGCCGATCACGGCGTTCCTGCCACCGAGCCTGCGGCACCGGGTGGTCGAGCACCGGGCCACGCCGGAGCAGGCGCTGATCGCCGACTTCGTACTGAAGCGTGAGCTGGGTGTGGGGATACCGCGCGGCGGCGCCGTCATCCTGCCTCCGACACCGCAGGCCTTCGCATACGACGCGGAGCACTTCACGGTTCGCGATGTCTTCCTGGACGGCACGGAACCCACCGGACTCCTGGACAAGATCAAGGAATTCGCCTCACTGCCCCAGCCGCTGCCGGCCGACGCCGAACAGGTCCTGACACGGCTGCGCCAGGGCTGGCATCTGCTCACCCCCGACGAGGAACTGGACCACGCGCGGGCCATGGTCACCAGGTACGCCAAGGCGCTCGAAGCCATGACAGCGTCCTGCGACCTGTACCGGGAGGCCGCCGAGGCGGCACTCGACGCGCTCGCCGAGGCGAACAGCGGCGGCGGCGCCCCTCGGGCGGCGTCGCCGGGGACGGGCCGGGAGGACGCCTCGCCGTGGAAGGCCCTCACGAAGTCCCTCGCCCGTTTCCGGGGCCCGAACCCTCAAGCGCCGGATACGGAGGGCGAGCAGCGGCCGCACGGCCAGTGAATTTCGGGGCAGCCACCATCAAGATCAAGTCGTCGTAGTGGGGTGGTGACTTCCACGAGGCGGCAGTGGGCGGGTGGTCGTCGTGGCGGGACGGGGCCGGGCGGGGCGGCGGACGGCGGCTGGGTATGTGGCCCGGGTCTCCCCCGCTGAAGCATGTCCAGCCTCGACGGCCTGGGCGGTACGGCTTCGCCGCCCGTCCGCCGCGCGCGAGGGTCTGCGCCCACTGCGTGACCCGGCAACCGCCCACTTCGGCGACGGGAAGCGTTGCCGGGGGCAGGCAGGAGCAGGGCCCGGGGCCCCGTGCGCATGCCTGCTGGGATGGTGTGTCAGACCATGGCGAGGCGGTCCACCAGCAGTTGCACTCTCTGCTCGGTGTCCTCCGGCGGGAGCCGTCGCGCCCGGGTCAGGGTCGCGACGCCGTGCAGGGCCGCCCAGAACGTCTCGGTGAACAGTCCCGGGTGGATGCCGTCCCCGGCGACCTCGCCGAGGGTCTCCAGCAGGGCGGCGAAGGCGTCCTTGAGCGGTTCCGGGGTGTCCTCCTGTGCGTACGCGAGACCGCCGTCGAGCCGGAAGATGGCGTCGTAGACCGCCGGATGGCGTTCGGCGAAGTCGAGGTAGGCGTGGGCGAGGGCGGCGACCCGCTCGCGCGGGCCGTCCGCGGCGGAGGTCGCGGCCCGCACCGCCGCGGCCAGCTCGGCGGCGCCCTGGAGTGCGACGGCGCCGATGATCTCGCGCTTGCCGCGGAAGTGGCTGTAGAGGACGGGCTGGCTGTATTCGATGCGCTCGGCGAGGCGGCGGGTGGTGACCGCGTCCCAGCCCTGCTGCTCGGCGAGTTCACGGGCCGTCGCCACGATGAGGCGCTCGCGGTCCGCCCGTTCGCGCTGCTTGCGTTCCTGTACCGACATGATTCGATCCTAGCATCGCTAGACATTCGAGCGGCAGTAGTACTAGCGTTGACTCATCGCCTAGCGACGCTAGATTCCAGGAGGGGTCATCATGCTCAACGCACTCGAGGTCTTCACCACCGTGGTCGTCGGCCTGATGGTGGGGGTGGAGTTCGCCGTCGCCTTCGTCATGAACCCGATCTTCAAAGCACTCCCCGAGGACAGCGGCCAGCTCGGCCGCGCCCACGGGGGCCGGATGCTCGGCGCCGTGATGCCGGTCTGGTACATCGGCTCGCTCGTCCTCACCGCCATCTGGGCCATCGCCGGACGGCACCACCACGGCACCGGCCTCGTCGTCACCGCCGGCGCGCTGCTGATCGTCAGCGTGATCATGTCGGTCCTGCTGCTCGTCCCGATCAACAACCAGGGCAAGACGTGGACCCCCGAGAACCGGCCCGCCGACTGGAAGGAGCAGATGAACCGCTGGGACCGCTTCCACTACGCCCGCGTCGCCGTCATCATCGCCGCCTTCACCCTGCTGGTCGCCGCCCTCGTCTGACCCCCTGCGGGCTCACCCCGCCCTCCTGGAGAGGGCCTTGTCGAGCACATCGCCGGCAGGGCAATGGGCCTCCCCCGGGCGCAGCGCGGCCCCCGCCCGGAATCGGATGGGCCGGGAAGCTCCACGACGTCGCGCCGGTCCGCCCTGGCGGACCCTTCGTTCCCGCTCGCGGACGGCTCATGGCAGGCTCATGCCACCATCCAGCCGAGGAGGAGTCATACGCCAGCGTTTCTGGGCGACCGTGTCGGTCGCCCTCGCCCTTGTGTTCTCAGGCATCGCCCCCGCCGCCGCCGAGGACGTGGCACCCGTTGTCACCGGGGCCGTCTTCAACAACCCCAAGGGGACGGCGGCCGAGCAGGACGCCGTGAAGAACCACATCATCGAGGCGATCGACAACACCCAAGGGGGACGCACCCTGCGGGCGGCCCTGTACGTCATGCAGGACCAGGACTTCACCGATGCCCTGGTCGCCGCGCACGGGCGCGGCGTCAACGTCCGTGTGGTCCTGGACCACAAGTCCGTCGAAGCGCCCACCCCGGCCCCCGCGCAGAACCTGATCGCCGCCCTGGGGACCGACAAGTCCCAGGGGTCCTGGGTTCAGGTGTGCACCGCGGGCGGCGCCTGCATCGCGGCGGGCGGCACCAACCCGATCAACCACAACAAGTTCTTCACCTTCTCCCGCGTCGGCGATGCGGGCGTCGCCGAGGACGTGGTCATCCAGAGCTCCGCCAACCAGACGGTGTCGTCCACCACCCGGCAGTGGAACAACGCGTACACCGTGGTCGGCAACACCGCCCTCTACACGGCGTACACCGAGTACTTCAACGATCTCGCCGCCATGAGCAAGACGAGCGACTACTACCGGACGGGCGAAGCCGGTGACGCGAAGTACTACTTCTTCCCCCAGCAGAGCGGCGACGTCGTCCTCGGGTTCCTGAACAACGTCACCTGCACCGGGAACACGACCACCGGCACGACCTCCCACAAGACCATCGTGCGGATCTCCGCGTGGGCCCTGCACCGGGACGCGATCGCGGCCAAGCTGCGCTCGCTGGCCGACCAGGACTGCTGGATCGAGATCGTCTACAAGGACTCCAACGACCTCGCGACCCTGCAGGGCCACACCCGCATCAAGCCCTACCACCTCGACGCCGGCGGCTACTTCGTCCACTCCAAGTACCTGCTCGTCGAAGGCAATTACGCGGGCCACCCGGATACGAAGTGGACCTTCACCGGCTCGCACAACCTGGACACCTCCTCCCTGCGGGAGAACGACGAGGCGCTGATCCGCCTCGCCGGCGCGGCGGCACACGATGCCTACAAGGCGAACTTCCTCGCCATGCGGGCCGAGGCCGTCCTGCAGTGACCGGTCGCTCGGTGTCGTCCCGCACGCCGGACGGCACCGAGCTCCCCCGCTCCCGGAACGCCCGGCCGGGTGTCCTCCGTCCGGACCTTCCGTGGGACGGGTGAGGCGGGCGGGGGAAGGGCTAGTGGGGCATCCGAGCCCCGCCGCCGTTGAGGAGTCCGCGTATGGCCCGCACGCTCGCCCTGGTCCTGGCCGGCGCCACCGCGCTCGCCGTGGCGCCCGCCGTCGCCGGACCCGAGCCCGGCAGGGCGGCGGCGGACAAGGCGGTCGCCTATCGGGTGACCGCTCCGTACCAGCAGCACGCCAACGGTGTGCGGGCCGGCTACAAGCCCGATCAGTACTGCGTCTTCGACCGGGCGGGTGGCACGGGCGCGCTCGGCTACCCGCACTTCAACCACGCCTACGACAACTCCACGGACCCCGCGAAGCCCACCGCCCTCTTCTACGAGGACGACGGCAAGGGCGGCAAGCGTCTCGTCGGCGTGCAGTGGCTGGTCTACGACCGCGACCAGAACCCGAAGACGGACCAGGACCGGCCGAGCATGTTCGGAGTGCCCTTCAAGGGCCCCCACCGCGGCAACTTCCCCGGCCAGCCCGTCCACTACGCCCTGCACCTCTGGCTGTGGAAGAAGAACCCCAAGGGCCAGTTCACCACGTACAACCCGGCGGTCACCTGCCTGGCGGGAACGACCCGCCCGCAACCGCGCCCGTCTTCCTGACACTCGGCCGCCGGTCCCGTCTTCCTGAGCCCGAGCCGGTCCCGAGTGCCGCCGGCGGACCGGTACCGCACGCGTTCACAGGCCGTCTCCACGGCCCGTCACGCTCGGGCAAGTCACGCCAGGCGGCACCGGTGGGCGGGGGCGGTGCCGGGACGGTCACACACCGCGGGCCGGACGCCGTCGTCCGGACCGTTCACGCGGAACGGAGTGCGTCGGCGCAGGTGGAGCATTCCCAGTCCTGCTTCTCTGGAGGCAGCCACGGCGTGTCCGGGCCGCTGGGCTGATACGACAGCCGCTCCATGTCATCCGCAGGGGCGCCGCAGAGAGTCCGGTCACCCGGCTCCACGGGCACGGCGTGGACCGCCTCGATGCGTGCCGCGGGATCGCCGGGATCGAAGTCCGCGGACAGCTCCTTGCGCAGTTCCTGCACCACCATGATCTCCATGCCACCACCCTCGGCTCCCACGGCAGCCACCGCATCCTGACGACCCCGCACCACACACGAAGAGACCCCGTTCGGTCCTGTGCGTGGCCGAGCGGGCAGCGTCCCTGAGCCCGGGAGCGCGGCGCAGACGGATCGCGGGATCGCAGGTGGCCGGGTCGCGGGGTCGCGGGCAGCGAGTGGGGCGGACCCGGGCGCGCCGCCGTATCCGCCGAGGGAATCGTGTGGACGGGCAGATGCCGAACCGGGGCCGGGACCGGGAAGCCCGCCCGGGCCGCATGATGGTGACGTTCTGTGGCATGAGCCCGCGTGTGCCTTCGATTCCAAGACGCGGGCCCGCAGCAGCGCCTTCGACTTGAAACCGTTCCCATTTCCCCCAGCCGGGCGTGTGGGCACGGCAGTCGGTCATACGGGTGATGCTCGCGGCCGGTGTCAGGGCGTCGGTACCGTGCCGGCTGACGACGGCGTCGTTCGTCCGTCCCGGGGATTCACCGCTCCCAGGGTCCCGGGGCCCGCGGCTCGGCGACCGCTCCCTCGTCGTCCCTCCACCCCGTCAGGGTGATGTCGGTCCTGGATGTGGCGTTCAGCTTCCGCATGATGCGTGCCACGTGGTGTTCCACGGTCCGGGTGGACAGCACCAGGCTCTCGGCGATGTCCCGGTTGGCGCGGCCCTGGACGACGAGGCGGGCGACCTCCTGTTCGCGCGGGGACAGCTGGTCGCCGTAGCCGATGCGGCCGCGGCGGTGGGTGGTGACGATGGCGTGGCGGCGGAGGAGCCGTTGGCAGCGGGCCACGTCCCAGCGGGCGCCCAGGTGGCGGTAGACCTCGACCACGTCCTGGACACCGCCGGCCGCCGACTCGCCGTGCAGGTCGAGCAGGCAGCGCCCTCGGGCCTCGGCGGCCCGTGCGGCGTCGAGGGGCCGGCCGAGCCGTCGCCAGCGCGTCTCGGCGTCCGCCAGCAGACGCACGGCCTCGTCCGGCCGGTCCGCGGCCTGGGCGAGCAGTGCCTGGCACATGGTCAGGGCGATGTGCGGGGCGGGTGCGTCACGGTCCGCGATCCCGGCCGCGAAGTCGTCGACGAGGCGCCGGGCCCGGGGGCTCCGGCCGCTGCCGTGGAGGGCTTCGACCGCGACGGGCAGCACTTCCGCGGCCCACACCCAGCCGCCGGTGCGTTCCAGCCGGTGCAGGACCTCCTCGACGGCGTCGGCGGCCTGTCCGGGCCGTCCGGCTTCGAGGTGGACGCGGGCGGTGGCGGCGGCCGATGCGGTGAGGATGAAGCCCGTGTCGTAGCGGGTGGTGGCCGCGGCCTCCACGAGGTCGCGGCGGGCCCGGGGAACGTCGCCGAGCACGTGCAACGCGGTCAGGCCGCGTACCAGCATCGCCTCGGCGGTCAGGTCGGGTATCTCCTGGTAGTTGCGGGTGGTGCGGTCGGCGGCGGCGTGCAGACCGTGCCATTGGCCCGCGTGCCAGGCGAGGACGAGCCGTGCGGTCTGGACGAGGCCTTCGAGGTAGGGGCTGGTGGAGTCGGCGAGCCCGTCGACGGCCCGGTCGAGGAAGTCCCGGGCCCGCGCTCCGTGGCCGAGGGCGCTGGAGGCGTGCGCCAGGTTGGTCAGGCCCCGGGCGTGGTGCGCCGCCTCCATCGCGGATCCGGCCGGGCCGCGCAGGGTTTGCGCGGCGGGCCAGGCGCGCGGGTCTCCCAGGAGCATCAGCGCGGTGGCCCGGTTGGCGGCGATGGCGGCGCGGGCCACCGGATCGGTGACCCTCCCGGCGAGCGTCTCGGCACGGTCCAGCCAGTCCTGGTGCCGGGCGACGGGCCAGCCCTGGATGGAGGGGATGGCGGCGACCGCCATGGCGCGGGCGGCGATCTGCGGGTCGCAGGCCTCCAGGTCCGGGATGGCGCGGGCGACCTCGTTGAGGCTGTCCAGCGCCCCTCCGCTCTGGTTGCGCAGGACGACGCTCAGGTGGAGGCGGATCTCGCCGCGCAGCCGCGGCGGCGGATCGTCCTCGTCCAGGACCGTTCGCACGGCGGCCACCACGTCCTCGCCGGCGCGCGCCAGTTGTGCGGTGCGGGCCAGTTTCGCGGCGGTGCGGATACGTCCCCCGGCACGCGGGTCCTCGGCGATGGCCCGGGTGTAGAGGGTGGTGGCGGTGGCGTAGTCGCCGCTGGCGGCGGCCCGGTCGGCGGCCGCGAGGAGACAGCGCAGGCCCTCGCGTGTCCGGCCGGCGGCCGTGTACAGCCGGGCGAGGTCGGTCAACGGCAGTGGCCCGTCGCCGTTTTTGTGCAGGGCCCGGGCGGCGCGCAGGCTCAGCCGGGCCAGCTGTGGTCCTGGTACCCGTGCCAGCGCGGCCCGGCGGTCCAGCGGGTTCCGGAAGGCGGGGCAGGGCCCCTCGGTCCGCAGTACGGACTGTCGCAGGCACGCGTCCACGGCCGCGGCGGCCCGTTCGGGCGGGACGTCCGCCACGTGCGCGAGGAGGTCGACGGGGACGGGCCGGCCGAGGACCGCCGCCGCGGCGACGATCCGCCGGGCGTCCTCGGTGAGCGGTGCGCAGCGCCGGGCGAGCTCACGCCGCAGTCGCAGGGGCACCGCTGTCTCCCGTACGGCGGTGAGCAGCGCATCGGTTCGGGGGCCGCCTGTTACGGCTCCGCCCGCCCGCAGGAGTTCGCCGGCGTCCTCGAGCAGCGCGGCGGCGGCCCCGGGCAGTCCGCCCGACAGTTCGTGGACGAGCGCTGCGAGGTCCCGGTGTTCGTCCGTGCGTACCGGCCGGCGGTCGCCGAGCCAGCGCCGTACGCACTCGTCGGTCTCCTGCGGTGTCCAGGGGTGCAGGGTGACTTCCTGGAGCCGGGTCCCTCGCGCGGCGCGGACGCCCAGTACGGGCAGTCCCGGTGCGGCGTCCTCCGTCACGACGAGCCGCAGTCGCTCCGGCATCGAGTCCGCCAGTCGGTGGAGGAGACCGACGGTCGCCGGGTCCGCGTGGTGGACGTCCTCCAGGATCAGCACGGTGTCGCCGAGGGACGCCAGGAGCGCCCGGACCGCGCGGGGCAGCAGTCCGCGTCGCACCTCCGGGTCGTCGGCCGCCGCCGCGGGTGGCTGCGGCAGCCGGTCGGCCAGTTCGGGTACGACGAGACCCACGACGCCGGTCACGGCGGGCAGCGGCAGGGCGGGGAGACCGGGGCGGTACGGCAGTGCGGCGAGGGCTTCGGTCACGGGGCTCAGAGGGACCGCTGTGGTGTGATCGCCGGGGAGCGGTCCGTGCTGGTGGGTCGGGGCGGAACCGGGCTGGTGGGGTGGCGTGGGACCGGGCTGGTGGGGCGGGGCCGTGTTCCGGCCGGGGGTGGGGCATGTCCCGCGCAGGTGGGTCCACTCGGCGAACTCCGCCTCTGCCAGCACCTCGTCCACCAGCCGTGAGGTTCCCGTGCCGGCTTGCCCGCGTACGACGGTGAGGCTCTGCCCTGTGCGCAGTGCTTCCCGCAGTCGCCGCGCCTCCTCGTGCCGTCCGACGAATCCGCCCGTGGCGGGGGCCTCTTCGCCGTGGCGCGTGTCGAAAGGGTGTCTCTCCAAGGTTCCGCCTCTCGCCGCGCACTCACTCGGAGGGGCTGCCGGACGTCGTGGTGGCCCCGTCGGCCGGAACCCGTGGTCGGCGCTCTGCTCGGGCCGGCCTCGGGTCGCCCGTTGGGCAGGGGTCTACCCGTAGAAGGGCCGACGTCGCAATAGGGGGCGGCCACCTATGGATTGGGCCGGACGCCTGGTCCGGATCCGCTCAGGCCGCACCGCTCCGTCCGATCCCGGGTGCTCCGGGTGCCTGGGTGCCCGGGAACGGACCGAGCGGTGCGGGGACGGCAGTCGGCAGTCGGCAGTCGGCAGTCGGCAGTCGGGGGTGTCCTGCGCTTCCGCTCCCTCTTCACTCTTTGGGTAGCGGTACGCATTGCTGCGTTCCTCTCCTGTGACCGAAGCTCTGGGCGGTCCGGTGACGCCGTCTCCCCTGCACCGTGGTTCCCCAGCCGACGGGGTACGGGGCGGTCGCACCTCACGCGGTCGTTCGGCGTGACCGGACCCGTACCGCTCGGAGCCGGCTCCGTACGGCACGCCACCCCGTCCCGTCGTGGTGGGCGCCGACACCCGAAGGCGCCCACCCGAGCACCGACAGCCAGGCAATTGTCATGGCCTCAACAGGTCTCTGGCATGCCCGGCCGGCCGTCGGTGTCCCTCCGGTCACGCACCTCCCCACCCCGACGGAGCGCGCCCGGAGTCCACCGAAGGGACGGATGCCGCCCCGGACCCGAGCCAGGTCCGGACACCTCTCAAGAAAGTACCCAGACATGGAGTTCAACGCTCGCGCCGTACGGCGCCTGCTCGGCGTCAGTACCAGCGCCGCCCTGCTGGCCGTGGCCGCCTCGACCGGCGCCGCCACGGCCGTACCCACACCGCCGGGCGGCGGCGAAGGCCGTATCGTCGGCGCCGACCGCCCCGGCGCGGTCGAAGGCTCCTACATCGTCACCTTCAAGGACTCGGTCACCCGGGCCGACGTCCCCGCCTCGGCGAAGGCACTGGCCCAACGGCACGCGGGCAGCCTGCGCTACACGTACACGGCCGCACTGCGCGGCTTCGCGGTGCGGATGAGCGAGACCGAGGCCCTGGAACTGGCCGGCGAACCGTCGGTGGCCCGCGTGGAGGCCGACGCGGTGGCGTACGCGGTCGACACCCAGCCCAGCCCGCCCTCCTGGGGCCTGGACCGCGTCGACCAGCGCAGCCTGCCCCTGGACAAGAGCTACGGCTACGGCACCACCGCCTCCAACGTGAACGCGTACATCGTGGACACCGGCATCCGGATGAGCCACCGCGACTTCGGCGGCCGCGCCGTCAGCGGCTACGACTTCATCGACAACGACTCCAACGCCTCCGACTGCCAGGGGCACGGCACCCACGTCGCGGGCACCGTCGGCGGCGGCTCGTACGGCGTCGCCAAGGGGGTCAAGCTGATCGGCGTGCGTGTACTGAACTGCCAGGGCTCCTCCGGTGACACCTGGGCCCCCGTCCTCGCGGGCATCGACTGGGTCACCAAGAACGCGGTCAAGCCGGCCGTGGCCAACATGAGCATCGGCGGCGGCAAGACCCAGTCGGTCAACGACGCGGTGGCCGCCTCCATAGCCTCCGGAGTCACCTGGGTCGTCGCCGCCGGCAACAACAACGCCGACTCGTGTTCCTACTCGCCGTCCTCCACGCCGTCCGCCATCACCGTCGGCGCCACCAACAGCCAGGACGCCCGCGCCACCGGCTGGTCCAACGGCCAGGGCTCCAACTACGGCACCTGCCTGGACATCTTCGCCCCCGGTGACAGCATCGTCTCCACGTCCAACTCCGGCGACACCGCCTCCCAGTCGATGAGCGGCACCTCCATGGCCTCCCCGCACGTCGCCGGCGCGGCCGCCCTCCTGCTCTCCGCCAACCCGTCCTGGACCCCGGCCCAGGTCCGCGACAAGCTGGTCGCCGACTCCACTCCCGACAAGGTGACCGACCCCCGTACCGGCTCCCCGAACAAGCTCCTGTTCACGGGCACCGGCACCACCACCCCGCCGCCCACCGGCAAGCGGTTCGAGAACACCGACGACTACCAGATCCGTGACAACGCCACCGTCGAGTCGCCCGTCACGGTCACCGGAGTCACCGGCAACGCCCCCTCGAACCTCGCCGTCACCGTGGACATCCGCCACACCTTCCGCGGCGACGTCAAGGTGGAGCTGGTAGCCCCCGACGGCACCGCGTTCCTGCTGAAGAACTACGACTCCTCCGACGGCGCCGACAACATCCAGGGCACGTTCACGGTCAACGCCTCCGGCAAGACCGCCGACGGCACCTGGAAGCTCCGCGCCACCGACAACTGGGTCAACGACACCGGCTACGTCAACGCCTGGTCGCTCCAGTTCTGACCCGCGTCTCCCTCTCGCGCAACCCTGCTCCCCGTCCTGGGGTACGGCTCCGCCCCCGACGACGTCCGTCGGGGGCGGAGCCGATCGCGCAGCGCGCGGATGCCCTCGCGAAACGCCCGACGTCCAGCGGTCGGACGGTCGCGGCGTGCTCGGCGAGGTGCCGGCGGTTGCCGCCGTCGGCCCAGACCGTGCGGATGCCGGGGTGTTCGGCGGCGACCGGGTCCGGAAGCAGCGGGTGGCACTCATTTGTCGCAGTGCTCGGCGGGCTCCCGGCGAGCGGGCGCGTCACCGAGGTCCTCACCGTCCTCCCTTTCGTACTCGGCCCCCCGGAGCCCCGTCGGATCGCGCGACCACTGCCGCCCGGCGCTGTCGATGAACTGGATCGCCCGGAGCGGGGCCCCGCCCTGCTGGATTCCGAAGCGGCTCAGGAGAAACGCGTCGACGGCGCGGTGATCGAAGACCATTCGGGTGCAGGGTGGGACGGTTTCGAAGGCCATGAAGACCATGTCGTGCTGGGCCGGGTCGATGTTCGCGTCCGGCGCGTACCACCACAGCTCCACGTGGGTCACCGGATCCAGCGAGCGGTTCACGATGATGATCGTCTCGGCGAGCTCGCCGGCCGACTCGGTCCAATAGCCGACACGTGCGGCCTGCTGCCGCTCGTCCTGGTCCAACTGCCTGCGGGTCGCGTCCACGCTCGACGATGCCACCGTGGCGCTGAAGAACAGGCCGATTGCCGCCGCGAGGGCCGACAACGCCGTCGCCCACGGCACCAGGGTGTCGCCGAGACGACGCGGCCGCCGCAGCGCCCCCGGCGATGCGCCGGCCGGCGGACGACTGCGGCGTGCGTACCGCCGACGCGCTCTGACGGCAGGAGAGGTCGCTCGATGCACCACAAGGATCACCATCGGCCAGAAGCTGCGGACCGGCCACCGGGTGCCCGCCGAGGGTCAGGTGAGACTGGTCTGACCGGCGCCGGAAGGTAGCTGCTTCAGGACCTCTGTGCGAGGCGCGTGCCTGGACCACACGGCTTGCTCGATGACGCTGTCGCAGTGAAACCACCGCGGCTGCCGTGGGCCCCAGAACAGACGGGGAACCCACTCCTTCGACGAGACGCACCGGACGGTGCGTGGCCATCGCGCAGAAGGAGAAACCCATGGCGAAGCAGACCTTCGATCCCAACAGGCTCACGTTCGAGCAGGGCGTGGAGCGCATCAAGGAAGCGGTCCGCGAGAGCGGACTCGACGTCGAGAACCGCATCATCACGTCGAGGGACGAGGGAGTCGAGAAGGCGCTCAAGATCCTCGAGGTCGACAATGTCCCGCCGGGATTCCGCAAGTGGCAGCTTCCGGTGTACATGGCCTGTGAGTCCCAGCTCTACATCACGGTCGCCGAGCCGGGCGCACAGGCGTCCTCGCACGCGCACAACGACGGTGCAGGCATCCGGTTCATCGCGAGCGGGTCGATCGTCTACAACGGCTACGAGCTCACGGCCGGGGACTGGATGTACGTCCCTGCGGGCAAGGAGTACTCCTTCGAGGTCGGCCGTTACGGCGCGCTGATGTGCTACTGCTACTGCTGCTCCTGCGCCTGAGCAGGGGACGAATCCGACGGCCGGTCATGCCTGTCCGTCCACGGACTGGCTGACTTCCGGAGGGGCGCTCAGCGGCCCGTCGCCCGGGACAGGCAGCAACGGGCCGGATCGAATCAGAGCGAATGGATCGGATCGGCTCACCGAGGGGCGGCGTTCTGGGCCCAGACCCGTTGGATCGTCCGGTAGTCGATCACGGCGATGTCCTCCTGCTGCAGAACCTCACGGGCCTGCGGCGATGTCAGGAACTCGTAGTCCGTCCGACGCACGCGCCAGCCACCGTCGACGGCCTGCGCCTCCTCGTTTCCCAGACCTGGATGCACGGCCCACTCATTGAGCCCGGCAGGCAGGTCGCGGAGCATCTGGACGTACCGGGCCGCCTTTCCTGTGGTCTCGAGGGAGAAGCTGTCCAGGAAGTCGTTGTCGGTGACCGGCAGCCCGCGCCGGCGCATCTCCCGGAGCCCGGGTTCGAGCCAGACGCGGACCGCGAGGCCGTACTCGGCTGCCAGCACTGCGGTCAGGTCGAGGATGTCGTCGCGGCCGCCGTCGGCCAGGCAGTGGAAGTCCAGGTGTGTCGGCGTGAGTCCGGCATCGGCGACGGCATCGATCTGGGCGCGGAAATCACGTTCGACCTCGTCGAGCCGAGCCTGGCCGAGGAGGGCCGCCCGTCCGGCGGGCGTCGGAGGGAACAGCTCACCCGCGGGGTCCAGCAGCGAGGGGACTCGCTCCTTCGCGGCCGTCGGACCCCATCGGATGTCGGGCATCTCGCACACCAGGGTGAGGTGGACCCCGAACGGGATCTGCGGCCGTCGGCGCAGCAGTTGCACGGCCTGCGGCGCCGCGGGACACGGGACCATCAGGCTGCACGAGGTGGCGATGCCGTCCTCGATCGACTCGATCACCGCGGCGTTGGTCGCTGGATACATGCCGAAGTCGTCACAGTTGACGATCAGCAGCCGGGCGTCGGGCGGATGTCCCAGTAACTCACCCGACTGCTCTGCGGGTGCGACGGCTGCGGGGCCGGTGGTTTCGTCCATGTCCGCAGTGTGAGACCCGGCCCAGCATCGCGCACGAGAATATGCCCGCTCCGGGCCGGTACAGGTGGAGCCCGACCGGCGGCCTGGGGGTCGGCAGGCGGTCGGCGACGACGCCCCGGAAGAGCTGCCGGATCGGCGGGCCGACGGCGATCCGGTCGTGGCGGGTCTGCTCGGGTTCGGCATGCGCGTCCATGGCCGGCGCAGCCTATTGGAGCGTTTCGGGCCGACGGCCCGTCGCCCGGGCGGGGCGGGTTGTCGGCCCGGAGTCCGCGGTGGCCGGTCGGCCTTGCCGGGCGTTTCGGTCCGCGCCCGGGTCCTGGCGAGGCGGGACCTCCTCGCGCGTGCACGGAGCAGGCCCGGTCTGTCCCGGCGTTCTCCCGGGGCCGACGCCGGGCAGGGCCGCGCGCCTGCGGTGTGGAACCGCGGGTCGCGTTCGCCCCTTTGAGTGCGGCCCGCTTTTCGTACGACGACGTCGGCTCGGCTTTCGACCGGGGCGTCGTCGGCGGTCCCGCGCAGCCTGCCTGAGGGCTGGTCAGAATGCGAAGGCGGCGCCTTCGTTCAGGGTGACGCCCATGGCGCAGGTGTTGGCGAAGGTGTACTGCCAGGAGGTGCGGGAGCCCTCCCACACGCCGTCCACGGTGACGGTGACGGGGTCGAAGTGCTGCGGGCACATGCGGTCGGGGTCCGGGGAGGCCAGCAGCCCCGTGAAGGCGCCGTCCTGGGACGTGGCCTTGAGTTCGGCGCAGGCGGCCTCGGGGGCGGGGTGCGTTCCGGCGGCGGTCGGCGCGCAGCTGAGCGTGACCGCGCGCAGGACGGTGGCCGAGCTCGCGTCGGCGCCCTTGCTGATGCTCAGTACGACGGCGGAGGGCGCGTACAGGCTGTCGGTCTTGGCTTCCGCGATACCGGCGGTGCCGGCGAGACAGAGGAGAGCGGACGCGGAGATCGCGGCGAAACGACGAAGCATGACGGGGACTCACTTTCGATTCAAAGAGTTGAGGGGGCATCTACCTTTGGATCGCCACCCTGTTGGCGCTTCGGAGTGTGTCTGACACGTAGAGCAACCGCACCTTCGCGGTCACTATCCGGACACCCGCACCCACATGCCGGTGATCGAATGAATGTTCAGCAGGTCAGCCCCGGTGCCGGAGCGCTTCGCGGCGGTCCCTTACCCGCCCGCTCCAGCCCCTCGGCAGCTGCCGGCCTGCGTAAGGACGCGTCAGATTTACCGACCGGTCGTTCAGTACGACCGATTAACGACGCTCGCCTCGGCGGGTGCTTCAGGACCTGGAGACGGCGGGGCGGAACTTTCCGATCGGCGGGTTCGCCGCCGCCCTGTGGCGTGCCACACGGTTCGCGGGCGGCACGACGTCCGCTCGGGAACCGGCATTCTCGGTAGCGTGATCATCTGCCGCGTGGAGCGACCATGCGCCCGGCTGGTCCGTACGAGGGCTTCCGGCGGAGAGTGATGAGGCTGCAATGGGTGAACTGACGAAGCCCGAGATCGACCGTCCGGAAGGTGAGGCTCCCACCGAGCTGACGATCCGGGACCTCGTCGTCGGGGACGGCGCCGAGGCGAAGCCGGGCAGGGTTGTCCAGGTTCACTACGTCGGAGTCACCTTCGAGTCCGGGAAGGAGTTCGACGCCTCCTGGGACCGGGATCAGCCGTTCAAGTTCGCCGTGGGCGGCGGCAGGGTCATCAAGGGCTGGGACCGGGGGATCAGGGGGATGAAGGTCGGCGGTCGGCGCGAGATCGTCGTTCCCCCGCGCCTCGGCTACGGCAACCAGTCGCCCTCGCCGTTGATCCCGGCCGGTTCGACGCTCGTCTTCGTGGTCGACCTGCTCTCGGTCGCGGTCTGAACGGTCTGAGCCAGGCTGCCGCCGCCCGGTCTTCTCCGGCATCGAGTCGAACCGGGACGAGCAGCCGGCGTCGATCCGCGCGGTCCTCGCACAGGACCGCCGGGCCGCCGTGCGGGTGCACGTATGAGGCCCGGATCCACAGGATCCGGGCCTCATACGGTTTTCAGTAGCGGGGACAGGATTTGAACCTGCGACCTCTGGGTTATGAGCCCAGCGAGCTACCGAGCTGCTCCACCCCGCGTCGGTAGACACCACACTACGTCACTCACGGCACCACCCATGACCACACCGCTCCCGGCAGGGCCCGCTCAGCCGCGGGACCGGTGATCCGGGGCCTGCGGACAGAACCCGGCGACGCGTCAACCGCGGCCACCGTGCTCCCCCGGGAGAGTGGATCCGGTTGCCACCAAGATCGGCCGCATCCTACGGTTCTGAACTGCTGAAACAGCATGTTCCCCGCCTGCGCGGCCGGTTGACCGCATCCTCGTGTGCGGCCCCGAACAGAAGGACGCCATCATGGCTGCGGAACGGCCTGACGACGTGGAACCGGCCCGGGTGCTGGGCGGGGCGCTGCGCGACCTCCAGCGGCGTTCCGGTCGCACGCTCCGCGCCCTCGAGGAGAGTGTGCGCATCAGCGATTCGTCGCTGTCGCGGTACTTCTGCGGCACCACTGTCCCTCCGTGGTCCACCGTGTACGACCTGTGCAGGGCGCTCGACGGCGACCCGGCCGACTTCCGTCATCTGTGGGAGGCGGCCGACCGGAGCCAGCGCAGACCAGTGCAGGCCGGTCAGAGCGGTCAGGCCGGCCAGGCCGGTCTGAGCGGTCTGGCTGCTCTGCACAGTCAGGCTGGTTTGGCCGGTCAGGCCGGTTTGGCCGGTCAGCGGGACTCGGGGCCGCTGTCGCCCGTGGCCGGCGGCGATCCGGCCGACGGCTCCCCGCCCGGGGGTGTCCCGAGGCATCGGCTCTCCCTCCGGAGCGGGCGTACCGCCTGGGCTCTGGCCGGGGCCGTGCTCGGGCTGGTGCTCGGCGCCGGGAGCGCGGTACTCGTCCGGCCTCCCGCCCCGGCATCCGGTGACGACGCGCCGCCCGTCGCGCACGGCGCGTCCGCCGCGCGGGAGCACGACAGGATCTTCGTGAGCCGCGCGACGGGGGCCTGTCTCGACGACAGTCTCGACAAGGGCACTCGTTCCTTCGCGTGCAACGGCATGTCGTACCAGCGCTGGACCGTCCGCACCACGGCGGAGGGCGGCACGCAGCTGCGGAACCACGCGACCGGCGAGTGCCTGGAGCACGGCGCCGACGGCCTGCGCACCGTGCCCTGCGGCCCGGCCGCCTCCCAGCGGTGGACCGTCAGCGCCGGGAGCGACTCGGCGTCCGAGGTCCGCAGCACCGCGACCCGGCGCTGTCTGGACGACAGCCCGGAAGGTCTGCGGGTGCTGTCCTGCGACCGGACCGTACGGCAGAAGTGGGCCTGAGTGGAGACGATGTGGCGGTGCTACGCCACCTGGACGGCGTCCAGCTCCGTGGAGCGGTCCCCCTTCGAAAGGCGGAGCGTGTTCCACCCCTGGCGCAGCTCCACCGGGACCTCGCGCGGCTGCCACGCGTCCCAGCCCGTGTACGGGTAGTCGACGACGCCCGCGGCCGCGCCGTTGACCGTCAGGCCGTGCGTCGCGGTGGCCGGCGCGCCGGTCGCGTCCAGTGAGCCGTTGCCGTAGCGGACGGTCAGGGTGTGGGGTC
This sequence comes from Streptomyces sp. NPDC017246, assembly GCF_044331325.1. Taxonomy (NCBI): domain Bacteria; kingdom Bacillati; phylum Actinomycetota; class Actinomycetes; order Kitasatosporales; family Streptomycetaceae; genus Streptomyces; species Streptomyces sp. NPDC017246. Next base: position 77,228 of record NZ_JBIRMW010000021.1, on the reverse strand, counting down.
CCGTGGAGGCCGCGTAGACCCGGAACTCCACGGAACTGTCGGGTTCGTCGATGTGCCCGACGGCCCGGTCGCCCCAGGCGTCCTTCGCCTCGCGGACCGTCGCCCGGTGCACCCGGGCGAGCTCCGCCTCGTGGAGCGTCTTGCTGCCCCGGACGACCGGGCGGCCGTCGGCGAAGCCGAGGTCCGCCACGTACAGCGCGCGCCGTGAGGGGTCGGCGCCCCGGCCGTGGAAGAGGATCCGGTCCCGGCCGCCGGGGCCGGTCACCACGTCCTGGCCGCCCGGTCCGCCGATCGCCCCCGAGAAGGACTTCGTGGTCAGGAGGGGCTCGTCCCCCTTCACGTAGGGGCCGGTGAGGGTGTCGGCGATCGCCCAGCCCGTCGCGTACGCGGCGGTGCGGTAGTCGCCGGCCGAGTACAGGAGGACGTAGCGGCCGTCCCGCTTGACGAGCGTGGGCGCCTCGACGAGGCCGCCCTCCCAAACGCGGTCCTGCTTCAGGAGCCGGACCGGTTCCCCCGTGACGCGGGTGCCGTCCCAGGAGACGGGCTGGATGTGGAGCCAGGTGTCCAGTCGGCAGCAGTTCCCGTCGCTCTTCCAGAGCAGGTGGCGGGTGCCGTTCTCGGTGTAGCTCGACGCGTCGATCGCGCCGCCCGCCTCCGTCGGGCAGACCAGGGCGCCGCCGCCGGCTGGACGGAAGGGGCCGTCGGGCGAGGACGCCAGGGCGGCACCGATGCACTGGCGCCCGCCGACGCGGTCGCGCGCCGTGTACTGGAGTGTGAATCCGTTGCCGTTGTCGAAGACCTCCGGGGCCCAGACGTCGTACGGAGGATCGGGCCTGACCCAGTCGCCCGGCACCGGCAGGACGTCCTGCGTGTCGACTGTCCAGTGGACCAGGTCGGTGGAGGTGGCGTGCTGGACGTTGCGGCCGTGGACGTTGGTGGCGTAGGCGTGGAAGACCCCGCCGACCGCCACGACGTCCGGGTCGGCGAACTCCTGGTCGAGGACGGGTGTGGTCGGGGAGGACGCGGCGGCGCCGGCCCCGGCGGGGTCAGGTGCCGTCGGGGAGGTCACGGTGCCGCCGACCCGGGCGGGCTCGGGTGCCGCTTCGCGGGCCCGGGTCGGCTCCGGCAGCGCTGCCGGGGGCCGGACCTCATCGGGTAGCACTGCCGGGGGCCGGACCGAATCGGGTGTCGTGGCTCCGGCGGGGAACGTGGCAAGACAGGCGGCCGCGCCCAGGGCGGCCAGGGCCGCCAGTGCTGCGGCGAAGCCCCGGCGCGGGAAGCCCCGGCGGGGGAAGGCGGTCCTCCGGCCGGTCGCCCCGAGGGCCCGGCGGCGCCCCGCGCCCGCCCGGCGGGCGAGTCCGTCCCCTGGTTTGGTCCGGTGGTGCACGGCGGCTCCTTCCGTTCCGGTCGCCGCACGCTCACGGTCGCCGCACGCTCGCGGACGACGCGATCGGCGACGCTCCCTCCCCACGTTCTGGACACGTAGGGCACACCACGAGAACGACACGGCCGCTGTCGCGTTGCGCGGCGGGCGGGACGACCGGGGAGGCCGCGTCCGGCGCCGCAACGCGATGGCCGCACCACCCGCCGGCAGTCCCTGTCCCGGGCTCGTACGTGTCCCGGGACAGGGGTGTCCCCGCAGGTCAGAGAGGGGGGAATCCCGACTTCGCCGAAGCAGCCGGGACACGCTTGCGGCCCGCTCGCCGCCCGGCACAGACTTCGGTTGTCCGGCCGCCGCACCGCTCGACGGCAGCGCCTCCGCCCGACGTCCCGACCCTCCGGTGCGCCCCGCGCCGCCACGGCGAATCCGCAGAACGCCGCGCCCCACGGCCGCCACCACGCCGACGGACCGTCACCGTCACCGTCACCGTCGCCGTCGCCGTCGCCGTACCGCATCCCCCGACCACCGCAGGAGATCCCCCATGCCCCGGAACAGCCGTGCCCGCCGCTTCCCCCTCCTCGCCGCCGCCGTGGCTGTCACCTGCGCCACGATCGCGCTCTCCGCCACCGTGCCGTCGGGCCCCGACGGGCCGTCGGCGGGCGAACGGCCGCCCCCGGTGCGCCCCATCGGTACGGTGGCGGCCACCGCGGACGACCGGCTCCTGCACGACGCCGAGCAACGGCTGCTGCGCGACTGCATGGGCCGGCACGGGTTCACGTACCGCGTGTTCCCGCTCGCCGGCGAGCCGGAGTCCACACTCTTCCCGTACGTCGTCGACGACGCGGCCTGGGCCCGACGGCACGGCTACGGCGCCGAGCTGCGCCGGCAGCGGGAGGCCCTCGCGAGGAATGACCCCAACCGCGCCTACTTCGCCGCTCTGCCGGCGGACCGCAGGGCCACCGCGCTGGTCACCGCCAACGGCCCCTCCCCGGACGGGCTGACCGTACGCCTCCCCGGCGGGGGAACCGTGCGCCGCAGCGATCGCGGCTGTGTCGCGGACGCCCAGCGGCGACTCTACGGAGACATCGCCGCCTGGTTCCGCTCCTCGACCCGTCTGGGCGCCCTGGAACAGCTCCTGCGCAGCCGGGTCGTGGCCGATACCGGCTACCGGAAGAGCCTCGGCGTGTGGCGGCGGTGCATGGGGCGTGCCGGGCACGCGTTCGCCACGCCGGCGGCCGCCCGGGCCGCCGCGCTCTCCCCCGTACGTCCTCTTCCCAAGGACCGTGAGATCGGCCTCGCCCTGGCGGAGGCGCGGTGCGCCGGGGAGTCGGCGCTGTCCCGCACGGCCCGGCGTCTCGACGTCCATCACGGCGGGCTCCTCGCCGAGGAGTACCGCGCGGACGTCGAGACGCGGGACCGGCTGAGGGCCGCCGCGCTGCCCCGTGCCCGCCGGATTCTCGGCGACAGCCCGCGGGCCTGACCCGCCGGCCCCTCTTGCTCCGCCGCGTGCCCCGCGCACGCGGTGGCCCGACGGCCGCGCCGCGAAGGGCGGTCCGGCCATCACCCCACCCACCCATCCCCTCCCCATCCATCCCATCTGAGAAGGAGACACACCATGCGCATCACCCGCGTCCTCACGGCGGCACTCACCGCCGGAGTCCTCACCCTGCTGACCGCCCCGGTCGCCGACGCCCGCGGCGCCGTGTCCGAGGCCGTCACGCCTGTGGCCGTCACGCCTGTGGCCGCCGCACCCGTGGCCGTCGCGGCACCGGCCGCCGTCGCCCCTGCGGCGGTTCCCGGGCCGGACGGCTTCCTGTACGCCTGGGAGCACCCCCACGCGGGTGGCTTCCACTGCCGGTGGAACCGGGAGAACGCCAACTGGGCGGGCTGCCGCGACAAGGTCTCGGACGTCTGGAACAACGGCTACCCCGGCGTCGCCGAGGACGTGAAGCTCTACCGCGACACCGACTGGAACGGCTCGTGGGTCTGCCTCCACCAGGGGCACTCCATTCCCGACCTCGGTGCGTCGGGCCTGAAGTTCTTCAGCCCCGGTCACGGCCAGGGCGAGCTCGTCAACGACCGCGTCGGGTCCCACCTGTGGGTCTCCGCCTGCTGATGTCACCCGCACCGGGCGCCGGTCCGGCGGGGCTCCCCCGCCGGGCCGGTGCCCGGCGTCCGGGCGCGGATCCGGTGCCGTCGCACGGACGGAACTTCTCGCCCGATGCTCGCCGGTCATCCCGCCGAGGCCGCCCCATCGGCGACAGACACCAGCTCGATGGCCGTGTCGTGCGTCTCCTGCTACTCGGCGTGCTCTGGGGCGAGGAACTCCTCGTCTTTTACGACGTCCACGTGCACGACTCGGTGCGCCGGCTTCGTCAGCTCCAGGCTGGCGAGGTGCGTCTTCAGTTTCTTGGCCATAGGGAGGTACGTCGCGAGAGTGAGCCCGCCGGAAATGACGGCGCCGACGACAGGGATCGCCTTCGAGACGGTCTTCGCGAAGGTCTGCTTTGTCATCTGGACGCCGAGGTAGCTCGCGACTTTCTTCACCACCGGGTAGATGACGCCCTGGGTGAGTGCCTTCTGCGGCAGCTTCTTGGCGACCTGCTTCGACATCATCCCCGCGACCTTGCCCACGGCGGCGTTCGCTGATTGGGTGCCGAACATCACGCCGACGAAGAGCGTGAGCACTCCCTTGGTCGCGTCGTCCATGTCATCGCTGTCGCCGGAGAACAGATCGGGCCAGCTGTAGAGGTACGCCAATTTCTGCGCGATGCGCAGCATGTGGCCGAAGTACTGGACCATGTCGCCGGGCACAGTGGCGGGAAGGAAAAGCAGGCCAGGTATCCCGGCAGCCGCGGAGAGAGCGCTGACCTTGGCTGTCTCGTAGCGGATGGAGTCGTTGGCCGCCCTGTCCAGAACCTCGAGGGAAATACCCGCCGCCGCGGGGGTCTCTTCGATCGCTCGGCGGATTTCATCCTCGGAGCAATAGCGCGCCAGTGCCTGCCGGAGGTACGCCTCCCTGCTGATACGCACGCCCGGAAGCCTTGCGGCACCCTCCAGCACCACGGAGAAGCGCGACTCCGGGTTCTCGATCCCTTTACTCGTGGCCATGGCAGGAACCTACAGCACCCGGGGGACGCGAAGTTCTTCATCAACCCAACTCCGCCGCAAGGGAGTTGGGCCGACATCGCGACTGATCCTCTGACGGGAGGGGATCTCCCGCTCATAGCCCTGAGGCTCGGCCCTCTCGGGCACCGCGGGCCCTCTGCCGAGTCGGCAGGGGGCCCGCGGTGGGGTGAGCCGGGAGCTGTCCTCGGCGAGGAGTGTCCCGGCCCGTGTCGCCTACCGTCTGCTGGAGGCCCGACCGCCCGGCCTCACCTCAGGTGCCGGTCGTAGAACCGGTTCCCGTCCTCCACCTCGAACCACGGGGTGCCGGTGTGACCGCCCAGATTGGCGTGCAGCGTCTTCTCCTTGCTGCCGAAGGCGTCGAACAGGTCCAGGGCCCGTCGGCGGGGGTTTCCTTCGTCGTCCCACTGCAGCAGGAACAGCAGCGGGACGGTGACCTGGCGGGCCTCCTCGCGCTGGGCGTGGGGAACGTATCCCCCGGCGAAGAAGCCGGCGGCCGCGATGCGCGGTTCGACCGCGGCCAGCCGGATGCCGACGGCGGTCCACCCCGAGTACCCGACCGGGCCGCCGATCTCGGGCAGTTCGAGGAGGGCGTCCAGGGTGGTCCGCCATTCCGGGACCGCGTTCTCGACCAGCGGGCCGATGAACGACTCGAAGATCTCGTCGACCGGCTCGCCGGCCTGCATCGCCCGGCGGAGTTCGGCGCGGGCCTGTTCCTCGGCGGCGGAACGGGGCCGGTCACCGCATCCGGCGGCGTCGATGGTGGCCACCGCGTAGCCGTGCGCCGCGGAGTGCCGGGCGCGGGCGACCAGCCGGGACGCCGCCTTGGGCAGGCCGTTGTTGTGGGCCATCAGGATCAGTGGGGCGGGTGCGGCGGACTCGGGCGTCCACAGGGTGCCGGGGATCTCGCCGAGGGTGAATTCGCGTTCGAGGACGCCGTCGTCGAGACGCTGTTCAGAGGTGAAGTGCAAGGTCGTGCCTTTCGGGAGGGCTCTTGAACGGCGCTCCCGGACGACCTATCGCCCGACCGTGACCCCGGAGGGGAGCACCCAGGTGAAGACTGTGTTCACGGGTACCACCTCCTCGTTCTCTCGCACGGTCTCCGGAAACGTAGCAGCGCTCGCTGTGGGCCGCCAACGGGTTTTCGCGCGGGTTCCGTGGCGGTGGCGGGGGGTGTGAGGGGGCTGTGTTTCTGGTGTCTGCCGGCTCTGGTCAGGCTTTGTCAGGGCGTGGGGGCGGCGGCCTCCTGGATCAGGGCTCCCAGTGTCTTGGGGGTGCTGGGTGTCAGCCGGAGGGCGCTGGTGCGGAAGCGGTCCCAGGATGTGTGGTGGTCACCGAGCTTTTCGAGGAGCAGTGCTGCCACGGCGGGCGCGGCAGATACTGCCCCTTTGATCATTCATATCGCTCAGAGGCCCGTGCATGCACATACGCTCCTTCCGTCGTTCTGTGGTGTTCCTTGTGCTGGCAGTCTCCGCTGTGCTGACTGCCTCCAGCTGCCTCCGGCTTCCGACCCGCACCGGACGACACGAACATCCGGTACACGGCTGGACCGCCCGCATGCCGCCAGATGCTTGATGCCGCAGAGGGCCGGCAGACACCAGGACCAGCCGCGGCCATTCAGCAGTTCAACTCGAAGGGCGACGTATACGGCGGAGCCTCCGTGCTCACTTCGTACCAGGGCTCCGGCGCCGAGGAAGCATTCGCGAAGGTGCGCGAGGACCTGAAGACCTGCCGCTACTTCGAGCGGCAAGGTCCAGCCGGCCTCTACAAGGCAACGGTCGCCGTGCGCCCTGCCCCGCGATTCGGTGATGAGGCAGTGCGGTTCGAGATCACCGCCCCGGTGAAGCTCGGCGCACACGTGACCGAGTGGACGGTGGTCCGGGCCGGGAGCACCGTGGTGAGTTTCACGAAGCTGTCGATCGCAGGTCACGACGTTCGTGAGTTCCCGCCTGCGCTCATCGCAGAGCAGGTCACCCGCCTCCAGGATGCGCAGGACTGACCGCAAGGCCCCGGCAATCCGGTATGGCCAACCATGAAGTGACCGCATCGAGCAGGCTCGATTTCGGCGAAGATCCGATCTGTGGACGGCGTGCCCCTGCGGAGCGACGTCTCGCGCGGCGCAGTGACCCTTGGCGGGTGGGCGCGTTGGTCCGGGCATGAAGAAGATCACCGCCTTCGCCGCCGTCGTGCTCCTCGCCTCCGGGCTCGCCGGCACCGCCGCCGCGTCCCCTGCCCCCGCGCGGACCGGGGACGCACGCATCCTGCTCACGGCCGCTCGCACGCAGGGCGGGACCGAGAAGGTCGACGCGGTGTGGCTCGGCTGCGCCGGGCAGGCCGGGGTGGGGCACCCGTACCGGGAGGACGCCTGTGAGGCCCTGGCCGCCGCCGACGGCGACTTCGACGCTCTGCGCGGCGAGCCCCAGGGCTTCTGCACCGCCGAGTACGCCCCCGTGACCCTGACCGCCCGCGGCACCTACGAGGACCGCACCGTCGACTGGAGCAGGACCTACCCCAACAACTGCGAGGCCGTACGCGACACCGGGGCGGTGTTCTGGTTCTGACGTGGGCGTCCCGCCCGTACATGACGGGCAGTCCGGTCACGCGAGGCGCTGCACAGCCCTGCCCCGCCCGTTGGCGGGTGCGGGCGGGGGGTCAGGCGCCGATGCCGACGGAGGAGACGTAGGCGTAGGCGTTGTAGTCGGAGTCGAGGTCGCTGATGACGTCGTCCCAGATCTCGTCCACGAGGGCCTCGTTCCGGACTGCCCAGGCGTCGATGAGATCGGCCCAGATGTAGCGGACGGTGATGGACCGCTGGTTGAGGGTGGGGCGGGAGCGCTCGGCCGGGACCTGGGTCTGGTCGACGGGGTAGATCTCCATCCGGCGGCCCCGGCCGTCGTTGTCGAGGTGCCGCTTGAGCCAGCCCGAGCGGATCAGGTTCTCGCGCCGGCGCGACCAGTAGGCGTTGTCGACGCGTTCACGGTTCCCGGGTGTCGGGGTGATCCTGCCCTTGTCCCGCATCCAGGAGCGGATCGTGCGTGCGGAGACGCCCTGTTGGGCCAGGGCCGTACGGCCGGCGGCGCTGTCGAGGTAGCGCAGGCGGGCGGCGAGTCCGCGCCTGGAGGTGATGGGCGAGGCGATGCCGGAGGAGTAGACGATCCGGTTCAGCTCCACGATCAGGGCCTGGCCGCCCTTCACCCCGCGGGCGCTGAACTTCCCGATGTCTCCCCAGCGGGTCCACAGGTCCGGCGAACCCGCCATCAGCTCCTACCCCCCAGGATGTAGGTGGTCTTCTCCTTGACCTGGCTCAGGTCCCGGCCCTCCGGGAACACGGACCGCCAGTCACCGGCCACATGGAGCTCGTCGGTCCCGGAGATTTCGACGATCCGAAGTCCGGCCCTGTGCGCCTTGTTGGCCTTCATCCACAGATTCGCGAACGCCTTCGCCCGGATGATGTGCATCCAGTCCGGGCGGCGGATTTCCCGGTTCGCACTCGACTCGCCGATCGTCGACACGAATTTAGAATACATCGCCTTTACGTAGGACACGGCCAGCTCGTCGCCTTCCGCGAGAGCGTTCTTGCGCGTCTCGGCCAGGGCGCGGCGGAGCTTTTCCAGCAGGGCCTCGGAGGCGCCGGAGACCAGCGAGCGGTGGATCACCGGGGCGTCCGCGAGGCCCTGGCGGGCGCAGTCGAGCAGGAGGCGGAGGGTGGACTCGCTCACCCACAACTCCCCGGGCTCCATGCGGTTGCCCAACGGGTTGGGGAGGTCGGCGTGGTCCCAGCCGGCCGGGGTGACGAGGTGGACGCCGGCCCTCTTCGGGTCGTGGACACCGCCGGTGTCCTCACGCAGCTGACCGATCGGCAGCCAGCACTTGAGCGCGGAGAGGTAGGCGGCGTTCATGTCCAGGGCGGTGACCTCGATGCGCTCGCCGCGTTTCGCCGCCGCGAAAATCTCCGGGTTTCGCCATTTCGGGCGGCCCTCCCAGATCTCGTCCGCGCCCTTCTGGGACTTCTTCCGCAGAATTTCCTGCGTCGGCGGGAATTCCGAATGCTCGTACCGGCCGCCCACGCGGGAAGCCTTGAACAGTGCCATCACATCCGGAATGGCCGACTTGATCAGCGCGGCCTGCGCGGCGTCGACGTCGCCGCCGGACCCGGCCAGGACCTCGCGCGCCCGGTCGGCGATCTGCTCCACGAGCGTCCCGGAGGCGTACCCGGGCGCGCTCCGCCGCGGTACGTCCGGCGTTGCCGGCCTCTCCGGGGCCCCGGGCGCCTCAGCGGCCTCCGGGCCGGGCGCGGGAGGTGCGGCGGGCACGGTCGGTGGTGCGCTTGCCGCGGCCACGGCGTCCGCGCACTCCTCGGCACTCAAGTGCTGGGGGAATCCGTCGAGTTCGATCTGGGCCGGCTGTCCGCACAGCACACACGGCCCCGCCGTCGCCTGCGGATCCGCGGCGACTGGCGCAGAGGCCGGGCCGGAGGGCTCGGGCAGCTGGGCAGGGACGGCGGGCCCGGGCGCCTGCACGGGGACGGCGGGCGGCTGTACGGGCGGTACGGAGGACTGCTCGACGGCGGGAGCGGCAGGCGCGGTGGGGGTGGCGGGAGGCTGGATCCCGGTGGGGTGGGTGAACGGCTGCGTGCCGGTCCGCTGAAGACTGGGGACCGAGCCGTGCAGGACGCCCACCGCGTGCGTGGGTCCGGCGAGCAGGTCGAGCGCGTGCAGTCGGTAGTGCGCCGCGAGGAGGTCGACGTCCTCCAGCGACCAGTGCTGGCGGCCCGACTGTTTCCGCGACACCTGTGCCTGCGACTGTCCGATCCGCACGGCCAGGTCGTTCTGGCGCTCACCGGTCCGTGCCATCAGCGCGGCAACCGTGAGCCTCAGGATCTCCTCGACACCCATCACGGATACGAACCTAACATTCGGCATGCTGAATCCGCATACAGGATGCGGAAATCGGCGCCTGGTTGGTGGGGTCGTGCGGGCATGCGGGAAGGCCGCCCTCGTGGGCGGCCCTGCCGCATCCGTGTCCCGGAGGGCTCAGCGGCTGCGGCGGTAGTGGGCGGCGATCAGGGAGATCGAGAACATCGCGGCCATGACGCCCACGGCCAGGGTCAGCGTGCCCGCCTCGCCTCCGCTCATCGACCAGCCGTTGCCGAGCAGGAGGGCGGTGCCGCCGACGCGGGCCAGGACGGCGTACCCGCGGTCGCCGGCGCGGCTGAAGTGACGGGCCAGGACGTAGCACGCGGCGATCATCGAGAGGAAGGTGACCGAACCGGCGGCGAAGTGGGCGTAGCTGTGCCAGGTGAGGACGGCGGGCATTCCGTAGGGGGTGCCCACCGGGAAGCCGTCGGCCGGGTCCATGACGAACACGCCCGCCGCGATCATGCCGATGCCGGCGACCCGTACCAGCCGCGGCGCCCAGGTGCTTCCGGGGGTGCCGTGCAGGGCCCGGCGCAGGCCGGTCGCCCCGAGGGCGAGCAGGGCTCCGACGGCGAGGAAGTTGGCGATCTGGAGCCAGCCGAGGGAGCCGTTGCTCAGTGCGCTCAGGGGGTGGCGGGTGATGTCGAAGCCGTCCCGGGTGGCGGCCTGGGTCAGGGCGACGACCGCCCACAGCGGAGACGCCACCGCCGCACAGGCGAGCAGGCGGCGGGTGGTGCCCCGGGCCGGAGCGCCGGTCGCGGCGGTCGTTCCGGTCGTCATGGGCGTGCCGGTCGCGGTGGGCGTGGTGGGGACGCGGTGGTCGGTGGTGGTCATGGCGGGTGCCTCCGGGCTCGTCGTGTTCGGTTCCTGTCCACACGTCGAAGGAGCGATGTGACAGGGAACGCTGCGATTCCCTGTCACATGGGCTCGTTCGACGTGTGGACAGAAAGCGGCCACCGCACTTCACGGCCCGGCCCGACGAAAGAGGAACCCATGCGCTACCTGATGACGACCAGGCCTTCCGACACCGCTCCCGACGAGAAGCTGTACGCCGAGATGGGCCGGTTCATCGAGGAGCTGACGGCCGCGGGTTCGCTGCTGGCCACCGGCGGTCTGGAGCCGGGAGGCATTCTGATCAGCTCCGCCGGCGACGAGATCACGGTGACGGACGGGCCGTTCGCCGAGGCCAAGGAGGCCGTGGCCGGCTTCGCGCTGATCGAGGTCCGGTCCAAGGAGGAGGCGATCGAGCTGGCCCGGCGCTTCCGCAGGATCGTCGGGGACGGCGAGAGCGTGATCCAGCAGGTCTTCGGCCCCTGAGCCGTCGGCCGCAGCGCGACGGCGAGGGAGGCGTGCCCCGGCTTGCGAGCGAGCCGGGGCACGTGCTGTCATCGGGCCTGTGTCCGTGCCCGATGTCCATCGCACCGTCGACGCGGTCTGGAAGCTCGAATCGGCCAAGATCGTCGCCGGACTCGCACGGATGGTCCGTGACGTCGGGCTCGCCGAGGAACTGGCTCAGGACGCGCTCGTCGCCGCTCTCGAACAGTGGCCCGGCTCGGGCGTCCCGGACAACCCGGCCGCATGGCTGACGACCACCGCGAAACGAAGGGCCGTCGACCACATCCGGCGCTCCGAGCGGCTGACGCGCAAGCAGGAGCAGCTCGCCCAGCAGCTGGAGCAGCAGCACGACCCCGAACAGGACGACGTCCTGCGGCTGATGCTCATCTCCTGTCATCCCGTGCTGCCGACCGAGGCGCGCGCCGCACTGACGCTGCGGCTGCTCGGCGGTCTGACGGCCGAGGAGATCGCACGGGCCTTCCTGGTCACCGGGACGGCGATCACCCAGCGTATCGCCGCCGCGAAGCGGACCCTGGCCGAGCAGCGCGTGCCGTTCGACCTGCCGGACGGCACGGAGCTGGCCGGGCGCCTCTCGTCCGTGCTGGAGGTCATCTACCTGATCTTCAACGAGGGGTACTCGGCGACCTCCGGCGACGATCTGATGCGGCCCGGTCTCTGTCTCGAAGCACTGCGGCTGGGGCGGCTGCTGGCCGAGTCGGCGCCCCGGGAGGCCGAGGTGCACGCGCTGGTCGCGCTGATGGAGATCCAGGCCTCACGCTCGGCCGCGCGCACCGGCCCGTCCGGCGAGCCCGTCCAGCTGCACGAGCAGAACCGGGGCCGTTGGGACCAGCTGCTCATCCGCCGCGGCTTCACCGCGATGCTGCGGGCCCGGGAGATCGGTGGCACGCCCGGGCCGTATCTGCTGCAGGCGGCGATCGCCGTGTGCCACGCCCAGGCGCGTACCGCCGAGGAAACCGACTGGGCGCAGATCGCGGGCCTGTACGAGGCGCTGGCGCGGCTCGTTCCGACGCCGGTCGTCCAGCTCAACCGGGCGGTGGCGCTCGGGAGGGCGTACGGACCGCAGGCGGGCCTCGACCTGGTCGACTCGCTGGTCACCGATCCGGCCCTGCGCGACTACCACCTCCTGCCCAGCGTCAGGGGAGATCTGCTGCTCCGTCTGGGCCGGACCGGGGAAGCGAGGCTGGAGTTCCACCGGGCCGCGTCGCTCACCGGCAACGCCGCCGAGCGTGCCTTCCTGCACCGGCGTGCGGAGGCGATCGCGGTCACCGGTGTCCCGCCGCTTCCGACGCTCGCGCAGGCCGCGCGGGAGTTCCTGAGCCGTGACGATCTGGACGCGGCGACGCTCCGCTCGTACGGGCAGACCCTCCGGCGGCTGTGCCGCGCCCTCGGCGAGCAGATGCCGCTGGCCGCGCTGACGGCCGACCAGGTGTCGCAGGCGTTCGCGACCTCCTGGGGAGGGGCCGCGGCCCGTACCTGGAACCGGCACCGCTCGGCCGTCCGGTCGTTCGGCGCCTGGGCGTCGCTGGACGGTCTCGCGGCGGGGCTGGAGCGCCGCGCCGAGGCCCCTGCGCGCTCCCGGCCCCTGGCCTCCGCGCAGCTCGACGCGCTCTGGAGCCGCAGTGACCTGCCGTTGCGCGAACGGGCGTTGTGGTGCCTCCTGCACGAGTCGGCCGCCGGGGTGAAGGCCGTCCTGTCGCTCGACATCGAGGATCTGGACCTGGACGATCGCAGGGCCCGTACGGGCCGCGGGTGGGTGAGCTGGCGTTCCCGGACCGCCCGGCTCCTGCCCCCGCTGCTGGCCGGCCGGACGCGGGGCCCGGTCTTCCTCTCCGACCGGCGGCCCGGCCCGGCCCGGACACCCGCGCCGGCGGATCTCTGCCCGGACACCGGCCGCCGGCGCCTGTCCTACGAGCGGGCCGAGTACCTGTTCAAGGAGAGCACCAAGTCCCTCGACCCGACGCACCGCGGCTACACCCTTCGCCAGCTCAAGCCCCGGCCGGCGCCGCGGCGAACCGGGCCGGACGAGGCCGACCGGGCCGGGGCTGATGCGGCCGGGCCGGACGAGGCCGACCGGGCCGGGGCCGATGCGTCGCTTGCCTGACGGCCGGTGGCGCCGCGGCGCCGGGACACGGTCCGGTGTCGGGCCGCCCGGAGACGGCCGGTGGCTGCGGTACGGGGTGTGCGCGGAGCACCTGGCGGCTCTGCCGTTCCCGTCCCTCTCCGCGGTTCGGGACCGAGGGGACCAGTCCGTTCCGCCGCGGGCGACGAATCCATGAGTAGGAGCACGAAGGTCATCGCGGTCGCCGAGCCGATGTCCGCCGACGGCCGCGGCCCGTGCGCAATCGAGGTGAGCGACATGACTGACGAAGAGTTCCTCCGGCTCCTGCGGGAGGCCAGGGACAAGCAACGTCGGACCCTCCTTCGTCCCGCGTCCGACGACGGTGACTCGCGCTACGAACAGGCGTCCAGACACGCGGAGTTCGGCGCACCGGCGCACTGACGGCCGACGCGGGGGCGGTCGCCCGCCGCCGAGCCGGCCAGCCGTTCGTCGAGGGCGGCGAGGACGAGCGGATGGATTCGGACGACTCGGTGAAGGTGCTGGAGGACGTCGCCCATGTGTTCGGCCTGCTGCCGGGCGATCAGCGGCAGGAGCTGATCGACGTGCTCAGGGAGATGGCCGAAGCGGAGTCCGGCCCCGCCCGACGGGAGTTCCTGGAAGGTTTCCCGGAAGGATTCGGTCTCGCCGGAGGACGCGTCCTGAGCGAGCCTTCTGGAGTGCTTCGGGGGTGGCACGGGCCGCGTCCTCCGGCGATGCGGCGCGTCCCGGCCCCCGGGCAGGCCGGTCCGCCTAACGTGGCGGGGCCGAGGACGGTCCTGAACGGGCCGGGCGAAGAGCCGGGCGCGACGTACGAGGAGTGACGACGGTCATGGGGATGCCGGACGACGAGCGGTGCGACGTGACGGTCGTCGGGGCCGGGGCCGCGGGGCTCGCGTGTGCCACCGACCTCACGGCGGCCGGGCTGAAGGTGCGTCTGCTGGAAGGCGACGACACCGTGGGCGGGCGGATGCGTACGGACCGGATCGCGGGCTTCACCCTCGATCGCGGGTTCCAGGTCTTCAACACCTCCTACCCCCAGGTGAAGCGCCGCCTCGATCTGCGGGCGCTGCGCCTGCGGCCCTTCACGCCCGGTGTCCTCGTCCACACCGAGGGCGGGCTGCTGCGGTTCACCGACCCCACCCGGCGTCCCCGTGAGAGTCGTGACCTGCTGCCCGGACGGCTGGCCTCGGGCCGCGACCTGCTCGCCCTCACCGCGATGACGGCGCGCGACGTCCTCGCCCCGGCCGGCCGGCTGCGGGCCCGGCCCGACGGCACGACGCTCACGGCCCTGGCCGACGCCGGGGTGTCACCCGAGCTGGTGGAGACGTTCTTCCGGCCCTTCCTGTCCGGGGTCTTCCTCGAGGACGACCTGGAGACCTCGGCCCGCTTCTTCCACTTCGTGTGGCGGAGCATGCTGCGCGGCACCCTGTGCCTGCCGGCCGACGGCATCGGCGCGGTCCCCGCCCAGCTCGCCTCCCGTCTGCCCACGGGCGTGCTGCGGACCGGCAGCCCCGTCGCCGCCCTGACATCGCAAGGCGTGGCGCTCGACGACGGCTCCGAGACCCGTTCCCCCCGGGTCGTCGTCGCGACCGGGCAGCGAGCCGCCGCCGGACTCCTCCCGGGGCTCGTCGTACCGCGCGGCCGGACCGTCACCACGCTGTACCACGCGGCGGCGCAGCCGCCCCTGGCCGAGCCCGTCCTCGTGATCGACTCACGACGCCGGTTCCTCAACAGCTGCGTCCTCACGGCCGTTCACCCCCACTACTCCCCCGACGGCCGGGCCCTGGTCTCGACCTCGGTCCTCGGGACTCCCGACGCGCAGGCGGTGGCCGCCGTGGCCGGCGCCCTCGGCGAGGTGTACGTCGCGGACACGGGTGCCTGGGAGCTCGTCCACCGGGTCACGGTGCACGACGCCCTGCCCGCGATGCCCGGGCCCCACCCCCTGTCACAGACCACACGCGTCACACCGGGCCGGTACGTGTGCGGTGATCATCGCGCCACGGGTTCCCTCCAGGGCGCCCTGGCCTCGGGCACTCGTGCCGCGCGTGAGGTCCTGGCCGACCTGCGGGCCGAAACGGCAGGCTGACGCGCAAGGGGGAGGGGTACCTCAGGGCCCGCTCCCCCGCTCGGTGTCGTCCCCCGGCGTCTCGCGGACGAGGAAGACCTCGTCCGCGAAGCACCACGCCCAGTCCTCGTCCTTTGCCAGGGAGAGGACGACGGGGTGTCCGGTCCGCTCGTGGTGCGCGTACGCGTGTCGGCCCCGCGAGCTGTCGCAGCACCCGACGTGCCCGCAGGTCGCGCACCAGCGCAGCCGTCGCCATCTCCCGCCGGAGGCCAGGCACTCGGCGCAGCCGTCGGCCGGTGCCTCCGGCGCGGCAGGCACCGTGGCGGCGTGCGCGCACCCGTCCGTCCGCTCCGGGCGCCCGCCGTCGCGGGCCGCGGTCCAGGACGGGCGGGGCACGCCGGGCCGCTGCGCCGGCCCTCCGTCGCCCTCGTCGTGTCGGTTCATCGTCCGTCGGTCCTCTCAGGCGGTGGAGAAGGTGACCAGGGCGAGGGGCCTGCTGGTGGGTCGGGGCGACCCTCCGGACGGCTCCAGGGTGATGCCCATGCCGGCCGCCTCGTCGACCGGTCCGTCGAGGAGGGTCACCGTGCTGGTGCGGTCGGGCGTGATCAGTCCGGCCGGGCGCATCGTGCCCCGGTCGTCGTACCAGAGTTGGTAGACCTTGCCGCTGGGCGGCTCCGCGAGACCGGCTGCGGTGAACACCGCGCGGTCGACGCTTCTCGACACCACCACCGTGCCCGTCGCACCCCGCGGGAGGCCGGTCGCGGTCAGCCGGGCGTCGGGGGCGGCCCACACCGCGGCCACCGTGTCCGCGGTCCGCTCGATGCGTGACGCCTCCTGCCGCGCGGTCACGGCCGCCTGATGCTGCACGAGCGCCGTACCGCCGAGCAGGACCGCCGAGGCGAGGGAGGCGGCCAGTGCCCACACCAGAGCCCGGCTCCTTCGCGCGGGCCGGGAGACGGACGAGGCGGGTGCGGACGAGGAAGACGGGGTGGGCAGGGAGGACGGGGCGGGTGCGGACCGGGAGGGCGGGGCG
Organism: Streptomyces sp. NPDC017246; assembly: GCF_044331325.1. Classification (NCBI taxonomy): domain Bacteria; kingdom Bacillati; phylum Actinomycetota; class Actinomycetes; order Kitasatosporales; family Streptomycetaceae; genus Streptomyces; species Streptomyces sp. NPDC017246. The sequence goes on along the minus strand of NZ_JBIRMW010000021.1, from coordinate 61,253 downwards.
GGGGTGCCAGGCGTGACAGGTGTGGCAGGTGTGGCAGGTGTGCCGGGGCTGTCCGGTGCGTCGGGCGCCGGCCTGTCGGGCGCGGGCTGTGCGTCAGGGGCGGGCGGTGTGCCGGGCGCGGGCGGTGTGCCGGGCGTCAGGGGTGGCAGCTGGCCCGCCCGCTCGATCTCCCGCATCACCTCCGCCTCCAGCGAGGCCGGTACGGGTGCCGACGTGGCCGCCGCGAGCCTCGCCGCCGTCTCCCTGAAGCCGCGTACCTCCTGCGCGCAGGACGCGCACCCGGCGAGGTGGGCCTCGAACTCCGTACGTTCCGCATCGCTCAGCGCGTCCAGTGCGTACGCTCCGGACAGGTCGTGGAGCTCCTCCGGCCTCATGCCGTCACCCCCAGGCAGTCCCGCAGCCGTGTCAGGCCGTCCCGCATCCGGGACTTGACCGTGCCCAGCGGCCGGCCCAGCCGTTGTGCGACCTCCCGGTAGGTAAGCCCCTCGTAGTAGGCCAGGGTCACCGACTGCCGTTGCAGTGCGGTCAGGCCCTCCAGGCAGCGGCGTACCGCGTCCCTCTCGGCCCGCGCCTCGACCTCTTCGGCGACCTCGTCGTACTCGGTCCCCGGCTCCATGCGTGCCGCCCGTTCCTCGCGTGCCGACGCCGCCTCCTCCGCACGCACCCGGTCGACCGCCCGGCGGTGCGCCATGGTCAGGACCCAGGAGAGGACCGACCCGCGCCCGGGGTCGTACCGGGCCGCCGTACGCCACACCTCCACGAGAACCTCCTGCGCGACCTCCTCCGACATGGCGCGGTCCCTCAGGACCCGCCGGATCACGCCGAAGACCGGTTCAGCCAATGCTCTGAAAACCCTGGTGTACGCGTCACGGTCGCCGTGTGCCACCTTCTCCATCAGGCCGGGGAGGTCGACTTCGTAGCCCGGGGTCGTGTTCCCGCCGGCGTGCTCTGTCACAGGTGCGATTCTCCCGGACCGGGCCCGGACACCTCGTATTCGAAGCGGCAAGCCATCCGGTTCGGTGCGCGGTTCGCTCCGGGCGTGGAGTGACGTGGAGTACGGCCCCCACACATACTTACCGGCCGGTAAGGTGCGTGCTGTCTTCTCTCCTCTCCGCCGGTCCGCTCCCCGTCCGAAGGAATCCGATGTCCCGGTCCACACGCTCCGCCCTCCTGCTCGCCGGGCTGCTCGCCTCCGCGGGCGTCGCCCACTTCGTCTCCCCCAAGCAGTTCGACGCCACCGTGCCCACGTCCCTTCCCGGCAGCCCCCGGACCTGGACCAAGGCCAGCGGGGTCGCGGAGCTCGCCCTCGCCGCCGGTCTCGCCCTGCCGGCGACCCGCAAGGCGAGCGCCCGCGCCACAGCCCTGTTCTTCGCCGGAGTCTTCCCGGCCAACGTCAAGATGGCCTACGACTGGCGAACCCGCCCGCCGAAGCAGAAGGCCCTCGCCTACGGCCGGCTCCCCCTCCAGATCCCCCTGATCCTGTGGGCGCGCGGCGTCGGCCGCTCCGACACGTGACACCGCGGGAGTGAGGCCGGACCCCCTGCCCTCACTCCCCTGCCCTCGCTCCCCCGCCATTCGGACCGGCGACTGATCCGGATGCCGGGCAAGAGGACGCACCGGCGTTCCGGCGGCAGAGGCGGTAGCCATGCTCACCCTGGTCCTGATCGGCCTGCTCGGCGGCCTCATCACCGCGGTCTCACCGTGCATCCTGCCCGTCCTGCCGGTCGTCTTCCTCGCCGGCGGCGGGCACGGGTGCGAAGACCACCGCGCAGACGGCCGCGGCCGAACACGGACGGGACGGCGGGGTGCTCCTCGGCGCGCCCCGCAGACGGCCGGGCGGAAGACGGCCGGGTCCGTGTCCGACCGGTACAGCTCCCCGACCGCCTCGGCGAGCCGGTCGGGCCCGTCGGACCGGTCGGACCGGTCGGGCCTGCCCTGCTGGTCGGGCCGGTCGGTTCGGCCCGGCCGGTCGGTGCTCAGCGCGGACAGGGCGGTCCACGGGTCGGCGGCGCGCAGGGCGGCGCGGAGTCGTTCGTGGATGGTGTCGTGAACGCTCATGCCCTGGTCATCCCATCGCTTTCCTTCCTCGGCCGGCCGGGCTGCCCTTGATCATGAACCGCAGGACGGCACGGGGATGTTCGGGGGCGGCGGAGCGGATGAAGGCTGTCAGGAGGTGCGCGGGGTCACCAGGCCGGATTCGTAGGCAAGGATCACGAGCTGGGCCCGGTCTCGGACACGGAGTTTGGCCATGGCCCGGTTGACATGGGTCTTCGCGGTCAGCGGGCTGATCACCATGCGGCCCGCGATCTCGTCGTTGGACATGCCCTGGGCGACCAGAACGACGGCCTCGCGTTCGCGGCCGGTCAGCTCTTCCAGCCCCCCGCCGGTGCCGGTGGCGGTGGCGCCGGGGAGTGGCTGAGTGACGTACCGGTTGATCAGTTTGCGGGTGATCGAGGGTGCCAGGAGGGCGTCGCCGCGCGCGGCGACGCGTACGGCGTGCAGGAAGTCGTCGGGCACGATGTCCTTGACGAGGAATCCGGCGGCTCCCGCACGCAGCGCGTGGAAGACGTATTCGTCCAAGCCGTAGTTGGTCAGGATGACGACGTGCACCGCGGCCAGGGCCGGATCGGCGGCGATGCGCCGGGTCGCCTCGATGCCGTCCATGACCGGCATCTGGATGTCGATGAGCGCGACGTCGGGCAGGTGCTCCCCCGCCCGCGTGAGTCCCTCCTTGCCGTCGGCGGCCTCGGCCACCACCTCGATGTCGTCTTCGAGGTCGAGGAGCGCGCGGAATCCGCTGCGGATGAGCGGCTGGTCGTCGACCAGCAGGACACGGATCACGACGCCCCGTCCACGGGGAGTTCGGCCTCGACGGTGAAGCCGCCCCCGCCGCGGGGCTCCGCCCGCAGCCGGCCGCCGAGCGCGGTGACCCGCTCGCGCATGCCGAGCAGGCCTACGCCGGGCACCGGGGCGCTGCCCGGTGTCGCGTTGCCGTCGTCGTCGATACGTACCACGAGGGCGTCCGGGCGGCAGTCGATCCGGACCGAGGCCGTGCCGGCGTCGGCGTGACGGGCGACGTTGGTCAGCGACTCCTGGACGATCCGGTAGACGGTACGCCCCACCGCGGCCGGCACGTCGTGGCGTGGCCCCTCCATCGTCAGTGACGTCTGCAGACCGGCCCTGCCCGCACGTTCCACCAGCTCCGGGACGTGGTCGAGTCCGCGCGGCGGGGTCGTGTCGTCGTCGCGCAGTGCCTCCAGGGTCGCCCGCAGCTCCCGGCTCGCCTCACGGCCGGCCTCCTGGATCGCCAGCAGGGTCTGCGGTATCGGTTCGCCGCGCTTGCGGGCCACGTGGACGGCGACTTCGGCCTGGACCTTGATGACCGAGATCTGGTGCGTGAGCGAATCGTGCAACTCCCGTGCGATGTGCAGCCGTTCCTCGTCGGCACGGCGTCGCGCGGTCTCCTCCCGGGTGCGCTCGGCCTCGTCCGCCCGCCGTTCCGCCTGCCGCAGCGCCTCGCCCGCGGCGGCGGCCGCGACGAGCCAGGCCAGTTCCAGGGCGCCTCGGGCCTGCGCGAACGCCTCGCCCGTGTCGTGCGGGCCCGAGGCCAGGGCCGCCAGCGGGAGCACGGCCAACACGGCCACGCTCGCCACCGCCGTGGCGATGCGGTGTCCCGCCCGCACGGCCGCGTAGACCGCGAACAGGTAGGCGACGGCGGGGACGTCGAAACCGGCTGCCTGGTACCCCACCGCGCACACCGCGGTGACGGCCAGGACGGCGACCGGGGCGTGGCGGCGCGCGGCCAGCGCCAGCCCGCCGGCCGCCAGCAGCACGTACCCGAGCACGACGAGGCTCGTGCCGGACGGCTGCCCGGACCGCCCGGTGATCAGCAGCGCCGCCGCTACGCCGAGGGAGATGGCCCAGTCTCCGACACGGGCCCGGACACCGGACTCACCTGCACTCATGCGCGCACCCTAGCCGGGCGCCGCCACGGGGCGAGTCCCCCTCGTGGACGAACGGCCGGCTACCGCGGACGCGGTACCCGGCGCGTCTGCTGCGGCGTCCGCGGTAGCGGGATGCGGCAGCGGCGGCAGCGTGAAGTGTCTGCGTCCGCCGGACGACGGAGGGTGGCTCCGGCGGACATGCTCGGGCCGCACACCGTCGCAGGAAGAGAAGGAGCATCCCGATGTCTGTCCGTCGTCTGGTCACCGTTGCCGCGGTCGTCGTGTGGGGAGGCATCGGGCTTGCCGGACCGGCGGCCGCGCACGCCTCGGTCCGGCCGGTCGCCGCCGGTCTCTACGACTTCGGCCCCGGGCGGCTCGGGGCCACCACCGGTGCGGTGCTGGGGCTGGCCGGTGTGGTCGTCGCCGTGCTGGTCCTGGCCCGCCCCGCGGGCCGGCCCGGTGCTGCCGCCGGCCGGTCGCGCAAGGCTGTGGTGGCCATGGTGGCGGGGGTGACCGGCATGGGCCTCGGTGGGCTGGTCGCGGCCACCGCCGACGGTGGCCTGGGCACCGGGAACGGGCTGGGCGGGGCCTACGTGGCCATGCTGACGGGCCTGGCGGGTGTGGCCCTCGGCGGGCTGGCGCTGGCCCGCTCCCGGCGCACCGGGTGACCTCGGCGGATGCCGACGCGGGTGCGGGTGCGGGTGTGGGTGCGGGTGCGGGTGCCTGCCTCCAGGCCGGAGGACACGGCCCGGGCCCCGAGGGCGGTCAAGGTTCCGGCGGGTGGGTCAGGCGACGGCGCTGGGGGTTTCGGGGCGCAGGCCGGCCGAGAAGGTGGAGGAGGCGGCGGCGATGACTTCGTCGAGGACGTCGCGGGAGCGCACCAGGTCCGCGATCGTGCGGTTGATACGGTCGCGCTCCTCGCTCAGCTCCTCGACCAGCTTCGGTGTCGCGGCCTCGCTCGGCGCGCCGTCCGTGTCCCGCATGCAGGGCAGGAGCCGCGCGATCTTCTTGCTGGTGAGCCCCGCCGCGTACAGCGCCTGGATGCGGATGACACGGTCGACCGCCCATTCGCCGAACTCGCGCTGCCCTCCGGGCGTACGCTCGGACGCCAGGAGGCCCTGCGCCTCGTAGTAGCGCAGCGACCTGTCGCTCACCCCGCTGCGTCGGGCGAGTTCACCGATCCGCATGTCCCACCCCCGCTTGCCGGTCACGGCCTTGACCCTGACATCAGTGTCAACTTCTACCGTACGGGCATGACGAACGCACCGGCCGGATCCCGCCTCTTCGACTCCGCCCTCCTCGGCCCGCTGGAACTGCCCAACCGTCTGGTCATGGCGCCGATGACCCGTAACCGCGCCACGGCCGACGGCGTACCGCGGCCGCTCATGGCCACCTACTACGCCCAGCGGGCCTCCGCCGGCCTGATCATCGCCGAGGCCTCCACGCCGAACGCCGTGGGCCAGACCTACCCGAACATCACGGCGATCCACAACGACGCCCACGTGGCCGGGTGGCGGCAGGTCACCGACGCCGTGCACGCCGCCGGCGGCCGGATGTTCCTCCAGCTGCAGCACGGCGGCCGCGTCGGGCACCCCGACAACAGCGGGCTCACGCCCCTCGCCCCTTCCCCGATCCCGCTGCCCGAGCCGATCCACACGGCGAGCGGCCGTCAGACCGCGGTCGTTCCGCGTGAGATGACCGTCGGGGAGATCCGCTCCAGCGTCGCCGACTTCGCCGCCGCTGCCCGCAGGGCCGTCGACGCGGGCTTCGCCGGCGTCGAGGTGCACGCCGCCAACGGCTATCTGCTGCACCAGTTCCTCGCCAAGGGAACCAACCACCGCACCGACGCCTACGGCGGCCCGGTCGCCCACCGCATCCGCTTCGTCGTCGAGGTGGTCCGGGCCGTCGCCGAGGCGATCGGCGCCGACCGGGTGGGGGTGAGGATCGCCCCCGGCCTGACCGTCAACGGCATCGAGGAGGGCGACACCGAGGACATCTACCCCGCCCTCGTCGCCGCCCTGGACGACATCGGCCCCGCCTATCTGCACATCGTGTTCGCCGACCCTGAGCAGCCCCTCTTCCACGCCGTCCGCACGGCCTGGCCGCGCACCCTGATCGCCAACCCGGTACTCGGCTGGGGCGGGCCGCTGCCCGCCGACGGCGGCCGCCACGCCGCCGAACGTCTCCTCGCCGCCGGAGCCGATCTCATCTCCCTGGGCCGGCCCTTCCTGGCCAACCCCGACCTCGTGGAGCGCCTGCGGACCGGCGCACCCCTCAACCCCGTCCGCGAAGAGGGCCTGATGTACACGGGCGGCGAGAACGGCTACACCGACTACCCGGCGCTTCCGCCCGTCACGAGCGCCGTCTCCGGGACTCCCGCGCTCGCCGGCCGCCCGTAGTCGGGGCCGGAGTTCAGGAAGGCGCGGACGCCCCGGGAGACGGTGTCGTCGCCGAGGAGGTCGTTGTGGGCGAGGCAGCCTGCCGGGTTGTTGGCCGCGCCGGTCAGAGGGACGCTGCTGTCGGGGTTGATGACCTCGTCGCAGTTCGACCACCAGGTGGCGTAGCGCACGGTCCCGGGGGTCTCGTCGCCCGACGCGAGGCCTTTCTGGACGTAGGAGCCGGGGGTCATGTCGCGGCACGCCTGGTCCCACAGGGCGCAGGCCCACGCGGTGGCGGTGCCGTGGTTGGGGCCGGCGAGGGATGCCCAGTGGGCGACCGAGACCCGGCCCGCGGGGTCGTACTTCACGTACCAGCGGGTGACGAGGCTGCCGAAGGAGTGGGCGACGAGATCGACGCGGCTCGCACCGGTCCGGCGCTTCACCTCCTCGACGTACGCGGCGAGTTCGCCGGACAGGACCTCGTTCACGGACCGGTGGGTGTCGTAGCCGAAGGAGAACAGCTCGGCGTCCGTGTACCCGTCGGCCGTGAAGTCGTCCCGCAGGCCGCCCCATACGCCCGGGTCGGCGTTGTAGCCGTGGACGAAGACCACCGGGGTGCGGACGGCGGCGCTTCGCGCGGATCCCTGGGCGCCCGCCGGCGCGGCCGGCACGAGCAGGGACGCGACGGCGGCGAGCAGCGGAACGGCGGTTCTGGCGGCGGTCCCCGCAGCGGTCCTGCCCGTGATCCCGGCAGCGGTCCTGGCGGCGCGCTTCCACACACTTCCCCCTACGACGTGTTACGCACGAGTAGTCAGGGGCATGGTGGGGCATGGGGGCGTGGATGAACAGCCCCGGGCTCCCGGTTTGGCCCGCCCGGGCCCTGGTCGCGGGCCGCGCATGGCCGCCCTACCGCCGTGCCGGTAGGGCTATGAGGATTGATGGCGACATCGCGTGCCGGTCACCGGCCGGGTGAGGCATGGAGGTGTCAGGAGATGCCTTCGGAGGCATTCCTTGCCAGTCGAGTTGAACCACACGATCGTTCATGCCCGGGACAACCGGGAGTCCGCCGAGTTCTTCGCGGAGCTGCTGGATCTTGAGATCGCCGCGGAGTGGGGACCGTTCATCGCGGTCGAGCTGAGCAACGGCGTCACGCTGGACTTCGCCACGATCCCCGCGGAGAGGATCACCCCGCAGCACTACGCCTTCCTGGTTTCCGAGGCGGAGTTCGACGCCGCCTACGCGCGGATCACCCAGCGCGGCATCGAGCGCTACGCCGACCCGCACCGGCAGCACCCCGGCGCCATCAACCACCACGACGGCGGACGCGGCGTGTACTTCATGGACCCGGTCGGCCACGCCATGGAACTCATCACCGTGCCGTACGGCGGCCGGCCTTCGTAACCGCGCGCCGAGGGCCGCACCCCGCGTCGGGGTGCGGCCCTCGGCCGTTGTCCTTCGGGTGAAGGGGTCGCGGTCGGCGCCCTCGGGTCACTGTCGCCGGCCTCCGCGGTCAGAGGCTGCGGGCGGTGATGTCGCCGTAGGCGGTGGTGGCGTGGATGGCGAGGGCGGCGTCGGCGCCGTCGTCGTTCTTCAGGCTGTTGCGGATACGGCCGTAGGTGGTGCCGGCGTCGAGGGAGGCGGAGACTCCGCGGGCGGCGCCGACGGAGATCTCGCCGTGCTCGGTGCGCAGTTCGACGGTGCCGCGGACGGCTTCGGCGATGTGGAGGTCGCCCTTGGCGGTGGTGATCCGGGCGGGGCCGTTCAGACGGCCGATCCGGATGTCGCCGTCGAGGGCGGTGAGCTGGGCGCCGGCGGTCTCGTCGAGCTCGACGGCGCCCTGGGCGACGTCGTAGGTGATGTCGCCCAGGCGTCCGACGCCGCGGAGGCCGGCGGCGGCGGCCTTGGCCCGGACGTGGGAGCCCGCGGGCAGCTGGACGGTGATCTCGACGGAGCCGGAGGAGCCCAGGAGCTGGTTGTCGGCGGCCGGGGCCTCGATGCGCAGGGTGCCGTCGGTGTAGGTGACGGTGATCCTCTCGGCCGCCTTGACGTCGCGGCTCTTGGCGGCGTTCGCGGGCAGGACCTCGACGGTGGTGTCGGTGCGGTCGGCGGCGACGAGGCGGATCCGGCCGGCGGGGATGTCGAGGACGGTGGTGATGGCGGCGGGGGTGTCGTACTTCTGCATGACGTGTTCCTTCGTTTCGTTCGCTGCGTTCTTTCTGATGAAGGAAAAGCTACGTTGCGTTCGCAGAGTTGGCAACAACTTCACCGTACGAGAAGAACGTAAGTGCAGGTCAGTGCCGCAAAGTTGTTGCAACAACCCTGCCGGGTAACGCAACGTCAGACGCTCGTACGTTGCAATGGATTGTGAATGAACGCTGTGGGTGGCGGCCTGGCCGGGCGGATCGGCCCGGCTCCGGTCACATCTTCGTGCGCCGCTCCGTCAGTGCTGTGAAGACGCCGACCAGGCCGCCACGAAGGAGCACCCGCCATGACGAACCCCTCCGCCTCCCCCGCCTCCTCCGTCTCCCGGATGCCCGACCCCTCCGAGTTCGTGCCCGAGCTGAAGGACATCAGCGCCGCGCTGTTCCGGGCCACCGGTAACCGCTCGGTCCCGCGCACCACGACGAGCCTCGTGCACCTGCGCGCCGGGCAGATCGTCGGCAACACCTACCTGACCGTCCTGAACACCGGTTTCCTGCGCAAGGCCGGGGAGTCCGAGGAGCGCATCACGGCCGTCTCCTCCTGGCAGGACGCCCCGTACTTCACCGGCGCCGAGCGTGCCGCCCTCGCCCTGGTGGAGGCCACACTCCAGCCCGCCCCGCACGGCAGGGAGCGTGTCACCGACGAGCTGTACGCCGAGGTGGCCGAGCACTACGACGAGAAGGCGCTGGCCACCCTCACCATCGCGATCGGCCAGATCAACTTCTTCATCGCCCTTGCCGTCATCGGCAAGCCCCAGCCCGTCGACTCCCTCGCCGACCAGCAGTGGGACTGACCCGCTGCGGGCAGGAGGCTCCTTCTCCACCCCGCCGGCGAGACACGGGGAGGGGAAGTCCTCCGAACGGCTCCTGGGAGTACGGCGCCCTGGTGGCCGACCCGCGCTATCTGCCGGACGTTCTCCCCGTACAGGCCATGGCACCGGCGCACGGCGCACGGCGGCTGGGCGGGGACGACCACTGGACGGGGATGATGACCGCCCGCGGGGCCGGCCGGGAGGCGGTCGAAGCCGTACTGGGCGCGGTACGGGACGGCACCCACCGCTATACGCCTGCGGGACCCTGGGGCCGGGCTGTCGCCGAGGCCCGGGAGTCCGCCCGCTGGGGGGCGAACGACGCCGCGTGGCGGACACTGCGGGACGCGCTGCCGCTGTGGGAGGCGCCGGGCCCCCTGCTGATCGCCCCGATCGGACTGCTCGCCGATCCGGTCCTCGGCCTGCTGATCACCCCGGAGCGCGGGCGGGAGATCCTCGCGACACCGCGGGACGGCGAGACGGGGGCCGCTGCCGAGCCGGTGCCCGATCTCGACCCGCCGGGCCTGGCGTGGCTGACGGAGCCGGACCCGTACCAGCAGTCGTTCGACGGATACCGCTGCGTCTGGGTCGAAGGGGCCGACCCCGCCCGCCTGCCCGGCCTGATCGGCGAGGAAGGCGCAGAACTGAGCACGCCCACCGATCCGTACAGGGCCTCCCGGCAAGCCGGCCGGCCCCACGAGCGAGAAGGGGTGGAACTCTGGGAGGACCGGGCCGTCGTCGCCGTCGGCCGTACCGGCGGCACGTGGGCCTTCGCCTTCGACGGCCACTCCCACCGTCATCTGAACCACCTGTTCCTGTCCCCCGCATCGGCCGCCTCCTCCGCCGGGCGCGCGGTGGTGGTGTGGCGCGACCCCGGGCGCGCGCTCCCGGACGGCCGACCGGTCGCGTTCCACCTGTCGGTGGCCGAACACGGCAAGGAGCTCTACGCCTTCACCGTGCGGGGTAGGCAGATCCAGCGCTCCGGCGCGATACCCGAGGCCCTGGACCCGGCGCGGCTGTTCCGTCCGCGGGGCGGCGAAGGGGAGGGCGGTGCGCAGGACGGCGAAGCGGAGGGCGAGCGGCGTGTGCTGCAGGCCCTTCACACCGTGCTCGGGCTCTCGCTCCCCCGCTTCGCGCTGACCCGCGGCAGGCTCCACACCTTCACCACCCGGTCCTGGACCCGGCCGCCGCGCGAGGGCGAGGGGTTCGCCTACGCCATGATCGTGCGGCACCGGACCTGAGTCCGATCGGGCACGCCCCTCTCCATGGGGGGTGCGGTCGCCGCACGGCCCCGGCCTGTCCGTGGCCGTCGCGCCGCCGTCCGCCGGACGCGCCCGCCCCTGGTCGTCCGGCGCGGGTGGAGGGCCGCCCGGTGTCCTGGCCGGCCCGCTGCGGCGCGCGGGAGATGATGGGGGCGGAACGACGGAACACGAGGTCAGGAACTTCCATGGCGAAGCCGGTTCACCAGCCCCGTGAGGACGCGGAGTTCGACTTCATCCTCAGGATGAGCGACGTCCCGGTCCTCGCGTACTTCACCGGTACATGGCCCAAGGCGATCGAGCCCTGCCGGGCGATGGACCTCGTCGTGGGTGGCATCGCCGACGAGTACGCGGGCCGTCTGACGGCCGTCCGGACCGACATCACGCGCTGTCCGGCGGCCACCGAGCGGTACGGGATCACCGGAGCCGCGTCCTACGTCCTGGTGAAGGACGGGGAGGCGGTGGCGCACGGCGCGGGGCCTTCGAGCACCGTCGAGGTCCGGGAATTCCTGGACACCCACCTCTGAGACCCGGCACCGAGGTGCCCGGCGGCGAGCACGCCGGTGAGGATGTCCGGCGTGTGGGCAGGCCGTGCCGGCCGACGGTGCGGTCCGCCGGCGCTTTGCCGTTGGGTCTCAGAAGCCGGCCATGGATTTGTCCAACACGCCGCCCAGCGCGCCGTAGGCGCTGCAGCGAACCGAGTGCCTCGCCCTGCGGCGGAGCCCGAACCCCACGGTGATCGACAACGCGAAGAGCCCGCCGAGGGCCATCGCCGCGAGCGGGTCGTAGACGAAGTACGCGAAGCACGCGATGGCCGTCCAGACGAGGGCCGGCAGGAGCGAGCCGCGCAGCACCGTCCGGAACCTGATCCGTTCCGGTCCCGCCGGCATCACACGTTCGTGCCACACCTCGATGTGGTTCCCGGTCACACAATGCTCAGGTCGCATGACGCCATCCCATCACCGACGGCACGAAACTGTGCGGTGATCCGTAAGGAACTGCCAGGTCGTCCTGAGGGCAGGGCAGCCGGCTCCGACGCCGACGCCGGTACGAGGAGGGCGGGGAGGGCCGCGAGGGGAGGGGAGGGCCGGGGGCGGACAGAGCGGGGAGGGCCGGGAGGGCCGGGAGTGCCGCATACACTGCACCCGTACCGCACTCAGCTCAGGAGCCCGCCCATGCGCCACTTCGATGTCGAGACGCTGACGCCGGGCCGGTGGCGCAACGGAGGCGGCGCGACCAGGGAGATCGTCTCCCAGCCGGTCGGCACCGAGGAGTTCGGGTGGCGTGCGAGCGTCGCCGATATCGACCGGGACGGGCCGTTCTCCGTGTTTCCCGGGGTCGACCGGACCCTCACCCTGCTGGCGGGCAACGGCGTCCAGTTGACCTCCTCCGGGGCGTTCGAGCGGCTGCCGGTACGCGTGGGCGAGCCGTTCGCGTTCTCCGGCGACCTCGCGCTCTCCGCCGAACTCCCCGAGGGGGCCTGCCGGGTGCTCAACATCATGGTGCGGCGCGGCCGCTGGACGGCTCGGGTGGAGCGGGTCGCCGGGCGGGTCGTGCCGCCGGTCGGGCATGCCGGGGTGTTCTACGTCCTGCGCGGCCGTTGGCAGGCGGGCGAGGACGACGGGCGTGTCCTGGAGTCCGGCCAGGGTGTGTGGTGGGACGAAGAGGACGACAAGGTGTCGGGTGAAGGGGTCGCGCCGCTCTCCCCCGACGCGGTGGCCTTGTGGGCGGATGTCGCGGCCCTCGGCCGCGTCACCGGCCGGGTGTAGGCGCGCCGCTCCCCCGCCCGGCCGCTCCCCCGCCCGGCCGGGCCCCGGCCTACGAGGCCGTGCGGCGAGGGCGTTTCGCGGGTGCGGGCAGGACACTCCGTACGGCTCTGTCGCCTCGGCCGCAGCGGACGCCTTCGCCTCCTCCGCTAGCCTCGGCCGCATGATCGTATGGCTCAACGGCACCCACGGCGCGGGCAAGACGACGACCAGTGCGCTCGTTCAGCAACTGATCCCCGATTCACCGGTGTTCGACGCCAAGAAGGTCGGCGAGACGCTCATGGCTGCACGCCGGGGCCGAGGTCGTCGACACGACGCGTCTCACGCCCGCCCGGGCCGCCCGGCGGATCGCCCAGGCCGTCGAAGGGTGAGGGCTGAACCGCACGGCGTGGCGGACCGATACCGCTGGGGTGTCGGGTTCAGGAGGGGGCGTCAGCGTCGGCCGTGAGCGTCTTTCCCCCGGCTCCCGGCCGGGGGACGCCGTCGACGGCCACGCAGATGCCGAAGACGCGGTCGTGGCTGGTCCAGCCGTTGACGCGACCCCGGTTGTCGCTGATCTGCACGCGTTTCCTGGCGGGATCCACGGACGACACCCTGTGCAAGTACACCGTCCCGGCGACACGGGCGAGGACGATGTTCGCCGACCTCCACCTTCGAGGAGTCGACCGGAGCAACGACCACCTGCTGCCGGCTGCGGATCAGCGGGACCATCGAGGAGCCGCTGGGCCGGAAAGTCACGGTGGCCCCGCCGGCGACCCTGCCCGCCACTGCGTCCCATGCACCCATCCGGCGATCGTGACAGATCCCCCTGCACCACCCCACCGATTTATCGGACCGTCCATGACGGGCCTCGTCGAACGGCAGTTGCCCGACCTTGGCGCGCGGGGAGAGCTACCCGCCCCCGTTCCTCAGGAAGTGGACGCGGGCGCGGGTTTCGGGCCCGACAGCCGGACCGTGCCGGCCGCCATCGCCGCACACCCCAGGACGAAGAACCACGAGCCGGACTGGAGGAAGGACAGGTCCCCCCGCGCTAGGAGACCCCAGGTGACATAGGAGACGAGAAGCCCGCCGGACAGCGTGGTCGCCAGGTGGTGCAGGCGCCGGACGGAACTCGGAACCGGACTCGCGGGAGAACGGCGCAGCGTCGTCAGGACGGCGACGCAGCCGGCGATGGCGAGCACGTCGGTGAGCACGAACGGCCAGGTCCCGCCGAACGGCCAGCTGGAGGACCACCACGGCCACCCGTCGTCGAGGAACAACGCGCATATGGATGCGGGGCCGCTGAAGGGAAGAAACAGAGCCAGCGCGAAGGCGATACAGCTGACCGAGTGGAAGAGGACGCGCCGCACCGCCCAGGGATAGGGATGGGGCGAGGTGGGCGGTGTGACGGGCGCGGCCGGGGCGGCCGCCGCTGCGGGCGGTGCGGGACGTGTGGCGGGGGCGGGCGGCGCGGAGCGCACGGCGGGTGCGGGCGGCGCAGGACGCGTGGCGGGGGCCTTTGTGGCCTTCGGCGGGATCCTTGTCGCCTTCGGCGGTCGGGCCGGGGATACATCTGCCGCGGGGCGGCGTCGTCGCGATGGCTCGTCGGCGGCCGTCGGGGGCGCGGGCACCGGAGTGACGGCTGCCGGCTTGGGACGGGCGGGCTTGCGAGGGGATACGCGCGCGGGTGCCTTCTTGGGCGGGCCCGGTGCGGCCGGTGCCGGTACGACGGCTGCCGTGACCGTGGCCGACACGGCGGCGGCGACCTGATCGGGCAGCCACGCAACGGTGTCGGTGACCAGCTCGGTAGGGGTGTATCCCACGTCGCCCGCTGTGTCGACGAGTTCCCTGATGAGGGTGTTCACGTCGGGGCGCCGGCGCGGGTCCTTGGCCAGACAGCGGGCCACGATCTGCAGGCCTTGGTCCGGCAGCCCGTCCAGGCGCGGCGCCTCGTACGCGATACGGAAGTTGAGCGACTGTGCGGAACCCATACCGAACGGGCCGGTGCCCGTCGCCGCGTACGTCAGCACCGCGCCAAGCGCGAAGATGTCGGTGGCCGGTGTCACGGGGTCGCCCGTGAGCTGCTCGGGAGCCATGAATCCCGGCGTGCCCACGGTGGTCCCCGCGGAGGTGAGGACCGTGGCCTCGGCCGCCACGGAGATCCCGAAGTCGACGACCCGGGGTCCGTCGGGCGCGATGAGCACGTTCGACGGCTTGAGATCCCGGTGGATCAGACCGGCTTCGTGGATGGCTTCGAGGGCTTCGGCCAGTCCGGCTCCGAGCGCCCGCACCGAGGCTGCGGGCCACGGGCCGTGCGCGGCGACCGCCCTGTCGAGCGCCATCCCCGGCACGTAGGCGGTGGCCAGCCACGGGGGTGACCCCTCGGGATCGGCGTCCACCACCGCGGCCGTGAAGAATCCGGTGACCTTGCGGGCAGCCGCCACCTCCCGGGCGAACCTGCGGCGGAAGCCGGGGTCGTCGGCCAGTTCCGGCCGCACCACCTTGACCGCGACCAGGCGTCCGCTGGGTGAACGCCCCAGGTATACGCGGCCCATCCCGCCGGCTCCCAGCAACCCCGCGAGGCGGTACCGGCCCACCTGCCGCGGATCGGTCGGCTTCAGCCCCTCCATCAGGCTCCCCCTGGCTCCCGCACGGCCCCTTTTGTGTGCGCCATTAGACACCACCCCCGGCCCGTACGGCGCCGGGCGGATTCACCCGGACGTCGCGGCGCTGCGTGCCTTGCGTGCCGAGGCCCGGAGGCTGAGGGAGCGGGGCGGGCCGGTCGTCACGCGGGCGTGCGAGGCCGGGTGGGCGCGGGGCCGGCGCCTCCCGTAGAACGCCGTTTCGCTCGGTGAGTCCCCTGGCTACGATCCGGAGGTGACCACGTTGTTCCTGATGATCGGTCTGCCCGGGGCCGGAAAGACCACGAGGGCTCGGCAACTCGCCCAGGAGTACGGCGCTCTGCGGCTGACACCGGACGAGTGGATGATTCCGCTGTTCGGCACCTCGGACGCGGACGGGAAGCGCGACGTGCTGGAAGGCCGGCTGCTGTGGCTCGGTCTTGAGGCGCTCCGGCTCGGAACCGACGTGGTCCTGGATTTCGGCTGCTGGTCGCGTGACGAGCGGTCCGCGATCCGCTGGTTGGTGCGGTCCGCGGGGGCGGACTGCCGGCTTGTGTACCTGCCGGTGGACCATGAGACCCAGCGTGCTCGAATCGCCCGTCGCCAGTCGGACACCCCGGATCAGACCTTCCCGATCGGCGAAGCGGACCTGGTGCACGGGAGGGCGCTCTTCGAGGAACCCGGCGCCGCCGAGCTCGACGGGCTCGAGATCGGCGGTCCGCCTCCTGGATGGCCGGGATGGCCGGAGTGGGCTGCCGATCGGTGGCCGTCGCTCGCGTGAACCCCCTCTCGGCGGGCCCCACAGCACCGGGAACCGGGAGCGGAAGTTTTGTCGGGGAGCCTTGGGCGTCTGCCGCGAGGTCGTGCCGGGCGTGGCGGGTGTGCCGGGCGTGGCGGTCCGGAAGGTCCGCCGGACAGGCCTGGGACCGGCGGGTCAGCCGCCCTGGCCCGCGTTTCCGACCGGGCCGACCTTCACCGGGGAGCCGGGGCCTTCGGTGACGGGCAGGGTGGCGGCGCCCGGCCAGGTGAGGGTGACCGTCTTCGTCTCGTTCGGCGGGGTCACCAGGAGTCCCGTGATGCGGACGCCGGAGCCGCCCGTCGTGTTGACCGGGTAGGTGATGCCGAAGGCCGTCGACTTCCCGCTCTTGAGGGTGATCGGGGTGGCCGCCTCGCCCGTGCGCTTCGCGGACAGCGGGCCCGCATTGGTCTTGAGGTCGACGCCCGCGTAGCCGGACACCACGCAGTCCCGGGCTCCGCTGTTCTTCAGCTGCACGACGACGGTGCCGTCGGGGTCGCCCTCGATGGTGTTGTCCGTCGCCGTGATCTGCAGGTCGTCGCTGCGGCACCTGCCCGCCTTGGCGCTCTCGTCGGAGCCGGTCCCGGCGGCCGTGCCCTGCCCGGCCGTGCCCTGGCCGCCGGAGCCCTTCCCGGCGGAATCCCCTCCGGTGGAGGCCCCTCCCGTGGAGTCCTGGCCTGCGGAGTCCTGGCCTGCGGAGTCCTTCCCGTCGCCCTGGCCCGAACTGCCCGCGTCCGCACCGCCGGTCGAGGAAGGCGCGGTGGGCGCCGACGGCGGTGCGCTGCGGTCCGCGCCGTCGTCGTTGTTGCAGGCCGTCAGCGAGAGACTCGCGGCAACGGCCAGGGCCGCGGTGAGGGTGAGCTTGTGAACGCGCATGATGTCTTCCTCGGTATCGGTGGGGGGGGCGCCGGCCGCTCGGCGGGAGCGAGCGTTTCCGATCACCAAGACCCGCCCGGACCGGTCGGCCGTTCCGCCCAACCGCGCCGTAGTACAGCCCTGTTACACGCGCTCGGCCGTGCGCGGCACGCACCACCGTCCGGCCCGCCGCCGGCGGGCCGGGAACAGCGCTTGCTTCCGCCGTTCCCGCGCCTTCTCCCGCCCGTCGCCCTCTGGGACAGACCCGTGACCCTGTGTGCCTTGACCCCGGCCGCGCGGCCCCGGCGCCTGCACCTGGCAGATCAAGGCCGCCGCGCCGGTTCCGGTCCCGTTCCGGCGGAGGCGAAGGCGCTCGTCCCCTGTCCGGCCCGGTCTGCGCGGGGGCGCCCTCCGTGGGTGCCGGGGCGTGGCCGGTGGGCCATTCTTGGAGTATGAGTGCCGAGCGCGGGTCCTTCCGGGAGGGCGTGCGCAGGGGCCTGGGCTCCCGCCGGGCTCTGGTCTCCGTGGTCGCCACGGTCGTCGCGGTCGTCGCCGCGGCGGCCGGCTGCGCGGGCGGCGGCGGGAGCGGTACGTCCACGGGCGTGCACGGCCCGACGTCGCTGGTCCCCGCGTCATCGGCCGCCTCGGTCCCGTCGTCGGCCCCCTCGGCCAAGGCCTCTCCCGTCACCCCCTCGGTCGCCCCCGTCGCCCCCTCGGTCACTGCGGCCGTGTCTCTGGCTCCCTCGCCTCGGGGGCCTGTCCTCGCGGAGATGTCCATACCGTCGATCGGTGTCGAGGACCTGGACGTCGTGCCGTACGAGGGGACGACCGACGACCGTGCGGGCACCCGCATCCAGGACCGTGGTGTGGCGGCGAGTCCCTACGGTGAGCGTGGTGGCGTGGGGCCCGGCGAGATCGGCAACTATCTGGTGACCGCCCACCGGCTCTCCGCCGGCGGGCCCCTGCGTGAGCTGCCCTCGGTCGAGGTGGGAGACCGGGTGCGTGTCACCGCGGAGGGCACCGTCTACACCTACGAGATCGTCGAGACCCGGACCACGTCCTTCCGCTCGGCCCGCTCGCTCGCCGAGCAGCGGGCGGCGGTGCCGGGCGAGCCGGGCGAGAAGCCCACCCGGGCCATGATCACGCTCTCCACCTGTGCGACGCCGGAGGACAACGCGGCGGGCAACTTCTGGCGCGACGCCCAGCACAACCCCGAGCACCGCATCGACAAGGTCGGCGTCCTGACCTCGACGCGGCCGGTGTAGGGACTCCGTGCCCGGTGGTTCACGCGGCAGGCGGGGCCGCCGGGCACGGGAGGCGGGCGAGAGCCCTCACGCCCGGGCAGGGATGTGTCCGGCGAGGTTGAGGTCCGGGGTCCTGGACTGTTCCCGGATGTCTTCGCCCCAGCGCACGGTCCGTGTGCCCTCCCATGTCACCAGGCCGGGGTTCACTCCGAGTTTGAAGCCGCCCGGCAGCGGCTTGCCCTTCCGGTAGGGCAGGAAGTCCAGCGGGTTCTCGCCGTCGGTCGCGTACACGACGCGGTCGGCGAGGATCGCGACGGGGTACTCGCCGGTGAACGCCGCGTGCTTGACGATCTTGCGGTGCAGGTCGATCCGCGTGCGGGAGACGACCGCCGCGCGGATGTCGGGGCGCCAGGTCGGGCGGGACAGCGCCCGCCACGGCTCGCCCGGCCGCCGGTCCTCTCCGCCCGGGCCCTCGCGCAGCTTGTCCACGGCGCCCTCGGCCGTCGCCCTGATCGCCGAGAGGACGGTCGCCAGCTGCGGGTCGCGGCCGGTGTGGCCGTCCGTCGCGGTCAGGAAGTCCTCCGGAGCCAGGTCCGCCTCGACGCCGAGGTCGGCCATCGTGGCGAGATAGGCGTCGGCGAGGCGGCCGGACCAGTCCTCCAGGTAACGGCCGTTCTCCCGCCGGACGTACGCCTCGGCCGGCGTGACGTCGTAGCCGAGTTCCACCGCGTAGGCGACGGTCGGCGTCGTGTACCAGGCCGGGCCCTCGGGGTGGTCGCCCTTCGGTGTGAACGGGCTCGGCAGCAGGCCGCCGTCGAGCCGCACCCACTTGTCCTTGGCGATCGTCACCCGGGAGAGGTCGACGTGGGAGAGGTCGACCAGCCACGAGCCGGGCAGTGCCGGGTCGAACACCGGCCGCTCGACGTGTGCGGGCGCGCCGAGGCCGACGAGCAGGCCGTCGGCGCCGGCGGCGAGGGCCATGTTCACCTCCATGCCGACCAGGTTCCGCCTGGCGCGCTCGGCCGGTGTCATCGGCCGCGCCCAGTCGTAGGTCTCCTCGAACAGCTTCTCCGCCGGGCCCCGGGCGTGGAAGCCGGTGTCCTTGAGTACGGGGTGGCCGTCGGGTGCCTCGCACGGCGCCGGGTCGACCGGGTCCTCGCCCGGCGAGCCGGGGTCGCCCAGGTCGCGGGCCGACGGGCGGAGGGCGGTCATCAGCTCCAGGCCCGTCACCGCGGCCGGGCCGCGCGGCGTCATCACCCGGTGCGCGTACGTGCCCAGGAGCCGGGCGAGTTCCGCCGGCGGCAGCTGCGCCGCCGTGCCCCAGTCGCGGGTGTCGAGCGCGTTCCACGACGGGATGCACAGCTGGACGGCCGCCCGTTCCGCGCCCCGGCCCTGTCGGTGGATCCGCGCCCACGGGCCGAACCCGTGCTCCGTCGGCTGCCACTGTCGCCGCGTCAGCTGCCTGACGGCCTTGTGGCCTTCCGGGATCCGGCCCGCGAGCCTGTCCTCCTCGGTCAGCGCGACCGGCAGGCCGAAGCGCTCCAGCGCCGCCCCGGTCAGCACGATCAGCGGGTCCGCGTCCCTGCCCCGGCCGGCGGGCCCCGGCCCGCCGAGCCTTCCCTCCGCCAGCGTCCACTCCAGCAGTGACGGCAGTGACTTCGCCGGTACGTCCAGGACCCGGCCGCCGGTGCAGTACGCCAGGACCCGGCCGTCGCCGGTGACGTCGACGACGGCCAGCGGCCCGTTGGCGAAGCGCGGATCCACATCCGCCTCGGCGCCGGCGCCGGCGTCGGTGTCGGCGGGAGCGGGGGTGGAGGTGGGGAGGGGGGTGTTAGCGGGGGCTGCCTTCCTCGCCGCCGGGCGGCGCGACGCCGGCGCCGGCGCGGTGGTCCGGTCCTGGCGCGGCCCGGTGACCGGAGCCGCCGTGGCGGCGGGAGCGGGAGCGGGGGTGGCGCCGGTGGCCCCGGTGGCCCCGGTGGCCCCGGACTTCGCGGCCGCGGACGCGGCCGGTGCCTGTGGCCCGGGTGCGACCGGGGCGTCGGCGGCGGGGTAGAGCTTCGCCAGGCCGTCGAGCAGGCGCGCGTACGCGTCACGCTCCGGCGGTCGTGGCTCGGTCTTGCCGGACTCCCAGCCGCTGACCGTGGCCCGGCGCACCCTCAGCGCCGTCGCGACCTCGTCGACCGTCAGCCCGTGGGCCCTGCGCAGTCGCCTGCGCTCCGCCGGCGGCGGCAGTGCGGCGCGGGACGCGAGCAGCGCGTCGACCGCATCGAACAACTCGGACATGCAACACCTCCTGGCCCGACACCCTACCCCATGGACTGTGTAAATCACGCTTGTTCAGCGTACATATCGCGTACATAGACGGGGTGAAGCGCGTACGTCGCCTTGGAGAAGCGCGCGGGGGCCCACCGTCCCGGCGCGCCCTTCCGGGCCGTACGGGGGGCCGTGGAGCCGGAGCGTTCCAGGTCACCGGCAGGCCCGGGGCCTGGCCGATCGTGCCGCCGGGGCGCGTCGGGCCGCCGGTCCGGGCCGCGGTGGCGCGAGTCCCGGCCCGCCCCTGTACCGCGGGCCGCGTTCCCGTGGTCGGTGTATCGACCAGACAGCACAACAAACCGGGTGTGTGGTTTCATTTACTTGTGGCTCGTCACGCGGCTCCTCGCGCGGCACGGCTTTCCTTCGGCGTGCCACGACCGGACAGCAGGACACCACGGTTTCGCAGGGAGATATGGGACATGCACTCACCCTCGATCGGTCCGACGTTCCACGAGACGCTCGCCCGGATACCCCTGGACCTGTTCGACTCCCTGCCGAGGAACGACCAGCGGCTCAAGGCCGGGGAGTACGTGGCGGGGCTGCTCGGCGCCCACGGGCGCAAGACCCTGCGCAACGTGGCGAGCCAGCAGGGCGGGCGGGCGGCGCGCGAGCAGAGCGTCCATCACTTCATCAGCGAGTCCTCGTGGGAGTGGGAGCCGGTGCGCCGCGGCCTCGCCCGCCGTACGGACGAGCTGCTCGGGCCCCGGGCCTGGGTGGTGCGTCCCACCGTGGTGCCCAAGGCGGGCGGTCATTCGGTCGGGGTGGCGGAGTACTTCGCGCCGCAGCTGGGGCGGACCGTCACCGGGCAGCAGTCGTTCGGCGCCTGGCTGGCCTCGCCGGCCGCGGGCGTGCCGGTGAACTGGCAGCTCGTCCTGCCGGCCGACTGGATCGAGGACCGCTCCCGGCGGCAACGGGCCCACATCCCCGCGGCCAGCCGGGCGCTGAGCCCGGAGGAGAACGCCTGCGACGTCGCCCTGCGTGCCGCGCGCTCGCTGGCCGGGACCCCCCTTCCCGTGGTGCTGGACGCGCCGGGGCTCGACCCCTTGCGTACGGGACGGCGCTTCGGGCGGGCCGGGATCGCGCTGGTCCAGCGCGTCGAGCGGCGCCTCCGGCTGCGGGTCGACCCCCTGGCGTTACCCGGCCACGGCGACCTGCCCCTCACCGCGGCCTGGCTCGTCGGCTCGATGCGCCGGCTCTGGCGGCCCGGCGCCCCGCTCGCCACGGGCGGCAGGAGCCTGTCCATGGCCGTTCCGGTCATGCTGCTGGGGGCACCGGCCGGGGAGCGGCGGCTCCTGGTGGCCCAGTGGCCCGAATCCGATCCGTCCGCCGCGCGGCTGTGGCTCGCGGACGGCCGGATACGCCAGGCCGACGTGCCGGCGCTGGCCCGGCTGGCCGAGGTCGTGGACCGCGACGACGCCCTGGTGGCCACGCGCGTGGGACTGCGGGACTTCGCCGGACGGTCCTTCCGGGGGTGGCACCGTCACATCACGCTGGCCTCCGTGGCCCACCTCGCCTGCGTACGGGCGGACCTGGCGACCGCTGCGCCGCGGCGGACGGCGGCCAGGAGACCACCCCTGCTGCTCGGAGCCGGCTGATCCGGCCCCCTCGCAGCCGTCCCGCCTTCCGGCTTTCCGGCTTTCCGGCTTTCCGGCTTTCCGGCTTTCCGGCTTTCCGGCTTTCCGGCTTTCCCGTGGCGCCTCGCGGCGAGCCACCCGTCCCCCGCCGTACCACCCGAGACGTTCGCCCTGAAGGAGAGTGCGTCATGCGCTTCAACCTCATCGGACCGTTCCAGATCGTCGCCGGCGACGGCGCGGTCCTTCCGGTCGGGACCCCCAAGGTCTCCCAGATCCTGGCCGTCCTCCTCACCCATGCCAACGATCTCGTGACGCCGGACACCTTCATCCAGGAGCTGTGGCAGCACAGTCCGCCGCGCTCGGCGCTCAACACCGTGCAGACCTATGTGCACCACGCGCGAAGACTGCTCACGGACGACGCCCGCCCCGACACCGAACACTCGCTGCTGACCACCCGCTTCGGCGGCTACACGATGCACGTCGACGACTCCGCGATCGACATCAAGATCTTCGAACGGCTCGTCGCCCGGGGCAAGGACGAGCTGCGGGCGGGCCGGTACGAGGCCGCCGACGACGCGCTGGGCATGTCGCTCGACCTGTGGCGCGGGCCCGTGCTGTCCAACGTGCCGACCGGCGACGTCCTGGCCGGTCGGATCGTCCACCTGGAGGAACTGCGCATCAGGGCGCTGGAGTTACGGATCGAGGCCATGCGGCTGCTCGGGCGGCTGCGTGAACTCGTCCCCGAACTGCGCACGCTGGTGCACGACTACCCGCTCAACGAGTGGTTCCACGGCCAGCTGATCGCCGCCCTGCACCAGGCGGGACGGCGCGCCGAGGCGCTGGACGCCTACCAGAAGGTCCGGCGCATCCTGCGGGAGGAGCTGGGGCTCGAACCGTCGCCCGACATCCAGTGGCTGCACGAGCGGGTGCTGAGCCCGCTGCGGGCCCCGGCGGCGCCGCTGGTACCGCACGGCGGCGACGGTGTCGTGGTGCCCCTGTGGGAGTCGGTCCGGTCCGGATGAACACCCGTTTGGACCGCGCTCCGCTCTCCCCCGCGCACCGCCCGCAGGGTTCAGGGAGCCAGGCCGACGAAGTCGGAGTCGCCCGTCTCGGCGCGCCAGGCCGGCATGTCGTTGTGGAGATCGGCGGCCCGTTCGGCCGAAACCTCCAGCCAGGGCAGGATGTCGGGGTCCGCGATGGTCGGCAGGATGAGCCGGAAGAGCGAGGCGATCTCGCTCGGCAGGTCGTAACTCCCGGGAAGGCCCTCGGTCACCACCTGGACGCCGGTCCAGCAGCACACCAGCATCCGGGCGGTCTGCTCCTCGTCGACCTCCGGGCGGACCTCCCCGCGCTCCTTGGCCTCCTTGAGGAACTCGGTGAGCAGCTCGGCCCAGTCGTTCCAGCGGGTGCCGAACTGGCGGCGGGAGGGAAGGTCGACCGCCATGCGCAGGGCGGCGCTCAGCATGGGCTCCCGGGGCAGCCGGTAGGCCAGCAGGAGCACGATGTCGATGAGCTCCTGCAGCTTGATGGCCTGGGGGCGGACGCCGTCGGTGGTGACCGCGGCGGCCAGGACCCCGCGCGCCAGATCGCCCTTGGAGGGGAAGTGGAAGTACAGGGCCCCCTTGGTCACATCGGCCCGTTCCAGGATCTCGGCGATGGTCGTCGACTCGTATCCGCGTTCGTCGAAGATCGCGGCCGCCGCCTCCAGGATGATCCTCCGGGTCCGGATCGCTCGTTCCTGCTGCGCCACAGCCACCCCTAAGCACTTGTGCAATCAACTATCGAAAAAAGGACCGCTTACGCGGTATATTATCTCGCGCCGGACCCCGGCACCTCATCTCGGCCTGACCCAGGGGGGGATCATGCCTAAAACTTTGCTTTCCGATCGCCAGCGGCACAGCCACGTCGTCCACGAGATCGCGGCTCCCGCACAGCGCCTTCCCAAGGAGTTCGTGCATCTGCACAGGACGGACGCCGTCCTTCTCACGAACTGGTCCACGCTCGGATCCGGTCGCTACGCGGTGAGCGCACGCTGGCCGCAGGGCGGCATCTTCGGCGACTCGGTGCAGCTGCTGCTCGCCCAGACGATCCGTCAGAGCTGCCTGCTCATCGGGCATGCCGAGCTCTCGGTGCCGCTGTCGCACCAGACGCTGATGGAGTGGATGGACTTCCAGGTCTCCAGCGATTTTTACGATCCAAAAAACAAACCGGACAACCTGTTCATTCTTCTGACGTTCAGAAGGAACAACCCCCGGTCCTTACGGGTCGAGCTGTCGATCCTCTCGGAGGGCCGGCTGGTGGCCGAGTCCCTCCTCGACTTCAGCTGGATCGCCCCGGGCGCCTACCGCCGGCTGCGCGGGGCGCACGCCGAGGTCCCGTGGGGCGAGGCGGCCGTGCCGCGCCCCGTCGCGGCGCACACCGTGGGGCGTGGCCGTGAACACGAGGTGGTGCTCGCTCCCACCGGGGTCGCGGACCGCTGGGAGCTGCGGATGGACGTGTCCAACCCCGCGCTCTACGACCACCGGGTCGACCATGTGCCCGGTCTCGTGCTGATAGAGGCGGCCTACCAGGCCGCTCACGCGGTGACCGGACCGGGGCACGGGCCCCTGCGGGTCATGAGCACCTTCGACTCCTACGTGGAGTTCGACGCGCCGTGTCTGATCGACACCGTCCTGGTCCCGGCGACGGACGAGTCCACCGTCCGTGTGGAGGTCACCGGCACGCAGAACGGTGAGCGCACGTTCTCCGTCACCATGGACTGCCGCCGGTAGTTCCGGCACGCGGCGAGGGGGCGGTGGCGGTCCGTGACGGACCGCCGCCGCCCCCTCACCGCTGTTCCCGCCGGGGAACGCCGGGCGGTGCTCAGCGGTTGACGTAGCCGCCGTCCACCGGCATCACGGTGCCGGTGACGTAGGAGGAGCGGTCGCTGAGCAGCCAGGCCGCGGCCTCGGCCACCTCCTCCGGCGCCGCGGTGCGGCCCTGGGGGGTGAGCGCGTGGACCGCGTCCTCCAGGCCGGGGTTGCGGGCGTACCAGTCGGCCGTGATCTCGCTGCGGGTCGAGCCGGGCGCGAGCGCGTTGACGCGGATGCCCTGGCGGGCGTACTCGTCGGCCGCGGCGCGGGTGAAGCCGACCACCGCGTGCTTGGACGCCACGTAGGGGGCGGCGGTGGGGATCGCGACCAGGCCGGCGACGCTGCTGTTGTTGACGATGGCGCCGCCGCCGCTCGCGAGCATCGCGCCGATCTCGGCGCGCAGGCAGTTCCACAGTCCCCGCACGTTGGTGCCGAGGATGGTGTCGTAGACCTCGTCCGCCATCTCGTGCAGGGGTGTCTGGTCCCCGCCGACGCCGGCGTTGTTGAAGGCGCCGTCGAGGCGGCCGAAGTGCTGTGCGGCGTGCTCGACCGCGCGCCGGGCGTCCTCGGCGCGCGTCACGTCGCACACCACCGAAGTGGCCCGCAGGCCCTTGGCGTTCAGCTCCGCCGTGAGGGCGTCGAGCCTGTCCCGCCGGCGTGCGGCGAGGACCACCGACGCGCCCTCGCGGGCGAAGAGGTACGCGGCGGCGGCACCGATTCCGCTGCTCGCCCCCGTGACCAGAATGACCTTGTCCCTCAGTAACCCACCCGTATCGCTCATGTCGCCGATGCTGCCACCGGGCGGGCCCGGCGGAGCCGTTCTCCCCCGAGGTAAAGGGAAGGTATGTCAGGTCAAGGGTGAGTCAAGTGCGGGGCGGGGCGGGGGCGGGGGGGGGGGGGGGGGGGGGCGCCCCCGGCGCCCCCCCCCCCCCCCCCCCCCCACCCCCCCCCCCCCCCCCCCCCCCCGCGGGGGGGGGGGGGGGGCCGCGCCCCCCCCCCCCCCCCCCCCCCTCCCCGTATCTCGCGCTACAGGCGCGCCAGCGTGTTCTCCAGGAGACGGACCACCGACGTGTCCGCCACGCCAGCCACCTCCCCGTACGCGAACCAGCGCAGGTCCAGCGACTCCTCGCTGATCTGCTCCACCGCACCGGCCGGGGCCAGCGCCGCGTACTGCACGTCCAGGTGCCAGTGACAGGGCGGCGGGATCGGATGCCGGTCGAGCCGCACCGGGCCGCCCGGCAGCAGGGTCAGCCCCGTGATTCCCGACTCCTCGGTGGCCTCCCGCAGCGCGGCGGCCTCCACGGTCGCGTCCCCCGGCTCGCAGTGGCCACCCATCTGCAGCCACATGCCCAGCTTCTTGTGCAGGGTCAGCAGCACGCGCCCGCGCGAGGGGTCGACCACCAGCGCGCTGGACGTCAGATGCCCGGCCCCGCAGGGCTTGTACATGCCGTCCGCGTGGGCGGCCAGGTGCTCCAGGTACAGATCACGCAGCTCCGGCTGGTCCTCGTACCCCTTGAGCACGAGGACCGCGTCGTCGTGCAGAGTCACTCCTTGCCGTCCCCGTCCTCCGGGGCATCGCCCTTGGCCGCCTCGCCGAGCATCTTGTCCAGCTCCGAGAAGTCCAGGTGCTCGCGGTGCACGAAGCCGTCCGGGTCGTCCAGGTCGGTCGCCGTCGGCAGCATGTCCGGGTGCTCCCACAGACCGTCCCGGCCGTCCACGCCGCGCGCGTCGGTCAGCGAGGCCCACAGGCGCGCCGCGTCCCGCAGCCGCCGCGGACGCAGCTCCAGACCGATCAGCGTCGCGAAGGTCTGCTCCGCGGGACCGCCCGAGGCCCGTCGCCGGCGCAGCGTCTCACGCAGCGCGTCCGCCGAGGTCAGCCGCGACTTGGCGGCCTCGTGGACCACCGCGTCCACCCAGCCCTCGACCAGCGCGAGCGCCGTCTCCAGACGGGCCAGCGCCGCCTTCTGCGCCGGGGTGTCCTCCGGCTGGAACATGCCCTGCTGGAGGGCCTCCTGAAGCTGCTCCGGGTGCGTCGGGTCGAGCTGGCCCACCGCCTCCTCCAGCTTCGAGGTGTCGACGGTGATCCCGCGCGCGTACCCCTCGACCGCGCCGAACAGATGCGCGCGCAGCCACGGCACGTGCGCGAAGAGCCGCTGGTGGGCGGCCTCGCGCAGGGCCAGGTAGAGCCGCACCTCGTCGGAGGGCACACCCAGGTCCTTGCCGAAGGCCTCGATGTTCAGCGGCAGCAGCGCGGCCCGGCCGGCGGGTCCGAGCGGCAGACCGACATCGGTCGAGCCGACGACCTCACCGGCGAGGGCGCCCACGGCCTGCCCGATCTGCTGGCCGAACATGGCGCCGCCCATGGAGCGCATCATGCCGATCAGCGGGCCCGCCATGGCCTGCATCTCCTCCGGCAGGACATCGCCCATCGCCGCGCCGACCCGCTCGGCGACCGGGTCCACGAGCTGCTGCCACGCCGGCAGCGTCGCCTCGACCCACTCGGCGCGGCTCCACGCCACGGCCGTGCTCGCCCCCGAGGGCAGCGAGGTCACGCCGTCCAGCCACAGGTCGGCGAGCCGCACGGCCTCCTGGACCGCCGCCTTCTCCGCCGGGCCCACGCTGGCGTCCTTGGTGCCGTCCGCGGTGCCCTGTGCCACCACCTGGCGCGCGATCTGCTTGGCCATGTCCCAGTTCACGGGACCGCCCTCGTAGCTCAGCATCTGCCCGAGCTGCTGGAAGGCCGCGCCCAGATCGTTGGGGTTCAGCGAGCCGAACATCGCCGCGAACGGGTTGTCCGCGCCGCCGGGACCGCCCATGCCGGGCAGCCCGCCGAAGCCGAACGGGTTCGCCCCGAAGGGGTTGCCGCCGCCCTGGCCACCGGACCCCTGGCCACCTCCGGCGGGGTCCTTCTTCTTGCCCTCGTCGCCGTTCTCCGGCTCCTCCGGCGGAAGGCCGAATCCGAATGGGGTGTCACTCACAGGTTTCCTCGGCTCGTAGGGCCGCCGGCCTCCTGCCGACGGCGACTGCCCGACCAGGGCCTGTCCAGACAGGCCCCGCACACCACCAGCGTAGACATCCGGGCCGGAAATGGGCTCGGTGCTCCGCCGGGCCGTGCCCTGCGGCAGGATGGACGCCACCTGGTCCGTACGCGTCATCCGTGTACGTACTGAAGACAACCGCTGGAGACGCCCGGTGAGTTCCCCAGATCCACAGGTTCGCGGAGCGCGAAACCACTCAACCCGGTCCGCCGCGCGCGGCCCCGTCGTCGCGGTCACCGGCGCCGCTTCCGGCGTCGGTGACCTGCTGACCAGGCGCCTCGCCGCCTCCGACGAGATCAAGAAGGTCGTCGCCATCGACGAGCGCCGGGGCGAGGTCGCCGAGGCGCAGTGGCACATCCTCGACGTGCGCGACCCGGCCATCGCCGAGAAGCTGCGCGGCGCGGACGTCGTCGTGCACCTCGCCGTCGATCTCGACCTGGAGACCGACCCCGCCGCCCGAACGGCCTACAACGTGCGCGGCACGCAGACCGTGCTGACCGCCGCGGCGGCGGCCGGCGTCCACCGGGTGGTGCTGTGCACCTCCTCGATGGTCTACGGCGCCCTGCCCGACAACGACATCCCGCTCTCCGAGGACGCCGAGCTCAGGGCCACGGCCGAGGCCACCGGCGTGGGCGACATGCTGGAGATCGAGCGCCTGGGCCGCCGGGCACCCCGCGCGCACCCCGGCCTCAACGTCACCGTCGTCCGCCCGGCCGTCCTCGTCGGGGGTACGGACACGGCGCTGACCCGCTACTTCGAGTCGCCCCGGCTGCTCGTCGTCGCCGGCTCCCGGCCCACCTGGCAGTTCTGCCATGTGGAGGACCTGGTGAGCGCCCTGGAGTACGCGGCCCTCGAGAAGGTCGACGGGGAGTTCGCGGTGGGCTGCGAGGGCTGGCTGGAGCAGGAGGAGGTCGAGGAGCTCTCCGGGATCCGGCGCATGGAGCTGCCCTCCGCCGTCGCCCTCGGCGCGGCGGCCCGGCTCCACCGGATCGGGCTCACCCCGTCCCCGGCCGGTGACCTCGCCTACACCATGCACCCCTGGGTGGTGAGCGTCGGACGGCTGCACGACGCGGGCTGGCGGCCGAAGTGGACGAACGAGGAGGTCCTCGCCGCGCTCCTGGAGGAGGTCGAGGGCCGCCACACGGTCGCCGGCCGCCGCCTGGGCCGCAAGGACGCGACGGCGGCGGGCGCGGCCGGAGCGACGGTGGCGCTGCTCGGTACGGCCGCCCTCGTCCGCCAGATGCGCAAGCGGCGCGGGATCTGACCCGGCTCGACCGGCGGCCCCGGTGCCGCGCCGGGCGGCGGTCTGTAGGACCCTCCTACGGACGGCTCCGACCGCCGGTCGAAACCGCTATTCCGGGATGTCGCGCGCGTGGGGCACGATGGGCGTATGGCACCCACGCATGACCACCCCGGCGAGCAGGCCGCCGCCGACCCGATCAAGCTCCTCGCGATCCGGGAGACGCCGCTCTCCCTCGACGAGGTCTTCCGGGCGGTCGGGGACGACGCCTCCGGCGGCACGACGCTCTTCGTGGGCACCGTGCGCAACCACGACGGCGGAGCGGACGTCGACGCGCTGGGCTACTCCTGCCACCCCACCGCCGAGGCGGAGCTGCGCCGGGTCGCGGAGAAGGTCGTCGCCGACTATCCGGTGCGCGCGCTGGCCGCCGTGCACCGTGTGGGCGACCTGCGGGTGGGTGACATCGCGGTCGTCGTGGCGGTCTCCTGCCCCCACCGAGGCGAGGCCTTCGAGGCCTCCCGCAAGCTCATCGACGACCTCAAGCACGAGGTCCCCATCTGGAAGCACCAGACCTTCTCGGACGGTACCGAGGAGTGGGTCGGAGCCTGCTGAGACCGCCACCGTCGCCTCCCCGGGCGGCAAGGCGACGCGCCGACAGGGCGTAGCCGAACGCCCGATTTGCGTAACCGCCCCCCAAGCGCGAGCGTTGACCTCACAGATGACACAGTCTGCTGATCAACTCACTGGGGATGGGAGGTCGGGATGGCAGCGCTGGCCTGGTTGCTGATTCCGCTTTTCGCAGTCGTCGGCGCGGCGATATGGGGAAGCTGGGCTTCGAGGAACAAGACCATAGGTGACGTGGCCGAACTCGCCGGCTACGCGCGCTTCCGGGACGCGATGGAACGCTCCCACGTCACGACCCCCGATTCCGCTCACGTGGAGCGCGAACCGGCCGCCGCGGCCGCGAGTGTCACCACGTCGCCGTCGAGCTGACGTCGGCCCCTCGTACGGACCCGCCCCAGGGGTGCACCCACAGACGAGTCCCGTACTGTCGTTCCATGCCACGCCGCACCGCGACGATGCTCGCCTCCACCCTGGTCCTGATCTGTCTGCTCATCGCGGGCGTTCTGATCCCGGTGCCGTACGCGGAGATGAGCCCGGGCCCCACGGTCAACACCCTCGGCGACGCCAGGGGAGAGCCCGTCCTGCAGATCTCGGGACGCAAGACCTACCCGACCGACGGCCACCTCAACATGACGACGGTCCGGGTCACCAGCGCGGACTACAAGATGAACGCCGTCGAGGCCGTCTACGGCTGGCTCGCCCACGACAACGTGGTGGTGCCGCACGACACGCTCTACCCGGACGGCAAGACCGAGGAGCAGTCGAGCCAGGAGAACGCCGAGGAGTTCAGCCAGTCGCAGGAGAGCGCCAAGGTGGCCGCCCTCGACGAGCTGGGGATCCCGTTCGTCTCCCGCGTCGTGGTCGGCACTGTGCTCAAGGGCTCGCCCTCCGAGGGCAAGCTGCACGCGGGTGACGTGATCAAGGCCGTCGACGGGGTGCCGATCGCCGAGCAGGCCGACGTCGCCAAGCAGGTCGTCAAGCGCAAGCCCGGCCAG
Organism: Streptomyces sp. NPDC017246; assembly: GCF_044331325.1. Lineage (NCBI taxonomy): Bacteria > Bacillati > Actinomycetota > Actinomycetes > Kitasatosporales > Streptomycetaceae > Streptomyces > Streptomyces sp. NPDC017246. The sequence goes on along the minus strand of NZ_JBIRMW010000021.1, from coordinate 30,765 downwards.
GACGTCGAGTTCACGATCGTCCCCGCCAAGGAGGCGGCCGCCGCCGAGAAGGCCCGCAAGGAGCCGACCGTCACCCGGAAGGTGGTCATCACGACCACCACCTCCGAGGAGGGCGACCGCGCCGTCGTCGGCATCCAGGCCGGCACCGACCACGTCTTCCCGTTCACCATCGACATCAACCTGGCCGATGTCGGCGGCCCCAGCGCCGGCCTGATGTTCGCCCTCGGCATCGTCGACAAGCTCACCCCGGAGAGCCTCACCGGCGGACGGTTCATCGCCGGCACCGGCACCATCGACGACGCGGGCGAGGTCGGCCCGATCGGCGGTATCGAGATGAAGCTGGTCGGCGCGCGCAACGCCGGCGCCGAGTACTTCCTCACCCCGGCCGACAACTGCGAGTCCGCCGCCGCGGACACCCCCGACGGGCTCACCCTCGTCAAGGTGGACACCATCGAGGACGCCACGAAGTCCCTGGAGAAGCTCCGCAAGGGCGACACGAAGTCGCTGCCGAGCTGCTCGAAGAGCTGACCCACGCGCGCGTGGACATGCGCGTGGACATGCGCGTGGACATGCGCGTGGACATGAGAGGGGCTCCCGGTCGGGCCGACCGGGAGCCCCTTCTTCGATGAGAGCCGGGTGGCGGAGAGCCGGGTGTCAGGACTCGAAGGTCGCCGTCAGGGCCTCCGCGAGGCCCGGCACCAGGTCGGGGCCGGTCAGGACCTCGGTCGCGGTGTCCTTCTCGCGCAGCCGGATCGCCGCCTCGCGCGCGCCGCCCCGCAGCACCGCCACGGTCATCCGCACCTCCTGGCGGTCCGGGTGGGCGGCCACCCACTTGGCGAGCTGCTTCTCGTTCAGGCCCTGCGGGACCTGGGCCTCGGCCGAGGGGGGCAGCATGAGCCGCTCCACCGTCATGGCGCAGCCGGCCACGCCGGCGGGCCAGGCGATGGTGCCGAGGAATTCGTCGAGGGGCTTCCCGCGCGGCAGCTTGTCCTGCTCGATCGGGGTGTAGGCGGTGGCGTCGTCACCCAGGCCCAGCTGGGAGGCGAGCGCGGGTTCCTTGGCGCGCAGCCGTGCGGTGTCGACCAGGGCGAAGAGGCGGGCCGGCTGGTCCCAGCCGAGGCCCGCCGCGTACTCGTCGATCTCGAGCACCGCGCGGGTGAGGGGGCTCGCGGCCATTGCCGGGCCGGAGGGGGAAACGTTGGACATGACCAACATCCTGCCTCCTCTTCCCCTGAACACGGGAACTAGGTAAAGCCTCAGTAAGTTGCATCAGTGGGCTCTACGATCGCGGGGCCTGCTTTCAGACGCATCAACATCGAGGGGCGCACGTTGGCTTTCCAGATGCCGGACCGCGGCGGTAGCCCGTCCGGGCCGAGGACGAGAGTCGGCCGGCCGTCCCGGCGGGCCCGAACCCTGCTCATGACACTCGGGGTGCTGGCCGTCCTGGCCATGGCGTTCGTGATGTTCGCCGGGTTCTGGACGGACTGGCTCTGGTACCGCTCGGTCAATTACTCGTCCGTGTTCACCACCACGCTCTGGACCAAGATCGGGCTCTTCGCCGTCTTCGGTCTGCTGATGGGGCTCGCCGTCGGCCTGAACATCTGGCTGGCGTACCGGCTGCGGCCGCCGCTCAGCGCGATGTCGCTGGAGCAGCAGAGCCTCGACCGGTACCGGATGGGCCTGGCCCCGTTCAAGAAGTGGGTGCTGCTCGCGGTCACCGCCCTGGTGGCGCTGATCGCCGGCGCGTCGGCCTCCGGCCAGTGGCGCACCTGGCTGATGTGGGTCAACGGCGTGAAGTTCGGCCAGAAGGACCCGCAGTTCGGGCTCGACGTGTCGTTCTACGCCTTCGACCTGCCCTGGTACCGCTTCCTCCTCGCCTTCGGCTTCGCCGCCGCCATCCTGTCGCTGATCGCCGCCGCGCTCACGCACTACCTGTACGGCGGGCTGCGGATCACCAGCCCCGGCGCGCGGGCCACCGCCGCGGCCACCGGCCACCTGTCGGTGCTGCTCGGTGTCTTCGTGTCGCTGAAGGCCGTGGCGTACTGGCTCGACCGGTACGGCCTGGCGGTGAAGTCCAGCGACTTCAAGGCCACCGGCAACTGGACGGGTCTGCGGTACGTCGACGCCAACGCCTACCTGCCGGCGAAGACCATCCTGTTCTGCATCGCCGCGATCTGCGCCGTGCTCTTCTTCGCGACGCTCTGGCGCCGCACCTGGCAGCTGCCGGTGATCGGCTTCGGGCTGATGGTGCTCTCCGCGATCCTGATCGGCGGCCTGTACCCGGCCATCGTGCAGAAGTTCCAGGTCCAGCCGAACGAGCAGGCCAAGGAAGCGCCGTACATCCAGAAGAACATCGACGCGACCCGCAAGGCGTACGCGATCGACGGGACGAAGCCGGAGAACTACTCGGGCAAGTCGACGGTGAAGGCCAAGGACCAGCTGCGCACGGACGCCGACTCGGCGGCCAGCTACCGCGTCCTCGACCCGAACATCGTGTCGCCGACGTTCCAGCAGCTGGAGCAGAAGCGGAAGTACTACCAGTTCCCGACGACCCTGGACGTCGACCGCTACGCGGGCAAGGACACCGTGGTCGGTCTGCGTGAGCTCAACATCAAGGGCATCCCGAAGCGGAACTGGATCAACGACCACTTCACCTACACCCACGGCTACGGCGCGATCATGGCCTCGGGTACCCAGACGGACGCCAACGGCTCCCCGGTCTTCACCGAGGCCGGCCTGCCGACCACGGGGATGCTCGGCCCGTACCAGCAGCGGATCTACTACGGCGAGAAGACCGACCAGTACTCGATCGTGGGCGGCCCGCAGAAGGAGCTGGACTACGAGGAGAACGGCGAGAAGACCACCAGCTACGAGGGCAAGAGCGGGGTCAACCTCTCCAGCACCTTCAATCGCGCCGCGTACGCGGTGGCCTTCAGCGAGCCGCAGATCCTCTACTCGGGGGCCATCGGCGAGGGCTCGCGGATCCTCTACAACCGCACGCCCAAGGAGCGCGTCGAGGCGGTCGCCCCGTGGCTGACCATCGACGGCGACGCCTACCCGGCGGTCGTGAACGGCAAGATCCAGTGGATCATCGACGCCTACACGACGACCAACGGCTACCCGTACGCCTCGCGCACCACGCTCGGCGACACCACGGCCGACTCGCTGACCGTCGGCAACCAGCAGCGCGCGGTCGTCGCCCAGCAGAACCAGGTCAACTACATCCGCAACTCGGTGAAGGCCACCGTCGACGCCTACGACGGCACGGTGAACCTCTACCAGTGGGACACCCAGGACCCGGTCCTGAAGACCTGGATGAAGGCGTTCCCGGACACGGTGAAGGCCAAGTCCGAGATCAACGCCGACCTGATGAAGCACCTGCGCTACCCGCAGGACATGTTCAAGGTCCAGCGTGAGCTGCTGACCCGCTACCACGTCACCGACCCCGCGCAGTTCTACAGCGGCTCGGACGCCTGGCAGGTGCCGGACGACCCGACCAACAAGGACGGCAACGCGGTCCCGCCGTACTACCTGAGCATGAAGATGCCCGGGGACACGGCGCAGCGCTTCTCGCTGACGACGACGTTCACGCCGAACGGGCGGCCCAACCTGGGCGGCTTCATGGCGGTCGACGCCGATGCCACCAGCAAGGAGTACGGCCGGCTGAGACTGCTGCGGGTCACCGAGGACGTGCCGGGCCCGGCGCAGGTGCAGAGCAAGCTCAACGGTCTGCCCTCCGTGGCCACCTTCGTCCGGGACATGAAGGGCGCCGACTCCGACATCCAGTACGGCAACCTGCTGACCGTCCCGCTCGACGGCGGGTTCCTGTACGTGGAGCCGGTGTACGCCCAGGGACGCAACGCGCTCTACCCGCTCCTGAAGAAGGTCGCGGTGTCTTACGTGGACGCGGACCAGCCGGAAGGTGACACGACCAAGGACACCACGGTGTTCGAGGACAACCTCACCAAGGCGCTCAACGCGGTCTTCGGGGTGGAGGCGCCCACCACGCCGCCGCCGACCTCACCGACGACCCCGCCGGGCACCACCAACCCGCCGCCGGCTTCGAACGACGCCGCGCTGAAGCAGGCGATCTCCGACGCCCAGAAGGCGTACGACGCGGGCGAGGCGGCTCTGGCGAAGGGCGACTGGACCGCGTACGGCAAGGCGCAGGAGGACCTCCAGGCGGCCCTCCAGCGGGCGGCCGACGCCGGGGCGAAGCTCAAGACAACGGGATCAAGCGGCTGACCTGAGGTTTTCCACCCCGCGACCGTGGTACTGTTGGTTCACCGACGCGGGGTGGAGCAGCTCGGTAGCTCGCTGGGCTCATAACCCAGAGGTCGCAGGTTCAAATCCTGTCCCCGCTACTCAGAGGATGAGGGCCCGGATCCATAAGGATCCGGGCCCTCGTCGTGTGTCGGCGTGCGCGGGGGGCTCGAAGAGCGGTAGGGAAGGGGCGAGTTGGCGTGAGTCGTGTTTGACTTGTCTCTCTGTGGGCATGTCGACAAAACGCTGAGTGACCTCACTGGCTGCGGTATACCAGGTGTGCTCGGGTTGCGGGTGGTGCGACGATGGTATTTATGGGGGACAGGGCAACTCTGTTGGAGACAGGGCGGTTTGTGCAGCGGCACTCCAGGAACGCCGCAGACGAGATCATCGAGGCAGTAGGGGCCGTCGATGCGGCCGTCGACACCACCGCCGAGACCGATGCCGACACCGAGAACGAGACCGAGACCGAGGCCCGCCACCGACGGGCCGCCGAGCGCGGTGACCTCGCCTCGATGAGCGCCCTCGGCGCGCTGCTGCTGCGCCGCGGAGACCTCGACGGCGCCGAGCCCTATCTGCGGGGAGCCACCGCCGAGGGCGATCGCGCCGCCGCGAACAACCTCGGGGTCCTGCTGCACCAGCGCGGCTACGCCGAGGAGGCCGCCGGCTGGTGGCGGGTCGCCGCCGTCGCCGGCTCCGCGCCCGCCGCCCACGCGCTCGGCCGCCACCACCGCGAGCGCGGCGACGAGCCCGCCGCCGAGTACTGGCTGCGCCAGGCCGCCGAACAGGGCCACGCCCTCGGCGCCTACGCCCTGGCCGACCTCCTGGAGCACCGCAGCGACGTCGGCGCCGAGCGCTGGCTGCGCGCCGCCGCCGAACAGGGCCACCGCGAGGCCGCGTACCGGCTCGCCCTCGCCCTGGAGCGCCGCGGCACCGAGACGACCCGCGGCCCCCACGACACCGGCACCCGGCTGCGGGTGCCCGGCACCGGCGCGATCGTGCCCACCGGTGCGGCCGGCACCGCCGGGCCGCCGGGCGGCCCGGCGGCCGCCGGACGCGCCGTCGGCGAGCCCGGGGGAGAGCCCACCGAGGCCGAGCAGTGGTACCGCCAGGCCGCCGCGCGCGGTCACCGGCGGGCCGCGCTCCACCTCGGCGCGATCCTGGAGCACCGGGGCGAGCTCAAGGAGGCCGGCCGCTGGTACCTCAGCTCCGCCAAGGAGGGTGAGGCCAAGGCGGCCTGCGCGCTCGGCTTCCTGCTCCGCGACGCGGGCGACGAGGAGAGCGCCGCCGTGTGGTGGCTGCGGGCCGCCCAGGACGGCGACGGCAACGCCGCCAACGCCCTCGGCGCGCTGCACGCCGCCCGGGGCGAGCAGCAGACCGCCGAGCGCTGGTACCGGGCCGCCATGGACGCCGGCGACGTGAACGGCGCCTACAACCTCGGGCTGCTCTGCGCCGCCCAGGACCGCATCCCGCAGGCCGAGCAGTGGTACCGCAGGGCCGCCTACGCGGGCCACCGCGAGGCCGCCAACGCGCTCGCCGTGCTGCTCCTCCAGGCCGGCGACGCCAACGGCGCGGAGCCCTGGTTCTCCAAGGCCGCCGAGGCGGGCAGCGTCGACGCCGCCTTCAACCTGGGCATCCTCCACGCGGGCCGTGACGACGACCGTACGGCCCTCGTCTGGTACGAGCGGGCCGCGGCCGCCGGGCACACCGAGGCCGCCCTCCAGGTCGGCATCGCCGCCCTCAGGGACGGCGACGAGCGGACCGCCGAGCGGCACCTGCGCTGCGCGGCAGGCGGCGGCAGCGCCGAGGCCGCCTTCCGGCTCGCCTCGGTGCTCGACGCGCGCCGGCCCGACCCCGGTCCCGCCGTCCTCGGCGCGCCCCGGGAGGAGAAGACCGAGTGCGAGGAGTGGTACGAGCGGGCGGCCCAGCAGGGGCACCGGCGCGCCCAGGTGCGGGTCGGCATGCTCGCCGCCGGGCGCGGCGACCTGGCCGAGGCCGACCGCTGGTACCGCGAGGCGGCGGAGGCGGGCAGTCGCAACGGCGCCTTCAACCTCGGGCTGCTCCTCGCCCGCGAGGGCAGCGAGCGCGAGGCCGCCCTCTGGTGGACCCGGGCCGCCCGGGCCGGTCACGGCCGTGCCGCGCTCCGGCTCGCCCTGCTCGCGGCCCGTCGCGGTGAGCTGACCGAGGGGCGGCTCTGGTGCGCCCGTGCGGTGGAGCTGGGTCCCGCGGAGGTCGCCGAGCGGGCGGCCCGGCTGAGCGAGGCGCTGCACCAGGAGCTCACCGCTTAGGGGCCCTCTTAACGGATTTGCGCTGGTCGGGGGCCGTCCCGTAGAGTCGTGTCTACCGACGCGGGGTGGAGCAGCTCGGTAGCTCGCTGGGCTCATAACCCAGAGGTCGCAGGTTCAAATCCTGTCCCCGCTACTCAGTGGCAACGAAGGCCCGGATCCGATTTCGATCGGATCCGGGCCTTCGTCGTGTGTGCGGCGTGCGCGGCCAGACGTACGACCGCACGAGAAAGCCCCCGCCGGAGCGGGGGCTTCGTCGTGAAGGCGTGTCGGGCGTGTCAGGCGGTGCCGGCGCAGCTCGGGCAGATGCCCCGGTACGTGACCTCGACGTTCGAGATCGTGAAACCGAAGCGCTCGGTGTCCGGCAGGTCCGCCAGCGGGTCGCCGCCCGGGTGGACGTCGCGGATCGCCCCGCAGCGGCCGCAGACCAGGTGCTGGTGCGGCCGGTGGGCGTTGGGGTCGTAGCGCTTGGCGCGGCCGTCGGTGGCGACCTCGATGACCTCGCCGAGGGTGACCATCTCGCCCAGCGTGTTGTAGACGGTCGCCCGCGAGATCTCGGGGAGCCGCGTCACGGCGCGCGCGTGGACCTCGTCGGCGGTGAGGTGTACGTGATCGCCGTCGAGGACTTCGGCCACGACGCGGCGCTGCGCGGTCATCCGCCAGCCGCGTCCGCGCAGTCGTTCCAACAGGTCACTCATGGGCGCAGCTTAACAGTCGAGGGCCATGATCCCGAACGGGTGTGACTTTAGAAGTTCACTTGACTTAGACAATGTCTATTGTAGGGTCGGTCGTGGCAGCGCAGGACAGGACGCAGGAGGCGTACGTGACGCAGGGACCGCTCACCACGGAGGCCGGCGCGCCGGTCGCCGACAACCAGAACAGCGAGACGGCGGGCATCGGCGGTCCCGTCCTCGTCCAGGACCAGCTCCTCCTGGAGAAGCTCGCCCACTTCAACCGTGAGCGCATCCCGGAGCGCGTGGTCCACGCGCGCGGTGCGGGCGCCTACGGCACCTTCACGCTCACCCGTGACGTCTCGCGGTGGACCCGCGCGAAGTTCCTCTCCGAGGTCGGCAAGGAGACCGAGACGTTCCTGCGGTTCTCCACCGTCGCGGGCAACCTCGGTGCGGCCGACGCGGTGCGCGACCCGCGCGGCTGGGCGCTGAAGTTCTACACCGAGGAGGGCAACTACGACCTCGTCGGCAACAACACCCCGGTGTTCTTCATCAAGGACGCCATCAAGTTCCCCGACTTCATCCACACCCAGAAGCGCGACCCGTACTCGGGCTCGCAGGAGCCGGACAACGTCTGGGACTTCTGGGGCCTCTCCCCGGAGTCGACCCACCAGGTCACCTGGCTCTTCGGTGACCGCGGCATCCCCGCCTCGTACCGCCACATGAACGGCTACGGCTCGCACACGTTCCAGTGGAACAACGAGGCCGGCGAGGTCTTCTGGGTCAAGTACCACTTCAAGACCGACCAGGGCATCAAGAACCTGACCCAGGACGAGGCCAACCGGCTCGCCGGCGAGGACCCCGACTCGCACCAGCGCGACCTGCGCGAGGCCATCGAGCGCGGCGACTTCCCGAGCTGGACCGTGCAGGTCCAGATCATGCCCGCGGCCGACGCGGCGGAGTACCGCTTCAATCCGTTCGACCTCACCAAGGTGTGGCCGCACGAGGACTACCCGCCGGTCGAGATCGGCACCCTGGAGCTCAACCGCAACCCGGAGAACGTCTTCGCCGAGGTCGAGCAGTCGATCTTCAGCCCGGCGCACTTCGTGCCCGGCATCGGCCCGTCCCCGGACAAGATGCTCCAGGGCCGGCTCTTCGCCTACGGCGACGCCCACCGCTACCGCGTCGGCATCAACGCCGACCACCTGCCGGTGAACCGTCCGCACGCCACCGAGGCGCGCACCCACTCCCGCGACGGCCACCTGTACGACGGCCGCCACAAGGGCGCGAAGAACTACGAGCCGAACTCCTTCGGCGGCCCGTTCCAGACGGACCGGCCGCTGTGGCAGACCGCCCCGGTCACCGGCGGCACCGGGAACCACGCCGCCCGGGTCCACCCCGAGGACGACGACTTCGTGCAGGCGGGCACCCTCTACCGCCTGATGTCGGAGGGCGAGAAGGGCCGTCTGGTCGGAAACCTCGCGGGCTTCATCGCCAAGGTCTCGCGCGACGACATCGCCGAGCGGGCGATCGACAACTTCCGCCGGGCGGATGGCGACTTCGGCAAGCGGCTGGAGGCCGCGGTCCAGGCCCTGCGCGGCTGAGGGCGCTTGTCGTAGAGAGAGCGGGCCGGATCTCCGTACGGAGTCCGGCCCGCTCTCGCGTCACCCCGCGACGCTGTGCAGCGGACTCCAGCAACGGATGATGTCGCGCACCGAGACGACGCCGACGGGACCCCGGTCGTCGAGGACGACGAGATGACGGAAGCCGCCGTGCGTCATGGCCTCGGCCGCCTCCTCCAGGGTCCAGGTGGGGGCGGCGAAGACGACCTCGTGGGTGGTGTGGGCGTCGGCGGTCTCGTGGTCGGGGTCCTGGTCGAGGGCGAGCGAGTTGAGGATGTCCCGTTCGGTGAGGATGCCGAGTCCGGCGTCCCCGTCCAGGACGACGGCCGCGCCGACGCGCCGCGCCGCCATCAGCCGGGCGGCCTGTCGGAGGGTGTGGGCGGGGCCGATGGTGAGGACCACGGTGCTCATGGCGTCACGGACGAGCATGGGCGGAGCCACCTCCTTGGTGAAACGTTCCCGCCTTCAACGAGAACCGATTCACAAGTTCACAAGTGGGGGGACTCTCAGAGTGGCACCGGGGGAGGGGTCCGACAAGGGGGCGCGTGAGGCGCCCCCGGGGGGTGCGGGCGGCGCTCGGTGAGGGGCGTCCGCCCGGGGAACGGTCAGTCCCTGGCGGGTTCCTGGTTCAGATAGCTCAGCAGTTCGCCGTGGAGCAGGCCGTTCGACGCCGCCGCGTTGCCGCTGTGCGGACCGTGCCGGCCGTCCAGACCCGTGTACGTGCCGCCCGCCTCCTGCACCACGATCGCCACCGCCGCCATGTCCCACAGCGAAAGCTCCGGCTCGGCGCAGATGTCCACCGAACCCTCGGCGACCATCATGTACGGCCAGAAGTCGCCGTACGCCCGGGTCCGCCAGCACGCGCGCGTGAGGTCGAGGAAACCGTCCAGGCGGCCCTGCTCCTCCCAGCCGCTCAGCGAGGAGTACGCGAAGGAGGCGTCCTCCAGGGAGGCGACCCTGGAGACCCCGATCCGGCTCGCGGAGGCCAGACTGCGTCCGCTGTACGCGCCGAGGCCCTTCGCCGCCCACCAGCGCCGGCCGAGCGCGGGGGCCGACACCACGCCCACCACCGGCTGGAAACCGGTCTCCCCGGCCTCCATCAGAGAGATCAGGGTCGCCCATACGGGTACACCCCGCACGTAGTTCTTCGTGCCGTCGATCGGGTCGATCACCCAGCGCCGGGGACCCGAGCCCTCCACGCCGTACTCCTCGCCCAGGATCGCGTCGCGCGGCCTGGCCCGCTTGAGCTGTCCGCGGATCAGTTCCTCGGCGGCCTTGTCGGCCTCGCTCACCGGAGTCATGTCCGGCTTCGTCTCGACCTTGAGGTCGAGTGCCTGGAACCGGTCCATGGTGGCCGCGTCGGCGGCATCCGCGAGGACATGGGCGAGACGCAGATCATCGTGGTAATCGGCCATGGTCGGCACTCTATCTCCGTGTGATCCCCACGCGGAGAACCGTCCACCGGCGGCCCTTGACAGTGCCCGGACGTCTGTCGACGCTGAGGACCGAAACGATTCCCCGGTCCGGGAGGCGCCGATGCTGACTGCCCGCGAGGCCCTGCTCGACGCCGCGCTCGCCGCGCTCGCGCACCGGCCGTGGTCCGCCGTGCGGATGGCCGATCTCGCGGTGGCCGCCCGGGTCTCCCGGCAGACCCTCTACAACGAGTTCGGCAGCAAGGAGGGGCTCGCCCGCGCCCTCGTACGGCGGGAGGCGGACACCTATCTCCAGGGCGTCCGGCGGCTGCTCGACGCCCCGGCCCCGCCGGAGCGGAACCTCGTCGCCGTCGCGGAGTGGATCGTGACCCGGGCCGCCGCCCGGCCCGTGCTGCGGGCCCTGCTCACCGGAGCCTGGGACGAGCGGCTTCCGGCGCCCCGGCCGGCCAGACCCGGCGCGCGCCCCGCGGCCGTTCCCGCCCAGCGCCGTGCCGACGAGGGACCGCCCGCGCCGGGCGAACTGGTGGCGGCGACCGCGGCCTGTGCGGGAGAACGGTGGGCGGCCGGCTGCGAGCTCGTCGTACGGCTCGCCCTCAGTCATGTCGTGGCGCCCACGATCCCCTCCCTGGGAGGGTGGCGGGCGGACGGTCAGTGCGCCGAGCCGGAGAGCTGGAGCCCGATGACCCCGGCGACGACCAGACTGATCGAGACGATCTTGAGCGTGGAGACCACGTCGCCGAGGAAGATCATTCCGTAGATCGCCGTCCCGGCCGCCCCGATCCCGGTCCACACCGCGTACGCCGGACCCACGTCGAGCTTCCGCAGCGCGAGCGTGAGGAGGCCGAAGCTGCCCAGGGCGAAGGCCGCGAACGCGACGGTCGGCCACAGCCGGGTGAAACCGTGAGAGAGCTTGAGGCAGACCGCGAAACCGGTCTCCAGGAAGCCCGCCACCACCACCAGCAGCCACGCCATCGTCAGTGCCTCCCACGCCGTCGGTGACTGCTTCGTCGCACTTGGTGCGATTATGCACTTACCGGTCGTGGTCGTCCGTAAACGCGGACGGCTCAGTCGCCCTCGCGTCGCTCCCGGGTCGAGAGCAGTCGCCGCAGCGAGACCAGCCGCGCCGGATCGGCGTGGCCCTCCGTCACCCACGCGTCGAGCGCGCAGTCCGGCTCGTCGTGGCTGCACGCGCGCGGGCAGTTCTCCGTACCCGCCACGAGCTCGGGGAAGGCGAGGATCACCCGGGACGGATCGACGTGGTGGAGACCGAAGGAGCGGACGCCCGGGGTGTCGATGACCCAGCCGCCCTCCTTGTCGTTGAGCGGCAGAGCGAGGGCCGAGGTGGTGGTGTGCCGGCCGCGGCCCGTGACCGCGTTGACGACACCCGTGGACCGCCGCCGGTCCGCCGGGACCAGAGCGTTCACCAGCGTCGTCTTGCCGACCCCGGAGTGCCCGACGAACGCCGTGGTCCGGCCCTTGAGGTGCTCGTGGACCCGCTCGGCCGCGACCCCGTCGACGAACTCGTCGCGGGTGGTCACCACGTACGGCACACCGAGCGCGCCGTACATCTCCAGGAGCGCGTCCGGCGACGCCAGGTCCGACTTGGTCAGGACGAGCAGCGGGGTGAGGCCGCCGTCGTAAGCGGCGACCAGACAGCGGTCGATCAGCCGGGGGCGCGGCTCGGGGTCGGCGAGCGCGGTGACGATCGCCAGCTGATCGGCGTTGGCGACGACCACCCGCTCGTAGGGGTCGTCGTCGTCGGCCGTGCGGCGCAGCACCGAGCTGCGCTCGCTGATCCGCACGATCCGGGCCAGGGTGTCGCGCTCGCCGGACAGGTCGCCGACGATCGAGACCCGGTCGCCGACGACGGCCGCCTTGCGGCCCAGCTCGCGCGCCTTCATCGCCGTGATGATCCGGTCGTCGACCAGACAGGTCAGCCGACCGCGGTCGACGGTGAGGACCATGCCCTCGACGGCGTCCTCGTGCTTGGGCCGGATGGTGGTCCGGGGACGGGTGCCCTTGCGGTTGGGCCGCTGGCGGATGTCGTCCTCGTCGGTGTTCTTGCCGTAACGCCGCATGGTTCAGGCCCCGAGCATTTCGGTCCACATCGTCGGGAAGTCCGGCAAGGTCTTCGCCGTCGTCGCCACGTCCTCGATCTCCACGCCCTCGACCGCGAGGCCGATGATCGCGCCCGCCGTCGCCATGCGGTGGTCGTGGTACGTGTGGAAGACGCCGCCGTGCAGCGGGCGCGGGCGGATGTGGAGACCGTCCTCGGTCTCGGTCACATCGCCGCCCAGCTCGTTGATCTCCTTGGTGAGCGCAGCCAGCCGATCCGTCTCGTGCAGCCGCAGATGGGCGACCCCGCGCAGGGTGGACGGGGAGTCGGCGAGGGCGGCGACCGCCGCGATGCCGGGCGTCAGCTCGCCGACCTCGCCGAGGTCCACGTCGATGCCGTGGATCCGGCCGGTGCCGGTGAAGGTCAGACCCGCCTCGGTCAGCTCGCAGGAGCCACCCATCTCGGTGAAGATCTCCCGCAGCGCGTCACCGGGCTGGGTGGTTCGCGCGGGCCAGTCCGGGACCGTCACCCGGCCGCCGGTCACCAGGGCGGCCGCCAGGAACGGCTGCGCGTTCGACAGGTCGGGCTCGACGACCAGGTCCCGGCCGCGCAGCGCGGACGGGGCCACCCGCCACACGTTCGGGGCGCCGCCGTGCTCCGGCTCGTCGACCTGGGCGCCGACCGCGCGGAGCATGTCGACCGTCATCCGGATGTGGGGCAGCGAGGGCAGTCGCGAGCCCACGTGCCGTACCTCGACGCCCTGGTTGAAGCGGGGCGCGGACAGCAGCAGCGCGCTCACGAACTGGGAGGACGAGGAGGCGTCGATCTCGACCGTGCCGCCGTCCAGACCACCGGCGCCGTGGACCGTCATGGGCAGCGCGCCCCGGCTCTCGTCGTCGACGCGGGCGCCGAGCGCGCGCAGCGCGTCGATCACGCCGTGCAGCGGGCGCTCGTGGGAGCGGGGGTCGCCGTCGAAGCGCACCGGGCCGTCGGCGAGCGCCGCGACCGGGGGCAGGAAGCGCATGACCGTACCGGCGTTGCCGACGTCGACGGTCGCGGGGCCGCGCAGCGGGGAGGGCAGGATCCGCCAGGCCTCGCCGGAGCCGTCGGGGCCCACGCCCTCCTCGATCTTGACGCCGAGGGTGCGGAGCGCCTCGGCCATCAGGAGGGTGTCGCGGGAGCGCAGCGGGCGGCGCAGCCATCCGGGCTCGGAGGCCAGCGCGGCGAGGACCAGGGCGCGGTTGGTGACCGACTTCGATCCGGGCACGGTGACGGTCGCGTCGACGGCGCCGCGGGCGTACGGGGCGGGCCAGAGGTCGGTGGACGGGTCGGTGTGCGCGGAAGCAGCTGCGGTCATGGAACTCACTGTACGGGGGAGTCAGATGCCCAGGAGCCAGCGACCGCCGCCGATCAGGGCGCAGATCGCGACCGCGTGGAAGAAGAAGAGCCACACCCCGGCGGGCACATGGGTGAGCCGCGCGAGCTGGTCGGCGTCGGAGTCGGGGGCGCCGCCGTGGCGCCGTTTGGCCTGGAGTTCGAAGGCCGGGCGCACACCGCCGAGCAGCAGGAACCAGACCACGGCGTACGCGAAGGCCGACTGGACCTGGGGGCCGGTCAGCAGGGAGACGAGGAGGAAGGCGGCGCCGGTGAGGAGGACGGTGAGGACGCCGTACGCGTTGCGGACCATCACCAGCAGGGCGAGCAGCAGGGCGGTCGCCGTCCACAGCAGCAGGGTGACCCGGTGGGTGCCGAGCAGGGCGGCGCCGCCGAGGCCGAGCAGCGGGGCGGCGGGGTAGCCGGCGGCCAGGGTGAGGATCACTCCGACGCCGGTCGGGCGGCCCCGGCTCACGGTCAGCCCGCTGGTGTCCGAGTGGAGCCGGATCGCTTCGAGGCGGCGGCCGGTGGCGAGGGCCACCAGGCCGTGGCCGCCCTCGTGGGCGATGGTGATCGCGTTGCGGGCCGGCAGCCAGAGGGTCCGGAAGAGGACCAGGCCCAGCGCGCACGCGGCGGTGAGGTAGACGATCCACTCGTCCGGAGCCGGCTGGGTGCCGAGGATCTCGGTCATTTCGCGAACGGCTCCTCGGTCGTGTTCGGGATCGTGGCAGTGTGGCACGTATGTGCGGACGGTATGCAGCGAGTCGGCGGCCCGAGGACCTCGTCGGCCTTTTCGGGATCGAGAAGTGGGAGCCGGAGGAGACTCTGGCCCCGGACTGGAACGTGGCCCCCACCAAAGAGGTCTGGGCCGTTCTGGAGCGTCCTCTGAAAGACGCAGGATCCCGGCGTCCGGTTCGCCAGCTGCGCGCGTTGAAATGGGGTCTCGTGCCGTCCTGGTCGAAGTCCCCCGAGGGCGCCGCCCGGATGATCAACGCGCGCGCGGAGACCGTGGACGAGAAGCCCTCCTTCAAGCGCGCCTTCGCCGCCCGCCGGTGCATCCTGCCCGCCGACGGCTACTACGAGTGGGTGACCGGTTCGGGCGAGCGGGACCTGGAGGTCGAGGGGAAGAAGAAGCGGCCCAGGAAGCAGCCGTACTTCGTGACCCCGGCCGACGGCTCGGTCTTCGCGATGGCCGGTCTCTACGAGTTCTGGCGCGACGGGACCCGGCCCGACGCCGATCCCTCCGCCTGGTGGGTGACCTGCTCGGTGATCACCACCGAGGCGGAGACCGGGCCGCTGGGCGTGGCCCCCGAGGAGGGCCCGCACTCGCTCGCCGACATCCACCCCCGGATGCCGCTGATGCTCACGGAGGACCGCTGGGACGCCTGGCTCGACCCGGCGCGCACCCACCCGGAGGAGCTGCGCGGGCTGCTCGCCCCGCCGCCCGGGGGTCTCATGCGGGCCTACCCGGTGGCGACCGCGGTCAGCAACGTCCGCAACAACGGACCGGAACTCCTGACCGAGCTGGAGGGCCCGGAGGAGGGCACGCTCTTCTGAACCCCTTCCGCCGGGCCCGTGGGGGCAGGATGGGGGAGTGACCGACGTGACACAGTACGAGACCGTTTCCACCGACGCCGGTGAGGCCCGCGTCGCCTGGTTCGAGGGGACGGAGCCGTGGGCCGTCCTCGCCCTCGGCCACGGGGCCGGCGGGGGCATCGAGGCCCGCGACCTCCGGGCGCTGGCCGGCGCGCTGCCCGCCGGGGGCGTGACCGTCGCCCTCGTCGAGCAGCCCTGGCGGGTCGCCGGCAAGAAGGTCGCACCCGCCCCGAAGACCCTGGACACCGGCTGGCGCGGCCTCTGGCCCGCCCTCGCGAAGCCGGGGCTCCCGGTGATCGCGGGCGGCCGCAGCGCGGGCGCCCGGGTCGCCTGCCGCACCGGGCGGGAGCTGGGCGCGCTCGCCGTCCTCGCGCTGAGCTTCCCGCTGCACCCGCCGGGCAGGCCGGAGAAGTCCCGTGCGGAGGAACTGCTCGGCACCGGGCTGCCGACGCTCGTCGTCCAGGGCGGCAACGACCCCTTCGGACGCCCCGGGGAGTACCCGGAAGGCCCGTACGGCCTCGTCGAGATTCCCTACGGGGACCACGGCTTCGCCCTGCCCAAGCGCGCGCCGCTCGGCCAGGACGAGGCCATGGGACTGCTCGTGGAGGGCGTCGCCGAGTGGATCTCCACTCTGCGCTGACGCACGGGAATGCGGAGTGGGGGACCACTGTTGTTCCGGGCGTCGGTGTGAGAGCAAAGAAGAGGGAGTCCGTCGCATGGGTTCGACCATCTGCCCGGAGCGCGCGCAGGCCGCTGACCTCGACTGGACAGTGCTGCCCGCTCCCAAGGGAGCCCAGATTCGGGCGGCGGTCGGAGCGGTTCCTCGTCTATCCTCCGAAACGAGTGGGTCCGCCCTCGGGCTCGCCGCGGCGCTGGAGGAGGTGGGTCCGGTCACTGGGACCGACACAGGGACCGACGACGGCCCCGAGGAGACGACCGAGGAGCGCAACGCGCGCTTCGAGCGGGACGCCCTCGGCTACCTCGACCAGATGTACTCGGCCGCACTGCGTATGACGCGCAATCCCGCGGACGCGGAGGACCTCGTGCAGGAGACGTACGCCAAGGCGTACGGATCCTTCCACCAGTTCCGCGAGGGTACGAACCTCAAGGCGTGGCTGTACCGCATCCTCACGAACACCTTCATCAACTCGTACCGCAAGAAGCAGCGTGAGCCCCAGCGCAGCGCCGCCGAGGAGATCGAGGACTGGCAGCTCGCCCGCGCCGAGTCGCACATGTCGACCGGTCTGCGTTCCGCCGAGTCGCAGGCGCTCGACCACCTGCCCGACTCCGACGTGAAGGAAGCGCTCCAGGCGATTCCCGAGGAGTTCCGCATCGCCGTCTATCTCGCGGATGTCGAGGGCTTTGCGTACAAGGAGATCGCGGACATCATGGGGACACCCATCGGTACGGTGATGTCCCGACTGCACCGGGGTCGCCGCCAGCTGCGCGGCATGCTCGAGGACTACGCCCGCGACCGCGGGCTGGTACCCGCGGGCGCCGGAGAGTCGTCGAACGATCTGAAAGGCTCGGGCTCATGAGCTGCGGAGAGCCGCACGAGACGGATTGCTCAGAGGTCCTGGATCATCTCTACGAGTTCCTCGACCACGAGATGCCCGACAGTGACTGCACCAAGTTCGAGGTGCACTTCGAGGAGTGCTCCCCGTGCCTGGAGAAGTACGGCCTCGAACAGGCGGTGAAGAAGCTCGTCAAGCGCTGCTGCGGCAGTGACGACGTCCCCACCGATCTGCGGGCCAAGGTCATGGGCCGGATCGACCTGATCCGCTCCGGACACCTGGTGCCCGAGCAGGAGATCACGCCGATCGTCCCGGCGACACCGGCGTCCCAGGAGTGACACCCGTCCCGTAGCGGGTGAGGAAGGCCGTCGCGGCACGATCGCGGCGGCCTCTTTCGTATATCAGCTTGTATCACCCGATGGTGCTAATCGGCGCCACCGAGCCGTCCCGGGCCGCCCCACTCGCTAGCGTGACACGGGTGATGGGCGTGAAGGTCATTCCGCGCGCGGCCCGCGTGTACATCGGCTGCGCCCTGCTCGGCGCCGGGGCCTCCGCCCTGCCCGCGCTGAACCCCGGCGCGGCCACCCCCTGGGGCACCGTCGCGCTGCTCGCCGCCCTGTACGCGCTCTGCGAACTCCCCGCCCGCTGCCGCGTCCTGGGACGCGCGTTCGGCGGCTCCGTCCCCATGGGCACCGGCTCCTTCTTCCCCGTCCTCCTCGCCGCCGCCCTCCTCCTGCCGCCCGCCGCCGCCGCGCTCACCGCCCTGCCCGGCAGCCTCCTCGCCCGTGTCGACGAACCCCCGGCCGCGCCACGCCGCGCCTGGCGGGCCGCGGCCACCGCCCTCGCCGTCTGGGCGGCCGCCCGCGTCGCCGGCGTCCTGAGCTGCGCCGACGCCCTCGGCCACGGGCCCGACGCCCCCGACTTCCCGTACGCGCTGCTGCCTGCGGGCGCCGCCGCGCTCACCTTCTGTCTCGTCCTGACCGCCCTCGACGGCGGCATCCGGGCGACCGCCGACGGACTGCCGCCGCGGGCCGCCTGGCGCGGACTCCTCGGCCGGGCCCTCGCCCCGCACGGCGTGCACGGCCTCGCCGGACTGATGATGGCCGTGCTCTGGCGCAGCTCGTACGGCCCGGTCTCGGCGCTCTTCGTGCTCCTGCCGATGTACATCTCCTGCTGGGTCTTCGCCCAGTACCACCGCGAGCGGGCCGCCCACCAGGCCACCATCCGCGCCCTCGTCCAGGCCGTCGACATCAAGGACCACTACACCCGGGGCCACAGCGAACGGGTCGGGCACGCCTCCGTCCTGATCGCCCGTGAGCTGGGCCTGGCCGAGGAACGGCTCGACGTCGTACGGTTCGCCGGCATCCTGCACGACGTCGGCAAGCTCGGCGTTCCCACCCGGGTGCTCCGCAAGGACGGGCCGCTCACCCCGGAGGAACGCCGGGTCATCGAGCTGCACCCCGAGTACGGGCACGAGATGGTCCGGGGCATCGGCTTCCTCGGCGAGGCGCGGGCCGCGATCCTCCACCACCACGAACGCATGGACGGCAGCGGCTACCCCTACGGGCTGCGCGGCGAGGAGATCCCCGAGTTCGCCCGGGTGGTCGCCGTCGCCGACGCCTTCGACGCCATGACCTCCACCCGCTCCTACAGCCGGGCCCGCCCGGTGCCGACCGCCGTCGCCGAACTGGAGCGGTGCGCCGGCGGCCAGTTCGACGCCCGGATGGTCGCCGCCCTAGTCCGGGCCCTGGACCGGCACGGCTGGCAGCCCGCCGTCACCGCCGACGAGACCACACCGCCCGCTCCGCCCGGCGGAAACGTGCCTCCACCACGCCCGGTGGACGCGCCCCCGGAACAACGCGCGACGGACGCGCTCACCGACGATCCCGACGTACGGCGCAAGGAGCGCGCATGAGACCGGGGGCCGTCACCGTCGGCACCGTCCACGGGGCGGCGCTGCTGCTGAGCCTCGCCGGCTTCGGCTCCACCCTCTGGTACGGCGTCGACGAACCCGGCAACGCGCTCGCCTTCGGCACCCTCGTCCTCCTCGGCGAGTTCGCCCGCTGGGGCGCCGCCCCCGACGAACGGGAGCCCGCGCCGCTCTCCGCCGCGGGGGCCCTCGCCTACGCCCTCCTCGGGGCCAGCGCCGGGACCGCCACCACCCACGGCGTCCTCCAGATCGTCGCCGTCGTCGTCGCCGCCGGCCTCGCCGGGATCGTCCCCCACATCGCCCGCGGCCGGGGGCCCGGCCCCGACCACCTCGCCCGCCGCGTCCTCACCGTCGGCTTCGCCGCGCTCTGCTTCCAGCCCCTCTACAACTCCGGGGCCGTCGTCGAGCACCTCGGCCAGGGCCCCCCGTACGCCCTCTTCCTCGTCCTCCTGCTCGTCCTGACCGCCCTCTGCGACGCCGTGCTCGCCGCCCTCGTGCTCCGGGCCCGCACCGGATTCCCGTACGGCCCCCTCCTCCGCGACGAACTGCGCGCCCTCCTCGGCATCGGCTCCGCCGTCTGCGCCACCGGCACCGTCATGGCACTCGGCGTGGCCGCCGCGGGACTGTGGGCGCTGCCCGTGCTCGCCGTGCCCCTCCTCCTCACCCAGGTCTCCTTCCGGCGGTACGCCGCGGTGCGCACGGTCAACCGGCAGACCATCGCCTCCCTCGCCCGCGCCACCGAGATCGCCGGCTGCACCCCGCCCGGGCACGCCCGCCGGGTCGCCGCCCTCAGCGCGGCCGTCGGGCGGGAACTGGGCCTCTCCGGGGCCGAGCTGACCGTCCTGGAGCACGCGGCGCTCATGCACGACATCGGGCAGCTCTCCCTCGTCGACCCGGTCGCGGGAGGTGCCACCGCCCTGCTGCCGGCCGAGGAGCAGCGCCGGATCGCGCTCCTGGGCGGCGAGGTCGTCCGCAGGACCGGGGTCCACGAGGCCGTCGCCGTCGTCGTGGAGCGCCAGGCCGACCCGTACCGGGAGCAGCCGACGGCCGCCCGGATCGTCCGCGCCGTGAACGCCTACGACGACCTCGCGGGCGGCGAGAGCGCGGGCGCGGCCCTCGACGCCCTGGAGCGGCTGAGGCTCGGCACCGCCCGCGACTATCACCCGGATGTCGTCGAATGCCTGGCCAGAGTCCTGGCGCGGGGCGGAGCGGCTGGGGTGACCTCCGTCGCCTCTGGGTAACCCATGGGTAATGAGCGCGCGTCCGACCGGGCATGGTTGGATGCGAACAAGAGGGTGAAGCGACCGGCAGGCGGGAATCGTGAAGATCTTCGGGAAGGTACGGCATCGGCCCTCCGCCTCGTGGCGGCAGGCCACCGACCGCGCGTTCACGCTGATCGGCGACGGCCGGTACGAGGACGCGGGCGCGCTCCTGACGCGCGCGGCGGATCTTGAGCCATGGCTCTCGGAGTCCTGGTTCAATCTGGCGTTGCTGCACAAGTTCCGGCACGACTGGGAGCAGGCGCGGGCCGCCGGGCTCCGCGCCGTCGCGCTGCTCGACAAGGAGACCGGCGCCCCCGACTGGTGGAACGTGGGGATCGCGGCCACCGCGCTCCAGGACTGGCCGCTGGCCCGCCGTGCCTGGCAGGCCTACGGACTGAAGGTCCCCGGCGCCGCCGCCGGCACCGGCGAGCCCGCCGGCATGGAGCTGGGCAGCGCCGCCGTCCGGCTCTCGCCCGAGGGCGAGGCGGAGGTCGTGTGGGGCCGCCGGCTCGACCCGGCCCGTATCGAGGTCCTCTCCATCCCGCTGCCGTCCTCCGGACGCCGCTGGGGCGAGGTCGTCCTCCACGACGGAGTGCCGAACGGCGAGCGGACCACCACCGCCGGTCCCTCCTACCCGGTCTTCGACGAGATCGAGCTGTGGGCGCCCTCGCCCGTCCCCACCTGGGTGGTCCTCCTGGAGGCGGCCACCGAGGCCGACCGGGACGCCCTGGAGCAGCTGGCCGCGGAGGCCGGCTTCGCCGCCGAGGACTGGTCGTCCTCCGTGCGGCTGCTCTGCCGTGCCTGCTCCGAGTCGACCATGCCGAGCGCCGAGGGCGAGGGCGAGCACTCCGACCCGCACGACCACAGCGAGCCGGGACACCCCGGGCCGCTCGGCCACCGTTCGCCGGGCGAGCTGTGGGTGCCGGAGCGGGAGTGCGGTATCGCGGCCCCGCCGGGTCTGGTGCGCGGGCTTCTCGACGGCTGGGTGGCGGACAGCCCCGACAGCCGTGAGTGGCGGGATCTCGAAGAGGTCTGCTGAGCGTGTCCTTCGAGGCCCGTAGGCTGTCCTTCGACGGAATCGGGTTTTCAGGAAGGCGCGGCCGGACATGGCGCAGCAGGAGACGGACGAGCAGACGATCAACGACGGCTTCGTCGTGGACACGGAGGACTGCGAGGCGCGCGAGCTCGCCCACCGTGAGCGCGGCACGGCCCGCCCGATCACGGTGGTCGGCAACCCGGTGCTCCACAAGGAGTGCAAGGACGTCACCGAGTTCGACGACTCGCTCGCGGCGCTCATCGACGACATGTTCGCCAGCCAGAAGGCCGCCGAGGGCGTGGGCCTGGCCGCGAACCAGATCGGTGTGGACCTCAAGGTCTTCGTCTACGACTGCCCCGACGACGAGGGCGTCCGGCACACCGGTGTCGTGATCAACCCGGTCCTCAAGGAGCTCCCGGCCGAGCTGCGCGTCCTCGACGAGTCCAACGAGGGCTGCCTCTCCGTCCCGACCGCCTACGCCGAGCTGGCCCGCCCCGACTACGCGGAGGTCCACGGCCAGGACGCCCAGGGCAACCCGGTCAAGGTCCGCGGCACCGGCTACTTCGCCCGCTGCCTCCAGCACGAGACGGACCACCTGTACGGCTACCTGTACATCGACCGCCTCTCCAAGCGGGACCGCAAGGACGCCCTGCGCCAGATGGAAGAGGGCACCCCGCGCTACGAGACGGTGCCGAACGCCTGATCCGTTCACGCGTGCGCGAAGGGCCCCGCACTCCTCGGAGTGCGGGGCCCTTCCTCGTACAGCCGGGTCCTAGAAGTCCTCGTCCAGGTCCACCGAGCCCTCGACCGCCACCTGGTAGGCGGACGGACGGCGCTCGAAGAAGTTCGTGAGCTCCTGGACGCCCTGGAGCTCCATGAAGGAGAAGGGGTTGCCGGAGCCGTACACCGGCGAGAGTCCGAGGCGCACGAGGCGCTGGTCGGCGACGCACTGGAGGTACTCGCGCATCGACTCGGTGTTCATGCCGGGAAGGCCGTCGCCGCAGAGGTCGCGGCCGAACTGCAGCTCCGCCTCGACGGCTTCCTTGATCATGTCGGTGATCTGACGGCCGAGTTCGTCGTCGAAGAGATCCGGCTCTTCCTCCCGCACGGTGTCGACGAACGCGAAGGCGGCGTCCATGTGGCAACTTTCGTCGCGGAAGACCCAGTTGGTGCCGGTGGCCAGGCCGTGCAGCAGACCCCGCGACCGGAACCAGTACACGTACGCGAAGGCGCCGTAGAAGAACAGGCCCTCGATGCACGCGGCGAAGCAGATCAGGTTCAGCAGGAAGCGGCGCCGGTCGGCGGCCGTCTCCAGCCGGTCGATCTTCTCGACCGAGTCCATCCACTTGAAGCAGAACTGCGCCTTCTCGCGGATGGAGGGGATCTCCTCGACCGCGTCGAACGCGGCGGAGCGGTCGTCCGGGTCGGGCAGGTAGGTGTCGAGCAGCGTCAGATAGAACTGGACGTGCACGGCCTCCTCGAACAGCTGGCGCGACAGGTACAGCCGCGCCTCCGGGGAGTTGATGTGCTTGTAGAGCGTCAGCACCAGGTTGTTCGAGACGATCGAGTCGCCCGTCGCGAAGAACGCGACCAGCCGGCCGATCATGTGCTGCTCCGCCGGAGTCAGCTTGGCGAGGTCGGCGACGTCCGAGTGGAGGTCGACCTCCTCCACGGTCCAGGTGTTCTTGATCGCGTCCCGGTAGCGCTCGTAGAAGTCCGGGTAGCGCATCGGACGGAGGGTCAGCTCGAAGCCCGGGTCGAGGAGGTTCTTCTGTTCGGTGGAGCTCATTACTGGCAGGCCTCGCAGGACTCGGGGTTTTCGAGGGAGCAGGCGAGGGCGTCCGCGTCGGGCGTCGCCTGCTGGACGGGGATGGTGGCGGCGGTGGGCGCCGCGGCCTGGGCGGCACGGGCGATCCGGGTCGCCGGGCGGGAGCGCAGGTAGTACGTCGTCTTCAGCCCCTGCTTCCAGGCGTACGCGTACATCGACGACAGCTTGCCGATGGTGGGCGTCTCCAGGAACAGGTTCAGGGACTGGCTCTGGTCGAGGAAGGGGGTCCTCGCCGCCGCCATGTCGATGAGGCCGCGCTGCGGGATCTCCCACGCCGTGCGGTACAGCTCGCGCACCTCGGCCGGGACCCAGGTGAAGCCGGCCACCGAGCCGTTGGCGTCGCGCAGCGCCTCACGGGTCTGCGCGTCCCACACGCCGAGCCTCTTCAGCTCGGCGACCAGGTACGAGTTGACCTGGAGGAACTCGCCGGAGAGCGTCTCGCGCTTGAAGAGGTTCGAGACCTGCGGCTCGATGCACTCGTAGACGCCCGCGATCGAGGCGATGGTCGCCGTCGGCGCGATGGCGAGGAGGAGGCTGTTGCGCATGCCGACGGTCGCGATCCGCTCGCGCAGGGCCGTCCAGCGCTCCGGCCAGTTCAGCTCCACGTCGTAGTGGTCGGGGTGCAGGACACCGCGGGCCGTGCGGGTCTGCTCCCAGGCGGGGAGCGGGCCGCTGCGCTCGGCGAGGTCGGCGGAGGCCTCGTACGCGGCGAGCATGATGCGCTCGGAGATCTTCGTCGACAGGGCGCGCGCCTCGGCGGAGTCGAACGGCAGCTTCAGCTGGAAGAAGACGTCCTGGAGGCCCATCGCGCCCAGGCCGACCGGCCGCCAGCGAGCGTTGGAACGCCCGGCCTGCTCGGTCGGGTAGAAGTTGATGTCGACGACCCGGTCGAGGAAGGTGACGGCCGTACGGACGGTCGAGTCCAGCCGCTCCCAGTCGATGTCGCCACCGACGACGAACGAACCCAGGTTGACCGAGCCGAGGTTGCAGACGGCCGTCTCGCCGTCGTTCGTGACCTCGATGATCTCGGTGCACAGATTCGAGGAGTGGACGACCGTGCCGGGCTCGGCGGTCTGGTTGGCCGTCCGGTTCGAGGCGTCCTTGAAGGTCATCCAGCCGTTGCCGGTCTGGGCCAGGGTCCGCATCATCCGGCCGTACAGGTCGCGGGCCGGCATCGTCTTGCGGGCCAGGCCCGCGGCCTCCGCCTTGTGGTAGGCGGCGTCGAACTCCGCGCCGTACAGGTCGACGAGCTCGGGCACGTCCGCCGGGGAGAAGAGCGACCAGTCGGCGTCGGCGTTGACGCGGCGCATGAACTCGTCGGGGATCCAGTGCGCCAGGTTCAGGTTGTGCGTACGGCGCTGGTCCTCGCCCGTGTTGTCGCGGAGTTCGAGGAACTCCTCGATGTCCGCGTGCCAGGTCTCCAGGTAGACGGCGGCGGCACCCTTGCGGCGGCCGCCCTGGTTCACGGCGGCGACGGAGGCGTCGAGCGTCTTCAGGAACGGCACGATGCCGTTGGAGTGGCCGTTGGTGCCGCGGATCAGCGAACCGCGGGCGCGGATGCGGGAGTAGGAGAGGCCGATGCCGCCCGCGTGCTTCGAGAGGCGCGCCACCTGGTGGTAGCGGTCGTAGATGGAGTCCAGCTCGTCCTGGGGGGAGTCCAGGAGGTAGCAGGAGGACATCTGCGGGTGGCGGGTGCCGGAGTTGAAGAGCGTGGGGGAGGACGGCAGGTAGTCGAGCCGGCTCATCAGGCCGTACAGCGCGGCGACCTCGTCGAGCGCGCGGACGCTGTCGTCCTCGGCGAGACCGCAGGCCACGCGGAGCATGAAGTGCTGCGGGGTCTCGATCACCTTGCGGGTGATCGGGTGGCGCAGCAGGTAGCGCGAGTAGAGGGTGCGCAGGCCGAAGTAGCCGAAGCGGTCGTCGGCGGCCGCGTCGACGGTCGCGTCCAGCCGGTCCGCGTGCAGCGCCACGAACTCGGCGGTGCGGTCGGCGATCAGGCCCTCGCGGTGACCCACGGCGACGGAGGCGGAGAAGGAGAACGAGCCCTGCCCGGCCGCCTCGTCGGCGATGGTGATCGTCAGGAGCCGGGCGGCGAGCCGGGAGTACGCCGGGTCGTCGGCGATGAGACCCGCGGCCGCCTCGGTGGCCAGTTCGCGCAGCTCCGCCTCGTCCGCCACGGCGCTGCGGCCGCGGAGCGCGGCGGCGGCGACCTTGCCGGGGTCGGTGTCGGGGAGATCGGCGGTGAGGTCGGTCAGGGTCCGCAGCAGTACGGTCCCGGGGCCGTCGCTCTCGACCGCGGAAGCCTCGGCGGAAGCCGGATCGGCGGGCGCGATGGTCACGTGGGGGCTCTCCCTCGCTCGGCGCGGGGCCGCGGCGGGGGAAGGCGGGCAGACGGGCGTCCACAACACCGGACGCGACGCTTCCACCGGCCCACTCCGCGAGGCCCGGACGTCATTGGCACCCGGAACGGACGGACCGGGTGCGCCGTCGGCAGGTCCTCGGACTCACGTCGTACGAATTCGTCGTATCCGTACGAAGCACACCGTTGCGGGACAGTTCCGGATTCGCGCCGGATTCCCCTGCGTCGACAGCGAGGACGAGCATACATGTGGGGGGCGCCGTGTGCGGCACCCCCCACATGTTGTGTCGTCCCCCGGCTCAGAACTCCAAGGCGTAGGTGCGCAGGCGGTGGTCGGGAA
Source organism: Streptomyces sp. NPDC017246 (assembly GCF_044331325.1). Taxonomy (NCBI): domain Bacteria; kingdom Bacillati; phylum Actinomycetota; class Actinomycetes; order Kitasatosporales; family Streptomycetaceae; genus Streptomyces; species Streptomyces sp. NPDC017246. The sequence goes on along the minus strand of NZ_JBIRMW010000021.1, from coordinate 5,196 downwards.
TCGGCTCCCAGTCCCGGTCCGGGGTCCGGACGAAGCCCAGGCGGTCGTATATCCGGTGCGCGGAGACCATCGAGGCGTCCGTGGAGAGCACGATGCGCCGGCACCCCGGCAGGGCCCTCGCCCGCTCGATACAGGCCCGTACGAGGGCCTCTCCGACGCCCCGCCCGCGGGCCTCCCGGGAGACCGCGAGCATCCGGAACTCGGCCTCGCCCTCGACCGCGATGTCCGCCCACGGGGTGCTGCCGGTGGCGAAGGTCACGCCGCCGAGGAGCCGCCCGTCGCCGTCCTCGGCGACGAGCACCTCGCTCTCGCGCGCCCGCCGTGCGGTGTCCCGGAGCACGTTCAGATACGAGTCCTCGGCCCCGTACTTCAGCAGCCCGTCGTTCAGATAGGTCCCCGCGGTGAGCTCACCGAGCGTCTCGTACTCCTCGGGCCGTACCGCCCTGATCGTGAAGTCCATGAGGGCAGTGTGCCTCCGGTCGGCCCCCGGCCTCCAACGGGTGCCGGATGCCGGTCGCCCGCCGGGGACGGCGAAGGCCGCCGTGCCTCCGGAAGAGGCAGGGCGGCCTTCGCCGGGTCCGGCGGTGCCGGGACCGGAGAGCGGTGCCGGTGGGATCCGGCGGCCGGGTCAGTGCGTGTCGGCGCCGATCTTCGGGAGCTTGGCGCTGACGCCGCGGTCCCCGGCGTCGGCCGTGTAGTCCTCCGGGGAGGTCTCGTCGATGCCCTCGGGGGCCTTGACGGCCTTGAGGACGAAGGTGAGGACGACCGTGACGAGGAGGTTGAGGACGAACGCGGTGAGTCCGATGTAGCCGATCTCGCCGATGCCCGGGATCTCGGCAGAGGAGCCGCCGAAGTGCTTCTGGGTCGGGCTGGCGACCCCGTACGCGGCGATCGTGCCGTAGAGCATGCCGACGGCCCAGCCGGCGAGCAGCGCCCAGCGGTGGAACCAGCGGGTGAAGAGACCGCCGACCAGGGCCGGGAAGGTCTGCAGGATCCAGATGCCGCCGAGCAGCTGGAAGTTGATCGCGACGGTCTTGTCCATGGTGAGGACGAAGGCGAGCGCGCCGACCTTCACCAGGAGCGACACCAGCTTGGAGACCTTGGTCTCCTGGGCCGGGGTGGCGTCCGGCTTGATGAAGTCCTTGTAGATGTTGCGGGTGAAGAGGTTGGCCGCGGCGATCGACATGATCGCGGCGGGGACGAGCGCGCCGATGCCGATCGCGGCGAAGGCGACGCCCGCGAACCAGTCCGGGAACATGGTCTCGAAGAGCTGCGGGATGGCGAGCTGGCCGTTCTTCACCTGGATCCCGGCGGCGATCGCCATGAAGCCGAGCAGCGCGAGCAGACCCAGCATCAGCGAGTACAGCGGCAGGATCGTGGTGTTGCGGCGGATGACCTCACGGCTCCGGGACGACAGCGTCGCCGTGATGGAGTGCGGGTACATGAAGAGCGCGAGCGCCGAGCCGAGCGCCAGCGTCGCGTACGTCCACTGACCGGCCTCGCCGGGCACGAGCGAGCCGCGCGGCTTTCCGGTCGCCGGGTTGGTCTGCGCGTACGCCTCGCCCGCCTTGGCGAAGATCTCGTCGAAGCCGCCCAGCTTGATCGGGATGTAGATGATCGCCACCGCGATGACGATGTAGATCAGGGTGTCCTTGACGAAGGCGATGAGCGCGGGGGCGCGCAGACCCGAGGAGTACGTGTACGCCGCGAGGACACCGAAGGCGATGAGGAGCGGCAGGTCCTTGATGAACCAGTGGGTGTTCTCGCCGCCGCCGACGCCCATCACGTCCAGGACGGCCTGGATGCCGACGAGCTGGAGCGCGATGTACGGCATGGTCGCGAGGATGCCGGTGACCGCCACCGCGAGGGAGAGGCCCTTGGAGCCGAAGCGGCCGCGCACGAAGTCCGAGGTGGTGACGTACCCGTGCTTGTGCGAGACCGACCAGAGGCGCGGCAGGAAGGTGAAGATCAGCGGGTAGACCAGGATCGTGTACGGCACGGCGAAGAAGCCGGCCGCGCCCGCCGCGTAGATGGCCGCCGGGACGGCGACGAAGGTGTACGCGGTGTAGAGGTCGCCGCCGAGCAGGAACCAGGTCACCCAGGTGCCGAACGACCGGCCGCCCAGTCCCCATTCGTCGAGGCTGTTCTCGTTCTCGGCCCTGCGCCAGCGCGAGGCGAGGAATCCCATGACCGTGACGGCCAGGAAGAAGAAGATGAAGACGGCGAGTGCGACGCCGTTCACGCCGTCCTTCATCGCGCGTCACCTCCCTTGCGGGCGCGCTGGTCGAGGTGCCACAGCTTGTACGCCACCATGGTGAGCACGGTGGAGATCAGCACCCAGAGCATCTGGTACCAGTAGAAGAACGGGATGCCCGCGAGAAGCGGTTCGACCTTCGCGTAGGAGCTCACCCAGAGCATCGCGACGAACGGCGCGAACAGACAGAGGGCGATCACCACCCGCAGGGGTGTGATGGTGGGTTGTTTCCCTTGTGTCGCATCTGGCGTATCTGACATGGCGATTCCCGTCCCCTCGCTGATCACCTCGGTAATGGTGGGGAAATCTAGGGGACGGTTCAGCTCCATGGAACCCCCGTCCGCATAACGGATGGGACTTTGTCAGTCGAGGTGGGAACGCCGAACGGCCGCACCCGATGAGGTGCGGCCGTCCGTGTCGTACGGAGTCGTACGGTAAAGGGAAATAGGGGTCAGCCGTTGGGGCGCTTCAGGCGCGCCACGAATTTGTACCGGTCGCCGCGGTAGACCGACCGCACCCATTCGACCGGCTCGCCCTGGGCGTCCAGCGAGTGGCGGGAGAGCATCAGCATCGGCAGGCCCACGTCGGTGCCGAGCAGGCCGGCCTCGCGCGGGGTGGCGAGGGAGGTCTCGATGGTCTCCTCGGCCTCGGCGAGGTGCACGTCGTACACCTCGGCGAGTGCGGTGTACAGCGAGGTGTACTTCACCAGGGAGCGCCGCAGGGCGGGGAAGCGCTTCGCCGACAGATGGGTGGTCTCGATCGCCATCGGCTCGCCGCTCGCGAGCCGCAGCCGCTCGATGCGGAGCACCCGCCCGCCGGCCGTGATGTCGAGCAGCCCGGCGAGGGTGTCGTCGGCGGTGACGTAGCCGATGTCGAGCAGCTGCGAGGTGGGTTCGAGGCCCTGGGCGCGCATGTCCTCCGTGTAGGAGGTGAGTTGCAGGGCCTGGGAGACCTTGGGCTTGGCCACGAAGGTGCCCTTGCCCTGGATGCGCTCCAGGCGCCCTTCGACGACCAGCTCCTGGAGGGCCTGGCGCACGGTGGTGCGCGAGGTGTCGAACTCGGCGGCGAGTGTGCGCTCCGGCGGGACCGGTGTGCCGGGCGGCAGGGTCTCCGTCATGTCGAGCAGATGCCGCTTCAGTCGGTAGTACTTGGGCACGCGCGCGGTACGGGTGGGAGTCCCACCCTCCGTCTCCGTGCTGCCCGCGTCCGTGGCCATGGCCTGCCTTCCCGACTCCTGTGCTGCTGCCGTCACCGGCTCCTCCGTCTGTCGCGGCTCACATGGTGGCACGGACCGGTCACGGGTCGTCGCCCTCCCTCAGGTGTCGGTCCGATAACGGACGCGACTGCCCTTCTTATACACCCTTGACACCCCTAAAGGTCTAGGCCAAGCTCCCGGTACTGGTCTAAACCATTAAAGACCAGGTCCCAGCCCCACTAGCACTACCCGACGTATGTCTTCGCGCGGTGGGCAGGGGTTGCAGCATCCCTGAGGAGGGTGGCGTGAAGCGCAAGCTCATCGCGGCGATCGGCGTCGCAGGCATGATGGTCTCTATCGCTGCGTGTGGTTCCGACAGCGACAAGGGTAAGGACGGCGCCAAGGCGTCGTCCGGGGGCGACAAGACCCTGACCGTCTGGGTCATGGACGGTTCCGCGCCGGACGCCTGGATGACCGAGGTGAACAAGGCCTTCGAGGCCAAGCACCCCGGCGTCAAGGTCAAGGTCGAGAAGCAGATCTGGAACGGCATCCAGGAGAAGGTCACCACCGCCCTCTCCGAGGACACCCCGCCGGACGTCCTGGAGCTCGGCAACACGCAGACCGCGGGCTACGCCGTCACCGGCGGACTCGCCGACCTGACCGGCGACAAGGCCACGCTGGGCTACGACGGCTGGAACAAGGGCATGCTCGCCTCCAGCGAGCTGGACGGCAAGCTCTACTCGGCCCCGTGGTACGCCGCCAGCCGTGTCGTCGTCTACGACAAGGCCGCCTTCAAGAAGGCCGGTGTCACCCCGCCGAAGACCCGCGCCGAGTGGGTCGACGGTCTGAAGAAGCTCAAGGCCTCCGACCCGAAGTCGCAGGCGATCTACCTGCCGGGTCAGTCCTGGTACGTCCTCGCCGGTCTCATCTGGGACGAGGGCAGCGACCTCGCGGTCAAGGACGGCGACAAGTGGAAGGGCAACCTGTCCTCCCCCGAGGCCGTCAACGCCATGAACTTCTACAAGGAGCTGGCGTCCTACTCCAACGCTCCGAAGGACAAGGACGAGGGCACCCCCCAGCAGTCCACCGACATCATCCCCAAGGGTGGCGTGGCGTCCTGGATCGGTCTCGGCTGGGAGGCCGGCGGCGCGATCGACGCCATGAAGAAGGCCGGCAAGACCGCCGACTTCGGTTACTTCCCGATCCCGGGCAAGACCGCCGACAAGCCGGGCTCCGTCTTCTTCGGCGGCTCGAACCTCGCCATCGCCGAGCGCTCCAAGAACAAGGACCTCGCGAAGGAGTGGCTGGCCCTCGCCGCCGGCAAGGAGTACATGACGAAGTACGCCGTCGCCACCGAGGGCGCGCTGCTTCCGAACACCGACGCCGCGCAGTTCAAGCCCGCCGCCGGCTCCTTCGCCGAGTCCATGGCCCTCTCCTCCGTCTCCGGCAAGATCACGCCGGTCACCCCGGGCTGGGCGAACGTCGAGACCGCCCCGAACCCGATCAAGGACTACATGACCAAGGTCCTGAAGGGTCAGGACGCCAAGGCGGCCGCCGAGGCGGCCGACAAGGTCATCAACGAGCGCATCAACCAGCAGTAATCCGTAGCCCGGTGGTGGGGGGGGGGGGGGGGGGGGGGGCGGCCCCCGCCGCGGCGGGGGGGTGGGGGGGGGCGGGGGGGGGGGGGGGGGGGGCCCGGTTGGGGGGGGGGGGGGGGGGCGGGGGGGGAACGTGACGGGGGGGGGGC
>NZ_JBIRMW010000020.1:0-151416 GCF_044331325.1 Streptomyces sp. NPDC017246 | reverse complement strand
GCGACAGCCGGGCCATCAGCGTGCCCGCCACCGACCCGAACAACCGAAACGGCCCGCCGAAGAAGCCGACGGGCCGTCACGAAAGATCGAGGCTAGGGGCGACTCCCGGGTGCGCGGTGCGCGGCGGCCGGCCCCTCGCTGATCCTGTTTCCCGTGGAGCGGGGACTTCGGACCCTTGTGCGGAAAGCCGCCATGGTCGTCTCCTCCCCGCTGTTCGCGCTCATGCGCATGACCAACCTGCTGTCCGGCATGAACCTCGGCACCGTCCTGGTCACCGTCGTCTACACCTTCGGCACGTGCACGTACCTCACCATGCGGGTGACCGGCACCCTCTGGAGCGCGATCGTCCTGCACGCGCTGACCGACCCGACCGCCTTCCTGTCCACCGGCGGGCTGGACCGGGCCGTCACGGCCCGGAACGACGGAGGGGCCCTCCTCGCGTCGGTCAGCACGATCCTCATGATCGCTCTCGCGTTCGCCGCGATCCTCCTCGTCCGCGGGTGGCGCCGGGCCCCGCGCACCCCTGCCCGCGGCTGAGGCGCCCCGGCGGTACGGGAGCGCCGGAAGAGGGACGGGGCGTGCTCGCCGGCCGGGACGGAAAACATGGGGGGTTGTTCCCCATGCCGGGGAGGCGTCCCCCGTACCAGGATGCGGACGTGGCCCGGAGCGGTGGGCCGAACGGCCGAGGAGGGGCGATGGCGGTGGAGACCGGACACGGGCGGGCTGGGGCCTCGCTGTCGGCTGTCGAGCGGTGGTGGGAGAACGGGCTGGTCCGCGACGGCCGGGGCGTCGAGGGCGTCGCGTCCGGCGAGAGCGGCGCGGGTGGCGGGCGGCCGGACTGGGCCGTGCTGGCCGAAGAAGTGGTGGACGCCGCTCCCGAGACGGCCGCCGCCCCCGGGGAGGCGGCCGTGGCGCCCGAGGCGAACCTGCCGGGGCTGAGCGGCTTCGCGTGGGTACTGCGGCCGTTCACCGTCCGCGCGGGGGAGCGCCTGGAGCGGGGACTGTCGGGGCGGGCACGGAAGCTCGTGGACATCACCGCCGTACGGGAGGACCTGGAGCGGCAGCTCGGCGGCAGGCTGGCGCGGGCGGCGGCCCGGACGCTGGTCCTCGAACTGCACGAGGCGCGGAGCGCCGGGCGGCTCGAAGGGGACGACGCACAGGCCCGGTTCCGTGACTTCCTCGGGCGCGTGGCGTGCCGGCGCGGTCTGTCGGACCTGCTGGCCGTGCGGCCCGTTCTGGCGCGGATCCTGGGGCGTGCGGCGCTCGACACGGCGGACGCGGTGGCGGAGGCGCTGGAGCGACTGGCGGACGACCGCGCCCTGCTGACCTCCGGCCTTCTCGACACGTCCGACGGTGAGGACCCCGGGCCGCTCGTGGGCATCGAGCCCGGTGCCGGCGACGGACACCGGGGCGGACGGAGCGTGATGCTGCTGCGGTTCGCCCACGGGGCCCGGCTGGTGTACAAGCCGCGACCCCTCGCCGTGCACCGTCACTTCAACGACCTCGTCGACTGGTACAACGAGCTGCCCGACTCCGTGGACCTGCGTACCCTGCGGCTGCTCGACCGGGGCGACTACGGATGGGTGGAGTTCGTCGACGGGCGGCCCTGCGCCTCCGAAGCGGAGGTCGAGACGTTCTACCGCCGCCAGGGCGCGCTGCTCGCGCTGCTTCACCTGCTCGACGGGACCGACCTGCACCACGAGAACCTGATCGCCGTCGGCGCCCACCCGGTGCTCGTCGACGTGGAGACCGTGTTCCACCCTCCGCTGCCGGGCTCGGCCACGGAGGACCCCGCAGCCCGGGCCCTCCACGACTCCGTCTACCGGGTCGGGCTGCTGCCGCAGCTGCTGGTGGGCGACCACGGCGCCCTGGACGTGTCCGGGGTCGGCGGCGGCCGGGAGAGCGTCTCGCCGGTGGAGCGCGCGGACTGGGCCGACGCCGGCACCGACCGGATGCGCCTGGTGCGCAGGGCCGGGAGATTCGGCGAGTCGGCCAACCGCCCGCGTCTGGCGGACGGCGAAACCCCCGACCCGGGCGCCCATGTCGACGCGCTCTGCGCCGGGTTCCGCGCGGGGTACACGGCGATCGGCGCGGCGAGGGAGGAACTCCTGGACGGGACCGGCCTGCTGAAGGCCTTCGCCGAGGACGAGGTGCGGGTGGTGATGCGCCCCACCTGGGTCTACGCCATGCTCCTCGACGAGTCGACCCACCCCGATCTGCTGAAGGACGCGGACGAGCGCCAGCGGGTCCTGGAGACCCTGCGGACCGACCTGTTCGGCCCGGTCCTCGCGCCCGGACTCGTCGACGAGGAGATCGTCCAGCTCTGGTCCGGCGACGTGCCGCTGTTCACCGCCCGCCCCGGCCGGGACCAGCTGTGGGGCATGCCGGAGCGGCTGCCCGCGGGCCGGACGGACCTGCCCGGGATCGCCCGCGTGACGGCGAAGATCGGCGCCCTGGACACGGTCGACCGGCAGGACCAGGAATGGATCGTACGGGCCGCGATGGCGACGACCTCCCACGCGCCCGCGCACCGGCCGGCCGAGGGCCGGCGCACCCGCACGGCGGGCCGCGCCCCGGAGCCGGAACGGCTGCTCTCGGCGGCCCGGTCCGTCGGGGACCAGCTGGTCTCCCTCGCGTACCGCGGAGGACCCCGCAGCAACTGGATCGGTCTGGAGCTGCTCGACGACCGCTACTGGCGCATCGGCCCCATGCCGGCCGACCTGGCCGGCGGCTACACCGGACCGGCGCTGTTCCTGGCCCAGCTGGCGGCGCTCACCGGCGCCGGACACTACGCGGAGGCGGCCCGTACGGCCCTGACACCGGTGCCCGGACTGCTCGGCGCGCTGAGTGCCCGGCCCGAGGACCTCGGCGCGGTGGGCCCGGGCGCCTTCTCCGGCCTCGGCGGCATCGCGTACGCGCTCGCCGGTACGGCACGCCTGCTGGGCGACCCGGAGATCGGCTCATGGGCGTCCGAAGCGCTGCGGCTGGTCGCCGCGGCGACCCGGAGCGAGCCGGAGTACGGGGTCGGTGCGGGTCTCGCCGGCGGGCTCGTCGCCCTGTTGGCCGCCCACGGTACGGGAGCCGGTATCGGTGCGGGCACCGGAGGCGCGGACCAGGCACCGGAGGCCTGGGCGACGCTGCGGGCCTGCGCGGACCGGTTGGCCGCAGCCGATCTCGCCGACCTCGGCTGGGGTTTCACGGACGGGGCGGCCGGCATCGGATGGGCCCTGCTGCGGTTCGCCGAGGCCGAGGCCACCGCGGGGGCTGGGGACCGGGCCGCCGAGCCGTACAGGATCGCAGGTCTGTCCGCGATCCGGGCGGCGGTCGGCGGACAGGCGCACGAAGACCCGGGGGCCCGGGAAGGAAGCCCGGGACCGGACCCGAGGAGGGCGGGCGGGGGCCACGGGGGAGCCCCCGGCCGCTCACCGGGCGGCGGTTTCGCGGGCGGGGACGCCCGGGCCTCTGCCTGGTGCCGGGGGGACGCCGGCATCGCGCTCGCGGTGCTGGACGCGCCCGGCGCCCTGGACGATCCGTACGTCGCGGCCTGGTCCCGCAGGACCGTCGAGGGGTTGGGCGAGGACGGACCGGCGCCCGACGACAGCCTGTGCCACGGGGAGGCCGGCCTGTGCGAACTCCTGGGCCACAGCGCGCTCCCCGAGGCGCGGCCGTACTGGATCCGCAGGACCGGGGCCCTCCTCGGGTCGGTCGAGGAGAGCAGCGTCAGGAGCGGTGCCCCCGACGGGGTTCCGCACCCCGGCCTGCTGACCGGTCTGGCGGGGATCGGGCACGGACTCCTCCGGGCGGGGTTCCCGGACCGCGTGCCGCCCCTGCTTCTCCTGCGCACCGCGTGAGGGGGCGGTCTGTTCGGCCGACCCGCCCGCCCAGTCCCACCGCACACCCCACTATGGCACCACCCGCACCACCGCACTCACGGACCACCCGCACCACCCGCACCACCTGCACCACCTGCACTCCCGCACAGCCCAGCACGACCACCACCTGCACTCCCGCACAGCCCAGCACGACCACCACTCCCGCGGACCCGAAGGACGAGTGAGGACCATGCAGATCAGTGACTCGGTGAGCTATGTCGACGGCGGAGCCGGCGCGGAGACCGCCGTCCACAACGACCCGGTGGGCGAGGTCGTGCTCGGGGCCGGAGGGATGCTGGGACGACGCAGCCGCCTGCTCAGAACGGCGGACATGGACGTCGTCGCCACCTGGGACATGCCGTACACCACCGGGACCGTCCCCCTGTAGTGAGGACCGGGAACAGCGTGGGCCGGGGGGCGCCCCGGCCCATCGCCGTGCGTCCGCTCCCCGGCTCCCCACCCCGTCTCACAGGCCCCCTGCCCAGGGCGAAAAGGTTCAAGTAGCCTGCGGCCATGCGTGCGACATCGTCGGTCATAGTGGGGCGGGACGCCGAGATCGGGCTGCTCGACGAGGCCCTGGAGAGCGCCCGGAGGTGCGCGGGGCGGGCGGTGTTCCTCGTCGGCGAGGCGGGGATCGGCAAGTCCCGGCTGGCGGGTGAGTGCGCGCTCCGCGCGTACGACCGGGAGATGCCGGTGCTGCGCGGCCGCGCGACCTCCACCGGGCTCGTCGTCCCCTTCCGCCCGCTGGTCGAGGCGCTGTCCTCGCGGTTCCGGGCGGCCGGTGCCCCGAACGATCCGGAACTCGATCCCTACCGGCCCGCGTTGGCCGGCCTCGTGCCGGAGTGGCGGGCCGCCGCGGCGGCCCCCGGATACACGATCTCGCTCGTCGAACTGGCCGAGGCACTGCTCAGACTGCTCGCGGTGCTCGGCCGCGAGCGGGGCTGTGTGATCCTCCTGGAGGATCTGCACGACTCCGACACCGAGACGATCGCGGTCGTCGAGTACGTCGTCGACAACGTCGCGGACCTCCCGGTCCTGCTGGTCGGCACGCTCCGGCCCGACCCCGGCCCGGCGTTGGACCTGGCGCTCGCCGCCGAGCTCCGCAACACCGCGTCGCTGACGGAGCTGGGCCCGCTGGACGAGGCCGCCGTCCGGAACATGGTGGACGCGTGTCTCGAGGCGGGACCGGGTGAGGTGCCCCCGGCCGCGCATCGGCACCTCTCGCAGCGCGCGGGCGGGAACCCGTACCTGGTGGAGGTGCTGCTGGCCGACCTGCTGGATCTGGGGCGGCTGAGCAGGGCCGACGGCGGATGGCTCCTCGCCGATCACGGCGAGGCGACGGTGCCCACGGGCGCGGTCCGCAGCTGGGCGCGCCGACTGGGCCGGCTCGACGAACCCGTGCGCGAACTGCTGCTCATCGCCGCGACGCTCGGCGGCCGGTTCTCCGTGGGAGCGCTCCGGGCGGTGACCGGGCTCGACGACCGGGCGCTTTTCGCCCACCTCAGGTCGGCCTCGGAGGCGGGGATCATCGCCCCGGACGGCGCCGCCCACGACCACTACACCTTCCGTCACGTGCTGACGGCGGACGCGCTCAGGGCCTCGCTGCCGCCCGCCGAGCAGGCCGCCCTCGCCCGACGCGCGGCCGCCGCCATCGAGGAGTCCGCCGGGGAGCCCTCGGGGGAGCTGTCCGGCGAACTCTCTGGTGAGCAGAGTCAGTTGGTGGCCACCCTGAGACTCGCGGCGGGCGACAAGGTGGCGGCCTCCCGGCAGTTCGCCCAGGTCGGGCGGCAGATGCTGGACGCGGGTGCGTCGGGCTCGGCGGCCGTGCTGCTCGAACGTGCCCGGGGGCTCGCGGCCGAGGGGGAGCGGGACGCGGTCACGGTCCAACTGGCCATCGCCCAGGCCGAGTCCGGGCGGGTCGACGAGGCGTCCGTCCTGCTCGACGATCTCCCGCCGGTGCCCGTCGGATCGCGTGCGGCGGAGGACCGGGCCCAGGCGCACACCCAGGTCGCGTGGGTGGCGACCATGGCGGAGCAGCAGCAGGAGGCGCGCCGCCGCATCAGGGCGGCCCGTGCCCTGCTCGGGGCCTCGCCGCGCCCGGAGCAGGAGGCGGCGCTCGTGGTCGTCGAGGGCCATCTCGCGCTGTTGCCCGAGCAGGAGGGCGGTGGCCGTGACGGTTCGGACGCGGGGCAAGGGCCGGGGGCGCGGGGGCGTGAAGGACGCGAGCGGCTGAAGGAGGCGGAACGTTCCGCCAGAAGCGCCGCGCTCACCGCGGAGCAACGCGGCCGGCCCGTCGTGGCCTGTCAGGCGTGGCAACTGCTCGCCCTGCTGTCCCGCGAGCGCGGTTTCGACGAGGCCGACGCCTGTCTGGTGCGCATGCTCGAAGTGGCCGAGAAGCACCGGCTCGCGTTGAGCCGGGCCGAGGCCCTGGTACGCCTCGGCACCAACGCGTTCATGCGCACCGGCGAGGCGACCCAGCTGGAGACCGCCCGCGCGGCGGCCCATGAACTCGGCTCGCTCGCCGTGCTCCAGACCGTCGACGGACTGCTCGCCATGCAGAGCGTGCTGGGCGGTCGCTGGGAGCGGGCCCGGGAGATCGTCGACCGTTCCGTCGAGGCCAGCGCCCGCCTCCAGAACCTGTCGGCGCACCGCTATCTGCTGCTCGTCGACGCCACCCTCGCCGCCCACCGGGGACGCGCCCGCGAGCAGGAACGGGCCCTCGTCCGGTTCCGTCGCGCGGGCGGCGAGGAGTCCATGCTCGTGCCCCTCCAGCGCGGGCTGTGCCAGGCCGTGGGCGCGCTGATGGCGGAGGACCGGAAACGGGCGACGGCCGAGCTCGACGCGGCCCTGGCCTGGGAGCGCGAGCACCCGAGCTTCTTCTACCTCAGCGGCCGGTACGGGCTCGGCCCGCTGTTACGGATCCTCGACGGTGACGACGGAGGCCGGGAGGCGTACCGGGAGGCGATGGCCTCGCCCGGCGGGCAGCTGGCCTGGAACCGGATGTTCCTCGGGATGGCGGACGCGGTCCTGCGCGGCCGGGACGGCGACCCGGAGGGCGCGCGGCGCGCCGTGGCGGAGGCGGGCCGCGCGGCGACGGTGTTCCCGCAGGCGTGGCATCTCGCCCTGCGGCTCACCGCCGAGGCGGCGCTCGCCGACTCCTGGGGCGATCCGGTCGCCTGGCTGCGGACCGCCGAGGAGTACTTCCACGAGGAGGGGGTCCAGCCGGTGGCCGGCGCCTGCCGGGCCGTCCTGCGGCAGGCGGGGGTCAGCGTCCCGCAGCGCCGGGGCGGGCGGGAGCGGATCCCCGCGGAGCTGCGCACCGCCGGCGTGACGCCGCGCGAGTACGAGGTGTTCGTGCTGCTCCTGGAACGGCCGGGCAATCTGCAGATCGCCCAGCGCCTGTGCATCTCGCCCCGGACGGTGGAGAAGCACATGGCGAGCCTGATGACGAAGACGGGCTGCGTGGACCGCTCGGCACTGTGCGCACTGTCGGCGGAGCGGGCGGAGGAGGAGGGCCGGACCGGTCACGCCGCACGGCTGCCGCCGGGCTGACCGGCGGCAGCCTCGCCCCGATCGTTCCTCCGGTCGAAGGAGACCGGCCCGATCCGGCCGGGCGGCACACACCGTCCGGCCCGTCGTGGGCCGCCGTATGGGGGCCCGGCGGTCCCGGAATGGGGGACGCCGAGGTCCATCTGGGGGTCCCGTCCCCCAGGACACGGTCGGCGGTGGCACGACTGTGCGGGTCCGGCACCGATGTGTGACGGGCTCCCGGCGCGGATCATCGATCGCACCGACCAGCTCCCGTCCCCCTACGGAGGTTCGCTCGATGCCGCGTCCGACCGCGCAGCCCGCAGCGTCACCCGGCACGTTCCGGTTCTCCGTCCTCGGTCCGCTCGCCGTCCACCGGGGCGAGCGACCGCTGACCCTCGGCCCGTTGAAGCAGCGCGTGGTCCTCGCGAGGCTCCTCGCCTCCGTCAACTCGCCTGTCTCCGTCGACGCGTTGACCGACGCGGTCTGGCCGGAGGAACCCCCTCGCACCGCCCGCAAGAACATCCAGGTGTACGTCAGCGCGCTGCGCACCCTCCTCGCCGACGATGACGATGCCGACGCCCACGAGGACCGGCCGCCGCGACTCAGCTACACGTGCGGCGGATACGTACTGCGCGCGGTGGAGGACGAGCTCGACCTCCTGGGGTTCCGCTCCCTGGTGCGGGCCGCGGAGGGGCAGCGGCCCGACACGGCCGCCCGACTCCTGCGCCAGGCCCTCGACCTCTGGCAGGGGCCGCCGTTCGGCGAAGACCTGCGGCAGTCGCCCGTGCTGGCCGAGGAGGCCGAGCGGCTGGAACTGCGTCACCTGACGGCGTACGAGAGCTGGGCGGAGGCGGAGCTGGAGCTGGGCGGCGCGCCGGCGGTGGTCGAGGGCCTGCGCGACCTGGTGGAGCGGCACCCGCTGCGGGAGCGGCTCCGGTCCGCGTGGATGCGCGCCCTGAGCGGATCCGGCAGACAGCCCGAGGCGCTCGCGGTGTACGACGACTACCGTCAGCTCCTCGCCCGCGAACTGGGTCTGGAGCCGAGCGGCGCGATGGCGGCCCGCTACCGGGCGATCCTCGCGGGCGAGACCCGCACCGGGACGGCTGCCGGCGGCCCGGCGCGTACGAAGCCCACCACCGCACCACCGGTGACCGTTCTGCCGTCCGACCTCGCCGACTTCACCGGGCACGGAGACGAACTCCGTTATGTCCTCGACCTGTTGGAGGACGACGAGGCCGGCGGAGTCGTGCTGCTGTCCGGACCCGCCGGTGCCGGGAAGACCGCGCTGGCCGTGCGCGCCGCCCATCTGCTCGGCGACCGGTTCACCGAGGGACGCCTCTGTATCTCGCTGCGGGACGCCGACGGGTGTACCCGCCCGCTGGCCGCCGTACTCGCCGAGCTCGGAGAGCGGACGGGGCAGCCGGGACTCGCGGGTCCCGAGGCATGGCGGGAGTGGCTGGCGGAACACCGGGTGCTGGTGATCCTGGACGACGTGCCCGAGGAACGCGCCGTACGGCCCCTGCTCCCGAGCGGCGGGCAGGGCAGGGTGCTGCTCACCGCACGCGGCCAGCTGGGCGGACTGGCGCCCGTCCACCGGGTCTCCGTCCCCCCGCTCGGCACCGCCGAGGCCGTGCAACTCCTCACCGGGCTCGTCGGCAGGCGGCGGGTGGTGGCCGACCGGGAGGCCGCGCTGCGCCTCGTGCGCGCCTGCGGCGGCTCGCCGCTGGCGGTCCGGGTCAGCGGGATGCGGCTCGCGGTGCTGCGCCACGTACCGCTGCGGGAGTTCGCCGACCGGCTCACCGACCCCACCGGTGCCCTGGACGAACTGACCGCCGGGGACGTGTCCGTACGGCGGCTGCTCGCCCGCGGCTGGTCGGCGCTGCCGGAGGAGTGCGGCCGGGACGCGGGGCGGCTGGCCGCGGGCACCGGGGACGGTCCGTTCGGCCTGGCCGAGGCGGCCGAGGCCCTCGGGTGCGACGAGCGGCACGCCGTACGGGTGGTGGAGGCGCTCATCGACGCGGGGATGGTCGACTCACCCGGCGGCGAGGTCACCGCGCACGCGGCTCAGTACGAGATGCCGCACCTGATACGGCTGTACGCGCGCGGCGCGGGACAGGGCGCCCCGGTGCTGACACAGGCCTGAGCGGCGCCCCGGGCCGCCGCGCCGCTCAGGAGGCCGAGGCCCCGAGGTGTCATGGGGCCACCGGCCCGCCGGCTCAGGCGGTCGAGGGACGGCCGACGAGTCCGGGGCCCTCCGGGGCCGGGAGCCCCACCCGGTCCGCCAGGAACGCGAGGCACTCGGCCTGGAGCGCCGCCGCGCGGGACGCGGCACGGTCGCCGTGTCCGACGCCGTGCTCCAGACGCAGCAGCACCGGACCGTCGCCCGACGAGGCGTGCTGGAGCGCGGCGCACATCTTGCGGGCGTGCAGCGGATCGGTCCTGGTGTCGCCGTCCGCGGCGGTCAGCAGCACCGCCGGGTACGCGGTCCCGGGCGTGACCCGGTGGTAGGGCGAGTAGCCGAGCAGCGTGGGCAGCCGGGCCGGGTCCTGCGCGCTGCCGTACTCCGGCGTCCAGCTGGGACCCAGCCCGGACAACTCGTAACGGACCATGTCCAGGAGCGGGGACATGCACACCACGGCGGCGTACTTCTCCGGCCGCTGCGTGAGGGCCGCGCCGACGAGGAGTCCGCCGTTGGAGCCGCCCATGACGGCGAGCCGTCCGGGCTCGGTCCAGCCCGCCGAGATCAGCCGGTCGGCGGCGGCGTCGAAGTCGTCGAAGGTGTTCTGCTTGTGCTCCCCGCTGCCCGCCCGGTGCCAGGCCTCGCCCTCCTCGCCGCCTCCGCGCAGCCCCGCCCAGGCGAACACCCCGCCCGCGCCGACCCAGGCGAGGACCTGGGCGCGGTAGCGGGGCGACATCGTGCGGCCGAAGCCGCCGTACCCGGTGAGCAGCGTCGGGCGCGGCCGGTCCGGGTGCCCGGCGGGGGAGATCACGAACATGCGGACCGTCGTCCCGTCCCGCGAGGGGAAGGCGACCTGGCGGGTCACCGCACCGCCCACCGCCGGAGCCTCCTGGCCGTCCCGCTCCCAGCGCGTCGCCCGGCAGGTGCGCGCGTCGAAGCGGAGCACCCGAACCGGGGTGACGAAGTCGGTGTACGCGAACCAGGCCTCGTGACCGCCGGGCGGACCGGCCGTGAAGTCGCCGACCGCGCCGGTACCGGGGAGCGGGACCGTGGCCACCTGCCGGCCCTCGACCAGGTCGTGCACGGTCACCTCGGCCACCGTGTCGCGGGTCCAGGCGGCCAGGCCGAGCGGGTGCTCCAGCTCCGGACCCGCCAGGACGACCAGATGGGTGAGGACGGCGCCGGGCCGCTCGGGGATCACCTCGTGCCAGGCGGCGGGGCCCAGGTGGAGTTCGTCCGGCCGGCAGGCGACGACGCGGCCGCGCGGGGCGTCGCGGTCGGTGCGCAGCCAGATCCGGTCCCGCGGTCCGGTGCCGGGCACGGTGTGCAGCCGGGTGGCGGCCTCCCGGCCCTCCTGGACCGGCCGCAGGAGCGGGCGGTCGAGCGGGGCGGCGGTCAGGTCGGCCAGGTAGAGGTCGGTGCCCCGGCCGGTGCCGAGCGTGGCCGTGACCCCGAGCCAACGGCCGTCCGCGGTCACGGAGACGCTGTAGAACTGGGTCTTGTCCCGCCCCTCCCCGAAGACCACGGGGTCCTCGTCGGGCGCCGTACCGACCCGGTGCAGACAGACCCTGCGGTGGTAGCGCTCCTCGCCCGGGTGCAGCCGGGGATCCAGGTGCCGGACGTAGTAGAACGCCGCACCCCCCGGCAGCCAGCCGATCGACGACCTCCGCACCCGGTCCACCGGCCCGTCGACGACCTTCCCGGTGGCCACGTCGATCACCCGGAGCAGCGAGTCCTCCGTACCGTCCCGGGACACCTGGCAGGCCAGCAGATCGCCCTCCACGGAGGGCTCCCAGTGGTCGAGGACGGTGCGCCCCGACGGGTCGAGGGCGCCGGGGTCGAGCAGTACCCGCTCCGGCGTGTCCGCCCCGGCCTCCGCCACCACGAGCACGGGATGCTCCCGGCCCGCTTCCTGGCGCAGCCAGAAGACCCTGCCGCCGCGGACCTTGGGCGACCAGACGCGGTCGACGCCGCCGAGCGAGACGACCTCCGCCTCCCAGCGTCCCAGGTCGGTCCAGGCCGCCCGCTCCGCCGCGTAGAGGGTCTCCTGTTCCGCGCTCCAGCGGACCGTCGCGGCGGCCTCGGCGTCCTCGAGCCAGCGGTACGGGTCGGGGACGCGCAGCCCGTGGAGGTCCTGGACGACGTCCTGCCGCTCCGCGTGCGGGTACGGGCGCCGTGTCGCTCGGGCGTCGGTGGTCACTCGGGGCTCCCTCGGTGGTGGTGGGGCGGACGGTGGTGGGGCGGGCGGTGGCCGCGGGCCCCGGCCGTCGACGGGGCGTGACGACGGCCGGGGCCCGCTCGGTGCTCAGGACTCGACGTGCCGCGTCAACGCGTCAGAGGTCGTTGGAACGGTTGATGACACAGGCGGCGAGTTCCTCGTCGTCACTGTGGGCGACGACCTCGAAGTCCTCGTTCCCGGTCGGCTCCTGCTCACGCTCCGGCTTCGGCGCCTGGTCGGTGGTCTCGGGCATGTCCGTCCTCCTCCGTCGGCGGCGCGTCCCTCGCGCCGGCCGGACGCGAATCTACGGACCGTCGGTAGGGGAACGGTCGGACGACGGTTCGACACCGGTATAGGCCGGGAGGGGAGGGTTCTCCTCCGTCCCGGGCACCTCCTCGGCCTTCTGTACGGCCTTGGCCTCGCCGGCCTCCCGTACGTCCTTGGCCTCCCCCGCCTCCCGTACGTCCCCTGCCTCCCCGGCCTTCCCGTCCTCCGAACGTGCTTCCCGCGCCTTCGTCCTCTCCGCCGGCTCCGTGGTGGGGAGGGCCAGCCAGGCGTAGACGCCGGACAGGACGACGATCAGCCCGGACACCGCGAAGATGGTGTCGATCGGACCGAACCGGACTCCGCCGACCGAGCCCGCCACGTCCCGGAGCACGGATCCCGCGAGCCAGCCGGACAGCACCGCCGCGAGCATCGACGCCAGCTTCGTCACCGGGTAGAACACGGCCATGACCCGGCCCCGGTAGTCCGCGGGGGCCGCCGCCAGCAGCAGCGGAGCCATCGCGGTGTTGAGCACGGTGAGCGGCACGGTGAAGACGAAGAGCAGGGCGACGCCGCCGATGAAGCCGGTCTGCCGGGAGTACGCCACCAGGAGGACGCCGCTCACCAGGAGGCTGATCCAGGTGCTCCTCCGTGCCCCGAGCCACTGCACGACCCGGCCCCCGCACAGCGCGCCGGTGATGCCGCCGATCCCCATGGCCATGCCGATGTAGCCGTAGAGATGGGCGTCCGCGTGGAGGTTGTCCGTGGTGAAGAAGACGTTGAGGGTGCTCAGCGCGCCGATCCCGAACTGCCCGATGACGGCGAGCAGCAGCAGCGCGACCAGGAACCTGCTGCGCGCGAAGAAGCGCAGACCGTCGACGAACTCCTGCCGCAGACTGGTCTTTCGCTTCCCAGCGGACCCGCGAGCCGCGCCCGCGGCGGCCGGGGCCGCCACCGGCGTGGGCACGTCGATGGACCGGATGGCGACGTACGACACCGCGTAGGACAGCGCGTTGAAGAGCAGGGCCCACTGGATGCCGGCCGTGAAAAGCAGCGGTGCGGCGATCGGAGGGCCGATGATCCAGGCCGTCTCCCCGGTCGCCTGCCCGATGCCTGCCGCCCGGGCGCGGTCCGCCTCCCCTGTCACCAGGTCCGCGAGGATCGCGAAGCGCGCCGGTGAGAAGAACTGGCCGGCCGCGTGCAGCAGGAGCACGGTCACGTAGACGAGAGCGAGCCAGGCCCCCGCCGGGAGGGAGTCGGTCGGCAGGAAGGAGACGACGGTCAGGACCACCACGAGCGCTCCGCGCACGACCTCAGTGCGGAGCAGGGTCGCGAGCTTGTCCCAACGGTCGACGAACACGCCCGCGAGCGGGCCGATGACGAGGACGGCGACGCTGGAGGCCATCAGTACGCCGCTGACCGCCATCGGCGCCCACGACTCGTCCTTCGCCAGCACGGTGGCCACCCAGAGCACCAGCGTGGTGCTGAAGACGGCGTCCCCGACGGACGACACGGCCTGGCCGAACCAGAGCCGGGTGTAGTCGCGGTTGATCAGTGTGAGGCGCGGTCTCATGACGGCACCGACGACGAGACGACCGACGCCATCAGGGCGGTCACCAGGGTCGTGTGGTAGGCCTTCCGGAAGAACGCTCCGGGCGGGGCCGACGGAGGACCCATGAGCGCCGCCGACCGTGCCGGGATCGCGCCGTCGGGCCGCTGGGCCCGCACCAGGCAGTCCACGGCCGCGGCCCCGGCGGGTGTGCGCAGGGGATCGCTCCCCAGGATGAACTGGGTGAGGACGAGCTCCGCCGCCAGGTCCCAGCGGTCGTGTGCGACGCAGTGGAGCAGCGACCGGCGGACCAGTTCCCGTGCGTGGTCCAGGTCGTCCCCGGCGACGGCGGGGTCGGTCCGGCCGAAGTCGCCGAGGTAGAAGGCGGTGTGCGTCAGGGCGTACGCCCGGGGCGTGGTGAGCGGCTCCACCGACTCCGGGGCAGGCTCGCCCGAGCCCGAGCCCGATCCCGAGGCGTGGTCCTCGGGCGACTCGGGCGGCCCGGCGGCGCGGAAGGCGACGAGCGGGCTCCGCGGGAGGAGTTCGGCGTACGGTTCGATGCCGTGGCGGACTCCGGCCTTGTCCGCGTAGTAGCGGACCTCGATGCGCTGGTACGGCGACTTCCCGTGCGGCGAGAGGAACTCGGGGTCCAGCAGCGCGAGACCGGCCCGGCACTGCGCGTCGTCGATGCCGTCGGGGGCGAGCGCGGCGTAGATCAGCCGGTAGGTCGAGGCGTACGCGGGGACCTCGTCGAAGAGCCGCGGGAAGTCCGGGTCCTGCCAGAGCTTCCGTACGAGGGCGGTCGCCCCGGCCAGCGGGTCCGGAGCGTCGGTCGGGCGGGCCGCGCGGTGGCAGAGCAGCGCCAGTTCCAGTGCGGCCTTCGCCTTCCCGTGCGTCGCCGTCCGGGCGCTCGCCGAGAACGGGTCGAAGTGGTCCAGATTCCTTCCCAGCCAGTCGAGCGCGCCGGCAGAGAGCTGCTCCAGGGGTGAGGGCATGGCTAGAGGCGCCCCGTCTCGTGCAGGTGGTCGAGCAGGGCCGTGTCGACGGTGTCGCGGAACCGGGCGAGGGTCCGCGCGTCCTCGTCGTAGCTGTAGAGGTCCTGGCAGGCGATCCAGCGGTCGCCGGTCTCCCCGCCGGACCGGTAGCCGTCGGTGACCGTTCCGACCTCCCAGTCGGGCTTGCCCGCGGTCTCCCAGCAGCTGGCGAGCGTGCCGTCGGCGCTCACGACCGCGCCGTAACGGCCGTCGGTGTGCCCGCAGGTGACGCAGGTCTTCTTGCCGCCGGGGCGGCTCACGGTGAAGCCGAGGTCGAGCGCGGTGCGCTGCCAGCGGGTGAAGGCGGCCGAGAGTTCTCCGGTGTGCAGCAGGCTGTTGGCGAAGCCCACGCCCACGTCGCCGACCCGGGCGAAGTACAGCGTGCACCGGGCGGGGTCCAGCGCGGTCGCGAGCCGGTCGATCAGCGCATCGACGCCGTGGAAGGTCTCCTGGGAGACGTTCACCCGCAGCGTCCAGCGGAGCGGAGTGGCCTCGGAGGCCTTGACGATATTGCGGACGATCTTGTCGAAGGTCCCGCTGCCGTCCGCCCGGCCGACCCGGATCCGGTCGTGGTCGTCGCGGTCGCCGTCGAAGGTGACCTGGACGGACGTCAGCCCGCGCTCGTGCAGCCGCCGCGCGAGGGACGGGGAGAGCAGGGTGGCGTTGGAGATCATCCAGGCGGAGGTGGGGGCGATGTCCGCCGCCCGCTCCAGGAGTTCCAGGCAGCCGCGCGGGTTGAGCAGCGGCTCCCCGCCGAACAGGAGGATCCGGAGCTTCTCCAGGCCGACGGCGGCCATCTGCCGTTCGGTGAAACCGAGGATCGAGGTGATCGTCTCGGAGTTGAGGCGGGTCCGGGCGATCCGGGGCGGCCGGCTGCCGCCCGCGAGGTCCTGCGCGGTGTTCTGGAAGCAGTATCCGCAGCCCAGGTTGCAGTGGGTGCTCGTGAGGACGGTCAGCGCGTAGGCGCGGACCGGGACGGGGGTGAACATCCCGCTGTCGCGCAGCCGTCGCTCCGCCTCGGGGCGCAGGGAGCCGTCGACCGTGACGTGCCGGTCGCCGAGTCTGGCCACTCCGCCCGGGCCGAGGAACCACCAGTTCCGCTCGCCCTGGAGGAGCCGCGCGCCCGCGGCGGCCAGGTCGGGGTGCCGGGTCGCCGGGGCACGGCCGGCCGTGGCCGCCCCGACGTCGCCCACCGAGGGCACGGGGCCCATGGCCCGGACGGCACTCACCGCCCGCCCGACAGCCGCCGCTCGGTCGATGCTCGCCGCTTGGTCGATGCTCACCGTGTCTCCCGTACTGCCGTCGTTCCCGCGGTGGAAGCCGTGCCGACGGTCCGGCCGTTCGCGATGATCAGCGTCGCGAGCGCCGTGACGAGGGTGGCCTGGTAGGACTTCCTGAAGTACTGCACCGGCGTCGCGTCCTCGGGGGCCCGCCTGACGACGGACTTCCCCGGGATCGCTCCGTCGGGCGCCTGGACCTGGGCGAGCATCCGGATTCCGGCCGCCCCGGAGGGCGTGCCCAGCGGATCCGCGCCCAGGCAGTACTGGGCGAGCAGGAGCTTTCCGACGAGGTCCCACTCGCCGAGCCCCACACAGTGGTGCGTGAGCCGCTCCACGACCTGGAGCGCCTGCTCCCGGGCCTCCTCGCCGAGGCCGGGATCACGGAAGCCGAAGTCGCTGAGGTAGAAGACGGTGTGGGTGACCACACAGACGTCCAGGTCGGCCACCGGGAGCGTGGCCGCCCGGGCGGGAAGACTGGCCGCGTACAGGTCCTCGTACGAGGCGAACTCGTGCTCCGCGCCCGCGACATCGGCGTAGAACCTCGCCTCCAGATGGAGGTACGGGGCCTTGCGGCGCGGCGCCAGGTACCCGTCGCCCTTCAACCGGGCCAGGACGGCGCGGGGCGCGTCGGATACGACCCGGTCGGGCGTCAGCGCCGCGTACATCAGCTCGAACTCGCGCGCGTACCGCCGGTCGAGGGTGAGCAGATGCGGGAAGTCCGGCCGCTGCCAGGCCCGTTCGACGATCGAGGTCGCCTCGCGCAGGGCCGGCTCCCCGGGCGCGGACTTCTCCCAGTAGCGGCACAGCAGGGCGAGCTGAAGGAGGGCCTTGACGCGCGGGGTCACCGGCAGCTCCGCGTGACCGGCGGGCGAGTCGAGATACCCCGCCTGCCGCGCGATCCAGTGCCGCGCACCCATGGACAGACTCGCCACGGCCTCATCGAGGCCGACTGATCGCGTACTCATGGTCCTCCTTCGGGGTTGCGGAGGCCGCGGCCACCCGCTCGACAATGTCGGCCGCACGGGCCGCGCCGCCCATCGCGGCCAGCCTGCCGCCGAGCGCGCGGGCCCGGGTCCGCAGGCCTTCGTCGCGCCCGGCCGACTCCAGCAGTGCCGAGAGACCGGCGGACGAGGTCTTCGGGTCGCGCACGGCGACACCGGCCCGTACACACGCGCCGGTGAGCAGCGGCTGCTCGGACCCGTTGGGCGAGAGCACCAGGGGGCGGCCGCGCAGAAGGGCCGCGAGGACCGGCGCGGAGGTGCCGTTGGCCAGCACCAGTTCGGCCAGGTCGACGAGCGGCCCCAGCCACGGCTTCCGCACCAGCAGGATGTCGGCGTCCGCGGCCGGCCCGGGATCGGTGGACCGGCCCTGCTCGACCACGGCCTGGAACCGCCCGCCGGTGAAGGCCTCGTTGAGCCGCGGCCACAGGCTCGCGCCCCCGAAGAAGCGGCCGAGATGGACGTAGACGACGGGCTTCCCGGACCGCGCCAGGTGCTCCCCGACGGCTTCGGTCTCGGCCGGGTCGGGCGTCGGTTCCCAGGCCAGCGGTCCCACGTACCGCACCCGCTCCGGGAGTTCCGCGCCCGGGTACTCCAGCGCCGGATCCCCGCGCAGCAGCAGGGCGTCGCCGAGCAGCGGGTCGTCCCACCGGGAGGCGCGCCCGCCCAGGCCGACCTCGTCCCGCGTGGCGGTGTGGATGCCGAGGCAGTCGAGGGTGCGGCTGGCCCGGGTCCTGCCCAGGTGCGGCTCCCCGTCGCCGCCCCTCCGGTAGTCCCACAGATGGGCCGAGAGCCCGACCACGACCACCGGAACGTCCAGTGTCTCGGCGGCGAGCAGGGCGCCGTTGCACAGCACCGAGGTGACGAGAAGGTCTGCCCGCGTCTCCCGGGCCGCGCGCAGGACCGCCCGGTACTGCGCCGCACCGGTCCTGCCCCACCACGTGGCGGAGAACGCCCGGTGGCCGCCGAAGTCCTCGGCCGCCGCGTACGGCAGCCCGGACGCGGCCACGACGGGCGCGGCGGAGGCTCTGGCGAGGACGCTCACGTGATGGCCCCGGCGCCGCAGTTCGAGCCCGGCCGCGATGGCCGGGTAGAGGTAGCCGCCGTCGCTGAGCGGGCAGAGCAGGATCTTCACGACGTGCGCGCTCCCTCGGGATCCGGCGGGCGGGTGGAAGTGTGCTGACGAGTGGCCGCGGGCCCCCCGGTCCAGGCACGATCTGCCGGGAACCGGGTGGCCCGCGAGGTACTCAGGACGTGCGGCGTCGCGTCAGGAGATGTCGCTGGAGTTGTTGACGATGCAGCCGGCCTCGGCCTCCTCGTCCTCTCCGTGCGCCACGACCTCGATGTCCTCGTCCTCGACCGGCTTCGGGTTCGTGTTCTCGGGCATGTTCGTCCTCCTGGTTTGGCGGCGTCGCTGCGCCGGCTGAGAAGAACGTACGGATCGGCGGTATGGGAACGCCTGGTCGCGGGTTGGGCGCCGGTAAACGGCGACCACGCGGGCACGGAGCGGCCCGGAAACCCCGCGGTGACCCCCGGCGCACCCTCGCGTACGCCCCTCCGGCACCCGTCCGCACCCACCCGGACCTGCGACTTAACCGATCGCCAGGCGTTCGTGAACCGGAAGCCTGCCGCCCGGGAGCACGATCCGGGCATGCCCCGCGCGCGGCGCGAGCACGGAGCGGACACGACGGGACCCGGACGCTTCCCGGAGGCCCACGGAGGAGGAGACATGGACCTGGCGGAGCTCATCGGCCTGCGGCCGGTGCCCTGCGGCGGTCTCCTCGTGGCGCTCACCCGCCGCTGCCCCATGAGCTGCGCCCACTGCTCCACCGGATCCTCCCCGGCGGCCTCCGAGGCACCGGACCCGGACCGACTGCTCCGCTTCATCGGATCGTTCGGCCCGCGGGACCGTCCCGAGGTGGTCATGCTGACCGGCGGCGAACCGCTCCTCCTGCCGGAGCTGACCACGCGCCTGGCCGGCCTCGCGCACACCAAGGGGTCCCGGGTGGCGCTGCTCAGCGGCATGTTCTTCGCCCGGGGCGGACGCGTCCCCGACCGGATCATGCGGGCGATCACGGCCCTCGACCACTTCTCGGCGAGCCTCGACGTCCACCACGAGCGCGAGGTCCCGCGCGCGGACGTGCTCCGCGCCCTCCGGGCCGTACTCGACGCCGGGATCCCCGCCAGCATCCACCTCACCGGGACCGACGCCGACGACCCCTATCTCGCGGACGTCGTCGCGGAGGTCCGCCGTTTCTTCGGAGCCGGGATGCCCATGCTGGTCAACGAGGTCCGGCCGCTCGGCCGCGCCGCGGACCTCGTCCGCCCGACACCGCGGGGACCCGACGGCACCCTCGCGACGCCCTGCGCCCTCGCGGCCTGGCCGGTCGTCGCCTTCGACGGGACCGTGGCCGCCTGCTGCAACCAGTGGACGGTCGACCGGCGGCCCGTCCCCCCGCATCTGCGGCTCGGGCACATCGACGAGGACGACTGGCCGGCCGTCCGCGAACGCTCCCTCGGCTCGCCGGTGCTGCGGATGCTGCGCGCCGTCGGCCCCCAGCGGCTGCACGCCCGCTACGAGACCGCGCCGGCCCCGGCCGGCTACTGCCGCAGCTGCCACGCGCTCGCCGACCGCCCGGCGGTCCTCGCGGGCGCGGCCCGCGACGCGGGCGGCCGGGTCGGCGAACTCCTCGAACGGCTCACCACGGACCAGCAGCTCGCGGCCGGACCGGCCGCCCTGGTACGCCGCATGGGCTGCGCCCGCTACGCGCACCTGGTCGAGTCGCCTCCCGCGGGGGAGGCGCCGCCCTCGGTCGGATCGCGCCCCCTGATCGAACCGCTCCCCGCAGCCGCATCGCTTCCCGCAGAGGAGAGGAGCCCCCGATGAATGCCACCGCATCCCTCGCGCTCCGCACCAAACTCACACCCACCACCCCCGTCCTGAGGGCCGCGACCGCCGCCCTCTGGAGACCTGACGGGCTGCGGCAGCGGTACGTGCGCTATCTCGCCGCCATGCATCCCCTCGTACGGGCCTCGGTGCCGCTGCTGCGGCGGGCCGCCGCGCGGTGCGCCGAGCTGGACGACCCGGCCGCGCGGCCCCTGGCGGCGTACTGCCTCCGCCACGCGGAGGAGGAGCGCGACCACGACGCCTGGCTGCTCGACGACCTCGCCACCGCCGGCGCCGGGCCGGCCGCCGTGCCGCATCCCGTGGTGGTCGAACTCGCCGGGGCGCAGTACTACCGGATCGAACACGAGCACCCGGT
Organism: Streptomyces sp. NPDC017246; assembly: GCF_044331325.1. Lineage (NCBI taxonomy): Bacteria > Bacillati > Actinomycetota > Actinomycetes > Kitasatosporales > Streptomycetaceae > Streptomyces > Streptomyces sp. NPDC017246. The sequence goes on along the minus strand of NZ_JBIRMW010000020.1, from coordinate 131,228 downwards.
CGCGCTCCTCGGCTACATCGCGGTCCTGGAGGGCAACGCCCCCGGGCCCCGGCTCGCCGACCGCCTGGTCGAGGTCACCGGGCTCCCCGACGGCGCGTTCCGCACCCTCAGGGAACACGCGGAGCTCGACGGCGGCCACCTCGACGACCTGAACCAGGTGCTCGACGCGCTCGCGCCGACCCCGGCGCAGCAGACCTCCGTCTCGGTCAGCGCCCTGCACACGGCCAACCTGCTCACCCGGCTCTTCCTCGAACTCGCCGCCGACCCCGGAGGACACCCGTGACCGACGACGCTGCCGCGTACGACGACACCGCCTCACACGCCGACACCCCCGCGTACGGCACCGCCCCCGCCGGCGGTTCCCCGTCCGGGCCCACCCTGGAGGCGCTCGCCGCCGCCGGGTTCGACGTCGACGCCCTCAGCGAGGAGCAGCAGGAGGTCGTCCGCGCGCTGACCCCCGAGGAACTCGCCCTGCTCGTCGACATCAGGGGACGGCTCGACGCCGCGGCCCCCGAGGTGCAGGCCCACGCGGACGTGGCGGGCGGCGCCCTGTTCTGACCCCGGCCGCCCCCGCCGTCGCCCGCCCACCGGAGGAACTCATGCCCTGCGCCTCGTGCCGGAGCGCACTGCCGCCCGACGCCCGGTTCTGCCCCTTCTGCGGCAGTCCGTGCGCACCCGGGCCGGTCACGGCCAGGCCGACCGGCCGCAAGGTGGTGACCGTCCTCTTCTGCGACCTGGTGGGTTCCACGGCGCTCTCCGGGGCGCTCGACGCGGAGACCCTGCGTTCGGTGACGCTCCGCTGGTTCGACCTGATGCGGCTGCGGATCGAGGAACAGGGCGGCACCGTCGAGAAGTTCATCGGGGACGCCGTGATGGCCGTCTTCGGCGTGCCCACCGTCCGGGAGGACGACGCCCGCCGGGCCGCCTCCGCCGCCCTGGCCATGCGCGAGGCCCTCACCGGGTTCAACGCCCGCCTGGAGGAAGCCGTCGGCGTACGGCTCGACATGCGGATCGGCATCAACACCGGCCAGGCGGTGACGGGCTCGTCCACCCTGCGGCAGGCGATGGTCTCCGGCGAGGTGGTCAACATCGCCGCGCGGCTCGAACAGAACGCCGCCGCCGGGGAGATCCTCATCGGACCCGACACCCTCGCGGCCGCCGGGCCGGGCGTCCGGACCACCGAGACCGGCCCCCTGCTCCTCAAGGGCAAGAGCGACCGGGTCGCCGCCCACCGCCTGATGGGCCTCGACGAGGAGGACGGGCCCGAGGCGCTGCGCCGCTTCGATCTCGGATTCGTCGGCCGTACCCGTGAACTCGACCTGATCGACGCGGCGTTGGAGAAGGTGATCAGAAGCCGACGGGTCGCCCGTCTGGTGGTCGGCGGGGAGGCGGGCCAGGGCAAGACCCGACTGGTCCGCGAATGGCTCCACCGGGCCGGTCACACGGCTCCGGCTCCGGCCTCGGCTCCGGCCACAGAGTCGCTCACGGCCCCGACCCCGAGCCCGACCTCGGCCTCCCTCACAGCCCCGCCCACGCCCGGGACCACAAGGCCGACCGTTGCTCTCCGCCACGGCGTGGGGCGCTGCCGGGCCCGTGGCGAACAGCCCAGCCTCGGCCCGCTCGCCGACGCCGTGGCCGACCTGCTGAAGACCGCCGGAACGTCGGCGCCGTCGCCCGAACTGGACCTGCTCCACCAGGGACTCCTCCTGGACGGGACCCCCAACCCCTCGCCGGCGGACACCTGCGCCGCGCTCGCCAAGGTCCTCGCCGAACTGGCCGGGACCGGGCCCGTCGTGCTGGTGATCGACGACTGCCACTGGGCCGCGCAACCGCTCTTCGACGCCCTCGACCGGCTGCTGCGCGCCCTCGCCGACGCGGCCGTCCTCATCGTGCTGCTCACCCGTCCCCAGCTCTTCGACCTGCGCCCCGAACTCGCCCCGGACACCGTGCTGCTCGGCGGACTCCCCGACGCGGAGGCGCAGCTCCTCGCGGCCGAACTCACCGGGCGTACGGCCGACAGCGAACCGCTCGCCGCCGAGGTCCTCGCCCGGGTGGGCGGGAACCCGCTGCACCTGGAGCAGCTCCTGGTCGCGGGCGACCCGGTCGACGCCGACAGCGTCCCGCTGCCGCTCCAAGCCCTCATCGGAGCCCGGATCGACGCGCTCGAACCGCCCGAACAACGTGCTCTCGGGCTCGCCTCCGTCCTGGGCGGCGACTTCACCGCCGACGAACTCACGGCGCTCGCCGGTCCCGCCGAGACATGGACCGGCTCCGAGCTCCGCACCACCCTCCACCGACTCGTCCGGCACCGGCTCATCAGGCCGGACGGCGCGGCGTTCCGGTTCGCCGGAGGGCTGATCCAGGAGGTCGTCCACACCAGCCAGTCCAAGCAGGACAGGGCCGACCGCCACGAGCGGGCGGCACGCCTCGACACGGTCCGCCGACGGGGCAGCGCCGCGGTCGGGGCCCATCTGGAGCAGGCGCACCGCTACCGGGTCGAGCTGGGCGCCCAGGACGCGCACACCGACGGGCTGCGCCGCCGCGCCGCCGACGCGCTCGCCGAGGCCGGTCGTCTCGCGCTGGCCCACGCCGACCCCGTGTGGGCGGCGGACCTGCTCACCAGGGCCACCGCCCGGTACACGGTGGGCGAGCCGGGCAGCACCACGGCACGCCGCCGACTCGGCCAGACACTTCTCGACCTGGGGCGCGGTACGGAGGGCAGGACGCTGCTCGAAGCGGTGCTCGCCGAGTCACCGGCCGACGGCGCGGACCCGGTGGAGGCCGCCCACGCCCGCCTCGGCCTGGCGTCCGTCGGCCGGTCCGCCGCGGTCCGGCCCACCGGGCCGCAGGAGTCCCCCGCCGAGGCCGCCGACGCCACCCTGCCGGTCTTCGCCGCCGCCGGTGACGAGCTCGGACAGGCCAGGGCCTGTCTGCGGCTCGCCCAGCGCGCCCAGGAACAGGGGCGGCACCGGGAGGCCGAGCGGCTGCTCACCCGCGCCCTCGACCACGCCGTGCGCGCCGACGCCGAGCCCGAGAGGGCCGCCGCCCTCGGCGCGACGGGCGTCTCGCTCTGGCGCGGCCCCCAGCCGGTCGCGGAGGCCGTGGCCCGCTGCCGTGCGCTCCTGGCCGAGCAGGGGTCCGGCCGTCGGGCCGTCCGGCTGACGCTCAACTGCCCGCTGGCCGTGGTGCTGGCCCTCCACGACGACCGTGACGGGGCCCTCGCCTGTCTCGCGGAGGCCGAGCACCTCGCGAAGCGGCTCGGCTACGCCGAGGCCGACGCGTTCCTGCCGATCTTCACCGCGACCGTGGCCGAGCTGGCCGGCCGGCGGGAGGACGCCCTGCTGAGCCTGGAGCGGGCCGCCGCCGCCGCACGGGAGCTGGGTGCCACCGGGCTGCTGCGCAGCGCCCTCCTCGACGCCACCCGTATCCGCCTCGACCTCGGCGACTGGCGTACCGCCCTGGCCACCCTCGCCGAACCGGAACTGGCGGGGGAGCGGTCGGACCCGGCCCGCCCGCGCGCCGAGTCGGCGGACCTCGACGGGCTGCGCGCCCGGCTGGCCGCCGTACGGGGGCACGGGGCGACGGCCTCCCGGCTCGCCGCCCGGTCGGTCGCCACCGCGGCCCGTACCGACTCGCCCATCGTCCAGGGCCTCGCCGCCCTCGACCTGGCCCGCACCTCCCTCGCGCTGGGGCACCCGGGCGAGGCGGCCGAGGCGGCGGCGCGCGCCCGGCTGCGCTTCGCCGCCAAGGGGCATCTCCCCGCCGTACGCGAGGCCGAGGCCGTGGCCGCGGTGTCTCTGGGGCACGGCCGCCCGCCCGGGTACGACCCCGCCGACGGACGAGCCACCGGGGGCGGACGAGCCACCGGAGCCGGAAAGGAGACATCACGATGACCACCGGTCAGCGACCGGCACCCGGACTCACCTGGGGCCTGCGAGGACGGGGCCCCGCGGACGTACCCGTGGAGGCCGACAGCCCGCCGGACCCGCCCGAGGGCGGTCTTCCCGGGGGCACCGGGCGCGGCATACGCGTCTGTGTCGTCGACTCGGGCGTCGAACGCGACCACCCCATGGTCGGCCCGGTCGCCCAGGCGTGGCGCGTCTTCAAGGACGACGACGGGGTCCACGTGGAGGAGACCGAGGAGGGCGACGCCTGCGGTCACGGCACGGCCTGCGCCGGAATCATCCGGCGCACCGCGCCGGACTGCGAGCTGTCCAGCGTCCGGGTGCTCGGCGAGCGGTTCTCCGGGAGCGGGGACATCCTCCTCGAAGGGATCCGTTGGGCCGTGCGCCAGCGGTTCGACGTGGTCAACCTGAGCCTGTCCACGAGCCGGGACCGTTTCGTGGAGGAGCTGCGCCGGCTGGCGGACGAGGCGTACTTCCAGCAGACCGTCATCGTCGCCTCCGCGCACAACACCCATGTGGAGAGCTTCCCGTGGCGTTTCTCCTCGGTGATCTCGGTGGGCAGCCACCAGGAGGACGATCCGGACCTCCATCTCTACAACCCCGAGCCCCCGGTGGAGTTCTTCGCCCCCGGGCAGCGGGTCCCGGTGGCGTGGCTCGGTGGCACCTCGATCCGCACCTCGGGCAACAGCTTCGCCACCCCGTTCGTCGCGGGGCTCTGCGCACGGATCCTGTCGAGCCGTCCGCGGCTGACGCCGTTCCAGCTGAAGAACGCCCTGTACCTGTCCGCAGCCAACGTCCGTGTCCACGGCCGCCGGTAACGGCCGGCGCCGGAAGGGAACCCCCATGGCTCAGACGATCGCCCCCGCCATGTCGCCCACTCCGCGGCCGGATCCGGCCATGGCGGAGCTCCTGCAGTCGGTGGTGGACACCGCGCGCGCCATCTTCGGCGCGGAGGCGAGTTCCATCCTGCTCCTGGAGGCCGCGGCGGACGAGCTCATCTTCGAGGCCGTCTCCGGTCAGGGACAGGAGTTCCTGGTGGGCCGGCGGTTCCCCGCGGGGCGGGGGATCGCCGGGTGGGTCGCCGCCTCGGGCGAGCCGATGGTGGTCGACGACCTCCACGACAGCACGTCCTTCGACAGGGACGTCGCCGAGTCCACCGGCTACGTCCCGAACGCGCTGATGGCCGCCCCCCTCGTCCACGGGGACCAGGTCCTCGGCGTCCTGGAGGTCCTCGACCCGTCCCCGCAGGCCCGGTCCAGTCTGTCCGAGCTCGACCTGCTGAGCCTCTTCGCCCGGCAGGCCGCCGTGGCCCTGCACGTCCTCACGACCCACGCACCGCGCGGGCCGGCCCAGGACGCTCCCGTCGACCCCTCGCGCGCCGAGCTCCTGCGCCTCCTCTCGGAGGCCCGCCGCCTCCTTGAGGAGTGAGCGGCCGGGCGTTCCCGGGGTGGAGCGGGAGGCGGCCCGGGGAGCTCCGCCGGGGCCCGGCCGGCCGGGAGACGGCCGGCCGGGCCGGCACGCTCAGGAGAGGTCGAACCGGTCCAGGTTCATCACCTTGTCCCACGCCGCCACGAAGTCGCGCGCGAACTTCTCGCCCGCGTCCCGGGACGCGTAGACCTCCGAGAGGGCCCGGAGCTGGGAGTGCGAGCCGAAGACGAGGTCGGCGGCGGTGGCGGTCCACCTGACCTCGCCGGTGGCCCGGTCCCGGCCCTCGAAGACGTTCTCGGTCGCGGTCGACGGCTTCCACTCCGTGCCCATGTCGAGCAGGTTCACGAAGAAGTCGTTCGTCAGGGTCTCCGGCCGGTCGGTGAACATCCCGTGGCGGGATCCCCTGAAGCCGGTGTTCAGCGCCCGCATGCCGCCGACCAGCACCGTCATCTCGGGAGCCGTCAGCGTCAACAGGCAGGCGCGGTCGAGCAGCAGGGTCTCGGGCGACAGCTTCTCGCCCGCCCGGAGGTAGTTGCGGAACCCGTCCGCCCGGGGTTCGAGCACGGCGAACGCGTCCACGTCGGTCTGCTCCTGCGTGGCGTCCGTGCGCCCCGGGGAGAAGGGGACCGTGAGGTCGTGTCCGGCGTTCCGCGCGGCCTGCTCGACGGCCGCGCAGCCGCCCAGGACGATCAGGTCCGCGAGCGAGATCCGCACCCCACCGGCCTGGGAGGCGTTGAACTCCTGCCTGATCCGGTCGAGGCCCTCCACCGTCCCGGCGACCTCGGGCAGGTCGTTGACCTCCCAGTCCGTCTGCGGCGCGAGGCGGATCCGCGCGCCGTTCGCCCCGCCGCGCTTGTCGGTGCCGCGGAAGCTCGCCGCCGACGCCCACGCGGTGGTGACCAGATGGGAGAGGGAGAGGCCCGCGGCGAGGATCCGGCCCTTGAGGTCGGCGATGTCCGCGTCCGCGACCAGCTCGTGATCGACCGGCGGAACCGGGTCCTGCCACAGCTGCGGTGCGGGGATCCACGGGCCGAGGTAGCGCGAGACGGGCCCCATGTCGCGGTGCAGCAGTTTGTACCAGGCCTTGGCGAAGGCGTCCGCGAGCTTGTCGGGGTTCTCGTGGAAGGTCCTCGCGATCGGCCCGTAGACCGGGTCCAGCTTCAGCGCGAGGTCCGTCGTCAGCATCATCGGGGCGTGCCGCTTCGACGGGTCGTGGGCGTCGGGCACCGTGCCCTGCGCGGCGGGGTCCGTGGGGGTCCACTGCTGGGCGCCGGCGGGACTCGTCGTGAGCTCCCAGTCGTACCGGAACAGGTTGTCGAGGTAGCCGTTGTCCCACTTCGTCGGCTCGGTGGTCCAGGCTCCCTCCAGACCGCTGGTGATCGCGTCGGCGCCCTTGCCGCTGCCGCACGTGTTCCGCCAGCCGATGGCCTGCTGCTCGATGGGGGCGGCCTCGGGCTCAGGACCGACGCAGTCCGGATCGACCGCGCCGTGGCATTTGCCGAAGGTGTGGCCGCCGATGATGAGCGCGGCCGTCTCCTCGTCGTTCATCGCCATGCGCGCGAAGGTCTCGCGAATGTCGCGGGCGGCGGCGATCGGGTCCGGATTACCGTTCGGGCCTTCCGGATTGACGTAGATCAGGCCCATCTGAACGGCGCCGAAAGGACCGGTGAGTTCACGGTCGCCGCTGTAGCGCTCATCTCCGAGCCAGGTGTCCTCGGGTCCCCAGAAGACCTCCTCGGGCTCCCAGATGTCCTCCCGCCCGAAACCGAAACCGAACGTCTTGAAGCCCATGGATTCCATGGCGCAGTCACCGGCGAACACCAGAAGATCGGCCCAGGAGATCTTCCGCCCGTACTTCTGCTTGACCGGCCACAGCAGACGCCGGGCCTTGTCGAGGCTCGCGTTGTCCGGCCAGCTGTTGAGCGGTGCGAAACGCTGGGCGCCGGAGCCGCCGCCGCCCCGGCCGTCCTCGATGCGGTACGTCCCCGCCGCGTGCCAGCTCATCCGGATGAAGAGCGGCCCGTAGTGGCCGTAGTCGGCGGGCCACCAGTCCTGCGACGTCGTCATCACCTCGAAGACGTCCCGCTTCAGCGCGTCGACGTCCAGGGTCGCGAACTCCGCCGCGTAGTCGTAGTCCTCGTCCATCGGACTGGCCTGGGGCGAGTGCTGGTGGAGGACCTGGAGGTCCAGTTGATTCGGCCACCAGTCCTGATTCGTCCTGGGGTGGTTCTCCACGGGGGTCGGGGAGGGGATTGCCGGGTTCTCGCTTTCGCTGCCGGACACGTCCGTCCTTCTTCCTGTCGCGATGTTTCCGTCTGCCGGCCGCTCGTCCCTGACGTCCCGCTGGTGATGTCGTCCGCTTTTCCGGTGTCGGACACGGCGACTCGGCGTCCGTATGGTCGCGCACCGCGCACCGCACCGCTGAGAGAACACGCAGAGCACCGCCGCGTAACAAGCGGTCGGAATGTGAATGCGGCCGGTGCCCGGCGAAAAGGCGGGGACTTTCCCGGCCCGGAATACATGCGAGAAAGGGGAAATCCTATGAGCGACCCGCGACCCGCGACCCGCGACCCGCGGGCCGTGTCCGGCCCGCGCCCCCGACCGGCGAGGTGTCCGATCGGGGGCGGCGGGCCTCAGAGCCCGGCGACCTTGGAACTCGCCGACAGCTCGTACACCAGGGTGACCGAGCGACGCCCGCCCGGCGGGAGGGAGACGTCCCAGCGGGCGATGCCCTCGGCGTCGACACCGTCCGGCGCCGGGGAGCAGGCCTCCTTGCGCAGGCGCACCTCCACCGCCGACACCTCCGAGACCGGGATCCGTTCCCGGACGACGACCACCCGGTCGCCGAGCTCGCCGGGGGCGGAGAACCGGGACAGGTGCAGCCGGACCGTGCGCGTGACCACGGTGCGCTGGGTGATCCCGACGGAGTCGCGGGACTCCTCCGTCTCCCGGACCACGCGGTGGTCGTCGCGGCTGCCGAAGGCCAGCTCGACGGGGGCCCCCGGGGTGGTGAAGTCCAGCGTGCCGCGGCCGCCGAAGCCACTGCCGCGGACCAGGTCCACCGGCCCGGCGAGCAGCACGTGCCCGGACCGGTTGTCGAACCGCACCACCTGGGTGACCAGCGCGGACACCTCGGGCGAGCAGGCGTACTCACTGCTCGCCGCCGTGGTGAAGACGGAGAGCGGCACCCGGTGGGCCCGGCCGTCCGAGGGCACCGAGACCGGCGCGGGGGAGTACAGCACCCGCGTCTCGCCGCCGTCGTCCACCCCCGGCAGGCCGAGCACCGCGGCCGGGCCGAGGTCCCCGATCTCCTCCTCGCGGAGCTCGACGTCGACGGTCCGCCGCTCCGCGGCCGTGCGGTCCTTGAGGACCAGCCGGTCCTCGCCCAGCGAGGGCGGATCGGTGGCCAGCGCCGACCGGGCCGTCGAAAGCGTCAGCCGTACGCCGGACCAGTCCTCGCCCGTGCGCTGCCAGACCATCGCCTCGGTCTCCAGGGTCAGCGCGTCCCCGTCGAGCGCGGCCCGGTAGGCGGGCCGCCACAGCGCACACGGCGTGAGGTGGCTCAGGCGCAGACCGACCGGCCCGGCCTCGGCCGCCTCCACGGTGAGCTCGATGTGCCCGACCAGCTCGGCGGGTTCCTCCTCGGAGACGTCCATGGCCCGCTGGACCGCACCGAGTTCGGCGGCGAGCGCGGTCAGCCGGGCGTCCACGGTGCGGAGCCCCTCGCCGTGCGTGTCCCGCTCGGCGTCCACCCGGTCCAGCTCGCGGGCCCAGCGCGGCCCCTCGGCCTCCCCGGAACCGGCACCTTCCCCGATGTCACGCAGCACGTCGGCGGCGAGCCGGCCGAGCAGGTCGAGGCGGGCCCGCAGCCGGTCGCGCCGCTGCTCCAGGGCGCCCCGCTCCTCCTCGAGGGCGTGTGCGCGGTGGCGCAGGGCCGAGTCGTCGGCGGCCGGCCGCCGCGGCCCGCGCGGTTCCCAGCTGCGGACGAGGCGGACGTCGAGGACGGTGGCCGGACGGCCGGAGGTCAGCTCGGCATGGAGGGTGCGGTCGACGGCCAGTGCGCTGACCGGCCCGAGCCGCAGCCGCTGGACCCCGGCCGCCAGGTCGAGCACGACGGAACGCTCGACATGGGCGCGGTCCTCCAGACAGGTGACGGCGGTGACCGGCGCGGCGGTCACGGGGACGGCCGTGCCGGGCGCGTCGGGGCCGGCGGCGGAGCTCGTCTTCGAGGCGGTGGACATGGGGTGTCTCAGCTCCTGCGGTTGCCGCCGACCAGGGCTTTGCCGGCCGGGATACGGATCTCGTAGCCGCCGTCGAGGGCGGTGGTGGCACCTGCGGGCAGGTCGACCCGCCAGACGCGGGTGCCCGGCGCGTGCCGCTCGGACCCCGCGCCGTCCTCGGGCGCCGTCCAGTCCGCCCGTTCCTCGATGCGGACATCGGGCTCGGAGGCGACCGGCACCCGCTCGCGGACCTCGACCACGGCGGGCCTCGCGAGCCCGTTGGCCAGCTCCACATGGACGCGGTGGTCGAGCACGGTGATGTTGTTGCGCAGGCCGGCGGTGGACTCGTTCAGATGGGTACGGCGGGTGACCCGGATGCCCTCCGCCGGCCCGAGGCCCACCCGGCGGACCCCTCCCGGGGCGAGCGTGGGCAGCGCGGCGGTCAGCAGGAAGTCGTCGTCGACGGTGACCTCCACCGGGCCGGCGAGCAGCGCCTGGTCGGTGGCGTTGGAGAGCACCAGCGTCGCGTACACGGTCTGCTCCACCGACGGGACACAGAGGTACTCGGTGCGCAGACCGACCGGGATCTCCCCGACGGTGACGGTGTGCCAGGTGCCGTCCGAGGGAACGTCGGCGCGGGCGGCGGCGTCGAAGCGGTGGTCGAAGGAACCCGCCGACTCACGGGGGCGTACGGCGTGCCCCGGCAACGGCAGGGCGGCCACCGACTCGGCACGACCCCGGTGCTCGGCCGCCACCGCGTCGGACGGAGAGCCGGGGAAGAGCCGGCCCCTGCGAGCGCCCTGCTCGTCCGGCCCCGACAGGACCAGGGCGGCGTAGTCGAGTTCGGGGCCGCTCGGCTGCGGCGGACCGGGCGGCGGCGGAGGAGGGGGCGGCACGGCCGCGCCGGGAGGCGGCGGGGCCGCGGCCATGGCGGCGGGGGCCGGGGCACCGGCGAAGGATCCGCCGCCGCCCCGGGGCATGCCGCCCGGCTGGGCGGGCCCCCGACGCGCGAAGGCGGGCGCCTCCTGCCGGAAGGACTCTTGGGCGGAGCCGTACACGCCGTCGGGAGCCGGGGGCGGCGCGCCGTAGCCCTGCGGGGCCTGCGCGAGCGGCGGAGGCGGCGGTCCGCCGAAGGCGGGCGCCGACGGGGGTGCCGGTGCCACGGGCGCGGGCGGGGGTACGAATCCTCCGCCGGCGGCCACGGGCAGGGCGGCGCCGTCGGCGGACGCGGGTGCGCCGCGCGGCGCGGGACGCGGGCCGGCTCCCTCGTACCCGGTGAAAAGGTCGGCGAGTCCCGCCGGGGGTTCGCGCCAGCCGGACGGCGCGGGGGCGGCCTGCCGGCGACCGATCCGCATCGAGCGGAGCCTGGGCAGGTCGGTGCGGCGACGGAGGTCGGCGGTGGCCAGGGCGATGCGCACCCCGGTCCAGTCCTCACCGGTGCGCTGGGCGACCGAGGCGCGCAGCACCAGACGGCCGGTGCCGTCGCCCTGACGGTGGGTGAGCCGGTACGTCGGCACCCAGACGGCGCCGGGGACCCCGTACTCCAGCTCCAGCTCCACCTCGGGCTCCGCCGCCTCCGGCGCCCCGGCCTCCGCTTCGCCGGTACCGGTAGCCGCGCCGACGAGGGTCAGGACCGCGGAGACCGTGGTCGCCACATGGGCCGACGGTGCGTCCGTCGAGGCGCGGGCGAGCCGGTCACGGGCGACGGCGAGCTCGTGATCGGCGTGCAGCAGCGCGTCCTCCAGCTCGACGAGGCGGGCGTGCAGCCCGGTCAGCCGCTCCTCGACGAAATCGGCGAGCTCCAGCCATGCGTCGACGGGGGTCCGGCGGTACTGCGGGTCGTCCCGCTTGAGCGGCGGCGGCACCGGGCGCAGGCCCCCGACCTCGGCGATCAGGGCCAGCTGCCGGTCCCGGCGCCCCTGGGCCGCCTCGTGCGCGTCGCGCAGCCGCTCGACCTCGCGCCGAAGGCCCTGCGGCGCGATGCCGGTGCCGAGCGGCTCCGCCTCGATCGCCACCCGCGCCTCGGTGACCCGCACCCCGGACGGACCCAGGACCCGGGCCCGCAGGGAGCCGGGGTCCAGTGACCGGGGGAGTCCCGTCACACGGACCGTGCCGTCCGGGGGCACCGCGCCCCGGGCCAGGCGGCGGCAGAGCGCCCCCTGTGCGTACACCACGACCGAATCGAGGGTCGATTCCCACCTCGGTGTCGTCCCAGCCGTCACGTGCCCCTGCCCCCGTCCGCTTCGCCCCGCCCCACGGCGTCCGTGCCGAGCGAAGCCTACGCCCGTCCTGCGGGGGGAGCGCCCCTGTGCCGGCGTACCGGATCCGGGCGGATCCGGCCCGCTTCGGTGGTTGGGCCGCCCGGGGAGTGGGAGGCTGAAGGTGGGGGTCCGTGCCGACGAGATCGGGAGGGACCGATGGGACGTGACGTCCCGGCGCTGGAGTTCACCCGTGAGGACCGCCGCCGGTTCCGGAACAAGATGCACACGTGCCTCGACGTGTTCGCGCGGATGCTGAGGGAGTCGCGCTTCGACTTCGAACGGCCACAGGTCGGTCTGGAGCTCGAACTGAACCTCGTGGACGCCGCCGCCGAGCCCGCCATGCGCAGCACGGAGGTCCTGGAGGCGATCGCGGATCCCACCTGGTCGACCGAGCTGGGCCGGTTCAACCTGGAGATCAACGTCGAACCGCGGCGGCTCGTCGCGGGTGGCCCCGACTCCTGGGAGCAGGAGGTCCGTGAGGCCCTCAACCACGCCGAGGAGAGGGCGGCGGCGATCGGTGCCCATCTGGTCATGATCGGCATCCTCCCGACGCTGGAGCTGGAGGACGCGGGCCCTGAGTCGCTGTCCGGGGATCCGCGCTACCACCTGCTGAACGAGCAGATCTTCGCCGCGCGGGGCGAGGACCTGCTGATCTCGGTGGACGGGGTGGAGAAGCTGCGGACGCACGCGGAGACGATCACCCCGGAGGCGGCCTGCACCAGCACCCAGTTCCACCTCCAGGTCTCGCCGGACGAGTTCGCGGAGTACTGGAACGCGGCGCAGGCCGTGGCGGGGGTACAGGTGGCCCTGGCGGCGAACTCGCCGTTCCTGTTCTCCAAGGAGCTGTGGCGCGAGACGCGCATCCCGCTGTTCGAGCAGGCCACGGACACCCGGCCGGACGAGCTCAAGGTGCAGGGCGTACGGCCGAGGGTGTGGTTCGGCGAGCGGTGGATCACCTCCGTCTTCGACCTCTTCGAGGAGAACGCCCGCTACTTCCCCGCGCTGCTGCCCCTGTGCGACGAGGAGAACCCGGAGCAGGTGCTCGACCAGGGCGGGACACCGGGACTCTCCGAGCTCACCCTGCACAACGGCACGGTCTACCGCTGGAACCGCCCCGTCTACGCCGTCGTCGACGGCGTCCCGCATCTGCGGGTCGAGAACCGGGTGCTGCCCGCCGGCCCCACGGTGGCCGACGTGCTGGCGAACGGTGCCTTCTACTACGGGCTGATCAGGGCCCTGGTCGACGAGGACCGGCCCGTCTGGTCACGGATGTCGTTCTCCGCAGCGGAGGACAATCTGCACGCGGCCGCGCGCCACGGCATCGACGCGCACGTGTACTGGCCCGGGATGGGCGAGGTTCCGGTGACCGAGCTGGTGCTGCGGCGCCTGCTGCCGCTGGCGGACCGCGGGCTGGAACGGATGGGTCTGGAGGCGGCCCGGCGGGAGCCGCTGCTCGGGGTCATCGAGCAGCGGTGCGTCAGCGGCCGCAACGGCGCGGTGTGGCAGTCCGAGATGTTCCACCACATCCACGACATCGACCGCGCGGACCGGCACCAGGCGCTGCGGAAGATGACCCAGCAGTACATCGAGTACATGCACCTGAACGCTCCGGCGCACACCTGGCCGGTCGACTGAACTCCCGTGCCTCGCCGCGGGCGGCCGGAGGGCGAGGCGTACGGAGCGCCGGGCCCGGGCAGGCGGTGATCGTGACAGACACGCCTGCGGCGAGCCTCGACGCCGCCTGCGCCCGGTCGGCGGACTCCTCATGGGCGCCCTCGCGGACCGGCACGGCCGGCGGACCGCCCTCACCGGCACCATCCTGCTCATGGGCGGCAGCAGCCTGCTGCTCGGTCTGACCCCGACGCACGCCGCCGCCGGAATCCTCGCCCCCGTCGTCCTCGTCGTCGCCCGGCTGCTGCAAGGCCTTTCGGTGGGCGGGGAGTTCGCGGCCTCGACCACCTTCCTCGTCGAGTCGGCAGGACCCGGCAGGCGCGGCCTGTTCTCCTCGTTCCAGTACGTCTCCACCTCCGCCGGCCAGCTCGCCGCCTCCGGTATCGCCGCCCTGCTCATCGGCGTCCTCGGTGAGGACCGGATGAACGGCTGGGGCTGGCGGATCCCCTTCCTCCTCGGCGCGGTGTTCAGCCTCGCGGGCTTCTGGATCCGCCGGGGCGCCGAGGAGACCCGCAGCGCCGCCGAACAGGACGCTCCCCGGCCGGGACTCTTCGACGCACTGCGCCACCACCCCCGCGCCTCGCTGCTGCTCATGCGGGATCCGCGGAGGCCGCCGCCTCCGCGGATCCTGTGGTGCGCTGTGCCGCCGGAGCTAGAAGACGCTCACGCCGTACGCGCTCAGCGCCTCCGTCACCGGCTGGAAGAACGTCGTGCCGCCGCTGGAGCAGTTGCCGCTGCCGCCGGAGGTGAGGCCGAGCGCCGTGGTGCCGGAGAAGAGCGCGCCGCCGCTGTCGCCGGGCTCGGCGCAGACGTTGGTCTGGATGAGGCCGTAGACGACGTCGCCATTGCCGTAGTTGACGGTCGCGTTGAGACCGGTCACGGTGCCGCCCTTCAGACCGGTCGTGCTGCCGCTGCGCTGGACCGACTGGCCGACGGAGGCGTTGCCCGCGCCGGTGATGTCACGGTAGGTGCCGTTGTAGAGGTAGACCCGGCCGTCCGCCGCCGAGGCGCTGGAGTGCCGGATGATGCCGTAGTCGTTGGTCGGGAAGCTGGTGCCGGCCCGGGTGCCGAGCACCGTGGTGTTGGCGGAGTTGGTGTACCAGGTGCTGCCGATGTTGGTGCAGTGGCCGGCCGTCAGGGCGTAGTACGTCGAGCCGCTGCGGACGTTGAAGCCGAGCGAGCAGCGCCCGCCGCCCGCGTAGATGGCCTGGCCGCCGGCGATGAGCTTGTTGAGCGTGCCGGGGGTCCGCTTGATCTGCAGGTCGCCGGCGCGGTCGCCGGCGGCCTTCTTGATCGAGGCGATCTCGGCGGCGGAGACGGAGGAGTCGGCGGTGAGGACGATCTTCCCGGTCGCCTGGTCGGTGTACCAGGCGGTGCCGGGCACGTCGGCTCCGAGGACGGCCTGGTCGGCGGCGGCCAGTTGGGCGGCGGTGGCGCGGACGTCCACGGACGAGGCGGCGGACGAGGCGGGCACGGCAAGCGCCGAGGCGGCGAGCAGGGCGGAGGCCACGGCGATCAGCCGTGCGCCCTTGGCGGCGCCGCCGAAGGGGGACAGACGCTTGAGGTTCACTGGATCCTCCGATGGGGGAGTGGGGGGAATCGCTGGGTGGGCGATCCCTCGGCGACGAGCGGGCAGATCCGGGGCGGAAAGGTGGTGTAGTCATGGACCTGTCAATCTCGACAGGTTGAATCCTCGAATCGGGGCGGCCTGGGGGCAAGGACGCCTTTCGGCCTATCTACGCGCGTTCCTGTGGCCTCCAGGCCCGGAGGTGCCGAGGGGTACGTATCGACGGTTGTGGTGCGCGGGGTGAACCGAGGCCGTGCAACCGCTTGCCGAAATTTGCTGACTACCCCTCAGGAGGCCTCGACGGAAAGCGAGTCGACAGCCCGAGGTCCGTACGGAGGGTGGAAGGGGTCGTGCCGTCTCCCCAGTTCAGGCGTCGATGTGGGCGCGCTCCCACACCGAGTGGGCGGCCGCCTGCGGAGCCCGCCGGGCGGAGCCCCGGCCGGCTGTCGAAGGCGTAGCGGGCGCACAGATTCGGCCGCGACCCCCGGCAGGGTCCGGGCGGCGACCGGAGGTCCGGTCCTCGCGGAAAGGGGGGTGCCATGGGTCCGCGGTCCGGGCTCGGACGCCCCTCAATGCCGGAATCGTTCCCTCCGTCCGGGGGTGCCGGGTGTCCGGTTCCCGACACGGCGCGGGCCCTACCCGTCTCAGAGTGCCGCGTAGACCGCCTCGACCAGCGCCATCTTGCGAGGGTCGTCCGCGATGCGGGGTCCCATACGGTTCATCACGTAACCGAGGGAAACGCCCGACTCCGGGTCCGCGAGACCGCACGAGCCGCCGAAGCCGTCGTGACCGAAGGCGCGGGGATTGGGGCCGTACGAGGCGTTCGCGCCGCTCAGCCAGAGGCCCAGGGCGCACTCCGTCTCCTCGGCGAAGCCCGCGCCGAGGACCAGGTCCCTGCCCGCGCCCTGCCCCTCCCGGGCCCGCTCGACGGCCGCTTCGGAGAGGACACGGTGCTCTCCGGAACGGCCGCGGCAGGCGAAGACGCCGTACAGCTCGGCGACCGCGCGGGCCGTCCCGTGGCCGTTGGCCGCCGGCAGTTCGGCGGCCCGCCACTCGGGACTGTTGGCCTCGGTGGCGCCGACGGGCGGGTTGGCCAGAGCCGCCTGCGCCGCGGGTGCCAACTGGGCGAAGACCGCGGCCTGTTCGCTCGCGGACGAGGTGCGGGGGTGGAGGAGCTCGGCGACCCTGTCCGCCTCCTTCTCCGGCAGTCCGATGGTGAAGTCGATACCGAGCGGCCCGGTGATCTCCTCGTGGAGGAACGCGCCGGGCAACCGCCCGGTGACGCGCCGGATCACCTCGCCGACGAGGAAGCCGTACGTCATGGCGTGGTAGCCGGAGCGGGTGCCGGGCTCCCACCACGGCTCCGTCGCCGCGAGCCGGGCGGTCGTCACCTCCCAGTCGTAGAACTCCGTGAGCGACAGCGGCTCGCGCAGACCGGAGAGGCCCGCGCGGTGGGACAGGAGATGCCGCATGGGGAGCGTCTCCTTGCCCGCGGCGGCGAACTCGGGCCAGTAGGAGGCGACCGGCGCGTCCAGGTCGAGCAGACCGCGGTCCGCGAGGAGATGGGCGCAGAGCGCGGTCACGCCCTTGGTCGTGGACCAGACGTTGACCACGGTGTCCCGCTCCCAGCGGCGCGAGCGCGCGGGGTCCGCCCAGCCGCCCCACAGGTCGACCACGGTCTCGCCGTGGACCCGCACCGCCACGGCGGCCCCGAGCTCGTCCCTCGTACGGAAATTGGCCTCGAAGGCGTCCCGTACGGCGGCGAAGCGGGGGTCGCAGTGGCCTTCGGCGGCGGACTGGGGCTGGGGCTCGGTCATGACGTCCTCCAGGGGGTGCGCGGCGGTCGCGAGCAACATACCGACCGGTCGGACAGCGGGGAAGGGAGCGCGCGCCCCCGGGCTGCGCGGGTTCAGCGGGACCGGCCGGCTCAGCGGGCTCCCTGGGACCCGTGGGACGCGCAGGACGCGTGGGACGCGCAGGACGCGTGGGCCCCTCCGGCTGCGCCGGCTCCCTGCGTGCCGACGCGGTTCGTCCGCTCGGACCCGTCGTGTTGCCGGGACGGCGGTCTGCGGGTTGCGTGGACCCGAGGAGTGGCACCGACGGCGCGAAGCCGCGGAGAATCGAGGTCGCCCGTGCCCGAGTACCCCCCGATCGCCCACCACGGACTGATCGGCGACCTGCAGAGCACCGCGCTGATCTCCGCCGAAGGCGCGGTCGACTGGTTCTGCGCACCCCGCTTCGACTCCCCGAGCATCTTCGCCTCCCTGCTCGACCAGGAGCGCGGCGGCCACTTCACCATCGCTCCCGTCCTCGACGACGTGACCGTCCGCCAGCTCTACCTGCCCGACACGGCCGTCCTGATCACCCGCTTCCTCACCCCGGAGGGGGTGGGCGAGGTGGTCGACTTCATGCCGGTGGGCGACCGGCCGGACGTGCCCACCGACCGGCACCGACTCGTCCGGGCCCTGCGCGTGGTGCGCGGCACCCTCACCTTCCACGTCCAGTGCCGGCCGCGCTTCGACTACGGCCGCGCTCCGCACACCCTCACGCTCGACGGCGCCGCCGCCACGTTCCACGGCCCCGACCTCGACGTACATCTGCGGAGCAGCGTCCCCCTGGACGCCGACGGGCAGGACGTGCGCGCCACCATCACCCTCAGCCACGGCCAGACCGCCGGAATCCTCCTGGAGACCTCCTCGCCGGGAGCCGCCGCCCCCGGGCCGGTCGACGAGGAGGCCCTGGAGGCGGCGATGGAGGAGACCCGCGTCTTCTGGCACGGATGGATCCGCCGTTGCCGCTACCGCGGCCGCTGGCAGAACATGGTCGTCCGCTCGGCCATCACCCTCAAACTGCTCATCTACGCCCCGTCCGGAGCGCCGATCGCGGCCCCCACCATGGGCCTCCCCGAACAGGTCGGCGGCGAGCGGAACTGGGACTACCGCTACACCTGGATCCGCGACGCCTCCCTCTCCGTGCGCGTCCTGCTCGACCTCGGATACATCGAGGAGGCCGACGCCTTCCGCCGCTGGCTCGGCGGCCGCGGCCGCGCCCCGCGCCCGCCCGGCGGCGAGCCGATGCAGATCATGTACCGGGTCGACGGCGACCCCCGGCTGTCGGAGGAGGTCCTCGGGCATCTGTCCGGCTACCGCGAATCCTTCCCGGTACGGGCGGGGAACGGCGCCGCCGACCAGCTCCAGCTCGACATCTACGGCGAGTTCGCCCACGCGATGACCCACTCGCCCGACCTGGCCGGCTACGAGGGCTGGAAGGGCTTCGCCGCGCTCCTCGACTGGCTCTGCGACAACTGGGACCGCCCCGACGAGGGCATCTGGGAGACCCGCGGCGGACGCAAGGACTTCACCTACAGCCGGGTGATGTGCTGGGTGGCCCTCGACCGCGGCATCCGTCTCGCCACCGAGTACGCCCGCCCCGCCGACGTCCCGCGCTGGACCGCGCAACGCGACGCGATCCTCGTCCAGGTGATGGAGCGCGGCTGGAATCCCCGGCTCAAGGCCTTCGTCCAGCACTACGACAGCGAGGTGCTCGACGCGTCCCTGCTGCTCATGCCCCTCGTCGGCTTCATCTCCCCGAGGGCGCCCTCCTGGCTGTCCACCCTGGACGCCATGGACCGCGAACTGGTCACGGACAGTCTCGTCTACCGCTACAACCCCGAGGCGTCCCCCGACGGGCTGCGCGGCTCCGAGGGCACCTTCTCGCTGTGCAGCTTCCTCTACGTCGAGGCGCTCGCCCGGGCGGGCCGCCTCGATCAGGCCCGCTACGCCATGGACAAGATGCTCACGTACGCCAACCACGTCGGTCTCTTCGCGGAGGAGATCGGCCGTACCGGCGAACAGCTCGGAAACTTCCCCCAGGCCTTCACCCACCTCGCCCTGATCACGGCGGCGATGGCCCTCGACGAGGAACTCGACAAGGCGGCGGACCGCCGCTGACGCAGGCGGCCGCGGCGCCCGCGCGCGGTGAGCCGCGTCTCACCCGGGCGGCCGGACTTGCCTATGCAACGAGTTGCATAGAAGGATTTCGGGTGTGGCGATCGAACACGCGATTCTTGTGTCCCTGCTCGAGCAGCCCGGATCCGGCTATGAGCTGGCCCGGCGTTTCGAGCGGTCCATCGGGTACTTCTGGACCGCCAGCCATCAGCAGATCTACCGCGTGCTCAAGCGGATGGAGAACGACGGCTGGGTCGACGTCCGGGACGTGCCGCAGCACGGCCGCCCGGACAAGAAGGAGTACTCCGTCGCGGACCTCGGACGGGCCGCCCTGTCCAGCTGGCTGCACGAACCCGTCGAGCCGGAGAGCCTCCGCCACGACCTGGCCGTGAAGATCCGAGGCGCCGCCTTCGACGACCCCGCCGCGCTGATCAGCGAGGTGGAACGACACCGGCAGGCGCACACCGAGCGCCTCGCCCGGTACCTCGCCGGCGAGGAGCGCGACTTCACGGGAGCCGCGGCGGCCCGCCCGGCCGACGGCCCGCCCGACGCCGGCCGGGAGCTCCAGCACGTCGTCCTGCGCGGCGGCATCGCGTACGAGCGGATGACGCTCGCCTGGCTCGACGACATCCTCGCCACCCTCCACCGGCTCGGCCCCGCGCGCTGAGCGGCGCCCTAAGCGCGCCCCCCGACCACCCGCCGGCAGGCGCCGCCGCCGGCTTCACGCCCCTCGTCCACCGGACCGAAAGATGGAGCACATGGCCGACTCGCTGCTGTTCAACCCGCACACCTACGACCCGGCACACTTCGATCCCGAGACCCGCCGGCTGCTGCGCGCCACCGTCGACTGGTTCGAGGCGCGCGGCAAGCGCCGGCTGATCGAGGACTACCGCACCCGGGCCTGGCTGGGGGACTTCCTCGCCTTCTCCGCCAAGGAGGGACTGTTCGAGACCTTCCTGACGCCGTCCGCCGAGGCCTCCGAGGAGCAGGGCGACAAGCGCTGGGACACCGCCCGGATCGCCGCCCTGAACGAGATCCTCGGCTTCTACGGTCTCGACTACTGGTACGCCTGGCAGGTCACCGTCCTCGGTCTCGGCCCGGTCTGGCAGAGCGACAACGCCGCCGCCCGCGCCCGCGCCGCCGAGCTCCTCTCCCAGGGAGAGGTGTTCGCCTTCGGTCTCTCCGAGAAGACCCACGGCGCCGACATCTACTCCACCGACATGCTCCTGGAGCCCGAGGCCGACGGCGGCTTCCGGGCCACCGGCTCCAAGTACTACATCGGCAACGGCAACGCGGCCGGACTCGTCTCCGTCTTCGGCCGCCGCACCGACGTCGAGGGCCCCGACGGCTACGTCTTCTTCGCCGCCGACAGCCGCCACCCGGCATACCACCTGGTGAAGAACGTCGTCGACTCCTCGAAGTTCGTCAGCGAGTTCCGCCTGGAGGACTATCCCGTCGCGGCGGAGGACGTCCTGCACACCGGCCGCGCCGCCTTCGACGCCGCCCTCAACACCGTCAACGTCGGCAAGTTCAACCTCTGCACCGCCTCGATCGGCATCTGCGAGCACGCGATGTACGAGGCCGTCACCCACGCCCAGAACCGCATCCTCTACGGCCGCCCCGTCACCGCCTTCCCGCACGTCCGGCGCGAGCTGGCCGACGCCTACGTCCGCCTCGTCGGCATGAAGCTGTTCAGCGACCGCGCCGTCGACTACTTCCGCACCGCCGGTCCCGACGACCGCCGCTACCTCCTCTTCAACCCCATGACGAAGATGAAGGTGACCACGGAGGGCGAGAAGGTCATCGACCTGATGTGGGACGTCATCGCCGCCAAGGGCTTCGAGAAGGACAACTACTTCGCGCAGGCGGCCGTCGAGATCCGGGGCCTCCCGAAGCTGGAGGGCACGGTCCACGTCAACCTGGCCCTGATCCTGAAGTTCATGCGGAACCACCTGCTTGACCCGGCCGCGTACGAGCCCGTCCCGACCCGCCGGGACGCGGCCGACGACACCTTCCTCTTCCGGCAGGGCCCGGCCCGCGGCCTCGGGTCCGTCCGCTTCCACGACTGGCGCCCCGCCTACGACACGTACGCCGGAGTGGCGAACGTCGCCCGCTTCCGGGAGCAGGCCGACGCCCTGTGCGAGTTCGTGCGCACCGCCGCCCCCGACGAGGCGCAGAGCCGTGACCTGGATCTCCTCCTCGCCGTCGGCCAGCTGTTCGCGCTCGTCGTCCACGGCCAGCTGGTCCTGGAGCAGGCCGCGCTGACCGGTCTCGACGAGGACGTCCTCGACGAGCTCTTCGCCGTCCTCGTACGGGACTTCTCCGCCCACGCCGTCGAGCTGCACGGCAAGGACTCCGCCACCGAGCCGCAGCAGGCCTGGGCGCTGGGAGCCGTACGGCGCCCGGTCGTCGACGAGGCGCGCTCGGCCCGGGTCTGGGAGCGCGTCGAGGCGCTGTCGGGGACGTACGAGATGGCACCGTAACGAGGTGCCGAGGGGCCGGGGCGGCGTCCGCCCCGGCCCCGGCGGCGGTCAGTACTGCTGAGCGGTACTGAGCGGTTCTGCTCCGGCCCTGGGAAGCGGTTGTCGCGACGAGGGCGAGGGCCGTTCCGGGAGCCCCCGGTAGAGTTGCCGGTGGCGAGGGTGGCAGGCTGCCGCTCGCGCCGTCGTCATGTCGGGGCCGACGCCGCTCCCGGCGTCGATCCGCACCATGCCCCGGCCCCTGCGCGCGAGGCGTGCCCACGCGCGACAGGTTCCCCCTTTGTCTTCTTCGCCCGCCCGTCTGTCCGTCGCCCGTCTGCGTCCCGACTGGCTGACCGATCCGAAGGTCTGGCGCACCGAGGTGCTGGCCGGTCTGGTCGTCGCCCTCGCGCTGATCCCCGAGGCGATCTCGTTCTCGATCATCGCCGGGGTCGATCCCGCGATCGGCCTGTTCGCGTCCTTCACGATGGCCGTGACCATCGCGATCGTCGGCGGCCGGCGGGCGATGATCTCCGCCGCGACCGGAGCCGTCGCGCTCGTCATCGCGCCCCTGAACCGTGAGCACGGGCTCGGGTACCTGGTCGCCGCCGTCATCCTCGCCGGTGTGATCCAGGTGATCCTCGGCGCGCTCGGGGTGGCGAAGCTGATGCGGTTCATCCCGCGCTCGGTCATGGTCGGCTTCGTCAACGCACTGGCCGTACTGATCTTCATCACCCAGGTCTCCGAGCTCCGGAACGTCCCCTGGGCCGTCTACCCGCTCTTCGCCGCCGGCCTGCTCCTGCTGGTGTTCTTCCCGAAGGTCACCGGCGCGATCCCCGCGCCCCTGGTGTCCATCGCGATCCTCACGGCCGTCACGGTGGCCGCGGGGATCGCCGTACCCACGGTCGGGGACAAGGGCGCCCTGCCGTCCTCACTGCCGGTGCCCGGCCTGCCGGACGTGCCGTTCACCGTGGACACGCTGACGACGATCGCGCCGTACGCCTTCGCCATGGCGCTGGTCGGCCTGATGGAGTCGCTGATGACCGCCAAGCTCGTCGACGACATCACCGACACCCGTTCCGACAAGACCCGCGAGTCCATCGGTCAGGGAATCGCCAACATCGTCACCGGCTTCTTCGGCGGCATGGGCGGCTGCGCCATGATCGGCCAGACGATGATCAACGTGAAGGTGTCCGGCGCCCGCACCCGTCTGTCCACGTTCCTCGCGGGCGTCTTCCTGATGGTGCTGTGCATCGCCTTCGGGCCCGTCGTCTCCGACATTCCCATGGCGGCGCTGGTCGCCGTCATGGTCATGGTGTGCTTCGCGACCTTCGACTGGCACTCCGTCGCGCCGGGGACCCTCAGGCGGATGCCGCTCGGGGAGATCGGCGTCATGGTGATCACCGTGGTGTGCGTGGTCGCCACCCACAACCTGGCCGTCGGTGTGGTCGCCGGCTCGGTCACCGCCATGGTGATCTTCGCCCGTCGCGTCGCCCACCACGCCGAGGTGACCGCCGTGACCGACCCCGACGGCACGACCGTCGTCTACCGGGTGACCGGTGCGCTGTTCTTCGCGTCGGCCAACGAACTCGTCGGCCGTTTCGCCTACGCCGCCGACCCCGACCGGGTCGTCATCGACCTCTCCTCGGCCCACATCTGGGACGCCTCGTCCGTCGCCGTACTCGACACGATCGAGACGAGGTACGCCCAGCGGGGCAAGACCGTGGAGATCACGGGCCTGAACGACCCGAGCGCGGCCCTCCACGGCAGGCTCAGCGGAGAACTCACCGGCACCTGAGAAGCGGAGCCGGGGTCACCAGCGGTACCAGCGCCCGTTCGAGCTCCGCATGAAGAAGCCGAGGACCCAGAGCACCAGGACGGCGATGGCGATGTACCAGAGCACCTCCACGGCGAAGCCCGCACCGAAGAGGACGAGGATCAGCAGGAGGACGAGCAGCAGCGGGACCATGACGACACCTCCGCCAGGAGTGTGGGGCGGGACCCCGTCCTCGGGGCGCGCCCTTGACACCAGGGCGTTTGCCCGCAAAGCCGCGCCTCATACCTGGTCCTGACCCTCGGGATCCGGCGTCCTCGTCCGGCACCGGATCCCGCGTCGTCATCCGACGGGGTGACCCGCGGATGAGCCGAACGCCGGGAACACGGCATGCGGCCCGTCGTCGTCCGTGCGCGGTCACCTGGTCGTACGTCGCCGAGTGCGGCGTACACCCGATGGCGTACGTGCCCGGGGCAGCGGCCCGGACCGGGCCACCGAGCCGCTGACCACCGGAAACGTGGGTGAACCAGGGGCCCGAGCCCTGATATATTCATCTTGTCGCCGCGAGGGAAACCCCGCTGCGACAGACACCTTGTCCGGGTGGCGGAATGGCAGACGCGCTAGCTTGAGGTGCTAGTGCCCTTTATCGGGCGTGGGGGTTCAAGTCCCCCCTCGGACACCAACCGGGACGATCACCAGATCGTCCCGAAGCGTTGACGAATGACCGGTCGAGCCTGGGGCTCACCGGTCATTCGTCGTTCAGGGAGCAGTCGGACCGGTGGCCGGTTCTCTGGTACTACCGACGCATGGGGATTGAACGGTTCATCGGCGTCGACCTCGCCTGGGCGGAGGGCGGAGCCCGCACCAGACCCAACGAGACCGGCGTAGCAGTCGTCGACGGCAGTGGCGTGGTGATCGCATGCGGCTGGACGTCCGGCCTCGAAGAGACGATGGCGTGGCTCGCCGAGGCAGCCGCCGGCGGATCGGCCCTAGCCTTCGTCGACGCACCGCTGGTCGTCGACAATCCGGCCGGCCAGCGGCCCTGCGAGCGGGAGGTCGGTCAGCGGTACGGCCGCTGGAAGGTGAGCGCGAACAGTACCAACCAGAGTTCGCCCCGGCGGGCCGGAGTGCTGTTGAGGACGTTGATGCAGGAGGCCGGCTGGGTCTACGACGACGGCAGGGGCGGACCGCCGACGGACGGGAAAGTGGTCTCCGAGTGCTATCCGTACACGACCTTGGTCGGGGCGCCCGAGCTGGGCTACGACCGGGAACGCCCCACCTACAAGCGCCGGCCCGCGCGAGTGCCGACGGCGCGGTGGCGAGCGGTCCGGGCGGAGGAGTGTGACAGGCTGATCGCGCGCATGGCGGACCTGGCTACCGCCGATCCGCCCCTCCTGCTCTCCTCCCACGCGGTGTCCCGCCGGCTGCTCGACGAGCCCTCACCCCAGCTGGCGGCCGACTACAAGCACCGGGAGGACCTCATCGACGCACTGATCTGCGCGTGGACGGCCGCCCTGTGGTCCCGGCACGGGCCGACGCGCTGCCAGGTCCTGGGAGCGGACAGCCACGCACCCCTCGGAGCCGCTCCCACCATCATCGCGCCGGCGCGCCCGGAGCAGAGGCGAGGCGAGCTGAACGGAGGGGAGCGCGGGCCGTTCCCTTCACGCGCCGTCTGCGAACAACCGCCGGATCAACTCCGGGTAGAGCAGGCCCCCGTCGCTCAGAATCTTCCTCAAGGCCTCGGGTGCGCCCGCCGGGAGCGGCGCCGGGGCGCCGACACGGCCGGGCACCGCGGAGAGGTCGCCACCGCTGAACCGTGACTCCGGTGTGGCCGGGGGCCGTACCTGGTAGGTACGCCAGACGCGAGCCGGGGGGTTCAGGAGGACCAGATGGGGCGCCGCCCACGCGACGAAGGCCCAACGGTTCCTGCTCCGAGCCCGCACGAGCACGCCGTCCGGGTGGTGCCGCCCGAGCCGGTCGGCGACTCGGGCCGCGACGGGGACCGGGTTGCCGAAGGAGCCTGTGATCTCCCAGAGTCCGTCCTCGTACGAGGCCTCCCAGCCGGCCGCGGAGAGCTCCTCGACCACCTCCGCGAGGGGGTCGTCCTCCTGGGCCCGCTCGATGAGCCGTTCCACCTCGCTCCAGGGTGCGACGCGGGCGTGGGCCTGTCCCGGCGGGAGCATCAGGTCCTCCGCCTGGGCGGGTTCGGCGCGCGCGATCATGTCTTTGCCGCTCTGCCACGCGCGGGCGGCCGCCACATCGTGCTCACCGCCTCCGGTGAAGGTGGCGCCCTGGCTGAGGAGTGTCATCACCACGGCCGCGACCGCGTCCAGTCGCCGCCGGGTCGCGGGTGGAGTCCGCCGGCCCGCGTCATCCGGTCCGTCTTCGGAACCGAGTGCCGCGAGCAGACCGCTGAGGCCGTCGCGCCAGCTCTGGTCGTTCTCGTCCCAGACTCCGGCGGCCAGGAGCTGCACGTACAGCTTCGCCACGACCAGCCGCACCGGCGCGGGTGCCGGGGGCGACGCGTCAGTGGCGGCGAGCGTCCCCACCCAGCGTCGAATCCAGGTGCGGCAGTGGCCCCGCTGGTCGGGCGGAACGTGGGGAGCGACCGTCATGCCCGCGGTGAAGAGGCCGTCGTCCTCTGCGTCGTCCTCGATCGCCTCGCTCGGCTCGTCGTCCTCCGCGGTCCCGATACCGGTGACCCCGGACACGACCCACCGCGACGAAGGGGCCTGCGGCAGGCCGGTCTGCGAGGTACCGAACGCCAGATCCGTCAGAGGTGCGCCGATCATCCGGCGGCAGTCCTCGATGTACGCGTCCCAGCGGTCGACCCCGCTCAGGGCTGCCGAGCCCGTCGTCGCACCGGTCGCCGGGCTCACCCGAGGCCTGGACGTTCCGGCGGTGAGCTCGCGCAGGCGCAGCAGATCGGTCTCGAAGCGGCGTGCGGCACGCTCGTCGGCGAACAGCGCCTGCGCCGTGTAGTCGTAGCGCAGCCGGGGTCCGCTGTCGGCTCCGTCGCGGCGGGCGCAGTGCACAGGGCTGTAGACGAAGACGACGGGCGATTCGAGGGTGCTGCCGTCCGGCCGGACGCAGGTGGCGCGAACCGCGGCTCCCGGGACCTCGGGCTGCGGGAAGGAACCGGCCGACGCCCCTGCGGGGACGGAACCGATCTCCGTCCACGAGCCGGGCGAACCGTCGGGTGACGTGCCGATCGCGACGGGTTCCGGCCGGGCGTGGGCCAGCGAGACGTGCAGGCCCTCGCTGTCCGTCTTCGCCCCGAGCAGGACGAGCGCTTGCTTGGTGGAGGTGAAGGGCCGAATGGTACGGCCCTTCAGACTCGCGAGCGGAGTCACGCGTCCTTCGTCGGGGAGCAGCGGCAGGGTGTCGGTGCCGAGAACGGCGAGCTCGCAGTTGCCGCCGTCCCTGGTGCTGGTTCCCAGTGCGGCACGGGTGAGGTTGGGGCTACCGGTGAGCGCGTATCGCCGGCCGCCGGTCTGCCATTCGATGAATTTGCCGTGGCGCATCCGTGTCTCGTCGAGAAGCCGGATCTGCGCGGAGGAGGCGCCAAGAGCCGCCTTGACCGCTTCGGCGTCGTAGCTCGACCAGCGGGGCTGGAGACCGAGGGTGAAGCGGCGCGGGGCGAGGCGGTCGACGAGCGCGCTCAGGGCGTGCCCGGCCTCGTCGACGAACGGGGCGTAGGCGTGCACCTCGTCGACGGGACCGCTCGGCAGTTGGTCGAGGAGGCTTCGGCGCAGATTGTGCAGCAGCCGGGGACCGCCTTCCGGCGCGGCGGGAGCGTTGACATGCCGTTCGGTGAGGAGGGCGGCCAGTTCCGCGAGGTGGCTCGCCGACCACGGTGCCAGGCTCACGGCGGTGGGAAGTTCGTCCAACCAGTCGGCGAGGTCGGCCAGAAGCGCGTGGGACTCGTTCTCCTCGGTTTCCACCACGGTCCACAGTTCGTCGTTGGCCCCCCAACCGGACAGGGTCGGGTTCCCCGAACCCACCGCCAGTCGGCAGGCGTGTTCCCCGACCAGAAGCACGACCTTGGGGTGGAAGGCGCCTCGACAGGTGGCCAGGCCGTGCAGATAGCCGCGGCCGGCCATGCGCACGTCGACCGGATCGTGGAGTCCCTGGGCTGCGTCACCGATCACCGCGGTGCGGGCGCCCATGCCGCGTGCGAGGGGTATGGCGACTTTCTCCAGGAAGGGAAGATCGACCGTGAACCCCATGAAGAGTGCTTCGTGCAGCGCCTGATCCTCGGCCCATTCGTGCAACAGCGTGACGGGGGAGGCGAATCGGGTGTGCCGGACGGCGCTCACCGGTTGGTCTCCAGGATTCGTCGGCCGCTCTCCGTGACGATGCGGCGGCCGTCCTGAACGGCGAAGAGTCCCAGCTGCTCCGCGAGGGATCCGAGTTGGGGGATGCGTGTGCCGATGTCGGAGTCTCCTTCGTCACCCGTCTTGAAGTACCGCTCGTCGCGAAGATGCAGTCGGGAGAAGATCTTCAGCCCGCCCGTGGCCGGGTCGGTGCGCAGCTTCGCGAGGGCGACCCTGCGGGACTGGGCGAGCATGTCGTCGACCAGCCGGGCGGCCAGATCGCGCGCGGGGCGGTCGATGTAGTCGTTGACGAGTCCGTCGATCCACGTCGGGTCGAGGAACTCGGCCGAGCGTCGTTGCCGGCCGAGGAAGACGGCCCGTACGTCCTCGGGCAGATGCCCGGCTCGGGACCGCAGCGCACCCACGACGAGGAGGCGCACATTCGTCATCGGTGCGTCACCACCCTCCTTGAGGAGCTCCTGCTCGACCGGCATCAACCGGCCTTTCGCGTCCTTGAGCGGGAGCAGATCGCCCAGCAGTGCCCGCACATCCCCCGTCGGCACCTGATGTGCCAGCCAGTCGCGCAGCTCCTCGGCCGACCGGTCGGCCTCGCCGTCCTTGGACCCGATTCCGGAGACCAGCGCTGCCCACAGGCGGCGCCAGGCGCCGACGGAATAGTGACGCAGCAGCGTTCCCCGCCACCCCGCTGTCTCGGGAATGGCCGCGAGGACCGGATCCGTGGTCGTCTCCTCGCCGAAGGCCACGGTGGAGCGCAGCATCTCCTGATAGCCGCCGTTGTCGTCGCGGCGAAGACGGACAGCCCCGGCGAGGATGCGAAGGGTCGCGCGCCGGGTGCGGTCGGACGCCTCCCAATCCTCCGGGACGTGGACGCCTCCGGCGTCGGTGGCGGTCAACACCCCCGTCAGCCACGCCTGCTCGGCCGGACAGGCGACGCCGAGGGCCGCGCGTCCCGCTGTGTCCAGCGCCGCGAAGGGAACGACCTCCTTCGAGGCGAGAGACAGCAGCGGGGCGAAGAGCTCCTGGACGGCGGAAGGACACGCGTGCCGTCCGGGCCTGAGCGCTCCCTCCCGGACGTTCACCGTGCCGAGTACCGTGGCGGGACCGCCGTACTGGTCCCAGAAGCCCCAGCGGCGGGGCGAGTACGACCGGCTCAGTTGCTCCTCGTCGGCGGCTTGCGCGAGTTCGAGGTCCTCCGCGCGGAAACGCAGTACGCGATCGGCGCCATGAGCGGACCATGCCGTGGGCTCCGGCTGCTGCTGCTGGAGCGCCGCCAGCAGCACCTCGCTGCGGCGAACCAGCCGGCGGCACGCGGTGACATCCAAGGCGTTCTGCTCGGCGTGCGCGGCGATCGCGGCGTACATCGAGTGATAGCGGATGTACCGGGTCACCGTCGACACACCGGGAACCAACCGGTCCACCGCCCGCATGACCGGGCCCTCGACCGCCAGGGGATACCGCCCCGACCGCACCCCCAACCCGTCGAGTGCCCATGCCGGTCCATGGACCTTCACTGTCACTGGTCACCCCTTGTCGGCTGCCGGAGCGTTGCATCAGCAGCGGTCAACTGCCCCTGCCTCAGGGTAGTTGCCGAGGGGGGAGGGGAGGCGGATACCGGCCACCGGTTGTGTGCGACCCGATCAAGGAAGGTCGTCTCGCCAGGCGCCACACGGCCGGGTACGTTCGCCCTGTGTGTTACTACGCCGAGAAGCCCTACAAGCCGCACTACGCCTGCGTGCCCTGCCGCGTCGCGTTCAAGCGGCATCCCGATTCCTGCGGGCATCGCTGCCCCCGATGCACGGAGCCGATGGCCTGCGCCGGGCACGACTTCGCGGCACCGCCTCGGCGGGACACCAAGGCGTGGACCGTCGCGGCCGCGGTGCTCGACGCCGGACTGCGTTACGAGGGCCGGGAACCGTGCGGCTGCGGCAGGGAACCCGCGTTCCGGCCTCGCACCCGAGCCCAACTGCGCGCCCGTCGCATCGCGGCGGCACGAACCGGAACTCCCCTCGCCGACCTGCTGGGACGCGCGGAGCTGTAGGTATCCCTCACATCAGCAGCGCGCCCGGATCCCTGACCAGTGGTGCCGTGCCGACGGAGTTACTGACGTTGAAGGTGACGCTGCCCGCGCGGTAGCGGTCCTCCGTCCATTCGATGGGGCGGCCGTCCGGGTTGCTCGTGAGGTGGCGCTGGCGCAGGAGGGGGCTGCCGCGGCGGACGCCGAGCAGGCGGGCGTCGTCGCTGCCGGCGGGGACGGCGTCGATCAGGTGCTCGCCGTAGTGGGCGACGATGCCGGCCTCCTCCGCCATGCTGTCCATGATCGAGGCGCAGTCGACGGGCAGCGACTCGACGGCGGGGGCGACCCAGCCCGCGTAGGCCGTGCGCTCCACCATCACCGGTTCACCGTCCAGGAGTCGCAGTCGCAGGACGTCCAGGACTCCCGACCCTTCCGGGAGGGCGAGGCGGCGGGCCTCCTCGGGGGTGGCCGGGCGGCGCTCGCGGTGGAGGAAGCGGCTGGTCGCCCGATAGCCCATGGCCCGCGCCCACTGCGCGAAGCTGTGGAGCTCGGCGAAGCTGTGCCGGCGCTCCCTGCGGAGCACGATGCGGCGGGCTCCCTGGCGTGAGCCGATGAGCCCTTCCGAGGTGAGCAGGGCCACGGCCTGCCGTACCGTGCCGCGTGAGGCGGACCAGCGGACGGAGAGGTCGCTCTCGGACGGCAGCCTGGCGCCGACGGCGTACTCGCCGCTGAGGATCGAGCGGCGGAGTCCCTCCGCGATCTCCACGTAGAGCGCCGTCACGGCATCCCCCTTATTCGCGCGTGCCTGTGCGCAGTCGGTCACAGCGTGTGCTGTACGGAGGGTCAGCCTAACCCGGCGGGAGGGGTGTGTGCTGCCCTCTCGCGAAGCTCAACTCCACCGCGTTCACCTGGTGTTCACTGCTACCGGCTCTTCCGGAAGTCGTGTGGATTCAGCCATGTCCTGTTCATCTCGCGGACAGGACGTACGGGCGAACTAAGGGCGTCTTGTTCAGACAAGTTCTTCACTCGCCTCTGGGAGAAACCCGTGCGCAGAACCCCCGTCCGCAGTGCCGCCGTACTGCTCGGCGCCGTCGTCCTGACCACCGTCACCGCCTGTGGTGCCGCCCCCGAGGGCGAGGCCGGCGCCAAGGGCGACGGCGCGAAGGCGGCCACCGCGGCGTCGGCCAAGGACTTCGGCGGCCTGGACGCCCTCGTCAAGGCCGCCAAGGCGGAGGGCACGCTCCACGTGATCGCGCTGCCGCCGGACTGGGCCAACTACGGTGAACTGATCAAGACCTTCGAGGCCACGTACGGCATCACCGTCGAGAGCGAGAACCCGGACGCCGCGAGCGCCGACGAGATCGCCGCCGTCAAGTCCCGCAAGGGCCAGAAGCGCGCCCCCGACGTCCTCGACCTCGGTATCGCCTTCGCCCGATCCGGCGCCGAGGAGGGCCTCTTCGCCCCGTACAAGGTCGAGGCCTGGGACAAGATCCCGGCCGCCCAGAAGGACGAGGCCGGGCGCTGGTACAACGACTACGGCGGCTACGTCTCCATCGGCTGCGACGCCGAGCGCGTCCCGAACTGCCCGAAGACCTTCGCCGATCTCCTCAAGCCCGAGTACAAGGGCAAGGTCGCCCTGAACGGCAACCCGACCAAGTCCGGCTCGGCCTTCGGCGGCGTGTACGCGGCGGCCCTCGCCAACAAGGGCTCCTTCGCCGACATCCAGCCCGGCATCGACTTCTTCGGCAAGCTCAAGAAGAGCGGCAACCTCATCCCCGTCGAGTCCACCCCGGCCACGGTCGAGAAGGGCGAGACGCCCATCAGCATCGACTGGGACTATCTGAACGCCGGCTACGCCGACCAGTTCAAGGACAAGGGCGTCGACTGGCAGGTCGCCGTGCCCACCGACGGCGTGTACGCCCAGTTCTACTCGCAGGCCGTCAACAAGGACGCCCCACACCCCGCGGCCGCCCGCCTGTGGATGGAGTTCCTCTACAGCACCCAGGGACAGAACCTCTGGCTCAAGGGGTACGCCCGTCCCGTGCTGCTCCCGGCCATGACCGCCGACGGCACCGCGGACAAGACCTTCGTCGCCAAGCTGCCGGCCGTCGCCGGCACCCCCGCCTTCCCGGCCTCCGCCGAACTCGACAAGGCCAAGGCCACCCTGGCCGAGAAGTGGGACAAGGCCGTCTCCTGATGTCCTCCGCCTCCCCCACCCCCACTGAGGGAACGGTCCCCGCCGAGGCCGGTGTCCCCGAAAAGGACACCGCCCCCGCCGAGGGACCCGCCGGCGGCACCCGCCGCCGGCGCCGCGGCCCGCGCACCTGGCTCGCCGCGCTGCCGCTCATCGCCTTCACCGGGCTGTGCTTCGGGCTCCCGCTCGGCGCCCTCCTGTACGGCGCAGTGACCCGCACCGACCCCGACACCGGCGCCACCGCCCTGACCGGCGAGCATCTGAGCCGCTCGCTCCAGGGCCCCTACCTGGGATCGCTCGTCGGCAGCGTGCAGCTCTCCGCCCTCACGGCGCTCATCGGCTCGGTCGTCGGCGTCCTCATCGCGCAGGCCGTCGTCACCTCCCGCTCCCGCACCCTGCGCGATGCCGTCCTGACCGCCTCCGGGGTCCTCGCCAACTTCGGCGGCGTGCCGCTGGCGTTCGCGTTCATCGCGACCGTCGGAATCTCCGGTGTCGTCACCCAGCTCGCCGACCTGAGCAGCCTCGGCTGGAACCTGTACTCGTTCACCGGTCTCGCCGTCGTCTACCTGTACTTCCTCGTTCCGCTCATGGTCCTGGTCATCCTCCCCGCCCTCGACGGTCTGCGGCCCCAGTGGCGCGAAGCCGCGCAGAACGCGGGCGCCGGAGGATGGCAGTACTGGCGGCACGTCGGCATCCCCGTCCTCGCGCCCTCCCTGCTCGGCGGGTTCGTGCTGCTCTTCGGCAGCGCGTTCGCCGCGCACGCCACCGCGGCGGCCCTCGTCGGCGGCTCCGTCCCCCTGGTCACCCTCAAGATCGCGGACGCGCTCTCCGGGAACGTCCTCGTCGGGCAGGAGAACGTCGCCCTCGCCCTCGGCCTCGACATGATCCTGATCGCCGGACTGGTCATGGCCGTCTACCTCCCCCTCCAGCGCAGGAGCGTCCGATGGCTGCGATGACCCCCACCGCCCGGGAGGCCGCCCCGAAGCCCGACAGGGACACGGCTCCGCCGGCCCGCCCCGTACGGGCGAGGCGCCGGCCCCGTCTGTGGCGTGGCGCCGTCCTCGGCCTCGGCGGTGCCTACTTCCTGATCCCGCTGGTCGCCTCGTTCGTCTTCACCGTGCACACCCCCGGCCAGGGCATCTCCTTCGAGGCGTACACCGCGCTCCTCTCGGCCGACGGCTTCACCGAGAGCCTGCTGCTCTCCCTCGGTCTCGCCGCCGCCACCATCGTCCTCGCCCTGCTCCTCGCGGTGCCCGCCCTGGTGGCCGTACGGCTGGGGTCGCCCCGGCTGCGTCCGGTCGTCGAGGTGATGTGCATGCTGCCGCTGGTGGTGCCGCCGATCGCGCTGGTCACCGGCATCAGCACCGTCCTGCGCTGGGGACCCGACCACCTCTCGCGGACCCCGCTCTACCAGACCTTCCTGGCGGTGCAGAACGAGAGCTTCCCCGTCGTCCTGGTCCTCGCGTACACGGTCATGGCCCTGCCCTTCGTGTACCGCTCCCTCGACGCCGGACTGCGCGCCGTCGACGTCCCCACCCTCGTCGAGGCCGCCCGCAACTGCGGGGCGAGCCTGCCGTACGTGATGTTCCGCGTCATCCTGCCCAATCTGCGGTCCTCCCTCGCGGGCGCCGCCTTCCTCACCCTCGCCCTGGTCCTCGGCGAGTTCACCATCGCCTCGCTCCTCGGCTTCCGGCCCTTCGCGGTGTGGATCGTGTCCATCTCCGGGGCCCACGCCCGGATGTCCGTGGCCGTGTCCCTCCTCAGCCTGGTCATCACCTGGCTCCTGCTGCTCGCCCTCTCCCGGGCCGGGACGGCGCAGGCCGGAGCGTCCGGCACCACCCGTTCCCCCCGTACCTCCCGCGGTTCCCGCACATCGCCCAAGGAGTCCTGACCCATGTCCTCGTCCACAGCAACAGCGGACCGGACGGAGCCCGCGGCGGTCGCCGGGGCACGCGTCGAATTCCGGGGCCTGCGCCGCACGTTCGGCGGCACCACCGCCCTCGACGGACTCGACCTGACCGTCGAACCGGGCGAACTCCTCGCCCTGCTCGGCCCGTCGGGCTGCGGCAAGACCACCGCCCTCCGGGTCCTCGCCGGATTCGAGCGACCCGACGCGGGCGACGTCCTCGTCGACGGGGCCGACATCACCCAGGTCCCGGCCAACCGCCGCGACGCCGGGATGGTCTTCCAGTCGTACAGCCTCTTCCCCAACCTCACCGCCGCCGACAACGTCGCCTTCGGCCTGCGGGTACGGAAGGTCAGGGCGGCCGAGCGGCGCACCCGGGCCGCCGAGCTCCTCGACCTCGTGGGACTGCCCCAGCACGGCGACCGCTACCCGCACCAGATGTCGGGCGGCCAGCAGCAGCGGGTCGCGCTCGCCCGCGCGCTCGCCCTGCGCCCCCGTGTCCTGCTCCTCGACGAACCGCTGTCCGCGCTCGACGCCAAGGTCCGCCTCAGCCTGCGGGAGGAGATCCGGCGGCTCCAGCTCTCCCTCGGCATCACGACGGTGTTCGTCACCCACGACCAGGAGGAGGCACTGTCCATGGCCGACCGCGTCGCCGTCCTCAACGCCGGGAGGCTGGAGCAGTGCGCGGCCCCGGCCGAGCTCTACCGGCGACCGGCGACCGCCTTCGTCGCCGAGTTCGTCGGCACCATGAACCGCCTGCCCGGCCACCTGACGGGCTCCGGCCACGTCGAGGTCGCCGGCACCCGGCTGCCCGTCGACGGCGAGGCTCCGCCCGTCCGCGAGGTCGATGTCCTGGTCCGCCCCGAGAACGTCACCGTGACCGAGTCTCCCGACGGCGACGCGACCGTGGTCTCCACCTCGTTCCTCGGCTCCGTCACCCGCGTCCACCTCGACCACGCCGGTACGCGGGTCAAGGCGGACCTCGCCTCCCGGGAGGCGACCGCACTCGTCCCGGGGACGCGCGTCAGCCTCGGCCTCGCCCCGCACCCCGCGCTCGTCGCGCCGAGGGCGGAGCGATGAGCGAGCTCGCCGCCGTCCTGTTCGACATGGACGGAACCCTCGTCGACACCGAGATCCTGTGGTGGGACGCGACGGAGGAGATCGCCGCGCGCATCGGCCACCGGCTCACGGACGCCGACGCACCCGAGGTCGTCGGGCGCGCCGTCGAGGACACCGCCGCGCACCTCGTACGCGTCACCGGCACACCGGACGCGGACGGTGTCGCCACGGCCCTGACCGCCGCCTTCCAGGAGCGTGTCGACCGGGGCGCGCCGCTGCGACCCGGCGCGGGGCGGCTGCTCGCCGAACTCGCTTCGGAGGGCGTGCCGTTCGCTCTGGTCAGCGCGTCGCCGCGGTCGGTCGTCGACTCGGTGATCGGGGGCGCGCTCGCGCAGGTCCCCTTCGCCTTCACCCTCTCGGCCGACGACACCGCGCGTACGAAGCCGCATCCCGATCCCTACCTCGCGGCCGCCGGACGGTTCGGGGTTCCGGGCGAGGCCTGCGTGGCCGTCGAGGACTCACCGGACGGAGCGGCCTCCGCCGGCGCCGCGGGCTGCGTCGTCCTGGTCGTCCCCTCCCTGTTGCCCGTGCCCGCGCGGCCGGGGCGGATCTTCGCGGACAGCCTGGAAGAGGTGTCCCTCGCGGGTCTGCGCCGCTGGGCCGCCGACGGCGGAGCGGCCGCCGGTCCCGTCTGATGTGGCCACGGCCGCCGCGAAGGAGGGCGCGACCGGGACGTCGGTCAGCGTCCAGCCGGGCACGGCGGCCGGCTCCGGGCCGAGACCGGTGTACGTCCGGCCGAGCCCGCCGGCCAGCCCCTCGCCCGTGCCCTTCAGATACGCCTCCTTGCGCACCCAGCACCGGGTGAACGCGGCCGGCCGGACCTCGGGGGGCAGCAGGGCGTACTCCTCCCGCTCCCGCGGATGCAGCCGGTCCGCCACGAGGTCAGGGGCACCGGCCTCCGGGTGCGCCTCGACGTCCACACCCACCGGCGTCGCGGCGAGAGCGATGAGCACCAGGTCCCCGCTGTGCGAGAGCGAGAAGTGGACCCCGCCCCCTCGCACGGCGGGCCGGCCGTGCGGCCCGCCGCAGAGGGGACAGTCCTCCCTGACGAAGTCCACCCGGTCCGCCGGTATGCCGAGACGGTGCCCGAGGACCCGCCGCAGCGCCCCGTGCGCGGCGAGATACCGTGCCCGGTCGTCCTCCCGTACGAGCGCCTTCCACCGCCGCCGCTCCTCGGCGTCCAGGAGTTCGTGCGCCGCCGGGTCCTGTGCCACCCGGGTCAGCCAGAGCACGACCGTCCCGTCGGCGGCGGGCAGGACGGCCGGCTCCGGCGGGTCGCCGGCTCGTAGCACCCGTACAGGGGGGATCTCCAAGGTCATGCCGTCATTCTGAGGCCTCGCGCGCGACCGGCCAGGGGCTCGCGGGGCCGGGCGGGCGCCTCCGGCGCTCAGCCGGTGGCGGCGCCGAACCAGGTGGGCAGCTGTTCGACCAGCTCCCCCTGGTCCTCGCCCACCCACGCCACATGGCCGTCCGGGCGCAGCAGCACGGCGGGCACGTCCAGTTCGTCACCGGTGTCGACGACGTGGTCCACCCGGTCCTCCCAGCCCTCCACCGACAGCAGTCCGGTCCGGTCGAGCAGCAGTCCGCGACCCTCGTGCATCCGCTCGTAGAGGCGGCCGCCCTTGAGCTCGACGTCCCGCATCCGCCGCCCGAGCAGCTCGTGCCCGTCGCCGAAGTCGTAGCGGACGGAGATCGCCGTGATCTTCTCGATCAGGTACCGGTTGACGTCGTCGAACTCCACCAGCTCCGCGAGGAGTCGGCGCACCGCCTGGGCGCCCGGCTCGGTCGACATCAGCTGGATCTGCGCGCGGGTGTTGTCCAGGACGTCGGTGGCCACCGGGTGCCGCTCGGAGTGGTAGCTGTCGAGAAGCCCCTCGGGCGCCCAGCCCTCGACCGCGGCGGCCAGCTTCCACCCGAGGTTGAAGGCGTCCTGGATGCCCAGGTTGAGCCCCTGGCCGCCGGTCGGCGGGTGGATGTGGGCCGCGTCGCCGGCCAGGAACACCCGGTCGACCCGGTACTGCTCGGCCTGCCGCGTGGCATCGCCGAAGCGGGAGAGCCAGCGCGGCGAGTGCACACCGAAGTCGGTGCCGGCGAACGCCCGCAGCTGCACCTTGAACTCGTCGAGCGTCGGCGCGGCGGAACGGTCCTCGGCCACTCCCTCGGCGGGCACGATGACGCGGAACGCCCCGTCCCCCAGGGGCATGGCGCCGAACCGCAGCTGTGTCTTGCGGACTTCGGCCACCACGGCGGCCAGCTCCTCCGGAGACACGGTCATCTCCATCTCGCCGAGCAGCGTCTCGACCCTGGAGGGCTCACCGGGGAAGGCGACGCCGAGCAGCTTCCGCACCGTGCTGCGGCCGCCGTCGCAGCCGACGACGTAGCGCGAACGCAGTCGCTCGCCGTCGGCCAGTTCGACCGTCACGCCGTCGTCGTCCTGGCTCAGCCCGACCACCTCGCTGCCACGCCGGATCTC
The DNA here is from genome assembly GCF_044331325.1 of Streptomyces sp. NPDC017246. Classification (NCBI taxonomy): domain Bacteria; kingdom Bacillati; phylum Actinomycetota; class Actinomycetes; order Kitasatosporales; family Streptomycetaceae; genus Streptomyces; species Streptomyces sp. NPDC017246. The sequence continues at coordinate 93,953 of NZ_JBIRMW010000020.1, read as the reverse complement.
GGCGCCGGTCTCGACGGCGTGCTCGGCCAGCAGGCGTTCGGTGACGGCCTGCGGGATGCCGAGGACATACGAATGCGCCGTGTCCAGCCCGGCGGGCCACTCCTTGGCGAGGCCGGCGAAGAAGCCGCCGACCGCGATCTGCTTTCCGAGCGGCAGGAAGCGCTCCAGGAGGCCGCGCTGGGCCATCACCTCGATGCTGCGCACGTGCAGACCCTGTGCGCGGGACTGCAGGGTCGGCTGCGTCTCCTTGTCCAGCACGAGTACGCGCACGCCGTGCAGCCGCAGTTCGCTCGCCAGCATCAAGCCGGTCGGACCGCTGCCGACAACGATCACGTCGATCATGAAAACCGCCCCGTTTCTCAAAGTCGTGTCCGGCCGGTCACCCGCTGGCGGGATCCCCGCCCCATGGGGGGCGGGTACTCCGTGTACCGCTGGTTTCCGCAGGTCACCGGCTACGGCCGGAGATTCTGCCCCAGCACGGGGGCCTTGCCGCAAGGCCCCCTGTGCGCTATATCTTGAGAGTGGCAAGGAGTCCGGGACTTCCTTGCCTCCCGCTTTTTCCGGGCGTGTTTCACCTCTCGCGTGTTACTGGTTGGTAGGGCATGCTGGCGGCCAGACATCCACACGGCCGGGGGCTGAGACAACGGTGACGACTTTCGAGGAACGGGCCACGGTGCACGCCTTCCGTGACGACGCGCTGGGGGAGCACGACGCCGTCGGGCTCGCCGCGGCGATCCGACGGGGCGAGGTCGGCGCGGCCGAGGCCGCCCGGGACGCGGCCGAGCGGGTACGCGCGGTCGAGGAGCGGCTTCACGCGGTCCAGGTGCACATCCACGCCCCCGCACCCGTCACCGGCCCGGGCGGCGGAGCCTTCGCCGGAGTGCCGACCTTCGTCAAGGACAACACCGACTACCTCGGCCTCCCCACGGGGCACGGCAGCGCCGCCTTCACCCCGAAGGTCGCCCGGCGCCATGCCCCGTTCGCCCGGCAGCTCCTGAGCAGCGGCGTCACCGTACTCGGCAAGACCCGGCTCCCCGAGTTCGGGTTCAGCCCCACCACGGAGTACGAGGCCGCCGAACCGGTGCGGAACCCGTGGAACACCGGCTACTCGGCGGGCGGTTCGTCCGGCGGCAGCGCGGCGCTCGTCGCCGCCGGAGCGGTGCCGATCGCCCATGCCAACGACGGCGGCGGCTCGATCCGCATCCCGGCCGCCTGCTGCGGACTCGTCGGTCTCAAGCCGACCCGCGGCCGTGTCGTGATCAACCCCCAGAGCCGGCAACTGCCCCTCGACATCATCTCCGACGGCATCGTGAGCCGCTCGGTACGGGACACCGCCGCGTTCCTCGCCGCCGCCGAGACGCACTGGCGCAACCCGAAGCTGCCGCCCCTCGGCCTCGTCGAAGGCCCGACGGACCGGCGCCTGCGCATCGGGTTCCTGCTCGACTCGCCGACCGGAGTCCCCACCGACGCCGCCACCCGGGCCGCCGTCACGGAGACCGTGGCGACACTCGAACGGCTCGGCCACACCGTGGAACCGGTGGAGCTGTCCCTCGACCCCCGCTTCACCGACGACTTCCTCACCTACTGGGGGATGCTGTCCTTCCTCCTCGGCGTCACGGGCCGGAGCCTCGGCGCGGACTTCGACCGGCGCCGGATGGACGGCCTCAGCCGGGGACTGCGCGAGGAGTACGTGAAGAGCTGGCGGCGCACGCCCGCCGTACTGCGGAGGCTGAAGCGGACGAAGGTGGCGTACGCGGCGGCGTTCCGCGGCCTCGACCTCGTCCTCACGCCCGTACTGGCGCACACCACGCCGGAGATCGGTCACCTCGGCCCGACCGTGCCGTACTCGACGCTGATCGAGCGGATCCTCGCGTACGTGGCCTTCACACCGGTCAACAACGTCGTGGGGACGCCGTCGATCTCGGTGCCGGCCGCGAGCGCGACGGAGGCCGGGCTGCCCGTCGGCGTGATGTTCTCCGGCCGCCCCGGCAGCGAACGGACACTCCTCGACGTCGCGTTCGCGCTGGAGGCGGACCGCCCGTTCCGGCGCATCCAGGACGTCTGACCCCGAGCCGATGGACCCGGGAGGCCGGCGGACTCGACCGTCCCCTGCCTCCCGCGGGCCGACGCGTGTCCTCAGTCGCCGCCGCCCAGGGCGCGCAGCAGCTGTGCCTTGTTCATCTTCGAGCGGCCGTCGATGCCGCGGCGCCTGGCCTCTTCGTAGAGCTGGTCGAACGTGCGTCCCCGGGCCCCGCTGTGGGAGCGCTTGCCGCCGCGCTCCCCGGAGGACATGTCCTCCCGGGACAGCCGGCTCGACGTCCTGGACTCGCCGTGCCGTGCGCGTTCCTTGTTCACCGTGCGGGCGGCGATCTCCTCGGCGCGCCTCTCGCTCTCGCCGCGCTCCCGGGCGCTCTCCTTGATGTGCTCGTACTGCCGTTCCCGCTTCGGGCTGGATCCGCGAGGCATGGCGTGCTCCTTCCACGTGGTCCGGGTGACTCCGATGTCCGGGCGTTCTCCGTGCGGCTACCCGCCGCCTCCGCGGTCACTCCCTCCTCCTCGCGGTGTACCGGTACCGGGTCCACAGCGGCAGGGCGAACCAGCACAGCAGGTACCAGGCCGCGACCCCGGCGACGACCCACGGAACGATCGTGTTGTCCGTGGCCACCCGCAGGATGAGGAAGAGCGCGCTGGTGAGGGTGGCGAGCAGCAGCACGATCCCGATGAAGGTCAGCCGGGACGCCCAGGTGACCGCGTGGGGTTTGATCTGCCGCCCCGCGACGATGCGGTGGAAGGGAACCGGCCCGATGAGCGCGCCGGTGGCCAGCGAGCCGAGGATCACCGTCAGGATGTAGATGCCCTTGTCGGTCGAGCCGAGGCTCTCGTACCGGGGGGTGAAGACGACGGTCAGCAGGAAGCCGAGGAGGATCTGGACGCCCGTCTGGACCACCCGGATCTCCTGCATGAGGTCCTGCCACTGCCGGTCGGCACGCTCGTCCGCGGTCTCCCGGCGGCCCCGCCCGCTCGCGTGACCTCCCCGCCCGTCCTCCCGGCCCCGTCGGGCCCCGGACGTGCCCTGTCCGGTCTCGGGGGCCGCCTCGGCGTCCTCCCGTCCCCGCCCGGTCTCGCGGTCAGTCATCCGCCTCACCTTCCGGTCCCAGGGGCCGCGCCGAGCGGAGGCCGCACACGGCGTCTGCCCGGCCCGCCCCGGCACATCCGTACCCCTGGGACTCTTCGTGACATCACACGAGGGCCCGAACGCGTCCGCCCGGTCCTCTGCCACGGCCCGGCGCTTCGGCTCGCCCTGCCCGGAGCCCCCGGCGTATCGTCGTCCACAGCTCTGAATTCTGCGCCGACGGGAACCGGAGAGCCTGATGCCAAGGGATGCGACGGGGGCGGGTGACGCCGGGCTCGTCGGCCCGCGCCTGACGGCCGCGGTCCGCTGGAGCGGCGCCACGGCCGTCGTCACGGTGACGGGCGAGCTCGACCGCGACACCCAGGAGCCGCTGCGCGAGGCGCTCTCCGGCGCCCTGGAACGGCGCCCGGAGCGGATCGTGGTGGACTGCGAAGGCTTGACGTTCTGCGACTCCACCGGCCTCAATCTCCTGCTGACCACGAGACTGGACGCGCTGGAGGCGGGCAGCAGACTGGAACTGGCCGCCCTCCGTCCACCGGTCGACCGGGCGTTCGGCATCACGGGAGTCGTGGCCGTGTTCACGGTGCACGAGGAACTCCCCGCGGACCTGGTCGAGGGGGAGCACCCGTGAGCACGGCAAGGAGCCGGGGACGGCGGCGGTGGGAACGGCGGAGGTGGGGACGGTGGAGGCGCGGATGAGCGAACCGGTCCGGTCGAGGGGCCAGATCAGACGGCTCGGCCTGCGGAGCGGCGGGTCGGTGGTCGCCCGCTGCCGCGACTTCTGCCGGGTGGCGCTCACCGACTGGGACTGGCCCGGCCCGCAGGAGTCCTCGGGACTCACGGCGGAGGAACGGGAGCTCGCCGTCGAGGACGTGCTCCTCGTGGTGTCGGAAGCGGTGACCAACGCCTGCCTTCACGCCGGCGGCCCGACGGAACTGGTGATCCGCCTCGCGCCCACCGGGCCCCCCGATACGGGTGCGGCGGGGGACCTGCGGATCGAGGTGAGCGACCGGAGCAGCCGCGTTCCGGGCTTCCGGCCCCGGGGCGCGCCGGGACAGCCGGGCGGCAACGGCCTGATCGTGATCGACCGGCTCGCGCGGGCCTGGGGAGCCGTCGTCACGGAGGAGGGCAAGTCCGTCTGGATGGAGCTGGCGGCACCCGTCCCGGAGGGCGGCCCAAGCCCCGCACCGGGGGCACACGGCCGGCTGGGCGACGCCCCGGGGCCGGCCCCGGGGCCGAGTGCGGGGGGCTCGTCCGGTCCCCTCGACGGCGCCCCGGGCCGGTGACGCCGCGGGCGGTGCCCCGGATGGAGCCCGCTCCCGGGGCTCGCTAGTCGCTGCGACCCACCCGGTACGTTCGCGAGTCGGGGTGGTGCCCCGGCCGTGAGTCGGTGTGGTGCCCCGGCGGGCTCGCGAGCCCCTGGGGCCACCCGGCACCGGCCCCAGGGCCACGTCTGGGGCCACCCTGCACCGGCCCCAGGGCCACGTCTGGGGCCACCCTGCACCGGCCCCAGGGCCACGCCCCGGCGCCGCGCGGTGCGCCGCCTACCGGGCCGCGGACGTGACGCCGCCCGCCGGGCCGCCGGGCATGCCCCTCGGTGGCTCGTCCGTCATCAGGCCCGTACGCAGACCGCCCAGGATGCGGCTCAGGAGACGGGAGACGTGCATCTGCGAGAGGCCGAGCCGCTCGCCGATCTCCGCCTGCGTCAGCTCGTCGCCGAAGCGCAGCGACAGGATCGTCCGTTCGCGTCCGGACAGGGCGGCGACGAGCGGCTTGAGAGCTTCCAGGTTCTCGATCTTCTCGAAGGCGTCGTCGTCGGTCCCCAGACAGCGCGCGAGCATGCCCGGACCGCCGTCCTCGTCGTCCGTGGGGACGTCGAGCGAGCGGCTGGTGAATGCGTTCGCCGCGATCCGGCCCTCGCGCAGTTCCGCCTCGGTGATGTGGAGGTGATCGCTCAGCTCCGAGGACGTCGGCGGGCGGCCCAAGTCCTGTTCGAGGGCGTCGTTCGCCTTCGCCAGGTCGAGGCGCAGCTCCTGCAGCCGGCGCGGCACGTGCACGCTCCAGCCGGTGTCGCGCAGATGCCGCCGTATCTCACCGAGCACGGTGGGCAGGGCGAAGGACATGAACTCGTTCCCGCGCTCCGGGTCGAACCTGTTGATCGCCTTGATCAGGCCGACGGTGCCGACCTGGACGATGTCCTCCCAGGACTCCCCGGAACGGCGGAACCGGGTCGCCGCGTACTTGACGAGGCTGAGGTTGAGCTCGACCAGGGTGTTGCGTACGTACGAGTACGAGGCCGTGCCCTCCTCCAGCGACCGCAGCCGCTCGAACAGGGGCGCCGAGAGCGTGCGGGCGTCCGCGGTGCTCACCGCCAGGGGGTTCTCGATCTCCGGGAGGCCGGCCGGTCGCTCGGGCTCCCGGCGGACGGTCCCGGTGTCACGGGCGGTGCGGGGGCGGTTCGACATGAAGGCTCCTCGGGGGAGATCCCTCTGACCTCGTACCCGCTGCCGAGGTCCACGACCCGCGTGGGCGTCGACGGGGGAGAGGAATGGGGCGAATGTGGATGCTTCGTCGGGGCAGGGGCCTGTGGAGCGAAGAGAGACAACGGGTGGGACGAGCGCAGACAGGGCGGGAGGAACAGTGACCCCAGGGCACAGCACGCTGGAGAAGTACTCGATCCTGGTCCCGCGCGACGCGTCCGAGGCGCGCGCCCGAGTGGCGGAGGCGCTGGAGGCGGCCGGGTCGGGGCCGACGGGTCCGCCGTCCGGCACCGCCTTCGGAGATGCGCTGCTCGTGACGTCCGAGCTCGTGACCAACGCGCTGCGACACGGCGGCGGCCTCACCGGATTCGGTGTGGCGGTCGACCGGGGCATGGTGACGATCACCGTCGCGGACGCGAGCGGAGAGTTGCCGCACGCCGGGAACGCACGGGCGAGGCAGCACGCCGACGGCCTGGCGGAGGGCGGCTTCGGCTGGCCCCTGATCAGGCTCCTCGCGCGGGAGATCAGGGTGTGTCTGCCGCCGGAGGGCGGCAAGACCATCGAGGTCCGGATGCCGCTTCACTGACCTGGCCCCGTCGTCGTGAACCGCATGCGCCCCAGCTGCTCCGGCCGGGTCCGTCCCGTCCGCTCCGCCCGGCTCGGTCCCGTCTCCGGTGCTCCGAGGAGTTCTCCGGTGCCGGTGAGCTGGAGCAGTCGCGCCATCCGGGCACTCACGGGGCCCAGCGCCAGCCGGTGGAGCCCGCCGGCGAGGCGCCGGTGCCGGGCGGCCAGGACGGCGCGCAGGCCGGCGCAGTCGCAGAAGGTGACGCCGGACAGGTCGAGCGTGACACCCGCCGGGTGCGCGTGGAGCGCGAGCAGGAGGGTCCGCTGCAGCCGGGAGGCGGTGCCGCTGTCGATCTCGCCGCGGACGACGACGGTGCCGCCCGGTGTGACCTCGACGGTCAGCCGCGTGTCCGGGGCGGCCGTGGGCGACTGCGGGCCGAGGCCGGCGGTGTGCGCCCCGACGTCGATGGACTGGTCCGAAAGGGGATACATGGTGGCCTCCCGTGGGCCGGCCAAACCTTCTCTTTCCGTCCCTATAGTCCTCTTTCGACTCATAGCACGTCAAGAATCACATGATATCGATTTCAGGTCTTGAGACTCATGAGGAAACCGTCACATAATGGGTCCATGGGTGACAGCTCAGGCGATCGCCAGTCGTGGACCTTCCTGACGAATCACGCCCGAGTGCTGGTCGTGATCGCACGAGATCCTGATGTGCGCCTGCGGGACGTCGCCGCCGCGTGCGGTGTGACCGAGCGGACCGTGCAGGCGATCGTGGCCGATCTGGAGGCCGCCGGCTATCTCACGCACGCGCGCGAAGGGCGGCGCAACCGCTACCACCTCGCCTCCGGCATGCGGTTCCGGCACCCCCTGGAAGGCGACTACGAGATCACCGGCCTGCTCGACCTCCTCCGCGCCTCACCCGGCGACGGCGGCTCCGCGCACCGCGCCTCACCCGGCGACGGCGGCTCCGCGCACCGCGCCTCGCCCGGCGACGGCGGCTCCGCGCACCGCGCCGCGGCGAACGACGGCGGCTCCGCCCACCGCGCCGCGGCGAACGACGGCGTGGACGCGGTGTGACCCCCCCCGGCGGGGAACCGTGTCACCCGTCGAGGAACTCCGCGCACCGATAGGGCCCCAGTACCGGGCCCTCGGGCCGGCGCAGGGTGACCTCGACGTCGTCGGCCCGGACCTTCGGGTCGAGTACGGACTGGGCGCGGGCCAGGGTGCACACCAGCTGCCCCGTGCCCTGATCGCGGCCGGTCGCCGCGTACGGATCCTCCAAGTGCACCGTGACCCGGACGCCCCGTCCCGTCACCGTGTAGCCGCCGAGTTCCACGAGGTTGGTGAGGCCGTCACGCTGCTCCGCGGGCGGTGGGCCGCCGGCGAGCAGCTTCACCACCGTGTTCAGGTTCTCGACCTTCCTGTCGAGCACGGGCACACCCCGCAGTCCGCTGCCGGACGCGAAGTACAGCCGGACCCCGCGCGTCAGCCCGGTGGCCGGCTCGCCCGCGCCTATCACCCCGGTCGGCTGCACACCGCACCCCACCAGCGCGATCCCGAGGACGGAGACCAGCACTCCCACCCGTACCCTCACCGTGCTTCCTCTCCCGAACGCCGAAGGGGCAGCCGCACCGTGAACACCGCGCCGCCCTCCGCTCCTGCCGCCACCTCGATGGTGCCGCCGTGCAGCCGCGCGTTCTCCAGCGCGATCGCCGTACCGAGGCCGCTGCCCTGCCCCTCGGTGTCGGCGGCACTCCGCGTGCGTGCCGCGTCCGCCTTGTAGAAGCGGTCGAAGACCCGTTCCCGGGCCTCCGGCGGCAGCCCGGGACCGTGGTCGGCGACCTCCACCGTCACCCACTCCCCGTCCGCCGCGACAGCCGTACCGAGGGTCACGACGACCGGCGGGGCTCCGTGCCGCAGCGCGTTGCCCACCAGGTTCGCGACGATCACATCGACACGACGCCGGTCGACCACCGCCCGTACGCCCTCGTCGAGCCGGGTCTCCACCCGGTCCGTCCAGCCGCGCAGCGCCAGGGACGCCCGGACCGCGTCGGCGAGGTCCGTCTCCGCGGCGTTCAGCCGGATCGCGTTCGCGTCGAAGCGGGAGATCTCCATCAGGTCCTCGACGAGCCGGGAGAGCCGCGCCGTCTCCGCGCCCACCGTGCGGGCCGCCCGTGCCGCGTCGGGCGGCAGCTGGTCGGCGTCCTCCTCCAGGACCGTGGCGACCATCGTCATCGCCGCGAGCGGTGTGCGCAGTTCGTGCGACACGTCCGCCACGAAGCGCCGCGCCTTCGCCTCCTGCTCGCGCAGGCGCGCGTCGGAGGCCTGCAGGGCGTCCGCCGTCTCGTTGAACGTCCGTGCCAGATCGGCGAGTTCGTCGTGTCCCCGGACCGCGACCCGACTGCCGAGATCACCGGCCGCGAGCCCACGGGTGGCCCGCCCCAGCTTCCGTACGGGACGCAGGACCGTCCCGGCCGCGAGCAGCGCCAGGACGGCGGCCAGGACCACCACCGGCAGGATGCCCGCCCGTACGGAGTCCAACAGGGCCGCCGTGTCGTCGCGTTCCGCCCGCAGATCGGTGATCACGAAGACCTCGAGACCGGAGGAGCGACGGTCCCCGTCCGCGTACGCCACCGGCATGCCGACCACCAGATACGGCTCGCCCCGCCACATCACCCGCTGGAACCGGGCCCCGTCCCCGGCGCGCACGGCGGTCCGCAGTTCGACGGTGATCCGCTGCTCCGTGTCGGCGAGCGAGTCGGAGACCGCCACCAGATCCTGGTGGCGGGCGACCACGATCCTGGGGCCGAGGCCGTCCGAGACCTTCGCCGCGAAGCGGGAGAGCGAGCGCTGGTCGGGCGGCAGGTCGAAGTCGGCGGCGACCGCGGTGACCCGCGTCCGTACGTCGTTCACGGCGGCGTCCTGGGTGCGCCGGAGGACGGCGGTGCGCGCGTCCCGGTAGGCGAGCGCGGTCGCGGTCACCGCGCTGATGAGCGCGACGACGACGAACGTGACGACGAGCCGGGTCCGCAGCCCGCCGACCAGCCGCCGGGGACGGCGCTTCGGGCCGCCGCCCCACCGGGCCCTGCCGTTCCGGGCGGTGCGCGACGCCTCCCCGTCACCCGCCTCCCCGTCACCCGTCCCCTCGCGCCCGGCACCCCGCTCGCGGCTCACAGCGGCCCGAAGCGGTAGCCGAAGCCCCGAACCGTCTGGACGTACCGCGGCCTCGCCGGCACGTCCTCCAGCTTCGCCCGCAGCCGGCCGACCGCCGCGTCCACCAGCCGCGAGTCCCCCAGGAAGGTGTGGTCCCAGACCGATTCGAGGAGCTGCTCGCGGCTGAAGACGCGGCCGGGGGAGGCGGAGAGTTCGAGCAGCAGCCGCAGTTCGGTGGGCGGCAGCGGGATCGGGACGCCGTGCTTGGTGACGGTGAGACCGGACCGGTCGATCACCAGCCCCGCGAGGTCCGCGCCGGCCGGCCGCGGCTGCGCGGACGGCTCCGCGCGCCGCAGCGCCGCCCGGATGCGGGCCTCCAGGACGGGCGCGGTCACCGGCTTGACCACGTAGTCGTCGGCGCCCACCTCCAGCCCCGTCACGATGTCGTGGTCGTCACCGCGGGCCGTCAGCATGACGACCGGCAGCACGGTCGTCCGGGCGCGGATGCGGCGGCACACCTCGAAGCCGTCCATCCCCGGCAGCATCAGGTCGAGGACGGCCAGCTCGACCCTCCCGCCGTCCGGGCCGTCGAGCAGCGCGAGCGCCTCCTCGCCGGTGGCCGCCGTGTCGACGTCGTACCCGTGCCGGCGCAGCACGAGCTCCATTCCGTCCCGTACGGACGCGTCGTCCTCGATGAGCAGTACATGCGGCATGCGGTCGATTATGGGTGCCGCGCGGGCCGGCGAGAGACCCCGAGGGTGGGCCGATGCGCAGGTCGGGGGCATTGTTACGTTCTCATCATGTGGCCATGGAGTCGTCATCACGTGGTCCGCCGAGGGTGGTCGTCATGAGCACGAAGACAACCTCCCGTGTCCCCGCCCGGCTGCGCCTTACCGCGCTCGCCGTGCTCCCCGTCCTCGCCCTCTCCGTGGCGTGCGGCGGCGGTGACGACAGCGCCGCCGACGCGCGGAAGAACGACGACATCGCCTCGGTGCCCGACACCACCACGGCCTCGCCGGCCGCGCGGGGCGACAGCACCCCGAGCACCCGCCCCGCCGGGAAGAGCGCCTTCTACGACGCCCAGTTGGCCTACGTCCGGTGCATGCGCGTCAAGGGCGGCTACAAGGACTACCCCGACCCCAAACTCAGCGGCCACCTCGACTGGGGGAAGATCGAGGAGATCTCCTCGCGGCCCGGCCAGATGGAGGCCGCCAAGGGCGGCAGGAACGGCGTCTGTGTCGCCGAACTCCAGAAGGCCATGCAGGCCGAACCCAAGAGGGACCAGCAGAAGGACTACGAGTCGATGCTCGCGCACGCCACGTGCATGCGCGACAACGGCGTCTCCCGGTTCACCAACCCCACGATGAGCGGCGGCAACGCCCAGCCCGGCGGCGACCCGAACCCGGCGTCCCCGACCATCGACAGCGACTCCCCGGCGTACAAGCAGGCCCGCGAGGCCTGCGGGACGAAGCTGCTCGACGGTCTGGACGGCATGCAGTGAGGCGCCGCACCGCCTTCCGCGCCCTCGGCGCGGTCACCGTCGCCGCAGCCGTCGCCGGGGGAGTCGTCCTGCTCGGCGACGGCGGGGACTTCGGCGTCCTCGGCGACGGCCGGAGCACCAGCGGATCGGGCAGGGGCGGCGACCTGCCGCCCGCCACCGCGACCGTCGTACGCACCGACCTCGTCCAGTCCAAGACCGTCGACGGCAGACTCGACTTCGCTCAGCGCCGCCCCGTCAGGTCCGCCGTCGAGGGCACGGTCACGGTGGCCGCCGTCGAGGGGAGGACCCTGACCCGTGGGCAGTCGATGTACGAACGGAACGACAAGCCCGTCACCCTGCTCTACGGGCCGGTCCCGATGTTCCGCGAGCTGAGGACGGGCGACCGCGGCAGCGACGTGCTCCAACTGGAGCGGAACCTCAGGGACCTGGGGTACGGGGCGGGGCTGTACGTCGACCCGAGGTACGACAAGGACACCGAGACCGCCGTCAAGCGGTGGCAGAAGTCCCTGAACCGCGAACCCACCGGCAGGGTCGGCAGAGGAGACGTCGTCTTCCAGCCCGGCGAGGTGAAGGTGGTGTCCGTCGACGCCGCGCTCGCCGACCAGGTCGGCCCGGACGAACCCGTCCTGACGATCGCCTCCACCAGGCCCGTCGTCCGGGCACGCCTGGACCAGACCGACGGCGCCCTCACGGCGGCGGGCACCAGGGTCGAGGTCACCCTGCCCAGCGGGAAGCCCGTGACCGGGCGGGTCCACGGAACCGTACGCCCCGAGGAGAGCGGCTCGGGGGACGGCGCCGGCGCCCAGGAGGGCATCGTCGTCGAGGTCGTCCTCGACGGCGGTGCGAGCGCCGCGTCCGGCGAGGACGCCAAGGCCGCGGCCAGCGTGAAGTTCGTCAGCGAGGCCCGCAGGGGAGTCCTCGCGGTCCCCGTCGAGGCGGTCCTCGCCCTGCGCGGCGAGAACGGCGGTTACGGCCTCCAGATCGTCCGGGGCACCACCACGACGACGATACGGGTGGAGACGGGCATGACCGCCGACGGACGGATCGAGGTCAGCGGCCCGGACGTGCGCGAGGGTTTGAAGGTCGGAGTGGCGGCGTCATGAACCCGGACCCCGTCACCCCCTCGGCCTCCGGCATCGCCCCGACGCCCGCCACGACCCGGACCCCCGTCGTCGAACTGCGGGACGCCGCCAAGTCGTACCCCGGCGGGGTCCACGCCCTGCGCGGGGTGAACCTCACCGTCGACGAGGGCGAACTGCTCGCCGTCGTCGGGCCCTCCGGCTCCGGCAAGTCCACGATGCTCCACGTCATGGGCACCCTCGACAAGCCCACCGCCGGCACCGTCCGGATCGCCGGCCACGACGTCTCCGCCCTCTCCGACGCCCGGCTCTCCGCACTGCGCGCCCGGCACATCGGCTTCGTGTTCCAGCACTTCCACCTGGCGGCGGGGCGCGACGCCGTCGACAACGTCGCCGACGGACTGCTGTACGCGGGCGTGCCACCGCGCGAACGCCGCGCGCGGGCGAGAGAGGCACTCGCCCGGGTACGCCTCGACCACCGCGGCTCCCACACGCCCGACGAACTGTCCGGCGGCGAGAAGCAGCGCGTGGCCATCGCCCGCGCCCTGGTGGGGGAGCCCACGCTGCTGCTCGCGGACGAACCGACCGGGGCGCTCGACACCGCCTCCGGCGAGATCGTGATGGAGCTGGTGCACGAGCTGAACGCCGCCGGCACCACCATCTGCGTCATCACCCACGACAACGGGATCGCCGGCTCACTGCCGAGACGGGTGCGGTTCAAGGACGGCGAGATCGTCGCGGACGAACGCGGGGCTCTCCCCGGGCAAGGAGTCTCGCCGTGAAAGACACCCTCAAGCCCTCCCGGCTCTCCGCCGGCGACATCCTCCGGGTCGGCGCCGTCGGTCTCCGCGCGCGACGCGCGCGGGTCGTGCTCTCCGCGCTCGGCATCGCCATCGGCATCGCGACCATGGTCGCGGTCGTCGGCCTGTCCGAGTCCAGCCGAGCGGACCTGATGGCCCGGCTCGACCGCCTCGGCACCAACCTCCTCACCGCCGAGGCGGGCAAGGACGCCCTGGGCGCGGAGGTCAAACTCCCCAGGAACGCGGTCGCGATGGTCGAGCGCATCGGCCCCGTCCAGCACGCCACCGGCACCGGGGACGTCGACGCCCGCATCCGCCGCAGCGACCTGGTCCCCGAGGAGCGCACGGCAGGCGTCACCACGCAGGCGGTCCGTACCGACCTCCTGGCCGCGCTCGGCGGTGAGGTCGACGAGGGCGTCTGGCTGGACCCGGCCGGTGAACGGCTGCCTGTCACGGTCCTCGGCGCGGTGGCCGCCGACCGCCTGGGCATCACCCGCACCGGAGAGACGATCATGATGAACGACATCCGCGTGGTCGTCGTCGGCATCCTGAAGCCGCTCGAACTCGTCCCGAACCTGGACCGCGTGGCGATGGTCGGATTCCCCGCCGCCGAACGCCACTTCGGCTTCGACGGCCACCCGACCACCGTCTTCGAGCGCTCCACCGACGCCTCGGTGGAGGACGTACGGGCGATCCTGGCCCGCACGATCAGCCCCGGCGGCGAGGCGGGCGTCAAGGTCTCACGGCCATCGGACGCGCTGGCCGCCAAGGCGGCCACCGACAAGGGCCTGACGACCCTGATGCTGGGCCTGGGCGCGGTGGCCCTGCTGGTCGGAGGTGTCGGCGTCGCCAACACCATGGTCATCTCCGTCCTGGAGCGCCGTCAGGAGATCGGCCTGCGCCGCTCCCTCGGCGCGACCCGCAACGCCGTCCGGCTGCAGTTCCTGACCGAGTCGCTGCTGTTGTCGGCGCTCGGCGGGGCGACGGGCGCCCTGCTGGGCGCGGCGGCGACGTACGGCTTCGCACGGGTCCAGGGCTGGACGGCGGTGGTCCCGCCCTGGTCCCTGGCGGGCGGCCTGGCGGCCACGCTCGTGATCGGTGTGAGCGCCGGCCTCTACCCGGCGATCCGCGCCTCCCGCCTCCACCCGACGGTGGCGCTCAACGCGACGTGACCACCGGGGTGCCGCCGGGCGGGAGGAACTTCGCCGCCTTCTCGGCGAGCACGGCGGTGAAGAACTCCGCGGCGTCGTCGGGGCGCATCCGGGAGAGGGCGACCATGCCGGTGACCACGGCGTCGACCACCTCCTCCTGCACCTGCTCCCAGCTGTGGCTGCGGCCCTTGCGCGGATTCGCCGCCCGGACACCGATGACGGCCTGCGCGGCCTCACCGACCTCCTCGGAGAGCTTGAGGACCTGGAGCGTCCACTGCTCCTCCGGCGCCAGCCCCCGCTCTGTGTCGAACTCCGCGAAGCGCGCGGCGAGCGAACGGATGGTGTCCCACGGGTCGTTGTCCGTCACGAGGTCTCCTCGGGTGTGCCGCCGCGCGGTGGGCCGCCGCGGTCGCGGCGGCCCCGTCACACGGACGGTAGCCGCCCGCCGGGAGGGACGGAGACCGGTCAGGTCGGCGTCACCCGCCGCGGCGGATCCTCGCGGCCTGCCGGGCCTCGGCCGTCTTACGTGCCTCGGCGGCCCGCCGGGACTCGTTCTTGGCGCGGCCGGGGCGACCGGGGACGGTGCCCATGCCCCGGAAGGCCGCGCCACCGCGCTTGACGCCCTCCTGGCTCTTCGCGGCGCCGTCGACGGGAACGCCCGAGGGGGTCCGGGCGCCGGTGATACGGCTCAGCACGGCCTCGCCCGAACGGACCTGGGTGATCTGGGGGCGGATGCCCGCGTCCGCCATGAGGCGGGCCACGTCACGCCGTTCCTCCGAGGTGACGAGGGTGACGACGAGGCCGGACTCGCCGGCGCGCGCGGTGCGCCCGCCGCGGTGCAGGTAGTCCTTGGCGTCGGCGGGCGGGTCGACGTTGACGACGAGGTCGAGCTCGTCGACGTGGATGCCGCGGGCCGCCACGTTGGTGGCCACGAGCACCGGGACCTCGCCGGTCCTGAAGCGGTCCAGGGTGCGGGTCCGCAGCGGCTGCGACTTGCCGCCGTGCAGCGCCGCGGCGCGGACGCCACTGCCCAGGAGGTGCTTGGTGAAGCGGTCGACGGACGCCTTCGTGGACAGGAACATGATGACCCGTCCTTCACGGGCGGCGATCTCCGTGGCGGTGGCGAACTTGTCGGCGCCGTGCACCTGGAGCACGTGGTGGTCCATGGTGGAGACGGTGGCGGACGACGGGTCGACGGAGTGGACGACCGGGTCCTCGAGATACCGCTCGACCAGCAGGTCGACGTTGCGGTCGAGTGTGGCCGAGAACAGCATGCGCTGACCCTCGCCGCCCACCCGGTCGAGCAGCTCGGTGACCTGGGGCATGAAGCCGAGGTCGGCCATCTGGTCGGCCTCGTCGAGGACGGTGACGCCGACCCGCTCCAGACGGCAGTCCTTGCGCTCCACGAGGTCCATGAGGCGACCGGGTGTGGCGATCAGGACCTCGACCCCGTCGCGCAGGGCCGTGACCTGTCGGCCGATCGACATGCCGCCGACGACGGCCGTCAGGCGCAGTCCCAGTGCCTCGGCGAAGGGGGCGAGCGCGTCCGTGACCTGCTGGGCCAGTTCGCGCGTGGGGACGAGGATCAGCGCGAGCGGCTTGCGTGCCTCGGCGCGTCGTCCCGCGGTGCGGACGAGCAGGGGCAGGCCGAAGGCGAGGGTCTTGCCGGATCCGGTGCGCCCGCGCCCGAGGACGTCACGGCCCGCGAGGGCGTCGGGGAGGGTCGCGGACTGGATCGGGAACGGCTCGTCGACGCCGAGGCGGGTGAGCACGTCGAGGACCTCGGCCGGGAGCTCGAGCTCGGCGAAGGTGGCGGCCGGGGGCAGGGCCGGGGTGCCGGCCGTGGGCGCCGAGAGCTCGTTCGCCGCGGGGCCGCGCCGTGCCCTGTCGCGGCGGGGGGCGCTGTTCGTGTGGTTCGTACTGTTCATGGGGACCTTCCTCGAAACGGTGCGCTTCGAGGAATTCGCGGCGGGCCGCGGCCCAATGAATTACAGGAACGTACCGAACGCCATATGCGTGCGGATCCGGCCATGCCGAGAGTGAAACGCGGCATCCGGTCCGTAAATAAGCCCGGAAAGGCTTGAATAGGTCTGGAAAATGCAACGAGCCGGGGCCCTCACCACATGGGTGAGGACCCCAGCTGCGTCGGACGTATCAACGTCAGGCGGGGAGGATGTTCTCCGCCTGGGGGCCCTTCTGGCCCTGCGTGACGTCGAAGGTCACCTTCTGGCCTTCCTGGAGCTCACGGAAGCCAGAGGTGGCGATGTTGGAGTAGTGGGCGAAGACGTCCGGGCCGCCACCCTCCTGCTCGATGAAGCCGAAGCCCTTTTCAGCGTTGAACCACTTCACGGTGCCGTTAGCCATGTCAAATCTCCTTCGGGGCGTAGCCCTGGAATCCGCACTGTGCAGACCCCGGAGTCGCCGTGATGATTGCCCCGTTCGGAAAACTGCACCGAAAACACAGAAAGTGCCTGACGATGTCGAATCGTCAAAGGCACTTGTAAGTTTCTTTGGGAACCACGACTGCAACTGATGTTGACTGTACCACGTCCCCTGCGGGCGTGCACGTAATTGTCGAATTAGGTGCGTCGCGTGGCGCCGCCCACATTTCCGGCCGGGCCCCGGCGCCGGTCCTCGCCCCGTGGGCCGTCAGGACGAACGTGACCGTGATGAGCAGCGCCCAGGCGCCGAACTTGGCGAGGGACACCGGCTGCCAGCCGTCCAGCTGGTCCGGGTAGCTCCAGGCGCCGACGTACGTGGCCGCGTTCTCCGCGACCCAGAGGAAGAACCCGATCAGAACGAACGACAGGGCGAGCGGCATCCGGTACGTGCGCTCGCCCACCCGGAACCGCACCCAGGCCCCCGCCGTCGCGGCGAGGAGCAGTGCCCCCAGGGCCCAGCGCGCGTCGGGCAGCCAGTGATGGCTGAAGAAGTTCACGTACACGGCGCCGGCCAGGACGGCCGTCACGCGCGGCCGGTAGCCCGTGAGCCGCAGGTCGAGGAGACGCCAGGCCCGGCAGACGTAACTGCCGAGGGCCGCGTAGAGGAACCCGCCGTACAGCGGCACCCCGCCGACCTTCGTCAGCGCCTCCTCCGGATAACTCCACGACCCCATCCGCACCTTGACCAACTCGAAGAGCAGGCCGACGGCGTGGCAGCCGACGATCACCGCCACGTCCCGTCCGCTGTCCCACCCGACCCTCCAGGACAGGACGGTGAGCCCGATCCCGTAGAGCAACAGCAGGTCGTATCGGGCGATCGGCAGTTCGGGCGGCAGGGTCGAGACGGCGATGCCGCCGACGAGGGCGACGGCGAAGGCGCAGCAGCGCGCCTCGAGCACCGCGAACCGCAGGAGCTGGCGTATCCCGTGCGTGAACGTCGTCATGCGGGGAGGGACGCCGGACCCGTCGTGATCGGTTCGCCGGCGCGGTGGACGGGGACGCGGGACCAGGTGGCGGAACGGCGGGGGGGGGGGGCCCCCGGGGGGGGGGGGGGGGGGCCGGGGGGGGGGGGGGGGGGGCGGGCGGGGGGGGGGGCGGGGGGCCCGGGGGGGGGGCCGGGGGGGCCCCCCCCCCCGGGGGGGGGGGGGCGCCCCCCCGCCGTGCTGTCGAGCGGGGGAGATCAGACCGCCGGGGCCGGGAAGGTCGGGTACTCCACGCCGGAGACGTGCTGGACGACCCGGATGACCTGGCACGAGTAGCCGAACTCGTTGTCGTACCACAGGTAGAGGATCGCGTTGTCGCCGTCGACCTTGGTCGCGCCGGCGTCCACGATCGACGCGTGACGCGAACCGACGAAGTCCATCGAGACGGCGTCGGGGGCCGTGGTGAAGTCGATCTGACGCTTCAGCGGCGAGTGCAGCGAGACGTCGCGGAGGTACTCGAGGACCTCGTCGCGGGTGGTCTCACGGCCCAGGCGCAGGCTCAGGATCGCGATCGAGACGTCCGGGACGGGGACGCGGATCGAGCTGCCCGTGATCGGGGCCTTCAGCTCCGGCAGCGCCTTGGCGACGGCCGAGGCGGCACCGGTCTCGGTGATCACCATGTTGAGCGGCGCGGAACGGCCGCGGCGGTCGGCCTTGTGGTAGTTGTCCAGGAGGTTCTGGTCGTTCGTGAACGAGTGGACCGTCTCCACGTGACCGCGCAGCACGCCGTACTCGTCGTCCATCGCCTTCAGCGGCGGGACGATCGCGTTGGTGGTGCAGGAGGCGCAGGACAGGATCTGCTCGTCCGGCTTGATCGTGTCGTGGTTGACGCCGTGCACGATGTTCGGCACGTCACCCTTGCCGGGCGCGGTCAGGACGACCTTGTCGATGCCGGGGCGCAGGTGCTTCGACAGGCCCTCGCGGTCGCGCCACTTGCCGGTGTTGTCGATGAGGATGGCGTTGTCGATGCCGTACGCCGTGTAGTCGACCTCGGAGGGGTCGTTGGCGTAGATCACCTTGATGGTGTTGCCGTTGGCGACGATGGTGCTGTTCGCCTCGTCGACGGTGATCGTGCCCTGGAACTGGCCGTGGATCGAGTCGCGACGGAGCAGCGAGGCGCGCTTCACCAGGTCCTGCTCGCCACCGCCGCGGACGACGATCGCGCGCAGGCGCAGACCGTTGCCCGAGCCGGCCTTCTCGATGAGGAGGCGGGCGACGAGGCGGCCGATGCGGCCGAAGCCGTAGAGGACGACGTCACGGCCGTCACGGCGCTCGATCTTGTTCTCGCCCGTGGCCCCGGCGACGGCCTCGGCGGTGAACGCCTCCACCGTGAGACCGCGGTTGTCGGTCTTGTACTCGGCGGCCAGCATGCCGATGTCGATCTGGGACGGGCCGAGATCGAGGGTGGTGAGCGTCTGGAGGAAGGGAAGCGTCTCGGTGACCGACAGTTCCTCGCCGGCGATCTGGCGGGCGAACCGGTGGGTCTTGAGGATGCTGACCACCGACTTGTTCACCAGGGAGCGGCTGTGGACCAGGACGGTGATGTCCTGCTCCCGGTGCAGCTTCCCGATGATCGGGATCATCGACTCCGCGATCTCCTCGCGGTTCTTCCAGCTGGTGAACGAGTCGTCATTGACAGTCACAAGTTTATCTTTCGAGCTAGGCGGCGCTCATATGGTAACCCGAGGCATGTTCGATCAATCAAGGGGTGCCGAACGTACGATGGAGCCGTCGGGATCCGCCTCCGGTCAGGCGGGCCGACCTACCTTGATGCGGGGGCATGGTGGTCACGTTCGGGCTGCTCGGATCGCTGGTCGTCCACGACGGGACGGAGCTTCGTCCCGTGACCGGGCCCAAGGTCCGCGTCCTCCTCGCCGCACTCCTGCTCCAGGCCAACCGCGCCGTCTCCAGGGACACCCTCAAAGAGGCCCTCTGGGGCGAGTCCGTGCCCGCCAGCGCCGACGCGGCCCTCGCCAACCACCTCACCCGGCTGCGCCGGGTCCTCACCACCCCGGACCACGGGCCCGAGGAGCGGCTGCGCACCGTCGCCCCCGGCTACCAGCTGCTCGTCCACGAGGGGGAGCTCGACGCCGACGTCTTCGAGGCCCGGGTCCGGGCCGTCCGCCACGCGCACCGGCGCGAGGACTGGGAGGAGGTCCGGCGCGAGACCGCCCTCGCCATGCTGCTGTGGCGGGGCACACCCCTCGCCGATCTGGCCCCCTTCGCCGACGCGGAGGGACCCGCGCTCCGGGTCCACCAGCTCGTGGAAGCCCGCCTCCAGGCCCTCGAATGGAGCTTCGACGCCGAACTCCACCTCGGACGGCACCACGAAGCCGTCGCCCCCCTCGGCACCCTGGCGGCGGAGCACCCCCTGCGGGAGGGCTTCCACCGGCGCCTGATGCTCGCCCTGCACCGGTCGGGCCGCCAGGCCGAGGCCTTCTCCGTCTACCGGCGGCTGCGCCGCAGCCTCGTCGACGAGCTCGGCACGGAACCGGGCGCCGCCGTCCAGCGGGCCCACCAGGAGGTCCTCGCGGGCGAGGCCGCGCCCCGTCCACGCGCCCACGCACGCCCCGCCTCCCCGCGGCCGCCCTTCCAGCTGCCCTGCGAAGGGGACGCCTTCACCGGCCGAGGGGCCGAGATCGCGGCCCTGCGGGCGTTGCTCGGGGCGGCGGGGGACGGGCAGGGTGCGGAGGATGCCCCGGGCGCCGGCCCGGCGGGCGCCGCCGCGGACCGGGGCGTCGACGGCACCGCCACGGCGGCCACCGGCGGCCGGGACACCGACGCCGACGGCCCCGCGAAGCCGCCCGCCTCCATCCGGCCCGTCGTCATCTCCGGCATGGGCGGGGTCGGCAAGACCGCCCTCGCCGTCCACGTCGCCCACCGCGTGCGCGAGACCTTCCCGGACGGCGTCCTCTACGCCGACCTGCGCGGCTACTGCGTCCACGGCGCCCGCACGGCCGACGAGCTGCTCGCCCGATTCCTCTCGGACCTCGGCGTGCACCACGACACCCTCCCCGAGGACACCGACGACCGCGCCCTCCTCCTGCGCGCCGCGCTCGCCGAGCGACGCGTCCTGCTGGTCCTCGACAACGCGCGCAACGCCGCCCACGTGGCCCCCCTGCTCCCGGCCGGCGGGCCGAGCGCCGCCCTGATCACCAGCAGGCAGCTCCTCGCGGACCTGCCCGGCGCCGTCAAGGTCCCGCTCGCCCCGCTGCCCGAGCCCGAGCAGCACGCGCTCCTCGCCACACTCGCCGGCGCCGACCGCGTACGCCACGAGCCGGAGGCACTGGCCGACATCATGGCCGCCTGCGGGGGCCTGCCCCTCGCCCTG
Organism: Streptomyces sp. NPDC017246; assembly: GCF_044331325.1. Classification (NCBI taxonomy): domain Bacteria; kingdom Bacillati; phylum Actinomycetota; class Actinomycetes; order Kitasatosporales; family Streptomycetaceae; genus Streptomyces; species Streptomyces sp. NPDC017246. The sequence goes on along the minus strand of NZ_JBIRMW010000020.1, from coordinate 73,334 downwards.
CACATCGTCGGCGGCCGGCTGGCCTCCCGCCCCTCCTGGCCGCTCGCGCTGATGGCGAAACGACTCACCCCCCACCAGGGCCGCCTCGAAACCCTCGCCATGGGCACGTTCGACGTCCAGCGGACCTTCGCCATGAGCTACGTGGCCATGCGGGAGAGCGCCCAGCCCCTGGAGCGCGAGGCCGCGCGGGCCTTCCGGCTGCTCGGCCGGGTCTGGTCCGGCCACCAGGTCACCCCGCAGTCCACCGCCGCGCTCCTCGACGTCACGGAGGTCCGCGCCGCGGCCGTCCTCGACGTACTGGCCGACGCCCACCTCGTACTCAACCCCGAACCCGAGCGGTACGTGCTCCACGACCTCCTCGGCGAATACGCCTGGCAGCGGGGCGAGGAGGAGGACACGAGGACCGAGCGCGACACCGCCACCCTCCGGCTGCTCTCCTGGTACGTCACGGCGCTCGCGGCCGCGTCGCTCGCGGCCACCCGGGAGACACAGTCCCCGCCGCCGCTGGAACGGGAGACCGGGGAACCCCTGTCGCTCCCCGGGTTCGCCGACGACGACGAGGCCATCCGCTGGACCACCAGGGAACTCCCGGCCATCCGGGACGCCCTCACCCGCGCCGGGGAGCTGGGCCGCTCCGACATGGCGTGGCGGCTCGCCGTGGGGCTCTTCGGATACGCGGGAACACACTGGTGGACGGCCGAGTGGGACGCCTGTCTCGGGCAGGCGATGGACATCGCCCGCGCCCACGACGACACCCTCGGCCAGGCCTGGCTGCACCGGCGGACGGCCGTCGCCCACGGCATGGCCTTCCGCAACGAGGCCTGCCTCGAACACCTCCGCATCGCCCTGGACCTCTTCACGGCACGCGGGGACATGCTGGCCCGGGCCTCGATCCTCGGCAACATGTCGGGCCTCTACTCCCAGATCGAGGACGCCGAGCAGGCGCTCGTGTACGCCGAACTCTCCCGCGACCTGTACCGGGAGGCCGGCAACACCCGGGGTGAGGCGCTCGTGCTCAGCAGGATCGCCGACGCCCGCCAGCTGCTCGGGGACGTCGAGCAGGCGGCCGCGGACTGTCTGCGGGTGATCGAGCTGCTGAGGGCGGACGGCCACTGGGTGTTCCTCGCCACGAGCCTCACCAAGTACGGCGACATCCTCCGCGATCTCGGCCTCCGCGACGAGTCGTTCGCTGCCCTCACGGAGGCGCTCGGCATCCGGCACCGGATGGAGGACGTCGGCGGGACGGCCGACTGCCTGGTCTTCACGGCCCGCGCCCACCACCATTTCGGGGAGTGGGCAGCGGCCCGCGCGACCTGGGAGACCTGCCTGGACCTCGCCCGCGAACACAATCTGACCAAGCGGATCGACGAGAGCCTCGAAGGACTCGCGGCCCTTCCCGATCCCGGCCGGGCGCTGCCCGGCGGATCACGGCCGGACACGGTCTAGACGGACCGCCCGACCGCCAGGCGCTCTTCCAGTGCCGCCCGGCGTTCGGGCCATTCCGAGGAGATGATCGAGAACATCGCGCTGTCCCGGAGGCCGTCGTCCCCGGGGGCCCAGGAGCGCGACCAGTTCCGCAGGACGCCCTCGAAGGTGGCGCCCACGCTCGCGATCGCCGCCCGGGAGCGGGCGTTGCGGGCATCCGTCTTGAGGTCCACCCGGGCCGCGCCCCACTCCTCGAAGGCGTGCCGGAACAGCAGGTACTTCGCCTCCGTGTTCACCCCCGTGCCCTGGGCGGAGGCCGCGAGCCAGGTGTAGCCGATCTCGACCGCGCAGAGACCCTCGCCGGACGGCCACGGCCGCGGGTCCAGGAAGGAGGTGTGGCCGACCACGCGGCCGGTCGCCACGCTCACCTGCGCGTAGGCGGCGAGCACACCGGCGAGCCGCGCCTCGATGTACGCCCCGACCTCCTCCCGCCCCGGCACCACGGTGAACCGGTAGGAGTCCCGGTTCTCCTCCGCGGCCTCCGCCAGCCCGGCCGCATGGTGCTGCCCCAGCGGCTCCAGGCGCACGAGCGCGCCCTCCAGGACCGGTCCTTCAAGCGTGAAACCCATCGTTGCGCACTCCGTACACGTCGAGCTCGTCCAAGATCGTGCGATCGAGGTGCAGGCTCGCAGAGTCGCCGGAGAGCGGCACGCGAATTTCGTCGGGTGCGGCCGTGTGGTCCCCGGAGGAACCGGGACTCAGAACACGCCGTGGGTCGCCTTGGAATGCCCGCATCGCACCCACTGGTCTCCGCCCACACCGCCGTGGTCGGGGAACGTCGTCCGGCAGGGATCGTCGCCACCCGAGCCCCTGTAGCGGCAGCAGCGGATGCGGCAGCTGTCCGGAACAGCTGAATTCGAGCGAGTTCCGCTCCTCGGAGCTCAGTTCCAGCCCCGACTCGTGGATCATCGCCGCGGCCTTGTCCTGCGCCTCGACGAGCAGCGCAGCGGCCTCGGCCACCATCCGCGACTGCGCGTCGGTCCTGTCGTTCCGCTTCGACTCGGACATCTGCGTCCTCCTGACCGGTCAGATCTGGGCGTGCTCGGATTCCGTGTGCTCGCAGGTCACGGTGGGCGACCCCTCGCCGAAGTCCGGGCCGGTGAATTCGGTCCAGGTGTTCAGGCAGGGTTCTTCGCCGCCCGAGCCGCCGTAGTCGCCGCAGCCGCAGAGGTGCGGGGTCGGCGGGGGGTCCAGAGTGGCCATGCAGGGGCGGCCGAACCAGTCGCGTTCCTAGTGTCCACTGGCTGACTGTGAGTCAGGCGAGAGGGGCCGTTCGACGTTGGCCCATAAGGTTCGGCCCATGGACTTCCCTCGCATCGATGCCGACCGGCTCGACCAGTGGTGTGCGCACCACCTCGGGTCGAGGATTGCGGCCGAGCGCTTCCGGAGCGGTCGGCCTTCGGTCGTGATCGGCGTCGTGCTCGCCGACGGCCGAGAGGTCGTCATCAAGGTTCGGAAGCCGGCCGCCCGTCTCGAAGGCTGCTTCGCCGTGCAGAGTCTGCTGCACGCTTCCGGGTATCCGGCTCCCGAGCCGGTCCTCGGGCCCACTCCGCTCGGGAGGTGGACCGCCTCCGTCGAAGCACTGGTCGGCGGAGGGGACGAACTCCCGTCTTCGGGGCGGGCTCCGTGGCCGTTCGCGTCGGCCCTCGAAACGCTTGTGCGCACCGCCCGTCCGCTGGCCGCCGGTGTCGACCTCCGGCTGCCGGGACGCGCGCGAACGGATCGCCTGTTGGCAGGCGCCGAGGGTCGTCGGCCACGGCGACCGGTTCCGGGAGAACTTCCGCTGGCGCGGTGAGGAGCTCCACGTCGCGTACGACTGGGGCAGCGCGATCCTGGAGACGGAGGCGGTCATCGTGGGAATCGCCGCGGCCTATGTGGCCCCGTCCGTCGAGGAGACGGCGGCGTTCCTCGCGGCGTACCAGGAGGTGGCCGACCGGCGGTTCGAACGCGATGAGCTCGAAGTGAGCTGGGCGGCCGGCCTCTGGCTGCGGGGGTGGAAGTCCAAGCGGCAGGTGGTGACCGGCGAGCCGATACGGTCGCTGTCCGAGGGCGAGGCGATCCGGCTGTCCGTGCTCGCCGGGCTCTGAGCGCCACGCCTGTCGGGCGGACGCACTCGCGCACCCCCTTCACCGCTCCAATTCGGCCGACCCCTGGGCGGACATCGGCGCCACGATCGCCGCCGCAGCCTCGCCGGGTGGTCACGGGAGGGCGAGGGCCCGGAAGACGTCCCTGACCCGGGCCAGGGGGCCGGGGTCGCGGGTGAGACGGAGGCGGTTGGTGAGCAGGACCGCCCAGCGGCCCCGGGACGGTGACACCCACAGGCCCGTGCCCGTGAAGCCGAAGTGCGCCCAGACGTCGTCCGCCGGCTCCGTGCCCGGCGCCGGGTGCCAGAACAGGCCTCGCGGCGGGACGAGTTCACCGGTGTGGACACGGAGCGAGGCGGCCGTCCAGTCGGCGGAGAAGGTGCCGGGGACCGGGGCGAGGACATGGCGCAGGAACCGGCCGATATCGGCGGCGGTCGTGAACACCCCCGCGATCCCGCAGGCTCCGCCGAGGAGCCGCGTCGAGAAGTCGTGGACGACGCCCTTGAGCGGGGCGCCGCCGGCCTCGTCGTACTCGGTGGGCGCACACCGTTCCCTGACGGCGGCGGGCAGCGGACCGTACCGCGTCTCCGTCATGGCGAGCGGAGTCCAGACCCGGTCCTCGGCGAGCCGGGGGAGCGGCTGCCGGGTCAGATGCTCGGCGAGGTAGCCGAGGATCAGCGCCGCCCGGTCGGTGTACGCCACGGCCTCCCCGGGCCGGTGCCGCAGCGGCTCCGCGAGGACGCCGTCCCGGACGTCCCGCGGGTCGGAGCCGTACAGATGCCGCAGGTTGGCGCGCAGGGGCATGCCCGCGGTGTGAGTGAGGAGATGGTGCGCCGTCACCCCGGCGAGGGGCCGGCCCGCGGCCTCGGGCCAGTAACCGCCGAGCGGGGCGGTCGGGTCGAGCTTCCCGGCGTCGACGAGGGTGCCGATCACGGCCCAGACAGCGAGGATCTTGGTGAGGCTGGCGACGTCGAAGAGCGTGTCGCGGCGCATCCGTTCGGCGGGGAGCGCCGGGTCGAGCAGGCCGACGGCCCCGTCGGACAGGGTCGTACGGGCGTCGCCCACGGCCCACACCATGCCGGGGCAGACGCCCGCGCGCACGGCGTCGCCGAGGAGCCGCTCGAAGGGGTCGCTGCGCTCTGCCAAGGCGTGCCTCCGGCGGGTTGAGGGCGGCCCTGGCCTGGTGGGCCGTGCTCCGGAGTCATGCCCCGGCCGTACGGGAAGACACCCTTCCGGGCGTCCGTCTCCCGACGGCCGTGTACGGGTCACCTGCCGTCCGTGTCCCCTTCGGCCGGCTTGCAGACGACCTCGTCGCGCGGGGTGTAGTGGGTCTTGAAGGTCTCGCGCTTGACCTCGGCGCCGCCGTTCTTGAACACCCGGTCCACCGTGATGTCGAAGCCCTCGAGAGGAGGCTGCGGCATACAGGCCTCACCGGTGCCCTCGCGCTTCGCGGGCTCCTTGAGGTTGGTGCGCTCGCCCGCGACCGCCTCCACGGAGTCGTACTTCTTCGTCCCGAGGAAGCTCACGGTGACGGAGGAGTCCGTCGCGCCCGCCTTGATGTAGATCGGCTTGCCGGTGTCGTTGCGGAACTTCAGGTCGAGCGTGCCCCAGGCGACGGTCGCCTCCCGGCCGGCCGGGTAGCGCTCGATGTAGAAGGAGTGGGCGCCGTACTCGACGGGCTTCACCCCGGCGAAGAACATGGCGTTGAAGACGGTGGTGGCCATGGCCGACACACCGCCGCCGGGTGCGGAGCGGTACTGGCCGTCGAGGATCATCGTGCCGTCGACGAAGCCGTTGTCCGGGGTGCGCTCGCCCACGGTCTTGTTGAAGCTCCACACCTCGCCGGGCTGCACGATCGAGCCGTTGATCAGCTCGGCCGCCCGGCCGATGTTCGTCGTCCGGTACGGAGCGGTGGGGAAGTTCACAGTGAACGTCGACATCTGCTCGGTGATGCCGAGCCGGGCCAGCGAGGCGGAGCTCAGCTCGGGCTGGGTGACCGTGGTGTTCACCGGGGCGGTCCGCGCCGCCGAGCCGGACTTGGCGAGCAGCGGGGTCACGGCGTCGCCGAGGGCCTTCGCGGTCACCTCGTGCCCCGGCCTGCCCTCCTCCTCCACCACGACCTTGCCGTCCCGCACCCCGAGGGTGGCCTCGACGGGCGCGCCCGACAGTGAGGCGACGGGCCGCGCCACGTCCGGGTCGCGCAGCAGTGCCTCCGCGTCGAGCGCGGCGGTGAGCCGGCCGTTCTCGGTCTTCACGGTGAGGTGGTCGCCGAGCGTGGCGGCGGAGATCCGCAGGCGCTGGTCGCCCGTCGTGAGCGTCACGGGGCCGGAGACGGCGGGTTTCGCGTACGTGTCGAGGAAGTGGCTCACCTCGGCGGCGGGCAGCTTCGGCTCGGTCACCGCGACGGGCAGGGTGACGGGCGCGGCGCCCGTGGCGGGGTAGGCGGCGCGCAGGGTCTCGACGGCCTTGCCGGTGTCCAGCTTCTGGCCGGTCACGGGATGGGTCGAGACGGCCTTGCCCTCGCGGAAGGCGACGGACCCCTCGCGGACCGCGCGGTCGTTCTTCTCGGCCAGCCCGGCCACGGTCGCCTTCGCCTTCACCGCGTCGTACGCGAGAACCGGCCGGATGTCCCGCTCGCCGGAGGAGAAGAGCCGCCCGACGACGGTGAAGGGGTCACGGGAGGGATCGGCGGCCAGGTCGACGGTCTTCGCCAGGTCCACGGTCATGCCGGCGGCGGCCGGCTCCACGGTCGCGGCGCGGTCGCCGACCTTCACGGGTATCGGCGCGCTCCAGGCGGCCGGAGCCTCGGCGGCCAGCTTGGCCCGCGCCTCCGCGCGGCTCATGCCGCCTATGTCCACACCGCCGACGCGCGTGCCGGCGGATATGTCGTCGCCGGTGGCCACCAGGCCCGCCACGTACAGGCCGCCCGCGGCGACGGCGACCACACCCGTCGCGATCGCCGCTGTCCGGAGACGAGGACTGCGCCCCTGGTGAGGCGTCGGGGCATGGTCGGTCCTGGAGCTGGGCACACGCTCTCCCGTGGCGTCGAGGATGGGGGGAACCACTCGACGGTACGCCGAAAGAGTGTCTTATGCACATAAGGGTGGTTTGACCTGCGAGGATACGGAGGGGAGCGGAGTCGGTACGGAACGTTCGCGGGCCCGGCCGGGGTCCTCGCCGGAGCCTTGCCGGAGTCCTGACCCGAGGCCCCGGTCGGCATCCGGTCGAAGCGACGGTCGGCGCCCGCACTCTCGGCCGAAGCACCGGTCGGCGCCCCGCCCGCACCCTCGGCCCCAGCACCGCTCGGCACCCGGCCCGCACCCCTCCGCCTAAGCTGGACCGATGCCTGCCTCGCCCCCGAGCCCCGGGCCCCAGTCCGTCGACCGGGCCCTCGCCGTCCTCGACGCCGTCGCCGACGCCGACCGGCCCGTCGGGGCCAAGGCGCTCGCGCGGCGGCTCGGCTGCGCCCTCTCGACCGTCTACCACCTCACCGGCCCCCTGCTGGCGCGCGGCTACCTCGTCCGCACCGCCGAGGGGTACGTCCCCGGCCCCCGCGTCCCGGCCCTGTACCGCTCCCACCAGCGGCACCACGGGCTCGACGCCGGGACCGGAGCGCTGCTCGGCCGGCTGCGCCGGGCCACGGGCGCCGAGGCCTACCACACCGCCTACCGCGACGGTCTGATCACCGTCGTCGACACCACCGCCCCGGTCACCGACGCCGCCCACCCCTTCACGCCGGGCCCCGAGCAGCGCGCCCACGCCACCGCCCACGGCAAGGCCCTGCTCGCCGCGCTGCCCCGTCCGCTGCGGCGCCGGTATCTGGCGGAGCACGGAATGGCCCGCTTCACCGAGCGGACGATCACCGGAGCCGAGCGCTTCGAGGCCGAGGTCGACCGGGTGCGCGGCCAGGGCTTCGCCGTCTCGGTGGGGGAGGCCGACCTCGCGTACACCTGTCTCGCCGTGGCCCTGCCCGAGCGCGGCGACGGCATCGTGCACGCCCTGTCCGTCTCGCTGCCGACCGCCGACTTCGCACGCCGTCAGGGCGAGATCAGGGCCGCGCTCACCCGCGCCGTACCCGAGTTTCCGGCCCTGCCGGAATCCTGACCGGACCGGCTGGCCGCGTCCGGCGGTGGCGCCGCAGCCTTGACGCATGATCTTCATCGCCGTCCGGTTCACCGCCCGCCCCGACCACGCCGACCGCTGGCTCGACCTGGTCGCCGACTTCACCCGCGCCACCCGCGAGGAGCCCGGCAACCTCTTCTTCGACTGGTCCCGCAGCGTCGACGACCCGAACGTCTTCGTTCTCCTGGAGGCCTTCGCCGACGCCGAGGCGGGCGCCGCCCACGTCGCCTCCCCGCACTTCACCGCCGGTCTCGCGGCCATGGCCGGAGCCATCGCCACCACGCCCGAGATCATCAACGTCGAGGTCCCGCAGCAGGGCTGGGGCGCCATGGCCGAGCTCGCCCCGACCGGCGTCTGAGCCCTCCGCCGTACCCGGGAGCGCCGAGCCCGAGCCCGTTCCCCGGCATCCCGCCCCGGCGCCCCGGAGCACCGCGCCAGGGGGTTCCCCCGGCACCCCGGGCGGACGCCGTCCCGCCTGATAGGTTCGCGTGCACACGCAGGCGGGGCGGCGGCCCGAGGGGAGAAGCGGCACATGGCGGTGAGCGGGCGGCAGACCGGCAGGCCCACCCTGGAGGAGGTCGCGGCCAGGGCCGGAGTCGGCCGCGGCACGGTGTCCCGGGTCATCAACGGCTCCCCCCGGGTGAGCGAACAGGCCAAGGCCGCCGTCGAGCAGGCCGTCGCCGAACTCGGCTACGTCCCCAACCGGGCCGCCCGCGCGCTGGCGGGCAGTCGGACCGACGCCGTCGCCCTGGTGATCCCCGAGACCGAGGCCCGGCTCTTCGCCGAGCCGTACTTCCTCGACATCATCCGCGGAGTCAGCAGCGAACTCGCCGATGCCGACAAGCAGTTGCTGCTCACCCTGATCCGCAGCGAGCAGGAGCGGCAGCGCTTCGAGCAGTACCTCGCCGCCCAGCGCGTCGACGGCGTCCTGCTCGTCTCCGTCCACGGCGCCGACCCGCTGCCCGACCAGGTCCGCGCCCTCGGACTGCCCGCCGTCCTCAACGGCCGCCGCACCGAGGACGAGCGGGTCGCCTTCGTCGACTCCGACAACACCGGCGCCGGCCGGACCGCCGTCGCCCATCTCTCCGCGCGCGGCCGGAGCGCCATCGCCACCATCACCGGACCGCTCGACATGTACGTGGCCCGCTGCCGCCTCGACGGCTACCGCGAGGGCCTGTCGGAGGCCGGACTCGTCCTCGACGAACAGCTCGTCGCGAACGGTGACTTCACCGAGGACGGCGGGCGGCGCGCCATGCGGGAACTCCTGGATCGCAGGCCGGACCTGGACGCCGTCTTCGCCGCCTCCGACGTCATGGCCGCGGGTGCGCGGAACGTCCTGCGCGAGGCGGGCCGCAGGGTCCCCGAGGACGTCGCCCTCGTCGGTGTCGACGACTCGGCCGTCGCCCGGCACATGGACCCGCCGCTGACGAGCGTCCGCCAGCCCATCGAGGAGATGGGCCGCACCATGGCCCGGCTGCTCCTGGAGGAGATCGCCGCCCCCAGCGAACCGGACGAGCAGCCCCGCCGCATGCTTCCCACCGAACTCGTGGTCCGCGCCTCCTCCTGACACCCGGCCACCTCGCGGCACCTGCCCCCGGCCGCGGCCGACGCCGGGCCATCCGGCCACCTGGCGCACCGGCCCCCGGCCACCTGGCGCACTCACCACCCGCACCTCGCGCACCGGCCACCCGGCCGCTGCGGGCGACGCCGGGCCGTCCGGTCGTGGCGGACGCAGGGCGCTCGTCGGAGCGGCCCCGCCACGCGCCGAGATGCAGCCGTCCCGGGGGCCCCGGAGAATGGACACCGTACGGGGTCCTATCCGCGACCAGGGCGCTCCCGACGGCGTCCGTCCGACCCGGCAAGGGGGCGGTCGACAATGTCGCTGCGCCACCCGAACCGGCCGCTGACCGCGACCGGGGCACTACGCCGGTGGACGCTGCTGTACCTCCTCGTCGTGACGCTGCTGACGGTCGCCTATCTGCAGTTCCCCAGCCGGCACACCGTCCTCTGGGCGCTCATCGGACTCGGCGGCGTCGTCGCCATCCTCGTCGGAGTCCATCTGCACAAGCCCTCACGGCGCTGGCCGTGGCTGGTGCTCGCGGCCGCCAATCTCGCCTTCGTGGGCGGCGACACCGCGTACAACGCCCTGGAGGCCTTCTTCGGCCAGACCAGGCCCTTTCCCTCGGTGGCCGACGCGCTGTACCTGGTCACCTATCCGCTGTTCGCCGTCGGCCTCTTCGGCTTCATCCGCTACCGGGCCGTCGGCCGCGACCTCGGTGTCGTCCTCGACGCGCTGATCCTCACCTCTGGCCTCGCCCTGCTGTCCTGGGTCAACCTCATCACCCCGCTGGCCCGGAGCGAGGAGATGAGCTGGACCGAGAAGGCCATCTCCATCGCGTATCCCCTCGGCGACGTGCTGATGCTCGCGATGCTCGCCCGGCTCCTCGTCCCCGGCGGCCTCAGATCCCGGTCCGTGCAGCTCCTCACCCTCGGGACCTGCGGCATCCTCGCCTCCGACGTCATCTACAGCACCCTTCAGATCAGGGGTACCTGGCAGGTCGGCACCCCCTGGGACCTGGGGTGGGTCGTCTTCTTCACCGCCTGGGGCCTCGCCGCCCTCCACCCCTCGATGACCGGCCTCACCGAGCGCGCCCCCGAACCGGCGCCGCACGTGGCCGAGCGGCGGCTCGCGCTGCTCGCGGGAGCCTCGCTCGTCGCCCCCGCCCTGCTGCTCGTCCAGTCGCTGCGCCACGACCGGGGCCAGGACATCGCCGTCATCGCGATCTTCTCCGCCCTGATGTTCCTGCTCGTCCTGGCCCGGCTCTGGGGCATGATGAACGACCACGGCAAGGCCGAGGCCCGCGAACGCAGCCTCCGGATGGCCGCCGCCTCCCTCGTCGCCGCCCTGAGCCCCCGCGAGGTCGCGGGCGCCGTGGAGACGGCCTCCGCCACTCTCTTCGGCCCCGGCACCGGTCACCGGGTCCTCCTCCTCACCAGGGACCGCAAGGGCGGCCTCGGCGCTGTGGCCACCACGAGTCACCCCTGGAGCTGTCGCACGGACGCGCTGACCCGGCCTCCGACCGGGTCCTCGGGCGGGTCTCCGACCGGGCCTTGGGGCGGGCCTTCGGGCGGGCCTTCCCGCAGGTCGGACCGGGGCCCGACCGGGTCGGCCCGGAAATCCACCGAGCCGACCCCGCCCCCCGACCAACCGACCCTGCCGCCGATGACGGCCTGGCCCGAGACCGTCTCCCAGGGCACCCGGCTCCTCTCCGTCACCCGGCTCGACCCCGCCGTCGCCGCGGAGCTCGCACCCGAACCGTTCGTCCTGCTCTGCCCCCTGGAAATCCAGGCCCCGGCGGGCACCGAACCGCTGCTCGGTGTCCTGCTCCTCGCGGGCACCGAGAAGAAGCTCGCCGAGATCTCCGGCCCCGCCCAGTCCCTCGCCTCCCAGGCGGCCCTGGCCCTCGAACGCTTCGAGCTCAGCGAGGAGGTCAACCGCCGTACCAGCGAGGCCTACTTCCGCACCCTCGTGCACAACACCTCGGACGTCATCCTCATCGTCGACGACGACGACACCGTCCGTTACGCCAGCCCCTCGGCCGAGGCCATGTTCGGCCGCTCCCTGCTCCCCGGCACCCCGCTCACCGACCTCGTCGCACCCTCCGACACGGCCGCCGCCCTGCGCGTCCTGGCCGACGCGCGGACCCGCTCCGCCGTCGACACCCGGGACGACTGGAAGCTGATCCACGGCGGCTCCGCCGATCTGGAGGTCGAGGTCCGCTGCAGCAATCTGCGCGACGAACACACCGTGCACGGCCTCGTCCTCACCCTCCGCGACGTCACCGAGCAGCGGAAACTGGAACGCGAGCTGACCCACCGGGCCTTCCACGACTCGCTCACCGGGCTCCCGAACCGCGTCCTCCTCCTCGAACGGGTCGAGCGCGCCCTGCTCCGAGGCCGCCGCGAATCCACCCTGACCTGCATGCTCTTCGTCGACCTCGACGACTTCAAGGTCGTCAACGACACCATGGGGCACTCCGTCGGCGACGAACTCCTCGTCGCCGTCGCCCGCCGCCTCACCTCCGTCCTGCGGCTCACCGACACCGCGGCCCGGCTCGGCGGCGACGAGTTCGCCGTCCTCATCGAGGGGGCGCGGGAACCCCGCGACGCCGAGGCCCTGGCGGCCGAGATCGTGCACACGCTGAGCCAGCCCTTCCACCTCACCGACGGGGCGGTCTCCGTGTCGACCAGCGTCGGCGTCGCGACCGTCCTCGACAGCGCCCACGCCGAGGAGCTCCTCGGCCACGCCGACCTCGCCCTCTACGCGGCCAAGGCCGCGGGCAAGAAGAGATGGCGGCTCTTCCACCCCGAGTTCCACTCCCGGCTCGTCGCCCGGCACGAACTCCAGGCGGGCATGGACACCGCCATCGCCGACCACGCGTTCGCCCTGCGCTACCAGCCGATCGTGGAGGTCCGCGACGGCGCCCCCGCCGGACTCGAAGCCCTCATCCGCTGGCCGCACGCCCGCCGCGGCATGGTCCCGCCGGACCAGTTCATCGCCCTGGCCGAGGAGAGCGGCCACATCATGCCGCTGGGCGCCTGGGTCCTGGAGCACGCCGCGCTCGACATCGCCCGCTGGCAGCGCGCCCGCCCCCGGAAGTCCCCCCTGTACGCCAGCGTCAACGTCTCCGCCCGTCAGTTCCGCGACCCCGGGTTCCTCGACGGCGTACGCCGCACCCTGCGTTCCTCGGGGCTCGAACCCGGCTCGCTCGTCCTGGAGCTCACCGAGAGCGTGCTCATGCGCAGGGACGCCCAGATCAAGACCACCATGGCCGCCCTCAAGGACATGGGCGTCTCCATCGCCATCGACGACTTCGGTACGGGTTTCTCCTCGCTCAGCTACCTCCGCGAGTTCCCCATCGACGTCCTCAAGGTCGACAAGTCGTTCATCGACGACATCACGACCGACCCGCAGCAGGTGGCGCTCGTGGACGGCATCGTGCGCATCGCCGACGTCCTCGGGCTCCAGGTCGTCGCCGAGGGCATCGAGCACGAGGAACAGCGGGCACTCCTCGCCGACATGGGCTGCCGGTACGGGCAGGGCTATCTCTTCGCCCGCCCCATGACCGGCCATCAGACCGAGTCCTATCTGCATCGCGCCCTGCCGACCGGCGAACGTCCGCCCGTCCGCCCCGCCGTCCGTCCCGCCGTCCGCCCGGCCGCACGGGTGGCGCGCCCCCCGAACGCGTCCCGCTGGCGCGACCTCGAACACCTTCACAGGACCAGCCGGATGTGCGACGCCGTCATCGACGAGATCGACGGCCGTCGCATCCGGGTCGGCGAGGACTGGCTCATCGACTTCGCCTCCTGCAACTACCTCGGCCTCGACCTCGACCCGACGGTCATCGCGGCGATCGAACCCGAGGTCAGACGGTGGGGCACCCACCCCAGCTGGTCCCGGCTCATCGGCAGCCCCCGGCTCTACCCCCGGATCGAGGAGCGGCTGACCGAACTCCTCGGCGCCTCCGACACCCTGCTGCTCCCCACCATCACCCTCATCCACCAGTCGGTGATCCCGCTCCTCGCCGGCACCGGGCAGGTCTTCGTCGAGGCGCAGGCCCATCGCACCGTGTACGACGGCTGTGTCGCCGCCCGCGGCCAAGGCGCCGAGCTCCACCGCTTCCATGCCGAACGGCCCGACGAGCTGGCGGCACTGCTGCGCGGCGCGCCCGCCGACGCGAGCCGGCTCGTCTGCATGGACGGCGTCAACAGCATGACCGGCAACTTCCCCGACCTGCCCACCCTGGCCCGGGTCTGCCGGGAGAACGGCGCACTCCTGTACGTCGACGACGCCCACGGCTTCGGCGTCATCGGGGAGCGGGGCCCCGGCGAGAGCAGCCCGTACGGCTCGCGCGGCAACAGCATCGTCCGCCACCTCGGCGAGACCTACGACGACCTGGTCCTGGTCGGCGGCTTCTCCAAGGCGTTCTCCTCGCTCCTGGCCTTCCTCGCCGTACCGAAGTGGCTCAAGGACCACCTCAAGGTGGCGGCGGCCCCGTACCTGTACTCCGGGCCGTCGCCCACGGCCTCGCTCGCGACCGCCCTCGCCGGACTCGACGTCAACGACGAGCGCGGGGACGAGATCCGGGCGGACCTCTACCGCAAGACGGCACGCGTCCTCGCGCACGTACGCGGCCTGGGCATCGTCACACCCAACACCGACGGGCTGCCGATCATCGAGATCCCGCTCGCCGACTCCGACGACCTCGACGGCGTCGCCGCCTTCCTGTGGGAGCACGGCATCTACGTGACGCTCGCCTCCTACCCGCTGGTCCCGCGCGACCGGGTCGGTTTCCGCGTCCAGGTCACCGCCGCCAACACCGACGAGGAGATCGAGGAACTCTGCGCGGCCCTCACACGGCTCGCCGGCCGCTTCGCCCTGCAGCACCCCGGACCGGAACCTCGCGGGGCCCTCGCGGCCGGCCGGAGGTCGGAGACGTGACGGACCGGCCGGAGGCGGTCCGGTCGAGCGCGCCGCGGGTGCGCCGCAACCGGGACGCCGACTGGAACGCCTGGCCCGTCGCCGACTACCTCGCCGAGAACTACCGCGAGCTCCACCCCATCGACATCGGCGTCATCCGCCACCACTCCGCCGTCTACCGGCGCTACGCCCCCGGCGGCCTGGACCGCACCCTCGAACTGGGCGCGGGGCCCAACCTCTACCCGCTGATGCCGGCGGGCGCGGCCGCCCGCCGCATCGACGCCCTCGAACCGAGCGCCGCCAGCGTCCGCTACCTCCGCGGCCAGCTCGCGCGGGGCCCGGACGACAGCTGGCAGCCCTTCTACGCCCTCTGCCGCTCGCTCGACCCCGCTCTTCCGACGAGCTGTGCCGAGGCGCTCCGGCCGGTGCGGGTCGTCCCGGGGACCACCGGGGATCTGGTCCCCGGCACCTACGACCTCGTCTCGATGAACTTCGTCGCCGAGAGCGTGACCGAGGACCTCGGCGAGTTCACCGCCCTCTGCGAGGCCTTCGTCGGCGCGGTCCGTCCCGGCGGCCGGATCCTCGCCGCCTTCATGGAACGCATGCCGAGCTATCGGATCGGCACGGGACCGGTCTGGCCCGCCCTGCCGGTCGACGAGGCCGCCCTGCGGACCGTCTTCACGCCCCTCACCACGGGGCTGCGCGTCTCCCGGCTCGCCAAGGACCGCACCCTGCCCGAGTACGGGGACTCCGGCATCCTGCTCCTCACCGCCGAGCGCACCCGCACGGCCACGCCTCACCGGTGACGCCGGATCGTCTCCGCGTACTCCCGCAGGGACGAGCCGGGAGTCCCGTCGTAGAGCTGGCCGTCGAAGGCCCACATGATGCCCTCCAGGCCGCAGGACGCCATCTGCCGGTACGCCGCCTCCGTCACCCCCGGCCGGTACGGGTACACCTGCGGTCCCGCGCTCTCGCCGGTCAGCCGGGTGAATCCCGCGCTCCGGGCCACCGCCGCCACCCAGCGGGACGAGGACCAGTCCCGCACCACCGCGTCGTCCGGGGCCGTGACGTCGGTCCTCGCGTCGGCGGGCGAACAGCCGTTGTCCCGTGGGGTGCCCGTGCCGTCCACCAGGGCCGTGGTGACGATCCGCACCGTGTCCCGGTGCGCCACCAGGGGGAGCGACAGGAAGAAGCCCGCGCCGCGCGCGACGAGCCGGATCGTCGGAGTGTCCACGAGCCGCGCGTCGATCGCCGTCTTCAGGTCCGAGGGGTAGAAGCCCGACCCGGGAATCAGGACCTTGAGGGCTCCCTCGTAGCCGAGCGAGGTGTAGAGGCCGAGCTGCCAGTTCACGGCTCCGGCCAGTGCCCCGACGTACCAGTCGTACCAGCGGGCCACCTGCTCCCGGGTGAAGGGCTTCCCGTGGTACGTGCTCTCGCCGGGCCGCCAGCCCGGGTACGGGCTGCTCCGCTGGGCGTGGCTGTCGTAGGCCCAGAACTCGGGCGGACCGTCGCTCTCCGACAGCGGCGAGGGGTAGGCGAACTCGCCGCTCTCGTTGACGCCCACCCGGACCGCCCAGAAGTTGTCGAGACCGATGAGCCGGTCCACCGCGCGCGCGTACTCGGCGACGTGCTCCCGTACGGGCTCGCTGAACACGATGTTCGGAGTGCTGGTGGACCGCTCGCCGAGCTGGTTCACGAAGACCGACTCGGGGAAGGCGTCCGGCAGCCACGGCGGCGGATGATTGAGGCCCAGACCCGCCTCGACGCGCAGCCCCGCCTGATGGAAGACGCCCAGGGTGTCCCGTACCTCGCGCGCGTACTCCTCGTCGTACACGCCCTGCTCCGGCTCGAACCTGCCCCAGTCGATCTGGAGGTGGGCCACCCGGATGCCGTGCTCGTACTCGGTGGAGGCCCGGTCCGGATCGGTCTGGAGCGTGCCGTACCAGTACGCCTCCGGTTCCGGGCCCGGGGCGTCGTGCCGCAGCACACCGAACGCCCCCACGAGGAGCAGGACCACCGTGAGAACGGCGAGCACGGCCGGCCCGCGCCGGGACCCCGGCCGCCGCCGGCCGGTCATGACAGCAGTTCCCGGTACAGGGCCGCGTAGCGGGCGGCGAAGCGCTCGGGACCGAAGCGTTCCTCGACCAGGGACCGGCCCCGCTCGGCGAGCACGTCCCAGGAGCGCGGCTGGTCGAGCAGCCACGCCAGCTGCTGCCCGGTGCGGCGCGCGTCGCCCGCCGGGGCCCGCAGCACGGCGTGCCCGAAGTCGGAGAACTGCGGGAGGTCGCTGAGGATCGCCGGACGCCCCGAGGCCAGCGCCTGGAGCACGGTGAGGGGAATGTCCGCCTTGCCGCCGAGCACGGCCGGCGGGAACAGCAGCACATGGACGGTGGCGAGCAGCGCGCGCATGTCGTCGACGTATCCGAGCACCTCGAAGTCCGTGAGACCCGCCGCTCCGGCCCGCTCGCGCAGTGCTTCGTCGAGCGCCGCGTTGTCCTGCCCCGGCCGTCCGCGCATCGCGAGCACCAGCCGGAACCGGGCACCCGTCCGGGCGGCCTCCGCCGCCGCGTCGATCGCCGTCTCCGCCCCGCCGTGCGGATCGTGGTGCCCGGCGAACAGGACCACCGGGAAACCCTCGGGGCGCGGCAGATACGGCCACGAGTCCAGCCCGATCATGGGGGGAACGACCCGTACGTCCCCGAAGTCCGCTGCCCGCAGCCGGCGTGCCATCGACTCCGACAGGGCGACCGTCGTCCCCAGCGGCCTGCTGCGCGCCAGGTAGCGGGTGTGCATCGCCCCGGGCACGGTGTGGACGACGGGCCGGCCGCCGAGCAGCAGTGGGCGCAGCCGGGAGAAGGCCGGGAAGGTGCGGCCGATGGTGAGGAAGGCGTGCACCAGGTCGACCCGGCGGGCCTGCACGGCCCCGGCGAGCGCGGACTGCACCCGCTCCGGAAGGTGCGGCACACCGTCGCGGGAGAGGATGCGGACGGGACGTCCGCGTTCCGGCGGAGGCTGCCGACGGCCCGGCCACTGGGAGAACCAGACGAAGTCCACGTCCGGCAGGGACCCGAGGACGTCGGAGGCGAGCCGGACGTCGCATCCCTCCGCCCCGTCCAGCGGACTGCTGGTCAGGAGCAGGACGCGGGGACGCCGCTCAGCGTGGCGCATCGCCCACCTCCGGCGCGGAGAGCGGCGGCCCCGTCACCGTGGCGCCGGGCGCCGCGAGCTGCGTCAGGTCGGGCCCCGGCAGCGGTGCCGGGAGCCGGTACAGGGCGAGCGTGCCGTACGTGGGTCCGTCGAACGCGAACACCGGCCGCAGCCCGGCGGTGAGCCGCTCCACCTCGGTCAGCGAGGAACGCCCGTACCCCTGCTCGACGACCCGCCACGGCACGATCACATAGTGGGCGTCGTTGGCCGCCTGCTCTTCCGGCGTCACCCAGTTGCCGAGCCGGTAGGTGTCGTTCAGCGCCCAGCTCGTCACGCCCCGGGTCCGCTGCCCGTCCACCGTGACGATCCCGCTGCCCGCCGGCACATGGGTGAGCAGAAAGGCGCGGAGGCGGTCGAAGCCGTCGTCGGGGGTCCACCGGTCGCGGGCGTACACCGCGGCGGGGGCGGCGAGTACGGCGACGAGGGCGGCCCAGGCCGCCAGGCGCAGTCCGGGCCGGCTGCGGGACGGCATCGGCACGGTGACCGCGAGCGCCACCAGGTTGGGCACGAACAGCAGGTACAGGGCCTGCTCCTCCAGGGTGCCCACGCCGAGCGCGTACCCGAGGGTGACGATCGCCGAGGCGTGGAAGAGCGCGAGCAGCCGGTACACCGGCTCCTTGCGGCGCAGCAGCAGGAAGAGCGCGACAGGCGTGAGGGCGAGCAGGAGGTACGTGACCCCGTACCCGGGGAGTTCGGCGAGGAGACGGCCCGAGAGCGAGGGAGTGCCCTCGGCGTTGAAACCGGTCTCCTGCACGACCCCGAGGAGCCGGCGGACGCCGGACGTCTTGGCCTCCCAGAACTCGTCGAAGTGCCCGAACCCGGCCAGGAACGCCACGTACACGACGTACGAGAGGACGGCCACCCCGGTGGTGAGGGCGACGAGCCTGCGGGGTGGACCCCAGCCGAGCAGCAGCGCGGCGAGCAGCGGCAGCACGGTGATCAGCACCGCGTGGTCCTTCGTCAGGATCGCCAGACCGAAGAACAGCCCGGCGAGCAGCGCCCGGGCCCGTGGCCGGGGCGGCGATTCGGCGCGGGTGAGACCCACCAGGACCAGATAGCCCGCGAGGATCCACACCATCGTCCCGGTCTCCAGGAGCACCCGGTTGTTCTGCCGGATGCAGAACTGGTCCAGGGCGAACACCAGACCGGCGACCACGCCGGCGCCGCGCGACCGCACCCGGGCGACGAGGAAGACGATCAGGGCCGCGGTGACACCGGCCAGCAGCGCGTTGAGCACCCGCGAGGAGTGCACGCCCGCGATGATGTCGGAGTGCCCCCCGACGAGCTTGGTCCAACCGGCCTCCACGTAGAAGTAGCCGGGCGGGTGCAGGAAGAACAGGCCCTCGTCGGTACGGGGGAAGCCGCCCGCCGCGGCGCTCTCCCCGAGCTGCCGGTAGATCGGCTCGTCGATGAACAGGTCGCCCGCCCGGCTGATCTCCACCAGGCGAAGGATCACGGTGAGCAGCGCCGCCCCGGCCGCGTACACCGCCGTCGGCACCGATTCGGGCCGGATGCGCCGACGGGCCGGCGAGGGCGGGACCACCGTGGCCGGGTCGGTCCGGGCGGACGAGGGGGCGGTGCGCGGGAGGGTCACGACACACCTCCGGGGGCACCGACCCCGCGGGCCTCGCGCGTCGGTGCCGGGTGCGTCGACCGGGGGCGGACCGTCGCGTCCGCCGTCTCGGGGACGAGGTAGATCTCGGGTGACCGGGGGACGCGGCCCTCGGGGAACAGGGCGTCGGCCTGGGTCGCGTAGCCCCGGATCAGCTCGGCCTTCCGGTCGAGTCCGCGCTCCCAGTCGCGGGCGATCAGCCGGTGCCGGGCGGTGAACCGGGCGTCGGGGTCGGCGTGCTGGTTGTACGGGAAGTCGCTGTAGTACACGACCGGGCGTCCGCAGCGCTCGGCGGCGGTGCGGACGAGGACGTGATCGGCGTGCCCGCCCACGCCCAGCGGGGCGAGGACCAGACCGCCGGAGGTGCCGGGCAGGAGGGCGTCGATCGTCTCTCCGACGGCGCGGAGCGTCTCGTCGTCGTGGGGGGAGACCCGGCCCCTGGACAGGTGCAGCCGGTACGTCGGGTACACATGGGCCAGCTCGGGCAGCAGCCCGGTCAGCCGCGCGGTGCCCGGACGGGGCCGCGGCAGCCGCCGGAACAGCCCGTCGACCAGTCCGGCGTGACGCCAGGCGACGTCGAGCCGCTCCAGGACCCGCAGGTCCTCGGCCCGGCGCTCGGCGTAGAGCTCCTCGGCGTCATCGGCGCCGGTCTGCTTCAGGAACTGGCGGGCGGAGAGGGTGTGCGGCGGCGGCGCGGCCTCCGTGAACAGGGAGGCGACCGTCACCGGCGCCCGGCGCCCGGCCCATCCGAGCAGGCCTCCGCAGGAGAGGACGGCGTCGTCCAGGTGCGGTGAGAGCACCAGGATCGGGACGTCCGAGCCGACGACGGTCCTGACGAACCCGGTCAGCGGGTCGACTGCCATGACGCACCCCTCTTCCTCGGCCGCCGTGCGGAGGCGGGAATGTCCACGAGACGGTGGGCCAGGGCCAGATAGCGGCCCGTCATCTCGTCCCAGGTGTAGTGCTGGGCGGCGATCCCGGAGCGCCGCCCCAGACGGCGGCGGAGCGCCGCGTCCGTGGCCAGTTCGTTCATCCGCCGTCCGAAGGCCGCCACGTCGAACGGCGGCACGGTCACATCACCGCCGTCGCGCATCCAGCGCAGCGCGGGCAGGTCGAAGTGGAGGACGGGCTTGCCGTACGCCATGCCTTCGAGGGCCACCAGACCGAAGGTCTCGTGGCGGGACGGCACCACCAGGAAGGCGCTGTCGCGCAGGAGCTGACGCTTGCGGTCGCCCTCGGCGTACCCGACCCAGTGGATCCGGGGCTTCGGCCCACGGCCGTGGGCGGCCACGAGGGCGGCGAGCCGGCGTTCCTCGGCCGGGGTGCCGCTGCCCGCGATGAGCAGCTCCAGCGGCGGCGCGGCGCTCTCGTACGCGTCGAGGAGCAGGTCGAGGCCCTTGACCCAGGTGTCGATCCGCCCCAGGAAGAGGATGAACTGCCCGCTGCCCAGCCGGCTCTCGTCGAGGTCCCGGTGGTCGACCCCGTTGGCGATGACCTGGACGTCGGCCCGGGGGCTGAACCGCCGTACCTCTGATCCGTCGGCCGCGTTCATCACCACGATGTGCCGGTAGCAGCGCAGCCCGAGCCGCTCCACCAGGAAGAAGGGGATGTGATAGCGCCGCCACAGGGCCTCGGCGCTGCGGCCCTGGTCGATGCCGATGACGGGGGCGCCCGTCGTCAGGGGCAGGAAGCTCGTCGAGAACGGCGGAGTGAAGCTCTCCAGCCACAGGTCGTGGTGGATACGGCGGGCGACGAACGGCAGCAGTGTCAGGAACAGCAGTTGGCCGGCGCGCGGGCCCGCCCGGCAGACCGGCAGCCGGACGTAGCGGATGCCGTTGCGCTCCTCGCTGCAGCCGTTGCGGCCGGCCGTCACGACGGTCACCCGGAAGTCCTCGGAGAGCCGGCGGGCCACCTTGCCGACGACCAGGGCGCCGCCGCCCCGGTAGGCCGGGTTCTCCGCGTCGTCGTAGATGGACACCACCACGTGCCGGCGGCGCAGGGCCGTGTGCCGGACCCGTTCGCGTTCCCGGGCGGCGTCCAGGATCCGGTCGAGCGCCTCGCCCGCCACCAGGGGCCGTGACCGCTCCCCGTCGATCCGCGTGAGCCGGGGCAGCCGCTGGGACCAGCTCCGGTAGCGGGCCCACCAGACGGTCGGGGGACCGGCGATCTCCTCCCAGCCGCGGCCCCGCAGCGTGTCGGGCCCTGTCTCCACGAGCAGGGTCAGTCCGTAGCGGTCGGCGATCCGGCGGAACACGGACGCCGCCGCCGAACGGTTCGGCAGGTCGAACTTCACCAGCCCGTCGAGCGGACCCCGGTCCGTGAGGACCACGGACTCCCCGCCGTGCGCGCGCCTGCGGGCCCGCGCTCCGGCGAACGCGATCCGGACGGCCAGTTCGCCCGCGTCCAGGAACGCGTGGGCACGCCGCAGCCGCGATCCCCGGCGCTCGGGATCCGTGGCGCGCCGTGCCCACCCGTCCCCGCCCGGTCCCGTCTCCTTCGCCTTGGGGGGAACCGGGAAACCGCGGCACAGGAAGCAGCCGTAGGAGTGCAGGGCGACGACGGTGAACCCCCGCTCGTCGAGCAGTGCCACCAGTCGGCCGACCAGGGAGGACTTGCCGGCCCCGTCCGGTCCGGACACGGCGACCAGGAGAGGGCGGTGTGAGGTCGTCATGGCACTCGCCTCCGCAGTTTCTTGGTCATCACGAGCGGCACGCGCAGGGACGCCTCGCGGGTCGCGCTCCGCAGCCTGCCCTCGACCAGGAGGTGGCCCGAATGCTCGGCCCCCACCCGGAGCGAGGTCGCCACCGGGAGCGGCAGCGGCAGCGGGACGTGCTCGCCCCGGTCGAGCCGTGCCATCGCCTCGACGGCGGCGCCGAGCGCCGCCCGGCCGCCCGCGGACCAGCCCTCGCGGGCGGCCTCGTGGCGGGCCTCCGCCACGATGTCGGGGTGGAGGAGCGAGCGCAGGGCGAGAAGTTCGGAGAGGTCCAGGGTCAGGTTCTGGAAGAGGGCGTGGGCCAGCCAGATCCGCAGCCGGTCGGAGGGACACGGGGTCAGCCAGGCGTAGCCGTCGGTGCCGCCGTTCACGGCGTGGTGCGGATGTCCGTCCGGGGAGCCGTTCACCGGCCCGTCCGCGGCCTCGGGCCGCGCGACGTGTTCGGCACGGGCGAAGAGCCGGTCCGTCGGCACCACCGGAACGCCGAACCACGAGACCGAGCCGTGGAGATGCGCCGCCGGGCCCTTGGGAGGTTCCAGGAGCACCTTCGTCGAGCGTTCCAGCCAGTACGTCGTGCGGTGCGCGTACCAGCCGTCGAGCGCGGTCTGTGCGGCCCGCAGCCGCCCCGGGGGCACCACCAGGTCGAAGTTCCCGTACACGTAGTCCCCCGCCAGATCGGCCTTGATCAGGACGGTCGGGATGCCCGCCGCCCGCAGCCGGTCCGTGGACTCGACGAGGTTCCGTCGGAACAGCCCGGTCGCGCTCTCCACCTCGGTGAGCGTGGCCGCGAGCTGACGGGGGTACGCGCGGGCCAGCCGGCCCTCGACCTGGTTGCGCCGGGCCGCGGCCAGCGCACCGAGGAGCTCCTCGTCCGCGGCGGGCCGGACCCGACCCCGCCACACGGCGTCGACGAGAAGGTTCACGGCGCGTTCGTCGTGGACCGCGGCCCGGGTCCCTCGCGCCTCGGCGGGCGGCGTCTCCCGC
This sequence comes from Streptomyces sp. NPDC017246, assembly GCF_044331325.1. Classification (NCBI taxonomy): domain Bacteria; kingdom Bacillati; phylum Actinomycetota; class Actinomycetes; order Kitasatosporales; family Streptomycetaceae; genus Streptomyces; species Streptomyces sp. NPDC017246. The sequence continues at coordinate 50,646 of NZ_JBIRMW010000020.1, read as the reverse complement.
CGCTCCGGTACGGGCTTCTCCTGCGGAGCCGCACCGGTTCCGCCGCTCAGGGGCGCTTGCGCGGGCATTTCCTCAGATCCTTCCTCAGGTCCTTCGCCGGGTCCGTCCCGCGGCCCGTCCCCGGGTCCCGCGGCGGGGCCGGTCTCGGGAACGGGGGCCTGGCGCCGCCGTCCGAAGAACTGCCACAGGGCCGCCGCCGTGACCAGCACCGCGGCGGCGAACCACACGTAGGTGAACGGGCGGAGCAGCGCGAGGCCCGCGGCCAGCGCGAGCAGGGGCAGCACCACCCGGCCGAACGGCCGCTCCGCGACCCCGAATCCGTGCCGGCGGGAGTGCCGCACGGCCAGCAGGAGCAGCGCGGCGACCGTCCCGCACAGCCCGCCGATCGCCATGCCGAGCACGCCGCCGGTGACCCAGCCGGCCGCCAGGGCCGTCACGTACAGGCCGAGCCCCACGAGCAGGGTGCGCAGGCACGCGTAGTCGTTGACGGCCTGCGCGAAGGTGACCAGCAGGGCGAGCGCGCCGAGCGCGAGGCCCGATGTCGCCGTACAGGCCATCAGCGTGGAGACCATCGAGTACCCCGAAGGGAAGACCGTCGTGATGAGCGCGTTCGGGACCGTCGCGGCCACCACGGTCAGGGGCAGGGCCACGGTCAGATACATCCGCAGGGCGCTCGCCGTGAGCGGGTCGCCCGCCCGGCGCCGCGAGAGCGCGGGCAGGAAGGCGATCGAGACGGCCCCGGCCAGGAACAGCGGGACCCGGCCCAGCATGACCGCCGCCTGGTAACTGGCCGCCGCCGCGCGGTCGGTCGGCAGCATCGCGACGAGGACGATGTCCACGGAGGCGAGCAGCGCCACCACGCCCTGGAGGGAGGCGACACCGGACGCCCGCCGCCACAGGTCCCGGTCGGCGGTCACCGCGCGCCACGGCCGGCGCGGCTCGTTGCGGAACCGGTGCGGCCGGAAGAACACGTACGGCAGTACGGCGACGCCGAAGGCGGCGAGGGCGCCCGTCTCGCCGAGCCCCAGGGCCGCCACGAAGAACAGTCCCACGCCGAACTTGAGGAGGGCCTCCGCGGCGGTGAGGACCGCGAGGGTCCGCAGCCGCTCGGTGCCCTGGAGCCAGCCCACGCTGACCCGGGTGATGTAGATGGCCAGGGTCGAGCCCGCGATGGCGAGTGTCGTCAGGGTGCCCGCGAACTCCATCGCCACACAGCCCACCGCGACCGCGGCGACGGTGCCCCCCACGACGGCGGTGATCATGGCGAAGCGGACCGCCTCACCGCGTTCGGCGTCCGAGCCGGCCCGGGCGAGGGCCTGGGCCAGCATCCAGGGCACGGTGACCACGGCGACCGCGGCGGTGCACACGACGAGCCCCTGGCCGGCGGCGAAGGTGGCGTACCCGGAGACGTCGAGGAGCCGGGTGAGGATGAGGGTGTACGCGTAGTTCACGGCGCCGACCACGACCACCGCGGTAGCGATCCAGCGCGCGCCGTGGACGGCGGTGACCTCGTCCTGGTGGACGGCCGACCGTTCGGCGACCCGTGCGGCGGAGGTCATGACGGCCGCCCGCGGTCCGGACCGTCGGCGGAACCCTCGGCGGGGTCGATCGCGCCGAGCAGGACGTCGTGACCGTTCGCCAGGACGACGTCGGCCTCGGCGACGTCCAGGCGGCGCAGCGCGCTCAAGGCCCTTACCTCGTCGCAGCCGTGGAGCAGCAGCCGGAAGGCGTCGCCGTTCCGCTGCCAGGCGTCGGTCTGCCGCAGGGCGGTGCGGACCGCGCGCTCGGTGGACTCGGGGTCGGGCGACGTGAAGCGCGTGACGACGGACAGGTCGCTGGCCGAGCGGCGGGAGCGGCGGTGCCGGTGGATGCGCTGGAGGTCCTCCACGACGACCTGGGCGAGCCGTTCGGCGCTGGCGTCCCAGGAGAAGGCGGCGGCCCAGGCACGGCAGCGGGCCGCGGTGCGGGCCCGCGCCTCGGGGGTTGACAGCACCTCGAAGGCCGAGGCGATACCGGCCGCGAGATCCGCTTCCGGGTCGAGGAGCCACCCGTTGACGCCCGGGCGGATCGCGTCCCGCAGCCCCGGCACGTCGAAGGCGAGGGCGGGCGTGCCGACGGTGTTCGCCTCGATGACGGCGAGGCCCCAGCCCTCGGCGACCGACGGAACGACCGTCAGCCACGCCCGGTGGAACAGCTCCTGCTTGCGTTCGTCGGAGACGTATCCGTGGAACTCGACGGCGGAGCCGATGCCGAGACCGGCGGCGAGCTTGCGCAGCGACTCGCCCTCGGGGCCGTCCCCGCACAGGTCGACGCGCAGCTCCGGCAGACGGCGCAGCAGCGCCGGCACGGCCCGGAGGATCAGGTCGACCCGCTTCTGCGGCACGAGCCGGCTGACGACGGTGAGCGCCGGGGTCGCCGAGCGCCGCCCGGCGGGGCCCGTGAGTTCCGGGCAGGGGCGCCCGTTGGGCACGATGTGGATCGGGTTGCCGAAGCCGAGTTCGCGCCGGGTGCCCTCGCGGGTGGAGGGCGAGACCACCACCACGGGCCGGCCCCGGTAGACGCGTCGGCTGACCTGCTTCTCCAGGACGCGTCCGACGGTGTTCATCGGCCACCGGAAACGGGTGTCGAACTGCCGCTGGTGGACATGGTGGATGACGCAGATGTCGGCGGTCCAGCGGGGGGTGAACAGCGGCGAGAAGAACGGGATCCCGTTCTGGAAGTCGACCACGGCGTCGTAGGCGTGACGGTTGCGCAGCAGGTGGGCCGCGGCGGCCGCGTACACGCCGAACGTGCCGCCGCCGCGTACGACGCGGATCCCCTCGCGGTACTCCTGGGCACGCGAGCCGGGATACCGCGAGGAGACGAGGGTGATGTGGGCTCCGGCCGCCGCGAACCGCCTGGCGATCTCCCAGCAGTACGCCTCGGCCCCTCCCGCGTCGGGGTGTGTGGGGTCACGCCAGTTGAGGAAGGCGAGGTCCGTACGGGCGAGACGGTCGAGAGCGGTCACAGGAATCACCGGGCCAGCGAGATGCGCAGAAGATCGGCCATCGAGCGCAGTCCGTCGCGCCGTGCCGAGAACGTCGATCCGGGTACGTCGTGCCAGACCACCGGCACCTCCACGACGTCCCGCCCGGCCCGTACGACATGGGCGAGCAGTTCCACGTCGAAGGCGAAGCCGTCGATGTGGCAGTCGCGCACGATCGCGCGGGCGAGCGGGCCGGAGAAGAACTTGAACCCGCACTGGGTGTCGGCGACCCCGGGCAGCGACAGATGCGCGAGCGAACGGAACAGCAGGCCGCCGCCGCGCCGCAGCGCCGACTGCTCCACGTCGAGCCGGGCGCCCGGTGCGTGGCGCGAGGCGATGACCGCTCCGTGCCCCGCCCCGAGCAGCTCCATCACCCGGTCGAGGGTCTCGACGGGGGTGGCGTTGTCGGCGTCGGCGAAGCCGATGAAGCGGGCGGAGGAGGTCTCGATGCCGCGCCGGACCGCCGCGCCCTTGCCCTGGTCGCTGCACCCGATGGCGTGCACGGGGACGGGGGCGTCGGCAAAGCGCTCCAGCACGTCGAGGGTGCCGTCGGCGCTGTTGTTGTCGACCACGACGACCGCCGACGACCAGGGCCGCTCGGCCAGGAAGCCGACCGTGGCGGCCACGGTGGACGGCAGCCGGCGCTGCTCGTTGAAGGCGGGGATCAGTAGTTCCAGGTCCACCGGCGGACGGACGAGCCGGCGGGGGAGCGGTGCGTGCGCGCGTGCCGCGGACATCACGCCTCGCCTCCTCGGGGGAAGGCGCGGGGCGCGGGGCGCGCGGGCGCGCGGGGGATCGGCGCGGGGACGGGGGTGGGGCGCGGACGGGCCGAGCGGTCACAGGGGGCCGGGGGCCCTTCGGGTGGTGCGGGTTGGGGCGAGCCGGCTCCGGCTGGTTCGGACGACCCGGCTGGGCCGCCGGAGGCGCGACTGTGGCGCGCGGTGCGGGTGTGGCCCGTACGAGCACGCCGCCGGCGCGCCGCGCCGCGTGGCCTGCACGTCCTGCTCCGTGGCGGAGGGACGGCGGCGACGACCCGGTCGGACGCCCGGCGTGCCGGGTGGGCGGTCGGGTGGTGGGCGGGGCGGCGGAGCGAGCGGCGCCGGGCATCGGCGAGGGGCCAGTCGGTCACCCGCCGCAGGGGATGCGGTTCGGATGCCACCGGCGTTCGGTTGGTGGGGGTGGAGGTCACGACGAGCCTCTTCCGGCAACCGACCCTGCCGAGTGTGTGTGCTCAGGGTCTACTTTGTCTGAAAATGGTGCTTGTTCCAGCGTTAGCACCCTTTGGTGCGGTTAGTCAACCGGAGGGGCTGTGAGTGCTTCGGGCGTTCCGGGTGCCGCGCGACGGGAACGGGCGCCGTGCGAGCCGCCACAGGACGTTGTGCGGGCGCTCGTCGAGCAGGGTGCCGAGGATGCGCGCGCCGTCACGGATCGTGCGGGGGTGCGACGGGTCGTGGCGGCGCGGCAGTTCGAGGCTGGGCACCTCGGCGACCCGCAGGCCGTAGTGCAGAGCGTGCGTGACGAGTTCGGCACCCAGTTCGACGCCGTCCTCGCGCAGGTCGAGAAGATCCACGAAGGAGCGCCGGAAAGCGCAGAATCCGTACCAGAGATCAGTCAGGTGCTGGCCGTACAGCCTGCGCGCGACGCGCAGCAGAGCACGATGTCCGAGCCGCCGCGACAGCGGATAGTCGGCGAAATCCCCGCCCGCGATGAAACGTGATCCCTTGACGAAGTCGTAACCGCTTTCCAGGTAGTGCAGATAGTGCGGGATCTCGTGCGGCGACATGCTCCCGTCGGCGTTCATCAGCACGACCAGATCGCCGGTCGCCGCGAGCAGCGCCGCGTGCGGGATGTCGCCGCGGGTGGAGTCCCAGGGCCCGAGTTCGCGCACCGTGAGTCCGGTACGCGCCCGGCGGCCACCCGTCGGTCCGCCGATCAGGACCACGTCTCCCACGCTCGACGGCACTTGGTCGAGGAGCAGGTCGAGAGCCGGTCCGGGGTCCCCGTCGCCGGGGCGGACCGTGAGGACGAGGCTCACCGTCCGCGTGCCGGAGCCGGGCGCGTGGTCGGTCGACCGGCGCAGGGGATGTGAATCACTACTCATCGGTACGGCCTTCCGCACGGCGGACCCGCGTTCTTCAGAATCCTTCGCCGGGATGATCCCGTCAAGAATTGCGGAAGAATATGCGGGCGCCCGCGAAGTGATTCCCGGCCGGATCGCCCGTGAATGTCCTGACGGGCCTTCGATCCGAGCCGGTGATTGCACGGCCGCTTCTGCATCGGCCTCTCTCAAGGCATACAATCCGGTCATGGCAGGGCGAATTGAAGACTATGCCCTCGTCGGTGACCTGGAGACCGCCGCGCTCGTCGGGACCGACGGGTCCGTCGACTGGTGGTGCGCGCCGCGCTTCGACTCGCCCGCGTGCCTCGCGGCCCTTCTCGGCGATCCGGGCCACGGCCGCTGGCTTCTCGCCCCCGTCGGCAAGGTCCGCTGCTCCCGCAGGAGTTACCGGGGCGACACGCTCGTCCTCGACACCCTCTGGGAGTCCGTCGACGGAACCGTCAGGATCACCGACTTCATGCCGCCGCGCTCGCCGCGCGAGGACGCCCCGCGGATCGTCCGCGTGGTCGAGGGGATCGCCGGACGCGTCGACATGCGGGGCGAGTTGAGGGTCCGCTTCCACCACGGCAGCATCGTGCCCTGGACCCGTTCGGTGGACCGCCGCACCGTCGCCTCCGTCGCCGGACCCGACGCCGCCTACCTCTCCTGCGACCCGGGCGTCGAGCCCGTCATCACCCCGGACCGCGCCACCGTCGCGTTCACCGTCACGGAGGGCCGGCGGGTCGCTTTCGTCCTCGGCTGGCGCCCCTCGCACAAGTCCGTGCCTCCCGCCGCCTCGCCCGCGGAGATCGACGCCGCCCTCACCCGTACCCTCGCCTTCTGGAACGACTGGGCCGCCGCGCTCCGCTACGAGGGCCCCGCGCGCGAGGCCGTGATCCGTTCGCTGCTCACCCTCAAGGCCCTCACCTACGCCCCCACCGGCGGAGTCGTCGCCGCGGCCACCGCGTCCCTCCCCGAGGCGATCGGCGGGCAGCGCAACTGGGACTACCGCTTCTGCTGGTTGCGCGACTCCACCTTCACGCTCTCCTGCCTGCTGCGCGGCGGCTACCGCCGAGAGGCGCTCGCCTGGAACGACTGGCTGGTCCGCGCCGTCGCCGGCGACCCCGCCGACCTCCAGCCGCTGTACGGGGTCGAGGGGCAGCGCCGGCTTCCCGAGACGGACGCCGACTGGCTTCCCGGATACGAGAACTCGCGTCCCGTCAGATTCGGCAACGCGGCCGTCGACCAGTTCCAGCTCGACATCTACGGCGAGGTGCTCAACACCGTCTACTCGGCCGTCCGGGCCGGGGTCGCCCTCGACGCGACGGCCTGGGCGCTGGTGGCCTCGCTCCTGGAGTACCTCGGCAAACGCTGGCAGGAACCGGACGAGGGCATCTGGGAAGTCCGGGGCCCGCGCCGCCACTTCGTCCACTCCAAGGTCATGGCCTGGGTCGCCGCCGACCGGGCCGTCCGCCTCGCCCGGGTGGCCGGACTCCGGGGCACCCTCCGGCGCTGGCAGGCCCTGCGCCGGGAACTGCGCGCGGAGATCTGTTCCCTGGGCTGGAGCGAGGAGCAGCAGTCCTTCACCCAGTACTACGGAAGCCACCAGGTCGACGCCACGGCCCTGCTGATCCCCCGGCTCGGCTTCCTTCCCGCCGACGACCCCCGGGTCCTCGGCACCGTACGGGCGATGGCGCGGCTCGACGACCACGGATTCCTGCGCCGCTACGGCGACGTCCGGGACGGCGGGAGGCACGAGCTGGACGACCTCGGCGGCACCGAGGGAAGTTTCGTCGCCTGCACGTTCTGGTACGCCGACGCCCTCGCCATGACCGGCCGCACCGACGAGGCCAGAAACGTCTTCCGGCGGGTCCTCGACATCCGCAACGACGTCGGCCTCCTCGCCGAGGAGTGGGACCCGGTGGCGGGCCGTCAGCTCGGCAACATGCCCCAGGCGCTCAGTCATGTCGCACTGGTGAACACGGCGTTCACGCTGTACGGCACGCGCCGCCGCGACCGTACGCGCAACGGTCCTCTCGCCGTGGCGTGACGCGCCGAGTCCCGGCACCGAGCCTCCTCGACGGCCTCGTGATCCCGGCCCAGCGCCCCGCCCAGGACCGCTGAGGCCCTCGACGGAGTCCCTGCGGGGACGTGTTCCTCCGACGCACTGCCACTCCGGCCGCCGGGCGGGCCGGGTGCGCCGGCGGTGCGTGCTTTCCCGGCGAGGCAGGTCACACCCGCCAGGGTCTCGTTCCCTCGGCGCGTCGTTCGGGTGCGTCCAGCGGGCGGGGCCGCCGCGCCTGGGGTCGAATCGGGGCATGGCTTCCTACGACAGGCCCCGCGCGGGCGGCCCCCCGAGGCCGCTGCAGACCGGTGACACCTGGTGGTACGCCGCCGTGGCCGGCGAGGCCGCAGGCTCGTTCAGCACCCGCGTCCGCACCCGGACCCGGCGTGGCTGCCTCGGGGCCGTGCTCCTCCTCACGGTCGTCTACGCGGGCCTCGTACTCACCGCGACCGGCCGCCGCTGGGGAGACGCGGCCATGACCGGCAGGCAGGCGGACACCGCCGCCGTCACCGTGCTCCGCGAGCACCCCTCGCTCGCCGGGCTCACCACCCTGTCCCTGGTCCTCGGCTGCGTCCTGCTGGTCGTCGTCGGCCTGATACGCAAGCGGTACGCCGCCACCGGCATGGTCGCCGGCGCGACGGTCACCGCACTCGCCCTCACCGGACTGCTCCAGCGGTACGCACCGCGCCCCCGCCTCCTCGACACCGGCGGAGCGCTCGTCCCGAGCGGCTTCCCCAGCGTCCAGACCACCCTCGCCCTCGGCGTCGCCCTCGGTCTGGCCCTCGTCGTCCCGTACCGGCTGCGCAGCCTCGTGGTCGGAGCCGCCACCCTCTGGGCCGTCGGCGTGGGCGCGTACACCCTCACGGCCGGACAGCACCGGCCCGGCGACGTCATCGCCGCCGCGCTGCTGGTCCTCGCCGTCCACTGCGGCCTCCTCACCGTCCTCGCCCGCAAGGGCAGGGTGCGCCCCGGTGCTCGCCGCGGGCCCGTGCTGCGCGGCCTCCCGGCGACCGTGCCGCTCGCCCTCGTCGCCGTCACCGGGCTCGGCGCTGGCCTCTGGCTCCTCGGCGACACCCTCGCCCTGCCCGCCGCCGCCCCCTACGACCCGGCCGAGCTCCGGCTCGCCCACCGCTGCGGCCAGGCCCTCGCCGCGGGCGTGGTCGCCGCCGCCGGGCTGGTTCTGCTCGGCCTGCTCCGCCGGGTCGACGTGGACGCCGCCCCCGCCCCGTACCGGCTCGGCGGACCCTTCGTCGAGGCCGCCGGGGTGCCCGGGGACAGCGAGCTCGTGGGCCCCTTTACCGAGGACCTCGATCACGAGATATCTTGATGTCGAGCAATCTCGCATACGCAGACGTGGAGCGGAGCACCCTGGTGACTGACTCGACCATCATTTACACCCACACTGACGAGGCGCCCGCCCTGGCGACGTACTCGTTCCTGCCCGTGATCCAGGCGTATGCCTCGCAGGCCGGCGTCACGGTCGAGACGCGTGACATCTCCCTCGCGGGCCGCATCATCGCCGTCTTCCCCGAGTTCCTGGAGGAGGGCCAGCGCATCGCCGACGCCCTCTCCGAGCTCGGCGACCTGGCCAAGACGCCCGGCGCCAACATCATCAAGCTGCCGAACGTCTCGGCGTCCATCCCGCAGCTCAAGGCCGCGGTCGCCGAGCTCCAGGCGCAGGGCTACGCCCTCCCGGACTACCCGGACGACCCGAAGACGGACCAGGACAAGGACGTCCGCGCCCGTTACGACAAGATCAAGGGCTCGGCCGTCAACCCGGTCCTGCGCGAGGGCAACTCCGACCGCCGCGCGCCCGGCTCGGTGAAGAACTACGCCAAGAACCACCCGCACCGCATGGGCGCCTGGACCTCCGAGTCCAAGACGAACGTCGCCACGATGAGCGAGAACGACTTCGCCTCCACGGAGAAGTCGGCCGTCGTCACCAAGGACGACACCCTCCGCTTCGAGTTCACCGCCGCGGACGGCACCACCAGCGAGCTGCGTGAGCCGCTGAAGGTCATCGCCGGCGAGGTCGTCGACGCCGCCGTCATGCGCGCCGCCGCCCTGCGTACCTTCCTCAGCGAGCAGGTCGCCCGCGCCAAGGCCGAGAACGTGCTCTTCTCCGTGCACCTCAAGGCCACGATGATGAAGGTCTCCGACCCGATCGTCTTCGGCCACGTCGTGCGCGCCTTCTTCCCCGAGACCTTCGCCAAGCACGGCGAGGTGCTCGCCGGTGCCGGCCTCTCCCCGAACGACGGCCTCGGCGGCGTCCTCAAGGGCCTGGACTCCCTCCCGCAGGGCGCGGAGATCAAGGCCTCCTTCGAGGCCGAGCTCGCCGCGGGCCCCGCCCTGGCGATGGTCGACTCCGACAAGGGCATCACCAACCTGCACGTGCCGTCCGACGTCATCGTCGACGCCTCGATGCCGGCCATGATCCGCACCTCCGGCCACATGTGGGGCCCGGACGGCCAGGAGGCCGACACCCTCGCGGTCCTCCCGGACCACAGCTACTCCGGCGTGTACCAGGTCGTCATCGACGACTGCCGCGCCAACGGCGCCTTCGACCCGTCGACCATGGGCTCCGTCCCGAACGTCGGCCTCATGGCGCAGAAGGCCGAGGAGTACGGCTCCCACGACAAGACCTTCGAGATCGCCCAGGCCGGCACCGTCCGCCTCGTCGACTCCGAGGGCAACGTCGTCCTGGAGCAGGAGGTCGCCGAGGGCGACATCTTCCGCGCCTGCCAGACCAAGGACCTGCCCATCCAGGACTGGGTCAAGCTCGCCGTCACCCGCGCCCGCGCCACCGGCGCCCCGGCCGTCTTCTGGCTGGACGAGAACCGCGAGCACGACGCCCGCCTGATCGCCAAGGTCAACGAGTACCTCCCGCAGCACGACACCGAGGGCCTGGACATCAAGGTCCTGTCCCCGGTCGAGGCGACGAAGTTCTCCCTGGAGCGCATCCGCCGCGGCGAGGACACCATCTCCGTCACCGGCAACGTCCTCCGTGACTACCTGACCGACCTCTTCCCCATCCTGGAGCTGGGCACCAGCGCCAAGATGCTGTCGGTCGTCCCGCTGATGGCGGGCGGCGGCCTCTTCGAGACCGGCGCCGGCGGCTCCGCCCCGAAGCACGTCCAGCAGCTCGTCAAGGAGAACTACCTCCGCTGGGACAGCCTCGGCGAGTTCTTCGCCCTGGCCGCCAGCTTCGAGCACCTCGCGACGTCCACGGGCAACTCCCGCGCCCAGGTCCTCGCCGACACCCTCGACCGCGCCACCGGCACCTTCCTCAACGAGGACAAGTCGCCGACCCGTCGCCTCGGTGGTATCGACAACCGCGGCAGCCACTTCTACCTGGCCCTGTACTGGGCCCAGGAGCTGGCCGCCCAGACCGAGGACGCCGAGCTGGCCAAGGCCTTCGCCCCGCTGGCCGAGAACCTCGCCGCCAACGAGCAGAAGATCGTCGACGAGCTCGTCGCCGTCCAGGGCTCCCCGGCCGAGATCGGTGGCTACTACCAGCCCGACCCGGCCAAGGCCGCTGCCGTGATGCGCCCGTCCGCCACGTTCAACGAGGCCGTTGCGTCCCTCGCCTGATCCGGCACGCACCGCGTACCGCCCCGGCCGGAACTTCTCCGGCCGGGGCGGTCCCGTCGGTGGCGCATACGCCGTTCGGGTGTGAACCTGGATGGATGAGCTGGGCATCTTGGACGACCGCCGGTGTCTACACCGGGCGAGGTGGGGTGCTGACCGTCGAGGCAGGCGTCGTCACGGGCGATGTGACCGTGCACACGACCTGGACCGAGACGGAGGCACGCGTGGCCGTGCAGTACAGCGGCGCATCCGACTGGTTCACCATGTCGGGCAGTCCCGTTCCGTGCGCGTCGGAGGAGGAGAGCCGCGATCTGCACGACGCCGTCGTGGCAGCCGTCCGGGAGGGGAACGGGGCCACGGTCCCGACCCTGCCGGTACCACCGGTGTAGACGCCGAGGGCGTTCATCACCGATCATCGGTCACCGGCGACGGGTGACCGTCCACCGCCGTCCACTGAGCGGCCGGCGATCACCGTTGACCGAACACCGACCGGAATAAGTGTTATCCCTCCCGCGCCCACGGGTCTCCGAACGTCGGGGGACTCCGTACAGGGATTGAGGGAGCAGATCCATGCACAGCGACGAGCGCCGCACCACCGCACTGGTGGAGGCGGCCAGGGCCGGTGACGCGCAGGCCAGGGACGCACTGGTACGCGCGTACCTGCCCCTCGTCCACAACATCGTCGGCCGGGCCCTCGACGGCCATGCCGACACCGACGACATCGTCCAGGAGACGATGGTCCGCGCCCTCGACGGCCTGTCCGGTCTCCGGGACCCGGCCCGCTTCCGGTCCTGGCTCGTCGCCATCGCCATGAACGGCATACGGCGCCGCTGGCGCGAACGCCAGCAGGCACCCGTGCCCGGCCTCGACCGGGCCACGGACCTCGCCGACCCGGCCGGCGACTTCACCGAGGTCACCATCCTCCGCCTCGGCCTCTCCGGACAGCGCCGGGACGTGGCCCGCGCGACCCGCTGGCTCGACGAGGACGACCGCGAACTCCTGGCCCTGTGGTGGCTGGAGGCCGCGGGCGAACTCACCCGGGCCGAACTGGCCGAGGGGCTCGGCGGGATTCCCCCGCAGCACGCCGCCGTCCGGATCCAGCGGATGAAGGAACGCCTCGAAACCGGCCGGGCCGTCGTCCGCGCCCTCGACGCCGTACCCCTCTGCCCGGAGCTCGCCGACACCGTCACGGCCTGGGACGGACGACCCTCCCCGCTCTGGCGCAAGCGGATCGCCCGCCACCTGCGGAACTGCACCGTCTGCACCGCCCGCGTGACCGGCCGGAGCGGGCTCGCCCCCGTCGAGGGCCTGCTCGTCGGCATCGGCCTCGTCCCCCCGCTCGCGATCGCGGCCACACACGGCCACACCCCGGACCCCGTCGCCTTCCAGACCGTCTCCCGCTGGACACCCCTCCGACGCGTCGGGGTCGCGGGAGCGGCGGCCGTCGCCGTCCTGGGAGCGGTCGCCCTTCTCATCCCCCAGGAGCCGCACGCGCGTCTCGCGCCGGGACGGCCCGTCGCCGCGCCCCCGGCCACCCCCGCCCCGGCGACGACACCCCCGGCCCCCACGGCCACCGCCGCCACCCTCACCCCGACGACGACGGCCCCCACCCCCCGCCGCACCCCGCGCCCCACCCCGACCCCCGCCGCGGACGAGCGGGTCACCGGCCTCGTCAACCGCCTCCGGGCGAAGGCGGGTTGCGCCCCGCTGCGCATCGACCCCCGCCTCACCGCGGCCGCCCGCGGCTACGCCCGTGACATGGTGGCCCGCGACTACTACGGACACGCCAGCCCCGAGGGCGAGTTCGCGGACGCGCGGATCACCGCCGCCGGCTACGACTGGAGCGCCTGGGCCGAGAACCTGGACCGGGGCGCGACCGACCCGGCGTCCGTCGTCGACGACTGGACGGACGGCTCGATGCACGAGGAGAACATGCTCGACTGCCGCTACCGGGACACGGGCGTGGCCTCGGCCCCCGGCCCCCGAGGCACGATCTGGGTCCAGAAACTGGCCACCCCCGCGTCCTGATCACGAAGTTCGGTGGCAGGGCTCAGCGCTTCACGCCGAAGTTCTGGACCCACCAGGGGCCGTTGGACGTGAGGGTCACCCCGACGCCGATGTCCTTGAAGGAGCAGTTGAGGATGTTCGCCCGGTGGCCGGGGCTGTTCATCCAGTCCTGCATCGCCCGGACGGGTGTCTTCGGTCCCCGGTGGATGTTCTCCCCCCAGGTCGACCACGTGTACCCGGCGCCGCTCATCCGGTCGCCCGCGTTGTCGCCCTCCGGGTTGTCGTGCTCGTAGTAGTCCCGGGCGGACATGTCGTCGGCGTGGTTCTGGGCGGCGGTCCGCAGATGGCTCTCGGAGCGGAGGGGTCCGCAACCGGCCTTCTCCCTCTCGGTGTTGGCGAGAGCGACGACCTCCTGGACGAACCGTTCGGCCCTGTCCTCCGCCAACGGCGCCCCGGGCGCCAGGCCCGGCTGTCCCTGCCCTTGCTCCTGCCCCTGTCCCTGCCCCTGTCCCTGCCCTTGTTCCTGGGAGTGTTCGGGGCGTGGTTCCCGTCGGCGCTCCGACTCCGCCTTCGGCCCCGTCTCCTGCCGTGTACCGGGGAGCGTCGGGCGGGCCGGTGTCGCGCCGGCCGTACGAGGGGAGGGGGTGGTCGCGGTCGTGGGCGGTGCGCTCGGGCCGGTCTCCCGCACGGACGTGGTCGTGGCGGGGGCCGATCCGGAGGTGCCGGGTTCACTCGGGGGCGCGCTCCTTCCGCCGTCCGAGGGGGCGGCGGCCGCGGCTCGGACGGCAGCGGCCGGGGCGGTGGCGGTCGTGGGACCGGCCGCCGGGGAGGACGCCACGTACACCCCCGTGGCCACCGTCAGGACCGCGGCAGCGGCCCCGGCGGCGGTGACGGCCGTGCGGAAGGTCGGACGGCGCGGCCGGCGGCGGCGCGCCCCGCCGCCCCTGCGGTGCCGGCCGCTCGCGCGTACCGCGGGGTCTTCGTCCCGTACGGGTTCCTGGGCGAAGTCCCGTACGGAACCGTCCGGGTGGACGGCGTGCTCGGGGTTCTCGGGGTGACCGGGACGGTCCTGGTGCCGCATGGAGCTCCGCTCTCTCGCCGTGATCGCCGGACGGTCCGGCGCTGGGGAGAGCCACCGGGGCGACGGCGATATCACTGTCCGGCCCCGGCCACCCCGACACTCCTCGTCAACATGGCGCGTCAACGCGATGCGTCAACGCACATCGAACCCTTTCAGCCCTGCGGGACGACCGCCACCGGACAGGGCGCGAGGTGCAGCGCCGCGTGCGCGACGGAACCGATGCGCGATCCGAGAGCCCCCCGCCCGGCCCGCCGGCCCACCACCAGGAGCTGGGCGGCCCCCGAGGCGGAGAGCAGCACCTGACCGGCGCTGCCCAGCTCCACGTGCTCGGTGACCGGCACGTCCGGGTAGCGCTCGCGCCAGGGCGCGAGGGCCTCCCGCAGCGCCTTCTCCTCGTACGGCACGAGCCCGCCGGCCTCGTCGGCGAGCCGCATCGAGGCCGGGCTGTACGCGTAGAGCGGCGGCAGACTCCAGGCGCGCACGGCCCGCACCGAGGCTCCGCGCGCGGCGGCGGTCTCGAAGGCGAAGCCGAGGGTGGCGGCGCTGTCCTCCGGGTCGCCGAGCTGTCCGACGAGCACGTGTCCGGTGGGCGGTTCGGCCGGGTCGCCGTCGCGGGAGCGGACGGCCACCACGGGGCGGGTGGCGGCTGCGATGATCTGCTGGCCGTACGAGCCGAGCAGGAAGCCGGTCACGGCCCCGTGGCCGCGCGAGCCGATGACGAGCATCTCGGCCCGCTCCTCGGTGCCGAGCAGCGCGGCGACCGGCGTGTCGCGGAGCACCTCGGCCGTGAGCGCCACGCCGGGGTAGCGGCCGGCGATCGTGGTCTCCGCCTCGCGCAGGACGGCCTCCGCGACGTGCTCCTGGGACGCGCGGTCCTGGACGAGGGGGAGGTCGATCGGTTCCCAGCGCCACGCGTGCGCGAGCCGTAGCGGAAGCCCCCGGTGAAGGGCCTCGCGCGCGGCCCAGTCGGCCGCGGCGACGCTCTCCGGGGAGCCGTCCACTCCTGCGACGATCTCACGACTCATCAGGCTGCCTCCGTGGGTGCGGTGTCGGGGTCCGCCGGGCGGCCGGACCCCTCTCCTCCCAGCTTGGGCCCATCGGCCGCCCGGCGAGAGGGCCGGACGTCCCGACATGCCGGTCCGTCCGGCCCTACGTCCGCGTGGCGCGCCGCGAGCGTCGGCCCGTGGACAGCTGCGCGTCAGGCGAGCAGCGTGAGCCGTGCGTGGGTGCCGTTGAGGTAGTGGTCCCCGATGTCACGGAGCCGGTGGGCCGACTGCGTGGGGGCGGTGAGCGCGCGGGCGTTGCGCCAGAAGCGGTCGAAGCCCGGGCCGCCGCCCCGGGTGTCGGCGCCCGCCGTCCCGTCGACGAGTTCGAGGATGCGGGTGGTGATGTGGACGGCCGCCCGGCCTGTGACCGTCTCGGCCGCCGCCACCAGGACGGCGATGTCGGCCCGTTCCTCCACGCCCAGCGACCACGTGGCGAGCAGACCGCGGGTCAGGGCGTCCGTCGCCCGCTCCACCACCGCGGCGGCGGCGTGCGCGGCCGTCGCCAGCTCCCCGTAGGCGAGGAGAAGGTACGGATCGTCCCCGGCGCCGCCCGCACCGGAGCCGCCCGGCGTCAGGGCTCCTCCCGCGCGACCGGCCGGGGCCGGTCCGGCCTGGTCCGCGCGGCTGATGTCGCGGGCCTCGGCGAGCGCTCCCTCGGCGATGCCGAGCCCGACCTGGACCAGCAGCAGCCGCAGGGCGAGCGGGGCGAGGGTGGCGAAGGGGGCGGCGGCGTGCTCGTCGTGGGGGAGCGTGCCCAGGATGTCCTCGGGCGGCACCGGGACCCGGTCGAAGGTGACGGTGCCCGCTCCGGCGAGCCGCTGTCCTACGCGCTCCGTCCCGGCGTCGGTGTAGACCCCGGGCCGCGCCGGGTCCACGAGGACGACCAGCAGGTCGCCGGTGCCGCCGGGGCGGGCTCCGACCACGAGCCGGTCGGCCACGGTCACGGCGGAGGCGAAGGTGCGGCTCCCGTCGAGGAACCATCCGCCGCCGGAATCGGCGGGGGTGAGGGTGAGGCCGGGTTCGGCCTCGTTGCGCGGTGGTTCGACGCCGCCGGCGAGCAGCCAGTGTTCCTCGGCGGTGCGGACATCGAGCGGGAGGGCGGCCGTCGGCGTGACCTCCGGCTCCCGCGCGGGGCCGAAGAAGCGGCTGCTCCAGGAGAGCGCGTAGTGATGGGCGAGGAGTTCGCCCACGGAACTGTCGGCGGCGGAGATCTCCCGTACGACCGCACACGCGGCCCGCCAGTCGGCGCCCCGCCGGTTCGGTCCCGGTGCGGTGAGCAGGGCGGGGAGCCCGGCCTCCTGCAGCCGGGCGACCTCGTCGAACGGCGCTTTGCCGGCCCGGTCCCTGGTGAGGGCGTCGACGGCGAGGTCGTCGGCGAGTTCACGGGTGACGCGGGGCCACAGCTCGTCGTCGGCGGGCCGGTCGACGGGGCTGCCGCCCGGCCTTCCGGCGGGCCGGGAGTCCGGTGCGGAGGTGGTGCGTATCGCGGGTCTCTTCGGCGATTTCCTCGGCGTACTCACGTCACCTCACATGATTCCTAGTATCCCCACTGGAATAGTAGGGATAGTGGCAGAGGTGACCGCGTCGCCCCAAGAGGCGTCCGAAGGGTGGACAGGGTCGTCTTGTCAAGTGAGACGATGTCAAGTCGACGCAGGCAGGGGGCGATTGGCCCCGTCGATCACGGGTTGGTCCAGGCCTCCGGGTCGTCCGCGAGCGCGACGATCCCGTCCGGCAGCCGGGCCGCCGCCACCTCCGCGAGCGAGACCCCGAGCACCTCGCGGACACCGGCGCGGAGCGCGATCCACAGCGTGAGCAGCGACTCGGCCGGGCCGGTGTACGACAGGTCCGGCGGGCGCTCCCCGCGCACAGAGACCAACGGGCCCTCCACGCAGCGGATGACGTCCGCCACCGAGATCGACTCCGCCGGACGTGCCAGCCAGTAGCCGCCGTTGCCGCCCCGCTGGCTCTGCACCAGGCCGCCCTTGCGCATGTCCCCGAGGATGCCCTCGAGGAACTTGTGCGAGATGCCCTGGTCCTCGGCGATGGCCTCGGCCTTCAGCGGCCCGGCGTCCTGGGCGGCGGCGAGCTGGAGGGCGGCACGCACCGCGTAGTCGGCCCTGGCTGAAATGCGCATGCGCGCATTATTCCGTACGCGCGTGACCGGATCCGTGCACCCGTGGGGTGATCCGTGCGGCGGGCCGGCGATCGGCGATCCGCGCCCTGGGGGGCGAGGGCGGGGACGGGGCCCGGGCTGACGCGGGGACGGAGGCGAGGGCGGGGCGCGGGGACGGAGGCGAGGCCGGGTGTGGGCGTGGGATGACCCGTGCGCCGGTGAGATGACCCGTACCGCACCCTTGACGCCGTCCGGGACCGGTCCGAGACTCAAGAGCGGGGAAACCGAGCGAACAGGTAGGGAACCATGGGACGCAGCGGTCGAAGGGACACCTCACTCGCCGCACCCCTCCCGCGTCCCCTGCCCCTCACGTCCCGCCGGCACATCGATCTGCTGCGGGTCTGCAGCGCGGCGAGTCGAGGTTCCCGCACGGGCGTTCACCCTGCCCGCTGAGACGACCTCCGCCGAGACGCCTCCGCGCTCCGTCCGTCTCCTCCTTCCCGTACCTCTGCTGCCTCCGGGCCCCGTGCGGCCGGTGCCGCGTCGCGCCGCCGCGACGGGTGCCGTGCCGCGTACCGCCCCGACCCAGCACCGCGCACCCTCAAGGGAGAAGCATGTCCGTCGTCCCGTCCTCGCTGCTGCCCGCCTCCGCCGTGCCCGCCTTCCGGGGGCGGATCGGCCGCGACGTGCACAGCGGCCACTACGCCGTGCCCCACCGCTATCGCCTCCATGTCGCGCCGTACGACCCCGGCTGTCTGAGCATCGCCCTCACCCACAGCCTCCTCGGACTCGACGACACGCTCCCGCTGGCGGTGCTGCCCGAGACCCCCGACACGCCCGACGGCGGGTACGCCGCCCTCCGCCCGCTGTACGAGGCGAGCGCGCACCTCTACGACGGTCCCGCGGCCGCCCCCGTCCTCAGCGACGGGTGGACCGGGCGGATCGTCACCACCCACGTCCCCGACATCCTCCGGGACCTCGCCCTCCGCTTCCGCGGCGACGGCCCCGAGCTGCTGCCGGAGGGGCGGCGGGGCGAGATCGAGGCGATCGGCGACCTGTGCGAGCGCAGCATCAACAGGGCCGCCCAGCGGGCCGGAGAGCTCGGACTCGACGGCGAGGCCGCCCACCGCGACCCCCTCACCGTTCTCTTCGCGGCCCTCGGCTCCCTGGAGCGCCGCCTCGCCCGCCACCCGTACGTGCTCGGCGACGCGCCGACCGCGGCCGATGTGCACGTCTGGGTCACCCTGGTCCAGCTGGACACCGTCCACCGCTGGCACCTGGACGCCGCCGCGATGGAACGGGTCGCCGGATACCCGGCCCTGTGGGCGTACGCCCGGCGGCTGGCCGCGCGCCCCGAGTTCGCCCGCCGGCTCGACATCGAAGGGGTCATGCGACGCCACCGCGCCCACTGCAGGGGCCGCGAGGCCGCGGGCGCGGCGATCCGCCTGGTCGACTGGTCGGGCACCACACACTGAGCCGACGCGACGGAGGACCGAGGCCGGCGCGACGGGACGGCCCCGACCCGGTGTGACGGACGGTCTGGGCCGGCGTGACGGACGGCCTCGGCGCAGTGGGCTCGCCCCAACCTCCACTTCGTGCGAACGACTTCAGCCGATGCGGTGGCCCGCCAAGGGCCCCGTGTCGTCGCCCGCGCCCGCGCGGACCCCGCGCAGAAACGCCTCCAGCGCCTCCACGGCACTCCTCGACGGCTCCCACTCCAGCTCCCTCCGCGCGCGCTCGGTCGCCAGCAGCGGCATGTGCCGCAGCGCGTCGAACAGGTCGGGGGAGGCCGCGGCCAGCCGGAGCCGCCAGGCCGCCGACAGGGCACCTCGTACCGCGCCCGCCGGGACCCGTACCGGCCGGGCGTTCAGCAGCTCGCCCAGGACCGCCGCGTCGATCACCGGCTCGGCGGCCAGGTTGAACGCGCCGCGGGCGTCCCCCAGCAGCGCCCGCCGATAGGCGTCGGCCGCGTCCTCGGTGTGCAGGACCTGGAAGCGGAGCCCGTCGAACTCCGGGAGCAGCGGCAGCAGATCGGGCCGCATCAGCTGCCCGGGGAAGAAACGCCCCGCGAAGATCCGGCGCTGCCCGCTCGCCGACTCCTCCTTGAAGAGGAACGCCGGACGCATCCGGACCACCCGGATCATGGGATGGTCCCGCTCGAAGGTGTCGAGGACCCGTTCCAGATAGGCCTTCTCCCGGGTGTACGCGGCGCCCGGCCAGCCGTGCGTCGGCCACGCCTCGGACACCGGGGCACCGCCCGCCGGGCCGGGGGAGTACGCCCCCACCGACGAGGCGTACACCAGGACCGGCACCCGCGCCGCGGCGACCGCGTCGAAGACACGCACCGCACCCAGGACATTGGTCCGCCAGGTCTCCGCCGGGTCGTGGGTCGGCCCGAAACGCCAGGCCAGGTGCACCACGGCGTCCGCGTCGGCGACGTGCCGCGCGAGCAGGGGCTCGTCCCCCTCCCGGGAGAGATCGACCTCGGCCCACTCCACCCCGGGGAGTTCGAGCCCCGGCCGGCGCCGGGCGAGCCCCAGGACCGTGCCGACGCGCGGCTCGCGCGCCAGGGCGCGGACCAGACTCGTGCCCACGTTGCCGGTGGCGCCGATGACGACCACCCGCGAAATCGCGCTCGGGTTCATGCTTCCGACCCTCCGCCATGAGCGGCGGAAGCGCACTCCGAAGGGCGTCCCGGCCGTGGCGTCGCGCGGGTTCGTCACCCAGTGTGTCCGTGTCGGTCGCGAGTGTGGCCGACGACCGGGACTATGGAGCGACTCAGGAGAAGGAGGACACCATGTTGCTGCCCGACAGGAACACGGTCGACCGGCTGCTTCGGCACTACCGCGTCCAGGAGCGGACCGTGCTGGCCAGGCCGTGCGACCTGTCGGCGCGCCGGCGCTTCGAGGACACGGCGTACACCCTGTGCGTGCTGATGGGAGAACGTACCGCCCGCGAGGCCGTCCACGCCGCCGAACACTATGTGGCCGGGCACTCCACCTCCCGGCAGGCCCTGGAGGGCCTCCCCGGGCTCTGATCCGCCCGGAGGGCCGGGGGCGACCGGGGACGGGGACGGTGGTCGGGGCCGCTCGTGAGCCGATCGGGATTTGAGAAGCGTCGCCGTCCGACCGCCGCTAGCGTGGCGGTCATGGACCTGGCGACACATCCCCGGCCGGCGACGACGGGACGCGCCGGTCCTCCGTGTTTCGGCCCCGCGCGACAGCTGGAGAGACGATGAGCAAGGCCCCCAGGGCGGACAGGCAGCCTCCGCACCCGGCCGACCGGCACGACCTGATCCGTGTGCACGGCGCGCGGGAGAACAACCTCAAGGACGTCAGCATCGAGATCCCGAAGCGCCGTCTCACGGTGTTCACGGGCGTCTCCGGCTCGGGCAAGAGCTCCCTCGTCTTCGACACCATCGCCGCGGAGTCCCAGCGGCTGATCAACGAGACGTACAGCGCCTTCGTCCAGGGCTTCATGCCGACCCTGGCACGCCCCGAGGTCGACGTCCTCGACGGCGTCACGACCGCGATCATCGTCGACCAGCAGCGGATGGGCGCGGACCCCCGCTCCACGGTCGGCACCGCCACCGACGCCAACGCGATGCTGCGCATCCTCTTCAGCCGGCTCGGCAAGCCGCACATCGGCCCGCCCAGCGCGTACGCCTTCAACGTCCCCTCGGTCCGGGCGGCCGGCGCGATCACCGTCGAGCGCGGCGACAAGAAGACCGTCAGGGCGAGCTTCAACCGCACCGGCGGGATGTGCCCGAAGTGCGAGGGCCGCGGCACGGTCTCCGACATCGACCTCACCCAGCTCTACGACGACTCCAAGTCGCTCGACGAGGGCGCGCTCACCATCCCCGGCTACACCCCGGGCGGCTGGAACTACCGCCTCTACAGCGAGTCGGGCCTCGTCGACCCCGCCAAGCCGATCCGCAGGTACACCAAGAAGCAACTGCGGGACTTCCTGCACCACGAGCCCACCCGCATGAAGATCGCGGGCATCAACATGACGTACGAGGGCCTGATCCCGAGGATCCAGAAGTCGTTCCTGTCCAAGGACAAGGAGGGCATGCAGCCGCACATCCGCGCCTTCGTGGAGCGGGCCGTCACCTTCACCACCTGTCCCGAGTGCGACGGCACCCGGCTCGCCGAGGGTGCCCGGTCCTCGAAGATCAAGCGGATCAGCATCGCCGACGCCTGCGCGATGCAGATCAGCGACCTGGCCGCCTGGGTCCGCGGGCTCAAGGAGCCCTCGGTGGCGCCGCTCCTCACGGCGCTCCAGCTGACCCTCGACTCGTTCGTGGAGATCGGCCTCGGCTACCTCTCCCTCGACCGTCCGGCGGGCACGCTCTCCGGCGGCGAGGCGCAGCGCGTCAAGATGATCCGGCACCTCGGCTCCTCGCTCACCGACGTCACCTATGTCTTCGACGAGCCCACCGTCGGCCTGCACCCCCATGACATCCAGCGGATGAACGAGCTGCTGCTGCAGCTGCGCGACAAGGGCAACACGGTGCTCGTCGTGGAGCACAAGCCGGAGACGATCGCGATCGCCGACCACGTCGTCGACCTCGGCCCCGGCGCCGGTACGGGGGGCGGCACCGTCTGCTTCGAGGGCACGGTCGAGGGACTGCGCACCGGCGGCACCGTCACCGGCCGCCATTTCGACGACCGCGCCTCCGTCAAGGACTCCGTGCGGGAAGCCACCGGCACCCTGGAGATCCGGGGCGCGACGACCCACAACCTGCGCGACGTCGACGTCGACATCCCGCTCGGGGTGCTCGCCGTCGTCACCGGGGTCGCCGGCTCCGGCAAGAGCTCGCTCGTACACGGCTCGATCCCGGTCGGCGACGACGTCGTGTCGATCGACCAGAGCCCGATCCGCGGCTCGCGCCGCAGCAACCCGGCCACGTACACCGGACTGCTCGACCCGATCCGCAAGGCCTTCGCGAAGGCCAACGGCGTGAAGCCCGCGCTGTTCAGCGCCAACTCCGAGGGCGCCTGCCCCACCTGCAACGGCGCGGGCGTCATCTACACCGACCTCGGGATGATGGCCGGCGTCTCCTCCACCTGCGAGGACTGCGAGGGCAAGCGGTTCCAGGCCTCGGTGCTCGAATACCTTCTCGGCGGCCGTGACATCAGCGAGGTGCTCGCGATGTCCGTGACCGAGGCGGAGGAGTTCTTCGGCTCGGGCGAGGCGAGCACCCCGGCCGCGCAGCGCATCCTCGCCCGGCTCGCCGACGTCGGTCTCGGCTACCTCAGCCTCGGCCAGCCGCTCACCACGCTGTCCGGTGGCGAGCGCCAGCGGCTCAAGCTGGCCACGAACATGGGCGAGAAGGGCGTCGTCTACATCCTTGACGAGCCGACCACCGGCCTGCACCTCGCCGATGTGGAGCAGCTGCTCGGGCTGCTCGACCGGCTCGTGGACGCGGGCAAGTCGGTCATCGTGGTCGAGCACCACCAGGCCGTGATGGCCCACGCCGACTGGATCATCGACCTCGGCCCCGGGGCCGGTCACGACGGTGGCACGGTCGTCTTCGAGGGCACACCCGCCGACCTCGTGGCCGCGCGGTCCACCCTCACGGGTGAGCATCTGGCGGCGTACGTGGGGGCCTGATCTGACGGGTCGGAGGGGGCGGCGGCCCGGTGGCCCGGCGGTTCGTGCTGCCGGGCCGTCGGACGGTGGTGGCCGAAGCCGGGGCCACGGCCGTAAGCCGGACCGTGCGGCGTCCACCGGACCGTCGCCGGCACGGCCCCGGCCCGATGTGGTGCGCGTCCGTCAGCCCACCCGCGCGGCCGCCCGACGGCGTCGGGCCCACAGCGCGAGCGCCGCCGCGCAGGCCGTGCCGACCAGGGCGAGCGGAAGGCCGGCCGACACGCCCGAGGGCTCCGCCCCGTCGACGGGGGCCCTGCCCGGCGCGGCCGCCGCCTGTGCTCCGGAGCGGGGCGCCTTCCGGGCGGCCTCCGCGGCGGATCCCCCGCGGGCCACCGACACGGCCCGGGTGCCCGCTTCGGCCGCCGCCTTAGTCCGTACGGGCAGCAGTGAGCCCACCGGCTGCACCCGTCCCGCCGCCTCGAAGCCCCAGTCGAGGAGCTCCCGCGCCTCCTCGTACACGGCGAGACCGCCACCGCTCTGCGGGTTCATCACCGAGACGACCAGGGTCCGGTCGCCGCGCCGGGCCGCGGAGATGAGCGTGTTGCCCGCGTTGCTCGTGTAGCCGTTCTTGATCCCGATGAGCCCCGGGTAGCGGGCCACGCCGTTCGCGCCGGTCAGGAGACGGTTGGTGTTGGCGATGCCGTACGACCAGGAGCCCGCCGGGAAGTCCGCGTACGCCGTCGAGCAGTAGCGGGTGAACGCCGGGTCCTGGAGGCCGGCCCTGCCGAACACGGCCAGGTCGTACGCGGAGGACACCTGCCCGGGGGCGTCGTAGCCGTCGGGGGAGATCACATGGGTGTCCATGGCGCCCAGGGCACGGGCCTTCTCCTGCATCTGGCCGGGCATCGAGTCCCAGCCGCCGTTCATGGCGGCCAGGACGTGCACCGCGTCGTTCCCGGAGCTGAGGAACACCCCGTTCCACAGGTCCGAGACCTTGTACGTGTACCCCTCCTTGACCCCGACGAGGCTGCTGCCGTCCCCGATCCCGGTCAGCTCGGCATCGGCCACGGTGTGCTGCTCGGAGGGCTCGTGGTGGGGGAGCGCGGTGAGGGCGAACAGCGCCTTGAGGGTGCTGGCCGGCGGCAGCTTCCGGTGGGCGTTCCGGGCGGCGAGGACCTCGCCCGAGGACGCGTCCGCCACCACCCACGACAGGGCGGAGACCGAGGGCGCGGAGGGCGCGCCCGGCAGCGGCTGCACCTGGGTGCCCTTCCGGTCGAGCCGCGCCGGATCGACATAGTGCCGCGTGGGCGGTGTGGGCTCCCCGAGCGCCGAGGCGGAGGCGACGGACTCGGCGGATGCGGCCGACGGGACGGAGGCGGCCGACGCGAGGGAGCCCGTCGCGGTGACGGAGGCGGTGGCCGAGGTGACGGGAGACGCCGTTGCCGCCGGAACGGGCAGCACGAACAGCACCGCCGCGGTACCGGCGGCGGCATGACGAACAGCTGACGTGACGATCATTCAGCCACCGTAGGAAGGAGGCGCGTGACGCGCAGATCGGAGTGCGCCGACCGGCGTAGCGGGTGTGGCGTACGGCGGCGCGTCGTGAGGCGGCCGGGTGGTTGCGGCCCGCCCGGCCCGCTGTCGGAGGCGCAGGGCATGCTGGTGACGTGCCCTCACACCCTCATCAGAGCAACGCCGTTCCGGCCGAAAGCACCGGAGCGCCCCCCGCCGAACCGGCCGCCCGGCCCGTCCCGGCCCCGGCCCGGCCGTCGGGGATCACCGGCGGCGGCCCCTTCGGCGCGCCCGCCTTCCGGACCGAGCGGCAGCCCCGCCAGGACCCCGCCGGGCACATGATCGTCTGTGGGGACGACGCCCTCGCCCACCGCCTCGCGGGCGAGCTGCACGAGGTGTACGGAGAGCGGGTCACCCTCCTCGTGCCGGTACGGCCCGACGCCCCGCGCACGCCGACCGCCCGCACCGGCCGCGCGCTCGCCCTCTTCGGCCGGGTCACGGCGGCCGTCACCCGTACCACCGTCACCCCGGCCGCACACGCTGCCGCGGGCACCGGCGTCGACAGCGCCGAACCCACCGGGACGCTGCGGGTCGTCGAGTCGGCCGAAGCCGACGACCGGGCCCTGACCGACGCCGGGGTGGAACGGGCCGCCGCACTCGCCCTCGTCCACGAGGACGACGAGACCAACATCCGGGCCGCGCTCACCGCCCGGCGGCTCAACCCCCGGCTGCGCCTGGTCATCCGCCTCTACAACCGCAAACTCGGCCAGCACCTCGAAACGCTCCTCGACCAGGCCGCCGCCGTCGCCGAACCGGGCCTCGACCCCGAGAAGCTCGACGCCGCCACCACGGTCCTCTCCGACGTCGACACCGCCGCCCCCGGTCTCGCCGCGGCCGCCGTCGCGGGCACCAGCAAGGTGGTCCAGGCCGGGGGACTGCTGCTGCACGCCGTGGAGCGTCTGCCCGTCGCCGGGGAGGCCCCCGACCCGGGCCTCTGCACGCTCGCCCTGCTCTCCGCCACGACCGGCGATCCGGCGGGCTGCGAGGGCTCGGAGCGCAGCGGCGACGCGGGCCCCCGACTCCTGCCCGACGACCGGACCGTGGCCGCCGCCGTCGGCCGTGCCGCCGTCACCCTCGAAGCGGTCACCCCGGCGGGACCCGCCCTGTCGACCGCCCGCCTCGCCGCCTCCGCGCTGCCCGTCGCCTCCCTCTTCTCACGCCGCCTGCGCTGGTCCCTGAGCGGCGCGGCCGCGGCCGTCCTCGCGCTCGCGCTCGCCTCCACCCTCACCACCGGCGACCACCCCCTGCACGCCGCCTATCTGACGCTCCTCGACGTCTTCGCCATCGGCGACCCGGCCGTCGGGGAGTCGACCGGCCGCCAGGTCATCCAGATCCTCGCCGGGTTCGTCGGACTGCTCCTGCTGCCGGTGATCGTCGCCGCCGTCATCGAAGGACTCGGCACCTTCCGCACGGCGACCACCCTGCGCCGCCCGCCACGCGGACTCTCCGGGCACGTCGTCCTCCTCGGCCTCGGCAAGGTCGGCACCCGTGTGCTCGCCCGGCTGCGCCGGCTCAACATCCCCGTGGTCTGCGTCGAATCCGACCCTGAGGCCCGCGGTATCGCCGTCGCACGCCGGCTGCGCGTCCCCACCGTCATCGGCGACGTCACGGAGGAGGGCGTCCTGGAGGCCGCCCGCATTCATCGCGCGCATGCCCTCCTCGCCCTGACCAGCGTCGACATCACCAATCTGGAGGCCGCGCTCTCCGCCCGCGCCGTCAGCCCCGACCTGAGGGTCGTCCTGCGCCTGTACGACGACGACTTCGCCACCGCCGTCTTCCGCACCCTGCGGACGGCGCACCCCGCGGCTCTCACCCGCAGCCGCAGCGTGTCCCACCTCGCCGCGCCCGCCTTCGCGGGGGCCATGCTGGGCCGTCAGGTGCTCGGCGCGGTGCCGGTCGAGCGCAGGGTTCTCCTCTTCGCCGCGGTGGACGTCGCGGACCATCCGCTCCTGGACGGCCTGACCGTGGCCGAGGCGTTCCACCCCGGCAACTGGCGGGTCATCGCCCTGGACAGGAGTACGGCCACCGGCGCCGCCGCCCGCGCGGGCGCGGCGGCCCGTGACCCGGGCTGGCGTCTCGACCCCGACCGCGTTCTCGGACCCGGCGACCGGGTCGTGGTCGCCGCCACCCGCCGAGGCCTGGCCGAACTCCTCGGCCGCGGCGTACGCCCCACCACCCCCACCATCCCCGCCGGCACCGTCGTGCCGGACAACTCCGCTCAATCACCGCGAGGTTGACCGTAGGATCTGACCGCTCAGGTGATCGATCCGCCACCACCCTCATACGTCGAAGTGCCCGACCACTCCAGCCTTGACCACTCCAGCCCCCACCAGCCCAGCCCCCACCGGCGCGGCTGCGCCCGTCCCGCGCCGCCCACCCCGAGCGCCCCGCCGTGCGGGGGCGATCGACCCGGCGGGGCGGCACGGGTGGCGCCGGGGACCTCGCCCGCCCCGGTGCCCGGGCGGGCATGCCCGCCCTCGCACGTCACCCGCACCACAAGGACCCGCACCGGCCACGCCCCCGCAGTCAGGAGTCACCCCGATGACCACACCGCACAGCACCGCCCCCGCCGGCCCCCCGCACCGGATGGACCCGGCCGGCGGCTGCCCCCACGCGGTCAACGCCCGGCTGCTCGCCGAGGGCGCCGTCGCCCCGGTGATCCTGCCCGGTGAGATCGAGGGCATGGTGGTGCTCGGCCACGACGCCCTCCGTGACTTCCTCTCCCACCCCGACGTCGCCAAGGGCGCCCAGCACTTCACCGCGCTGACCGAGGGACGCATACCCGACGGCTGGCCGTTGCGGACCTTCGCCACCGTGCCCGGCATGACCACCGCGGACGGCGCGGACCACCGCCGGCTGCGGGCCCTGGTCAGCAGCGCCTTCACCGCCCGCCGGGTCGAGGAACTCCGTCCCCGCGTCGAGACGGTGACCGCCGGACTCCTCGACGGACTCGCCGAGGCGGCCGGCACCGGCGACGGTGTCGCGGACCTCCGCCGTCACTACGCGCTTCCCCTGCCGCTCGGCGTCATCTGCGAACTCCTCGGTGTCGACCCCGCCCATCAGGACCGGCTGCACCATCTCTCCAGCCTGGTCGTCGCGACCGACACGGAGCCCGCACGAGCCGTCGCCGCCAACCGCGAACTCGTCGAACTCCTCGGTTCCATCGCCGGTGCCAAGGCCGCCGCCCCCGGCGACGACCTCACCAGCGCGCTCATCACCGCCCGGGACGAGGAGGGCGACCGGCTGAGCGGGCCCGAGCTGATCGGCACACTGCTCCTGCTGATCATCGCGGGCCACGAGACCACCCTGAACCTGGTCACCAACGCGGTCCGGGCGCTCTGCACCCACCGCGACCAGCTCGCCCTGGTCGTCGAGGGCCGCGCCGGCTGGGCGGACGTGGTCGAGGAGACCCTCCGCTGGGACAGCCCGGTCAGCTACTTCCCGTTCCGCTACCCCACCCGCGACCTGACCGTCGACGGCACGCTCATCCCGCGGGGGACCCCCGTCCTGGCCGGATACTCGGCGGCGGGCCGGGACACGAAGGCCCACGGCCCGGACGCCGACCGCTTCGACCTCACCCGCGGCGCGGGGGCGAAGCATCTCTCCCTCGGCCACGGTCCCCATTACTGCCTGGGCGCCCCGCTCGCCCGGATGGAGGCGGCGATCGCACTGGAGGCGCTCTTCACCCGGTTCCCCGATCTGGACCTGGCCGTCCCGGAGTCCGAGCTGCCCCGGCACTCCGGCTTCGTCGGCAACAGCGTCCGAAGGCTCCCTGTCCGGCTGAACGGCTGACGGCCCCGGCCCCCAGCCACCGGCCCCCAGCCACGGGCCCCCGGGCCCCCCGGCCCCCCGCTCCCACCGTCGGGAGCCGCACGGGGGCGCGCCCGCTCACGGACTCATCCGGCGCGCCCCCGTACGGTCGTCGCGGGGGAGGCCCGCAGGGAGGAGACGAGCCGCAGCAGCCGGTCCTCGTTCCCCACGAGGCCCGCGGCACGGAGCGCCTCGTCCGCCTCGGCCATCGGATGGGTCAGCATCACCCCCGCGTACGGGGCGAGCTGTGGGTCGGTCAGCACGGCTTGGGTGGATTCGAGCAGCCGCAGGTACGCCTGGGCGGCCGCGCGCTCGCTGGCGGTGATCGTGGTCATGTCGGGCTCCCTCTCGACAGTTCGGCGCTCACCACCCTCTCGCACGGGTCTGACATCGGGGGTCCGCAGGCACTCCGGTGCGCTCGATGCGCCCTGCCGCGCCGCGTGGACGGCGGGGTACGACCGCCCGCCCGCGGCCGTGATGACGGGCGACAGAGGTTGTGCGACGCTCTCAGCCCGCTCCGCCGAGGTGCGCCCCGAGCCGTTCCAGGAAGACCCGCTGACCCTCGACCAGGAGCGGGGCGGCCGCCTCCGGGGTGAACCAGCCCACCCGGTCGATCTCCGGGAACTCGCCCTGGATTCCGGACCGGGGAGGCCACTCCATGGTGAAGGTGCCCGGCACGATGTCGGCCGGGTCGAGGGTGCCCTCGACGGCCCAGACGGTGACGAGCTTCCCGTTGCGCTGCCGGGACTCGCCGAGGTCCCACCACTCGCCCTCCGGGGCCGGGAGGCCCAGTTCCTCCAGGAACTCGCGCCCCGCCGCCGCCTCCGGAGCCTCGTCCGGCTCGTACTCCCCCTTGGGGATCGACCAGGCGGCCTGCTCGCGGGAGGCCCAGAAGGGCCCGCCCATATGACCGATGAGAACCTCGACGCCGCCGTCCGCCGTACGGCGGAAGACCAGAAGACCCGCGCTGCGCTTGTCCGACATGCCGCCCAGTCTGGCCGACGGGCCGGGCCGCCGCAGCCGCGCGCGGGCCGGGCCCGCACGCCCCGGCCGGGCCCGCACGCCCCGGCCGTACGCCCCGATCGGCGCATCGTGCCCCGGCACGTCCCGTCCCGCACGACGGGGCCCTGCGTGTCCCGCCCCCGCCCGCCCGTACCCGGAGCTTCAGTCCTCCGTGCCGACCGTCACCGGGCCGCCCTTGAGATCCACGCCGCTCGTCCAGTGGAGCGGCAGCCGTACCGAACGCCACGGCGCGAGCGAGCCGCTCAGCCGCTCCCGGCGCAGCAGGACGCCGTCCTGGGTGACGGTCAGAACCGGGCGTACGAGCCCGCGGTCCGTCCGGAGGAGCAAGGGCGCGGCCACCGGGCCGAGGAGGCCGGGCGTCACCCACCGCAGCGGTCCCGTCGTCGTCACCGGCACCCCGCCGTCGGGCCAGGGGTGTCCGTCGAGACGTTCGAGGACGGCGGTTGCCACCCTCCGTCCCTCGGCGGCGGCCACCGCGGCCGGTTCCCCGCCCCTCAGCAGGTTGCCGACGGCGAAGACCCCGGGTACGGCGGTGCGGAAGGAGACGTCCGTCGCGGGCCCCCGGGTGCCGGGGGCGAGCGGCAGCCCACAGGAGCGGGCCAGTTCGTGGTCGGGGATCCAGTCGCCGGTGAGGACGACGGTGTCGCACCGCAGCATGGCCGTGCGGCCGTCCTCGCCCCGGACCGAGACCCCGGTCAGCCGGCCGCGTCCGACGAGCTCCGTCACGACCGTGCCGGAGAGGACCGGGACCGCGCCGAACGCGACCCGCCGCACGAGCGGTTCGGCGACGACCGCCGCCACCTCGACCCCGGCCCCGCGGAGCGTCCGCACGGCATCGCGGGCCACCCGGTCGCCGCCGACGACCACGGCCCGTCGCCCGATGTGGTCCCACCGCGGCCCGAACCGCAGCACCAGCTGCTGGAGTTCGCCCGTCGTCAGCACCCCGGCCGGCCGTGACCCGGGGACGAGCCGTGCGCTGCGGGGACGTTCGCGGGCTCCGGTGGCGAGGACCACCGCGCGGGCCCGGATGCGTTCGAGCCCGGTCGGGGCGGTGACGTCGAGGGTGAGCGGCCCGGCCCAGCCCGTGGCCGATACGCCGGTACGGACGGTGGCCCCGGCCCGCAGCGCCGCTCGCGCGGCGCGTCGCGCGTACGCGGGACCGTCCAGCGGGCGGCCCCGGGAGTCCGCGCCGAATCCCGGGCGGGCGCAGTGCCGTGGGACGCCGCCCGCGGTCCGCTCCCGCTCCAGGACCTCGACGCGCCCCGCGCCCGAGGCCGCGAGGCGGGCGGCCGCGGCGAGCCCGGCGGGCCCGGCTCCGACCACGAGGACGTCGACCGTACGGTTCACCGGGCACCCCTCCCGTACCTCTCGGACCCGTACTCCTCGAACAACGCCCGTACCTCCGCGCCGCAGTGGTGCCCCTGGCAGCGCCCGCCCCGGGCGCGTGTCCTGCGCCGCAGCCCGTCGAGGCCGCCCGGCGGGATCGTCGAGGTGAGCGCGGCCCGGATCTCGCCGCGGGTGACCCGCTCGCAGTGGCAGACGACCGAACCGAATTCCGGGTTTCCGGCGATGAGACGGGCGTCCCGATAGGGGCGGGGGAAGGCCTCGCCGAGGTTCGGCATCCGGAGCCGGGCGAGCGGGCGCTCGGGCCCCGGGTCGAGCCCGCAGTCGGCGAGCAGCCCGCGGACGTGCTCGGCGATCGCCAGGGAGGCGGTGAGCCCGGTGGAACGGATCCCGCCCACCGTCACATAGCGGAGTGCGGGGTGGGCGGAGATCCGGTAGTCCTCCTGCCCGGTGGCGGCCCGCAGCCCCGCGTAGACGGCCGTGACCTCCTCGTCCAGCAGTGCCGGGAGGATCCGGCCGCCCTGCTCGCGGAGGCCGGCCAGCCCCTCGGCCGTGGTGCCGGTGGCGGTCTTGTCGTCGAGGTCCTCGGCGGTGGGCCCGAGCATGACGTTCCCGTACACGGTCGGTGTGATGAGCACGCCCTTGCCGAGCGGGCCGGGGACGGGGAGCAGGATGTGCCGTACGAGATCGCGCGCGAACTTGTCGAAGACCAGCAGCTGCCCGCGGCGCGGTGTGACGACGAAGTCCTCGCGGCCGACCAGCGCGTCGAAGGCGTCGGCGTGGAGCCCGCAGGCGTTGACGAGATGTCGGGTCCGCAGCACCCCCCGCCGGGTGACGAGCCGGTGGTTCGGATCACCCGGACGCACCTTCTCCACGCGGCAGTTGAGGTGGAGGTCGACGCCGGAGCGGACGGCCTGGGTGGCGTACGCGAGGGTCGTCGTCCAGGGGCAGATCACCGCCTCGCCCGGCACTTCCAGAGCGGCGAGTCCACCGGGCCCCAAGTGAGGTTCCCTGGAACGGAGTTCGGTGGCGGTGAGCAGTCGGGTCGTGCGGTGGCCGTTGCGCTCGGCCTTGTCGGCGAGGCGGGGGAGTGCGGCACGCTGCCGCTCGTCCCAGGCGACGAGCAGGGCGCCCAACGGCTCCACGGGGATACTGGTCTCCTGGGCGTAGCCGGACAACAGGCGGTGTCCCTCGCGGACGAGCCGTGCCTCCAGTGTGCCGGGCACGGCGTCGAAACCGGTGTGCAGGATGGCGGTGTTGGCCTTCGACGTACCGTCGCCGACGTCGTTGGCCGCCTCCACGAGCGCGATCCGCAGAGGGTGGCGGGCCAGGGTCCGGGCGATCGCGGAGCCGACGACGCCCGCTCCGACGACCACGACGTCGTAGGTCGCGTCGGCGCCGGCGGGGAGGGGTCCCCTGCGGGTGACACTCATGCGATGCCGGTGTCCGTGCGGCCATACGAGCTCGAACCGCCGCCGACGCGGGAGTCCGAGCCGTCGCCGATGTCGGAGCCCGGACCATCGCCGATCCCGGACCCGAGCTCGGACCCGATCCCGGACCCGATCCCGCCCCCGGAGCGGTCGACCAGCGCCGACACCTCGCTCCGGAAGCGGGACAGGCGCGCGGCCGCCTCGTCCCCCGAGATCCGGGGCTCGTACACGGCCGAGGGTTTCCACTCCGGTACGGCCTCGCGGAGGGTGAGCCCCGGGTCGTGGCCGAGCCGGGCCACCGCGCCCACCCCGAGCGCTGTGGCGTCGGGCAGTGAGGAGACCTCGACCGGGAGCTGCAGCAGATCCGCCTGGGTCTGCATGAGCAGGGCCGACCGGGTGAGACCGCCGTCGGCGCGCAGCGAGGTCAGGGGTGCCCCCCGGTCCGCCGCGACGGCCGAGGCGAGCTCCACCACCTGCGCGGCGATGCCCTCGCACAGGGCCCGGACCAGATGGCCCGGTGTGGTGTCCAGGCCGAGGCCGGTGAGCGAGCCGCGTACGTCGCCCCGCCACCAGGGCGCGGCGAGTCCCGCGAGCGCGGGGACGAAGGTGACCGCTCCGGAGTCCGGGACTCCGCCGCCGACCGGGTCGATTTCCTCGGCCCCGGCGATGACGCCGAGGTCGGTGAGCCAGCGCACGGCCGAGGCGACCGTGTACACCTGGCCGTCGAGACAGTGGGCCACCTGTCCGCCGAGCCGCCAGGCGACACAGCTGACCAGGCCGGACGAGGCGCGCCGGGGCTCGGGGCCGGTCTGGGCGAGGAGGAAGGCTCCTGTGCCGTAGGTGCACTTGGCGGCCGCGGGGTCGTCGGCGCTCTGGGTGAGCAGCGCCGCCTGCTGGTCCACCAGGAGTCCGGTGAGCGGCAGCGGAGGGCCGAAGGCGGTCGTGGTGCCGACGGGCGTGTCGCAGTCGACGACCCGGGGGAGCTGTTCCCCGCCCAGGCCGTAGAGATCGAGTGCCGTCTCCGACCAGGCGACCGTGTCGAGGCCGAGGAGCCCGGTCCGTCCCGCGGTCGCCGCGTCGGTGACGAAGGCGCCCGTGAGCCGGTGGACGAGCCAGGCGTCGCTGGTGGTCACGACGCCCGCGCCGGTGGCGTGGCGGCGGATCCAGGCCATCTTCGGCGCGGCGAAGTACGGGTCGAGGGGGAGTCCGGTCAGTTGCCTCAACTGCTGCGCGTGTGGGTCGAGTTCGGCGCAGATGGAGGCCGCTCTGCGGTCCTGCCACACCAGGGCGTCGGTGAGCGGTTCGCCGGTGGAGGAGTCCCAGGCGAGGACGGTCTCTCCTTGATTGGCGAGGCCCATGGCCACCACCGGTGTGCCGGCCTCGGCGAGCGCCGCCCGGCCCGCGGTGACGACGGAGTCGTACAGCTCACGGGGGTCCACCTCGACCAGGCCGCCCGGCAGGTAGCGGGGGCGGACCGGGGCGGTACCGCTGCCGATGACTCCGCGCTCGGGGCAGAGGACGAGCGCCTTCGTGCCCGAGGTGCCCTGGTCGACGGCGAGTACCGGGCCGGCCGTCATCGCGCTGCTCCTGTCCCTGGACGTTCGGTGATCATCCGATCACCGAAAAGGGTCAGGGTGCCGTCGCCGGGACTCTCCGTCAAGCCTCCGCGGGGGACCCCGTCAGGTCCGTCGCCGTACCTGACAGTAAGTCAAATTCAGTCGTTGGCTTAATAGTTACCGTCACGAAAGAAAGTGGACCGGTCGCATCCAGAGCCCTCTATAGTGATCGCCGATCAACGGCCGGGACGCCCGCCGGGGGACTGACCACCCCCTCCATCCACCGAGGACCCATGTCATCCACACCACGCCCCACCCCCTGATGGCCGGACACGGCTTCCGCCCCGTCTACCATCCGGCGGGCCACGACCACGCCCTGCGCAATGCCGTCCAGGACTTACGCACCGGCCGCTGGGTGGCGATGGCCCGACTCCTCGACGAGACATCGGGCTGGGACGCCTGGACCCGCCGCACCCAGGTCCTCGCCGCCGTCGCCGCGGGCACCGACGTCGTCCACACCTGGCGGACCGAACAGTCCGGGAGCCTCGCCGCCGTCGTGATGCACAGCCGGGTCACCGTCGAGCGGGCCGTACGCGCCCACCGCGCCGGCCACGCCCGCACCCGGGAACTCTGGCAGGAGGCCTGGACCGCCTGCCGCGAGGCCGCCGACCTCGCCCCCGACGACCCGGTGCCGTGGGTGGGCCTCATCGCCCTCGCCACCCTCGACGCCCGCCAGAGCATGGCCGAGCACCGGCTCTCCCCTCCCGCCCCCATGCTGCCGCCCGGCCCCTGGGGCCTGCTCGCCGAGGCGGAGAAGCGCGACCCGCACAACCGCGAGGCGCACCACCGCATGCTGCAGTTCGTCTACGGTCGGCGCCCCGGACCGCTCTCCGAGGCCGTCAACTACGCCCACTGGGCGGCCTCCTCGGCCCCCGTCGGATCCGCCCTGCACGTCCTCCCGCTCTACGTCCGCGTCGAGCGGTACCGGCGCGAGCGGGGCCACGAGCGGGCCCTCGACCTCCACTGGGTCGCCGAGGACGCCCTGCGCGAGGCCCAGCGCGCCCTCGACACCTGGTTCCTCTTCTGCGCCACGGACGAGGCCTCCCTGCTCGACCTCAACTACCTGGCGCACGCCCTCTTCGGAGGCCTCCGCTTCACCGACGCGGCCCGGGTCTTCGAGTCCCTCGGCCCGTACTACACGACTCTGCCATGGGCGTACCGGACCCCGCACCCGGACGACCGCGTGCTCGCCGAAGACGTCTTCCTGCGCGCCCGTGCCCGCTGTCTCGGCGGCTGAATCCCCTTCGTACGCCTCCCCGCTCCCGCCCCCTGCACGCTCCATCCGGCCCCGCACGCCCCATCCGTCTCCCCCGCCCCCCACTCACCCCCGTCCCCGGAGGAACCGATGTCCCGCACCACCGCCCCCACCGACGCGATACGCAAGCCACCGCCCGCCCAGGACGAGGAGGCGCGGCTGAGAGAACTCGGCTACCAGCCCGTCCTCGCCCGACGCATGGGCGGCTTCGGCAACTTCGCGATCAGCTTCTCGGTCATCTCCGTCCTCTCGGGATGCATGACCCTGTACGGCTTCGGCATGGGCACCGGCGGCCCCGCCGTCATGCTGTGGGGCTGGGCCGGCGTCGGACTCTTCGTGCTGTGCGTGGGACTCGCCCTCGCCGAGGTCACCAGCGCCTATCCGACCTCCGGCGCCCTCTACTACATGGCGGACCGCCTCGGCGGCCGCCGCTGGGGCTGGTACACCGGCTGGCTGAATCTGCTCGGTCTGCTCGGCGCCATCGCCGGTATCGACTACGGTGCCGCGCTCTTCACCGGAGCCTTCCTCAACCTCCAGTGGGGCTTCGAGCCCACCGCGGGCTCCACCTTCCTGATCTTCCTCGCGATCCTGCTGCTCCACGCCGTCCTGAACCTCTTCGGCGTCCGGCTGGTCAGCGTGCTCAACTCGATCAGCGTCTGGTGGCACCTGGCCGGCGTGGCGATCATCGTCGGCGCCCTGGCATTCGTCCCCGACCGGCACCAGTCGGTCGAGTTCGTGTTCACCGAGTTCGTCAACGACACCGGCTGGGCCAACCCCTTCTACGTCGCCGCCATCGGCCTGCTGCTCGCGCAGTACACCTTCTCCGGCTACGACGCCTCGGCCCATCTCTCCGAGGAGACCTCCAACGCCTCCGTCGCCGCCGCCAAGGGCATCGTGCGGGCCATCTGGGTCTCCTGGATCGCCGGCTTCGCCCTGCTCGCCGGACTGAGCTTCGCCATCCAGGACTACGCGGCCACGCAGAACAGCGCCACCGGAGTCCCGCCCGCCCAGATCCTCCTGGACGCGCTCGGTTCCGGCGGCGCCACCGCGCTGCTCCTCGTGGTGATCGTCGCCCAGCTCTTCTGCGGCAACGCCGAAGTGGCCGCCGCCAGCCGGATGGTCTTCGCCTTCAGCCGTGACAACGCCCTGCCCGGCTCCGCGATCTGGCGCAAGGTCAGCGGCCGCACCCAGACACCGGTCCCCGCCGTCTGGCTGGCGGTGGCCGTGGCCGCGCTGCTCGCCGTGCCCTCGCTGTACTCCGCCACCGCCTACGGCGCCGTCACCGCGATCAACGTCATCGGCATCACACCCGCCTACGCCATCCCGATCTATCTGCGGCTGCGCGCCGGGAACCGGTTCACCCCCGGCCCGTGGAGCCTGGGCCGCTGGAGCAAGCCGATCGGCTGGACCGCCGTCGTCTGGGTGGCGATCGTGACCGTGCTGTTCTGCCTGCCCCAGAAGTCCCCGGTCACGGTCGACACCATGAACTACGCCGTGATCGCGCTCGCCGTCGTCCTCGTCCTGGCCAGCGTCTGGTGGTACGTCGCCCGCCGCTCGTACGGCACGCCGACGGCGTACGGCACGGCCCGCGAGGAGGCGGAGATCTCGGAGGGCATCGTCTGACGGTGCGCACCGAGGGCGCGGACGGGACGGAGAACCCGGATCCTGTCCCCGTACCGGACAGGAGCCGGTCCGCTCCAGGACGCCCCCGGACCACCGTCAGGGGCCCGCTGCCCTCGGACACCACGACTCCCGCGCCACCGTCAGGCGCTGAACTCGTAGGTCCAGGCCGCCGACTGGGCCGAGAAGTCGATGTCCGTGATCTCCAGGGCGTGCCCGTGCTGATCGCTCACCACCCGGTGGACGACCAGCCGGGCCGCGCCGCCGGACGTGGTCGTGGCCGGGCCGGGTGGCACGCCGACCGACTCCCGGTGGGTGACCCGCAGCCCCGCGGCGTGCATCCAGTGGTAGAGCAGCCGCAGATCCGGCTGTTGCCCGCTGTCCCGTCCCCTGCGGTAGCGGGCCAGTTGGGGGATGTCGTGCAGCGCCCGCCGGGAGAACCACGACACCGCCCGCTGGAGCGCGGCTCCGTGCGGCCCGAGCACCACGTGCCGGTGCACGAGCGTCGGCTCGCCCGGGGCGAGCTGGAGCCGCGCCGTCAGCGGTGTGGGCGGCGGTTCCCAGGTCAGTGAGGCCCGCACCAGCGCCTCGGCCGCGCGGGGCCCGCCGGGGAAGTTCGGCCGGCGGGCCGTGAGCGCCGGGACGACGGGCTCGCCCCCGGCTCCGGCGGCGGCGAAGGTGCCGCGCCGGTCGGTGACCACGAGCCGCTCGTCCCGCAGGAGCTGGAGCGCGCTGCGTACGGTCTGCCGGTTGACGTGGTACCGCTGCGACAGGGATCGTTCGGAAGGGAGCCGACTGCCGGGGGAGATGCGCCGGTCCGCGAGATCCTCGCGGAGTGCGGCGGCGACCCGGAGATAGAGCGGCGCGTCTGCCGCCGCCTCGGATTCGGGCTCGGCCATGATCAAACCCTCTCTTCGCTCAGCGTGACCGCATGGGTCGTGTGGGTGATCAATTCCTATCATTGGTCTAAACCATTTTGCTAGGCCGGTCCGGCAGAGTGGCCGAAACGAGCGTCGCCCCGTGTAATGAGGGAGCAGGTGCACGGGGACGAGACCGCAGCGGCGGAAGAGGCGGGTGAGGCCGGATGACGACATCTTCGGAGCGCGCCGAACGGGGCAGGGCGGCTCGCAAGCGCGTCCCCCGCTCCTCCCACGGCCGCTGGATACCCAGCTCTCAGCGGCCCGACCCCGTCGGCGTGCTGGAACGCCAGTCCATGGACCGCCTGACCGACCTCGTACCCCTCCGGTACGGCCGGATGGCGGCCTCCCCCTTCGCCTTCCTCCGCGGCGCCGCCGCCGTCATGGCCGCCGACCTCGCCGCCCAGCAGCACACCGGCCTCACCGTGCAGCTCTGCGGCGACGCCCACCTCCTCAACTTCGGGGTCTACGCGTCACCCGAACGGACGCTGCTCTTCGATGTGAACGACTTCGACGAGACGCTCCCCGGCCCCTTCGAATGGGACGTGAAAAGACTCGCCGCCAGCGTCACCGTCGCCGCCCTCCAGAACGGCAGCACCAAGGCCAAGGCCCACCGTGCGGCCCTCGTCGCCACCGAGTCGTACCGCACGACCGTGCGCCGCCTCGCCGGCCTCGGCGAACTCGCCGTCTGGTACGAGCGGATCGCCGCCGACGACCTGGTCTCCCTCGTCCGCCGCGACGACCGGGCCCGCTTCGTGAACCGGCTCGCCCGCGCCCGCCGCCGCACCAGCCTCCAGGCCTTCGCCAAGCTCACCGAGGCCGACGCGACCGGCGCCCGGCACATCGTCGACGACCCGCCGCTCCTCGAACGGGCCACGGACCTCGACCGGGTCACCCTCGGCAAGATCTTCAGCGACTACCGCAGCTCGCTCTCCGAGGAACGACGCGTCCTCCTCGACCGCTACCGCTTCCTCGACGCCGCCCGCAAGGTCGTCGGCGTCGGCAGCGTCGGCACCCGCTGCTTCGTCCTCCTCCTCGAAGGCCGGGACGAGGAGGACCCGCTCATCCTCCAGATCAAGGAGGCGGTCCCGTCCGTCCTGGAGCAGTACCTGACCCCGAGCACGTACAGCCACCAAGGCCGGCGTGTCGTCTACGGCCAGCGCCTCACCCAGGCCTCCAGCGACATCTTCCTCGGCTGGATGACCGGCCCCGAGCAGCGGCACTTCTACTGGCGTCAACTGCGAGACATGAAGGGCTCCGCGGAGGTGGAGACCATGTCCCCGGCCCTGCTGCGGGACTACGCGCGGCTCTGCGGGCGCGCCCTGGCCCGCGCCCACGCCCGCTCCGGCGACCGGATCGCCATCGCGGCCTACCTCGGAGGCTCGGACGTCTTCGACCGCGCCGTCGCCGACTTCGCCCTCGCCTACGCCCGCCAGAACGCCGACGACTACGCGGCGCTCGGCGCCGCGATCGCCGCGGGAATGATCGTGGCGGCACCCGGAGCCTGAACCGCCGGTGCCGGGGGCTCGGCGGGGCCGAGGGCGGCGTGCCCGACGCAACAGGTGCCAGGACGGGTCCGGGTACGCCTTCCGGCACCCCGGCCGGGCCCGAGCGCAACGGCTCGGACCCGACCACGATGGCGGCTGGCTCGCTACGCGTCGCGCCGCAGCGGCGGCTCCGCGGGCGTCTCGGCCGCCGGGCCGAACAGCACCGCCCGCGCCACCGAGGGCGCGAAGAGGCCCGTCAGCGGAGAGGTCAGGCTCAGCGCCGCACGGAACGCCGCCCCCACGACCGGATCGCCCGCCGCCCGCTGCTCCACCCGGCTCAGATACCAGCCGACCGCCTTGTCCAGCGGACCCGTGCCGGCCGCGTCCCCGATCGCACCCGGCATCTTCTTGTCCGCGCCCGCCGAGATGTCCCAGGCCTGCCGGGAGGCGTCCAGCAGAGCGCGCTGCACGGTGCGCGTGGTCGCGGTGCGCCGGGGGTCGTCGAGCGCCCGGCGCAGGGCGACCGCGCTGAGCGCGGCGACGGCCATGCCCTGCCCGTAGATGGGGTTGAACGCGCACAGCGCGTCGCCGGTGGCGAGGAAACCGGCCGGGCGGCGGCCCGGACGGTCGTACCGGCGCCGGATGTTCGCGGTCCTCCGGAAGCCGTACACCGGGGACACCGGCTCGGCCCGCGCCATCCAGTCGCTGATCACCGGATGCGGCAGCCGCTTGGCGTACTCCTCGAACGCGCTCTCGTCGGTGGGTGGTTCGTCCCCGCGCAGCCCGGAGAGGGTCACGAGATGGTGCCCGTCACCGAGGGGCAGGACGACGCCGCTGTACACCTGGGAGGGGTTGGGCACGATGTAGTAGCCGGACGCGTCCGTGCCCGGGGTCTCCTCCGGGGCGCGGTAGACGCGGGTGCCGTACGCGAGACCGGTGTCGAGGGTCTCCTCGTGCGGGGCCTCCGCGCCGATGTCCGCCAGCCAGTCGGCGGACTTGGTGGACCTCCCGGAGGCGTCCACCACCAGATCGGCCGCGAGGATACGGGGCTCCTTGTCGGCCCCCGCCCCGCGCTCGCGCAGCCGTACGCCCCGCACGCGCGAGGAGTCACCGGTCAGCCCCACGGTCTCGGTGCCCTCGACCAGCTCGATCCGCGGGTCGGCCAGCACCCGCTGCCGCACCAGCCACTCCAGCTGGGGGCGCGGGCCGGTGTAGTAGTGCGCGGTCGCGGGCGTGCGGCGGAACCACCTGCCGCCCTGCCACTGGACCATGTCCTGGGGCGCGCCCACCTTGGGTGCGCCGAGTGCGGTCAACTCGTCCATGAATCCGGGAAGCAGCTCGTCGAGCGCCTGCTGCCCGCCCGCGATCAGCACGTGCAGATGCCGCCCCTGCGGGACACCCGGCCGCGCGTCCGCCCCCTCCGGAAGCCCGTCGCGCTCGACGACCGTCACCTTCTCCGCGTGCCCCGCCAGTACCCGAGCGGCAAGCAGCCCGGCAAGACTTCCCCCGATGACCACCGCGTGACGTGTCGCGCGGTGCCCCAAGTCGTCGGCCATACCCGACCTTTCGTGTCGTGGACCTGAATGGCCCAGTATCCCCTCGGCCAAGCCCCGCGTGGGGTCCCCGCCGTACGGTTTCGGCCGCCTCGCCTACCCTCGTGTCGTGGAGAAGTCCTGGGAGCCGCCGAGCGCCGCTCATGATCCGGAGAGCGCGTTTCCGTTCCGGCTCGGTGATGACGTACGAAGAGTCCTGGCGGTCGTACCGGACACCGGGCTCTCGTCGACGGCGCCGTTCCAGGTCGATGTGCGGGGCGAGACGGTGACGATCCCCTCGCGGATCCATCACGACGAGCCGGACGCCGACGTGCTGCGTTCGCTGACCGGGACCCAGCGGGCGATCCTGCACTGCCTCTACTCCCGGCACTGCGACGGCAGGGTCCGCCTGCGTCATCTCGAACAGATCGTGGGGCTGGGCGAGGCGTGGGTGGTCCCCTTCGTCGTTCAGCCGGCCGGTGAGTACGTGGTGGAGATCATCGAGGCGTTCCTTCGGGGCCTGCCCGGGCTCTGTCTTCCGGGCTCGGCCCAGCGCGGACTCTACGGGGAGTTCATCGTCCGGAACCCGGCGTTCTTCGCCCGCGTGGAACGACGGGCGGTGAGCTACTGGTCCTGCTACTACCGCCGGGAGTTCCCGGCGTTCGACGCGTACCCGGGAAGCTCACTGATGGAGGCGCTCAGGGCCGCCGCCTCGGAACGGACGGGCGCACCGTGGCCCCGCCACACGCCGGCCCCGCGACGGGCGGTGCCGAGCGGCGTGTGAGGAAGGCCCGCGCCGCACGCGCGGGAGGCGAGCCGCGCTGTCCTGTCCCGGACCTCACTCTGGCCCGGACCTCACTCCGTCCCGGACCTCACTCCGTCCCGAGTTCCGCCAGCGCGCCCGTCAGCCACTCCACCCAGAACCGCTCCATCTCGATCCCGCCCCGCAGGACGAGATGGCGGAGCCGGTCGGGTTCCGAGTGGCGGCGGTCGGTCGGGAAATCGCGGGACTCGATCGCCAGGTACTCGTCCAGCTGCTCCCGGTGCAGGGCGAGATGACGGGCCAGCTCGGTGCAGAGGCCGGCCGCACCGACCACCGCGGCCGCGCGCATCCTCAGCAGCAGGGCGGCCCGCATCGGCTTCGGGTCCTCGGACCTGGCGACCCAGGTGCCCAGCTCGGCGCGGCCCGCGGGCAGCACCTCGTACTCCTTGCGCTGCCCCCGCACGGGCACCGGGGCGGGCAGGGCACGGATGTGCCCCGCCTGCTCCAGCCTGCCCAGCTCGCGGTAGATCTGCTGGTGCGTGGCCGACCAGAAATAGCCGATCGACTTGTCGAAGCGGCGCGTCAGTTCGAGGCCGGAGGACGGCTTTTCGAGCAGCGCGGTGAGGATCGCGTGCGGGAGGGACATGCACGCATCCTAGAAGTGGCCGGCCACGGCGATCACAGCGTGGCCGCGAGCCGGGTGCCCTGGTCGATGGCCCGCTTGGCGTCCAGCTCGGCGGCGACGTCCGCGCCGCCGATCAGGTGCGCCACGCGGCCCGCCGCGACCAGCTCCTCGTACAGGCCCCGGCGCGGCTCCTGGCCCGCGCAGAGCACGACCGTGTCGACGGGAAGCAGCTGCTGCTCGCCGCCGATCGTGACGTGCAGGCCCTCGTCGTCGATCCGGTCGTACGACACGCCCGCGACCATCGGCACGCCCCGGTGCTTGAGCTCGGTGCGGTGGATCCACCCCGTGGTCTTGCCGAGACCCGCGCCGACCTTGGACTCCTTGCGCTGGAGGAGGTGCACCTGGCGCGGCGGCGCGGCGCGCTCGGGGACGCGCAGTCCGCCCCGGTTCTCGTACGAGGTGTCCACGCCCCACTGCCGGAAGTACGTCTCGGGGTCCTGGCTCGCGCCCTCCCCGCCGTCCGTGAGGAACTCGGCGACGTCGAAGCCGATGCCGCCCGCGCCGATGATCGCGACCCGCTCGCCGACGGGCGCGCCGTCGCGCAGCACGTCCAGGTAGCTGAGGACGCTCGGGTGGTCGACGCCCGCGATGCCGGGGGTACGGGGGGAGACGCCGGTGGCGACGACGACCTCGTCGAAGCCGTCCAGGTCGGACGCGGAGACGGGGGTGTTCAGACGGACGTCGACCCCGCGCTCGGCGAGCTGCACACGGTAGTAGCGGAGCGTCTCGTCGAACTCCTCCTTGCCGGGGACCCGCTTGGCGATGTTCAGCTGTCCGCCGATCTCGGCGGCCGCGTCGAACAGGGTGACGGAGTGGCCGCGCTCGGCCGCCGACACCGCGCAGGAGAGGCCGGCCGGCCCCGCGCCGACGACGGCGATCCGCTTGGCGCGGCGGGTGGGGGAGAGGATCAGCTCGGTCTCGTGGCAGGCGCGCGGGTTGACCAGGCAGGACGTGATCTTCAGGTTGAAGGTGTGGTCCAGGCAGGCCTGGTTGCAGCCGATGCAGGTGTTGATCGTGTCGGCGCGGTCGGCCGTGGCCTTGGCGACGAACTCCGGGTCGGCGAGGAAGGGGCGGGCCAGCGAGACCAGGTCGGCGCGGCCGTCGGCGAGGATCTCCTCGGCGACCTCGGGGGTGTTGATGCGGTTGCTGGTGACGAGGGGCACGGAGACCGCGCCCATCAGCTTCTTCGTCACCCAGGTGTAGGCGCCGCGCGGCACGGAGGTGGCGATGGTGGGGATGCGCGCCTCGTGCCAGCCGATGCCGGTGTTGATGATGGTGGCGCCCGCCGCCTCGATCTCCTTGGCGAGCTGGACGACCTCCTCCAGGGTGGAGCCGCCGGGCACGAGGTCCAGCATGGAGAGGCGGTAGACGAGGATGAACTCCTCGCCGACCCGCTCGCGGATCCGGCGAACGATCTCCAGGGGGAAGCGGACGCGGTTCTCGTACGAGCCGCCCCAGCGGTCGGTGCGCTGGTTGGTGGCGGCGGCGATGAACTCGTTGATGAGGTAGCCCTCGGAGCCCATCACCTCGACACCGTCGTACCCGGCCTCCTTGGCGAGCTCGGCGCAGTGGGCGTAGTCCTCGACGGTCTGCTCGACCTCGGCCTCGGTCAGCTCGTTCGGTACGAAGGGGCTGATGGGGGCCTTGATCGCGCTGGGCGCGACGAGGGCGGGGTGGTAGGCGTAGCGGCCGAAGTGCAGGATCTGCATCGCGATCCGGCCGCCTTCGGCGTGCACGGCGTCGGTGATCAGCCGGTGCTCCGCGACCTCGTCGGCGGTGGTGAGCTTGGCGCCGCCGTCCCAGGGGCGCCCGGCGTCGTTGGGCGCGATTCCGCCGGTGACGATGAGGCCCACGCCGCCACGGGCACGTTCGGCGTAGAAGGCGGCCATGCGCTCGAAGCCGTGCTCGGTCTCTTCGAGGCCGACGTGCATCGATCCCATGATCACCCGGTTGGGCAGGGTGGTGAACCCGAGGTCGAGCGGGCTCAGCAGGTGCGGGTACGGGGTCATGCGGGCGCCTCCTCGCGCAGGAACGTCGACTCAGTTCTAAGGGACCCCCTCCCGTTCTGCAACTAGTTGCAGAAGATTCTGGACGTGATGTCTACTACTCGGTAGCAAAGGAGCCCGACCGGGCCGGGATCAGCTCAGGCCCGGAGCGGACCGGCCCCGGAGCGGAGCGGTCCCGGATCGGACCGGCCCCGGATCGGTCCCGACTCAGGCCCCCTGACGGGCGCTCGTCGCCCCCGTCCCGCTCCACGCGTCCAGATCCTCCGGTGTGCGCGGTTCCGGGGCGTCCGCCGCGAGCAGGCCTTGGGTACGGAGCAGCCGTGCCACCGTCGTGCCCCAGGGGCGGCGCAGCCGCGCCTCCTCCAGGAGCGCGTCGTCCGCGAGGAGCTCCGCGACCGGGCCGGTGCGCAGACCCGACGGGGCCAGGACCGCAGCCTCGTCCGCCCACCGGAGTGCCAGGTCCACGTCGTGCGTCGCCATGAGCACCGTCGTGCCGGTCTCCCGGAGCCGCTGGAGGGCGTCGAGCAGCCGTTCCTGCCCGTGCGGGTCGAGACCCGCCGTCGGCTCGTCCATGATCAGGACCCGGGGCCGCATCGCCACCGCGCCCGCGATCGCCGCCCGCTTGCGCTGCCCGTACGACAGCAGATGCGTCGGGCGGTCCGCGAGCGCCGTGATGTCCAGCGCTTCCAGTGCCTCCCGTACCCGGAGCCGTACCTCCTCCTCCGTAAGCCCCAGGTTCATCGGACCGAACGACACGTCCT
This sequence comes from Streptomyces sp. NPDC017246, assembly GCF_044331325.1. Lineage (NCBI taxonomy): Bacteria > Bacillati > Actinomycetota > Actinomycetes > Kitasatosporales > Streptomycetaceae > Streptomyces > Streptomyces sp. NPDC017246. Next base: position 6,207 of record NZ_JBIRMW010000020.1, on the reverse strand, counting down.
GGGCGATCGACGCGGCGAACAGCTGGTCGTCCGGATCCTGCACCACCAGCTGCACGGTGGTCCGCAGCCGCGTCAGGCCCTTCCGGTCGTACGCCACCTCCGCCCCGTCCAGCAGCAGCGCCCCGCTCCCGCCCCGCAGCCCGCCGCTGAGCAGCCGCAGCAGAGTCGTCTTGCCGCTGCCGTTGCGGCCGAGCAGCGCGACCGACCGCCCCTCCGCCACGGCGAAGTCCACACCCGAGAGGACCGCGGGCCCGTCCTCGTAGGCGAAGCCCGCGTTCACCAGCTCCACGACGGGGACCGGACGGGGAGGGGGCGTCGAAGACGTCACGGAAGAGACCTTTCCAGTACGAGGGTGAGGGCGACGAGCGCCGCGAGCAGCGCGCCCGAAGCGGCGAGGAACCGGCGGGAGACCGGGGACACGGGTACCAGGACCCGCAGCGTCCCGTCGTACCCGCGCCCCGCCAGCCCCGACTGCAGCCGCTGCGCCCGGTCGAAGGCCCGCACGAACGTGGTCGCGCCGAGCCCGGCGAGCGAACGCCAGGTCGCGGCCCGTGAGGTGTGGCCGAGCCGGGCCGCCTGGGCCTGCCGGATCTTGGACATCGAGTCGAGCAGCAGGAAGATGACGCGGTACATCACGAGCGCCACGTCCACCACCGGCGCCGGCACCCCGGCCCGGACGAGCCGGGGCAGGACGTCCGACACGGGCGTCGTGAAGGCGAACAGAAGCACCCCGAGCGAGGCCGCCGCCGTCCGCAGCAGCAAGCCGCCCGCCTGAGCGGGACCGTTCGGCGCGAGGGCCACGAGCCCGCGGGCACCGCCCACCTCGAAGAGCAGCGGAATCGCCCCCGTGACACAGAATCCGAGCGGGATCCGGAACGCCCGCCACAACGCCCGGCCCGGCACACCGGCCGGGCCGAGCAGGACCGCGAGCGTGGCCGTCGCCACGAGCACCGCACCGGGCCAGGGCGGCAGGCTCACCGCGCACAGGGTGAGACCGAAGCCGAGCAGCGCCTTCTCGGCGGGATGGCGGCGACGCCAGCGACTGCTGTGCGCCGCCGCGTCGATCGGCAGCATCGGCGGTTACGCGTCCTGGCCGTCGACGGACGACGCGGCCCGGGGGGATCCGGCACCGGCCCCAGCCCCGGTACTGGCGTCGGCCGCGGCCCCGGCACCGGTACTGGCGTCGGCCGTGGCCCCCGCGTCGCCCCTGTCCACCGCCGCGGTCTTCGCCCCGGCGGCCGTCCCGGCAGCCCCGTCCGTCTCCGACGCGGCCACGTCCGAACTGGCCGTTTCCGCCCCAGCCCTCGCCGATCCAGCCGTTTCCACCCCAGCCGTCTCCGCCTCAGCCGTCTCCGATCCGGCGGTCTCGGACCTCTCCGTCTCCGCCCGGGCCGCCCCCTGCCGGCGCCCGCGCCGCAGGCCGAAGTAGTACGCGAGCACCCCGGCGCCGATGGCCGCCTGGAGGGCGAAGAGCGCGGACTCGATCTCACCGGACGGGGGCTCGTAGAGGGGGCTGAACCACGGTTCGTAGTCCGGCTGGAGCTCGGTGATGGCGGTCTCCGCCTCCGCGTCCGACCCGGTGAACGGTTCCTCCTTGTGGTCCCCGAGCCCGAGCGCGAGCGGCAGTACCGCGAGCGCGGCGACGACGAGCAGCAACAGGGTGTTGATCTTCGCGTTCCGGCTCATCGCGCGGCCGCCTCCTCGCGTCGCTCCGTCGTGCGCCCGGCGAGGACGCCGAGCCGGGTCAGTTCGCCCTTGCTCGACTGGGTGAGCAGCCGCATCACGAGCACGGTGAGCAGTCCCTCGCTGACCGCCAGCGGAATCTGCGTCACGGCGAAGATCCCGCCGAACTTGGCGAGCGCGCCGGGAATGCCGCTCCCCGGGTCCGGGAAGGCGAGAGCGAGCTGAACGCTGGTCACGCAGTACGTGGACAGGTCGGCGACGAAGGCGCCGAAGAAGACGGCGACCATCAGCGGCGCACCGAACCGGCGGAGCAGCCGGTACGCGCCGTAGCCCGCCCAGGGCCCGACGATCGCCATCGAGAAGGCGTTCGCGCCGAGCGTGGTCAGCCCGCCGTGGGCGAGCAGCAGGGCCTGGAAGAGAAGGGTGATCGTGCCCAGGACCGCCATGATGGGGGGCCGGAACAGGATCGCGCCCAGCCCCGTCCCGGTCGGATGCGAGCAACTGCCTGTCACGGAAGGCAATTTGAGTGCCGACAGGACGAACGTGAAGGCGCCGGAGGCACCGAGCAGCAGGGTGGACTCAGGATTCGACCGCACCTCGCGGGTCAGCGCGCGGACCCCGTGGACGACGAACGGCGCGGACGCGACGCCCCAGGCGGCGGCGTGCACAGGGGGCAGATACCCCTCGGCTATATGCATGGTTGGGAGACCCTCTCCAGCACCTCGTGGATGGACAACGCACCCTGGCCGGTCTCCTGGCTGACGGTCATGCGCCCGGACTCCGCCTTCCCACACCACGAGGGTCTCCCGTCGTGGTCCAGTGGCTTCCCCGTGGGTATTTCCCGCGGGGGTGGAGCCGGACCTCCCGATCACAGTGGCGAGGGCCGCACCGGTACTTCACCGGTTTCCCGTACACCAAGGCCCTGCGACATTAGTGCGTTGACCTGCTGGATCACAACACGGTCGCCACCCGGTGCGGCCTCTCGCTCACTGCGCGCAGTCACTCCTTGCGGTAGGCGTACGCCTCCGAGGCCGCCGCCGACACGGCGTCGAGGTCGCCGCCCGCGCTCGCCGTGACCAGGGCGGCGACCGCGCCCTCGACGAACGGGGCGTCCACCAGGCGAGACCCGGCGGGCAGTTCGTCGCCCTCGGCGAGCAAGGCCTTCACGGTGAGCACGGCGCTGCCCAGGTCGACCAGGATCGCCACGCCGGCGCCCCGGTCGACGCCCTTCGCCGCCTCGCAGATCAACTCGGAACTCGTCCCCAGGCCGCCGTCCGGGGTTCCGCCCGCCGGGAGGATCGGCGCCAGGTCGCCGCCTCCGGCGAGCCCCTGGGCCAGCTCGGCCACGGCCGCGGCGACGGCGGCGCTGTGCGAGACGAGCACGATCCCGACGGGTGACCCGCTCATGACGCCTCCCCGGTACGCCCGTTCTCGGCGAGCGCGGTCTCGTCCAGCGCGGCGAACAACAGCGCGGAGGAGGTCGCCCCCGGGTCCTGGTGCCCCATCGACCGCTCACCCAGATAACTGGCCCTGCCCTTGCGGGCCCGTAGGGGTACGGTCGCGAGGGCGCCCTCCTCGGCGGCCGCGCGGGCCGCCCCGAACGAGTCCCGCAGGCCCTCCACCGCCGGGACCAGCGCGTCCAGCATCGTCTTGTCACCCACCTGTGCGCCGCCCAGCTGGGACACGGCGGCCACCCCGGAGCCGAGGGCGTCCGCCAACTGCGCCCGGGTCACGCGGTCGTCCTCGCCCAGCGTCTTCCCCGTACGGCGCAGCAGCGTGCCGTACAGCGGTCCCGACGCACCGCCCACGGTGGAGATGAGCTCCCGCCCGGCGGTGGTCAGCACGGCGCCGGGCGTCGTCGGCGGCTCCTTGGCGAGGGTCTCGGTCACGGCGGCGAATCCCCGCTTGAGATTGGCGCCGTGGTCGGCGTCACCGATCGCCGAGTCCAGCTCCGTGAGCCGGTCCGCCTCACGGTCGACGGCCTCTGCCACCGCGGCCAGCCAGCGCACCAGGAAGTCCGCGCCGAAGGTCTCCGTCATGTCGATTCCCTTTCCCGTCCTCAGTCCTGTCCCACGGTCCGACCAGGTTCCACGTCTCGCTCGTCTCAGCGACCCCAGCGGAGCGCGGGCGTCCGCACGGGCGCGTCCCACAGCCGAAGAAGCTCCTCGTCCACCTCGCACAGGGTCACCGAGCAGCCGGCCATGTCGAGCGAGGTCACGTAGTTCCCGACGAGCGTCCGCGCCACCGGAACCCGCCGCTCGCCGAGCACGCGCTGCACCTCGGCGTTGAATCCGTACAGTTCGAGGAGCGGGGTAGCACCCATGCCGTTCACCAGGGCGATGACAGGCCCGGCGGGGCGGAGGTCCTCGACGACGGCGTCGACGGCGAAGTCCGCGATCTCCCGGGAGGTCATCATGGGCCGCCGCTCGCGGCCCGGCTCGCCGTGGATGCCGATGCCCAACTCCAGTTCACCCGCAGGGAGATCGAAGGTGGGGCTGCCCTTGGCGGGGGTCGTGCACGCGCTCAGGGCCACGCCGAACGACCGGCAACGCTCGTTGACCCGGCGGGCGATCGCCTCCACGCGCTCCAGCGGAGCGCCCTCCTCCGCGGCGGCTCCCGCGATCTTCTCCACGAAGAGCGTGCCGCCGGTCCCGCGTCGGCCCGCCGTGTACAGACTGTCCTTGACGGCGACGTCGTCGTCGACGAGGACCCTGGCGACCTGGATGCCCTCGTCCTCGGCGAGCTCCGCCGCCATCTCGAAGTTCAGCACGTCACCCGTGTAGTTCTTGACGACGAACAACACCCCGGCGCCGCTGTCGACGGCGGCCGCGGCCCGCACCATCTGATCGGGCACCGGGGAGGTGAAGACCTCCCCGGGGCAGGCGGCCGCGAGCATCCCGGGCCCCACGAAGCCCCCGTGCAGCGGCTCGTGCCCGGACCCCCCGCCGGAGACCAGCGCCACCTGGCCCGCCACGGGCGCGTCCCGCCGCACCACGATCCGGCGCTCCACGTCCACGGTGAGCTCGGGGTGGGCGGCGGCCATCCCCCGCAACGCGTCGGCGACGACGGTCTCGGGGACATTGATGAGCATCCTCATGGATACCTCCTGGTGAGAGTAACAGGCAAGCTGCTGAGCAGGGTCTTCGCAGGTCAGAGCAGGTAAGGCGAGTTAATGATCTTGGCGGTCCATGGCTGTGGGGGGCGGTTCTGTGCGGTACTGATGCCGACCCAATGCTGACTTCCCTGATGCACCGTCAGGCCTGGCAGCCGAGTTCGAGCTTTGCGAGTGCGCATCATGGTGCAATTATCGACGCGAGACCGCGAGCGTGCACGGGTGCGTGGGACACTTTTGGTCGTGGCTCAGCACGACTTTCCTCCCCTCATCTCCGACGGGACATCCCAACCGCCAGCCGATGACACCGCGGCGGATCGTTGGCTCCCCGTGGCGGCGGATCCCGATCTCGGCTATCCGCCCAGCGCCGGCACCCCTGGGAACAGGCCACCGGGCGAAGATCTCGATCTGGCGATCGGGTGGGACCGTTTTGAGAAACTGATGCTGGCGGTGTCGAGTCACGTCCTCGCATTCCGAGGGATCAAGTTTCGCCGGTACGGGGTGCAGGGACAGGTCCAGCACGGTATCGACCTGGCGGGCCGGGACGTGGAGGGTCGATTCGTCGTCGTCCAATGCAAGGACCACCAGGAGTTCACCGCTGGGGACCTGCGGAAGGCTGTGGAGACGTTCGCAAGTGGGAGGCGGCCCTTCGACGCTGGCCATCTGATTGTCGCCACCTCCGCCTCCACTGAGCGCACCCAGCTGGCCGACGAGCTGGCAACGCTCCAAGGGGAGCTCGAGGACCTCGAGCTGGACCTGTGGGGTGCGGAGCAGATCAACGACTTCCTCCGCTACCAGGCTGACGTCGTCGCACGATTCTGGACTCGCGAGACGGCGGACGTGTTCTGCACCGGGGCACCCCTTCCAGGGGTTCCTGCTCCTCCCCTTGACCGCCAGGAGCGGGCGGATCGCATCCTCATCGGGCCTCTCAAGACGAGTGGGGTGAGGCCGATTCTGCGCGCGGCGGAAGCCGAGCGAGCATCGGCGCCGGATCAGTCCGCCAGAAAATACGGCGAAATCGCGTCGCGACTCGAAGACGCGGGCTTCCGAGGGCATGCGAGCGTGCTGAGGAGCCGGCAGTTGGATGCGCTCAGGGAAGCTGGCCTGCTCGATGAGGCGGCGGAACTCGCCGGCCGCCTTGCTGCCGCAGCCCTCCATCATGGGGACAGGTCCGAGCCGCGAAGGCTGGCGCGGATGCTTGACGGCCTCACCCGCAGCGACGCGTCGGCAGAGACGGAGCATGCGACGGCGATTCGCCGACATGCGCGACTCATTCGCGCAGCGGTTGATGCCATCCTCCATCCCCTCGGCGCCGCCTCAGTAGCTGTTGTCGTTCCGATCTTGAGGGGTGTGTGTCGAACGGGAGTCTCGATCGGGTGATCGCGGCTGGTCGTGGGCATGAAGGCAGGGCC
>NZ_JBIRMW010000019.1:0-162459 GCF_044331325.1 Streptomyces sp. NPDC017246 | reverse complement strand
GTACACGGCCACGCTGCCGATACCCGCGTCCCGGCACGCCCGGGCCACACGGACAGCGATTTCGCCACGGTTGGCGATGAGCACCTTGCGCACGATGGCTCCCTCCTTGAAACAAGCTGAGTTTAGGGACTGCCGACACGGCCTTTCGACCCGTCCCCAGTGGTGAGCTTGCCCACACGGAGCGTGACCCCGGGCCTGCTCGGGTCGTGAATTCCCTTGTCGCACCACGGTACGCAGGGTTCCTTTACGGCACAGTAGCTCCGAGGTGTGGCGCAGGTCTCTGTTCATGCGGCCAGTCGCCATTCGGGTTTCTTTGTCGAGTCCCTACGAATGGCCCAACGATTCTTTGCGCTGCCGTCCGCCGTCGCCGGTCGTGCGCGCACTCTTGTCCAGGGGTTTACCGGCCAGTAGCCTTCGCGCTGTCGATCGTACTGTCGGTAACAGGCGAATGCAGGGGGTGGCCGAGGTGGCCCGCAGACCGATAGCTCTCGTGACGGCGGCGGTGCTGCTCCTCGAAGCGCCCGGGATCGTCGCGATCAACGCCGTGATGGCACGGTTCGTCAAAGCACAGGCCATGTCCCTCGACGGGATGGACCCCGACGCGATGTACACCGGCACCTGGGTGCTCGGCATCGCCTCCGGTGCCGCGCTCGCCCTCTGCGCCCTCGTCGCCCTCGTCGCGGGCATCCGCGACCGCCGGCCCGGGCGCGCCGGGCGGGGCCTGCTCATCGGCTGCGCGGTCGTGCACGGCGTCCTCGGAGCGGTCACCGTCGGCCTGATCGGCTGGAGCGCCTTCGCGTTCATGATGCTCGTACTCGGCCTGATCGTGCTCACCCTGGTGGCGTACGGCAAGGGGAGCGAGAACGGCGCCGGAGCCCGCGAGGAGGCGCCGGCGGCCGCGTAACTCCCACCGCCCCGGAGGTCAGTGGTCCCGCCGCCTCAGACCCAGAGGTCGGTGATCCGCACGCCCAGCTTCCCGAGGAGCGTGCGCAGCAGCGGCAGCGACAGGCCGATCACATTGCCCGGGTCCCCGTCGATGCCGTCGATGAACGGCGCCGAGCGCCCGTCCAGGGTGAACGCGCCCGCCACGTGCAGCGGTTCGCCGCTCGCCACGTACGCCGCGATCTCCTCGTCCGTCGGCTCGCCGAACCGGACCACGGTGGAGGCCGTCGCCGACTCGAAGCGCTTGGCGGCCGTGTCGTACACGCAGTGACCGGTCTGGAGGATGCCGACGCGGCCGCGCATCGCCTTCCAGCGGGCGGTGGCCTCCTCGGCGTCGGCCGGCTTGCCGAGGGCCTGCTTGTCGAGCTCCAGGACCGAGTCGCAGCCGATGACCAGGGCGCCGAACGCCTCGGGCCGGGCGGCCACATGGGCGGCCTTCGCCTCCGCCAGGGCGAGCGCGAGCTCGGCCGGGGTCGGGGCGTGCGTCTTGTCCTCGTCGATCCCGCTCACGATCACCTCGGGGGCGAGCCCGGCCTGGCGGAGCAGGTTGAGGCGGGCGGGGGAGGCGGAGGCGAGCACGACACGGCGCGGGTCAGCAGTCATGGAGGCAGCGTAGTCAGTGACGGGCCGCGTTCCCGTCGAGACCCGGCCCCGCGCGCGGGTGTCCAGGGAGTGTCCGGCCCGATCGGCGGGACACCTCCTAGCGCGCGCTGACCACGAACATCGCCACCACCATCGCCAGCGCCAGCAGGACGCCCGCGCGACGGAGCTTCGCCTGCATGTCGCGCATGAACTTCGGCGGCTGATTCTTCGGGTCGGACCACAGCATGCCTCTGATCCTGCGGTCGGGACGGGCGGGGCGCCTGAGTACGGATACTCAGGCGCCCCGGTGCCGAAGGACTATTCGCGGACGGACGGGGGTGCGGCCGCCGGCCGGGCGAGGGTGAACACTCCGTCCCGCGCCGCCGCGAGCGCCGCCGTGACCGCCCGTTCCGCCACGTCCGCCGTGACCTCCTCGCGGGTGACGGTGAAGCGGTAGTACAGCGGCGCGGAGACGGCGCGCAGCAGTTCGGTCGGGTCCGTCTCGGCCGGGATCTCGCCGCGGGCCGCGCCCTTGGCGACGACGGGGGCCCATTCGCCGAGCCGGGTCCGGTAGAAGTCGGCGAGTGCGCGGGCGCACTCCTCGTCACAGGCGGCCGCGGCGATGACCGCGCGGAAGACGGCTCCCATCCGGGGGTCGGTGAGGGTGGCCCGGACGAGTTCGGCGTTGGCCCGCAGGTCGCCCGCGAGGCTGCCGGTGTCGGAGGCGGGCAGGGACTGTTCGGCCATGTCGTGCAGGAGGTCGGTGACCAGGCCGACGGGTGAGCCCCAGCGGCGGTAGACGGTGGTCTTGCCGACGCCCGCGCTCGCGGCGATCCGGTCCATGTTGAGGGCGTGGAAGCCGGTGTCGGCGAGGGCGTCCTGGGCGGCGTCGAGGACGGCCCTGCGGACCTTTGCGGTTCGCCCGCCGGGGCGCAGGGTGCCGGGCGAGGCCGGCTGGCTCTCGGTCAAATGGGTCTCCTGTTCCATTAACGCCATCGACTCTGCTACGGTACGGGACATCTTAACGGAACCAGTCTCCCATTAAGGGGTCGTACGCATGGTTGCCCTGGATCACCCCAAGCCCGTGGAACACGCGGACCTCCGCATGACCGGTCGGATGAGACTGGTCCTCGTCGTCCTCCTCCTCGCCCAGTTCATGCTGGCCGTGGACTTCTCGATCCTGAACGTCGCCCTGCCGGTCATCGGCCAGGGACTCGGCTTCACCCTCGGCGGACTCCAGTGGATCGCCACCGCCTTCGCCCTCGCCGCCGCCGGCTTCACCCTGTTCTTCGGGCGCGTCGCCGACCTCGTCGGACGCCGCCGCCTCTTCCTCGGCGGCATGGCGGTCCTCGGGATCTCCTCCCTCGTCGGCGGCCTCGCCACCGGCCCCGAGATGCTGATGGCCGCCCGCGTCGCCCAGGGCCTCGCCACCGCCGCCGTCACCCCCGCCGGGCTCTCCCTGCTCACCTCCTCCTTCCCCGAGGGCCCGCTGCGCGCCCGCGCGCTCGGCCTCAACGGCGCCCTCATGTCCGCGGGCTTCACCACCGGCGCGATCCTCGGCGGCGTCCTCACCGACCTGCTCTCCTGGCGCTGGGCCTTCCTCGTCAACGTGCCGGTGGCCCTCGCCGTCCTGCTCGTCGCCCCCGCCGTCCTCGCGGAGAGCCGCCCCGCCGTCCGCCCCCGGCTCGACGTGCCCGGCGCGATCACCGTCACCGGCGGACTCCTCGCCCTGGTCTACGGACTGACGACCGAGCCGCTCGCCCTCGTCGTCGGCGTCGCCCTGCTCGTCGCCTTCTGGTTCGTGGAGCGCCGGGCGGCCTCACCCCTGGTGCCCGTACGGATCCTCACGCGCCGCACCGTCGTCTGGGGCAACCTCGCCGGGCTCGTCGCCTTCGTCACCGAGACCTCACTGGTCTTCCTGATGACCCTGTACCTCCAGGACGTCCTGGGCTTCTCCCCGCTCGCCGCCGGCCTCTCCTTCGGCGTCCTCGGCGCGGGCACGGTCATCGGCGGGGTGTTCGCCTCCCGCTTCATCGGCCGCTTCGGCGCCCGTACCGCCCTGGTCGCCGGCGGTCTCCTCCAGGCCGCGGCGACCCTCGCCCTCTACGGCCTCGGCGACGACCGCGGCAGCCTCTGGCTGCTGCTCGCCGCGACCTTCGCCGGCGGCGTCGGCAACATGCTCGCCATCGTCGGCTTCATGGTCACCGCCACCTCGGGGATCCCCGACCACGAGCAGGGCACGGCGACCGGGCTCGCGACCATGACCCAGCAGATCGGCATCACCATGGGCACCCCGATCATGAGCGCCGTCGTCGTCGCCTCGCCCGTCCTCCTCGACGGCATCGGCATCGCGGTCCTGGTGAACGCGGCGATCGTCGTGGTCGGAGCCGTCCTGGCCGGCGTCTTCCTGCGCCGTACGTGACGGGTGCCCCGACCGGTGACGGAGTACGCGAAAGGCCGGACCCCGCACAGGGGCCCGGCCTTTCTCCGCGACAGCTCGCGGTCACACCGGCCAGTACGACCTGGCCCAGGCCCGCGGGCCCGGACGGTTCCGTACCGTGCGCGCGATCCGGGAGGGGTCCGACCAGCCCTCCGGCGCCGCCGGGCCGCCGCTCTCGGCGGACGCCGCCGCCGTCGCCGCGGCCCGGGCCTGAACCACCGCCAGTGCGGCGGCCAACTCCTCCGGGGTCGGGTTTCCTCGTACGACCTTGATCATGTCGACTCCTTGAAGGGTCAGGTCAGGGGAGGCCTAGAGCGGGATGTTGCCGTGCTTCTTCGGAGGCAGGGATTCCCGCTTCGTACGCAGCTGACGCAGGCCCTTCACGATCTGCGGGCGGGTGTCCGACGGCATGATCACACCGTCGATGTAACCGCGCTCGGCCGCCGTGTACGGGTTGAGCAGGGCGTCCTCGTACTCCCGCATCAGCCGCGCCCGCTCCGCGTCCTGATCCTCGGCCGCGGCGATCGTCCTGCGGTGCAGGATGTTGACCGCGCCTTGCGCGCCCATGACCGCGATCTGCGCCGTCGGCCACGCCAGGTTCAGGTCCGCGCCCAGGTGCTTGGAGCCCATGACGTCGTACGCGCCGCCGAAGGCCTTCCGCGTGATGACCGTGATCAGCGGGACCGTGGCCTCCGCGTACGCGTAGATCAGCTTCGCGCCGCGCCGGATGATGCCGCCGTACTCCTGGTCCACGCCCGGCAGGAAGCCCGGCACGTCGACGAAGGTGAGGACCGGGATGTTGAAGGCGTCGCAGGTGCGGACGAACCGCGCGGCCTTCTCGCTCGCGTCGATGTCCAGGCAGCCCGCGAACTGCATCGGCTGGTTGGCGACGACACCCACCGGGAAGCCCTCGACACGGCCGAAGCCGGTCAGGATGTTCGGCGCGAACAGCGACTGCGTCTCCAGGAACTCGCCGTCGTCGAGGACGTGCTCGATGACCTTGTGCATGTCGTACGGCTGGTTCGCCGAGTCCGGGATCAGCGTGTCCAGCTCGCGGTCCTCGTCCGTCACCTCGGTCTCCGCGACATCCGGGAAGGCCGGCGCCTCCGAGAGGTTGTTGGACGGAAGGTAGGACAGGAGGGACTTCACGTACTCGATGGCGTCCTTCTCGTCACCCGCCATGTGGTGCGCCACGCCCGAGGTCGCGTTGTGCGTCCGGGCACCGCCCAGCTCCTCGAAGCCCACGTCCTCGCCGGTCACCGTCTTGATGACGTCGGGACCCGTGATGAACATGTGCGAGGTCTGGTCCACCATCACCGTGAAGTCGGTGATCGCGGGGGAGTAGACCGCGCCGCCCGCGCACGGGCCGACGACCAGCGAGATCTGCGGGATCACACCGGAGGCGTGGGTGTTGCGGCGGAAGATCTCGCCGTACATGCCGAGCGCGCTCACACCCTCCTGGATGCGGGCGCCGCCGGAGTCGTTGATGCCGACGACCGGGCAGCCCGTCTTCAGGGCGAAGTCCATCACCTTGATGATCTTCTGGCCGTACGTCTCGCCGAGCGCACCGCCGAAGACCGTGAAGTCCTGCGAGAAGACGGCGACCGGGCGCCCGTCGACCGTGCCGTAGCCGGTGACGACACCGTCTCCGTACGGGCGGTTCCTCTCCAGCCCGAAGTTGGTCGAACGGTGCCTGGCCAGTTCGTCCAGCTCGACGAACGACCCTTCGTCGAGCAGCAGGGCGATCCGTTCCCGCGCGGTCAGCTTGCCCTTCGCGTGCTGCTTCTCCACCGCACGCTCCGAGCCGGCATGGGTGGCCTCGTCGATACGGCGCTTGAGGTCCGCGATCTTGCCTGCGGTCGTGTGAATGTCGATCTCGTACTGCTCTGCCGGCTCGGACATCGGGATGCGGCTCCCTGCCTGGTCACGGGGGGTTCGTTGACTACGAATGGGCTACTGCTCAGCTACTGAGCCGTAGCGTATCGACGCCGATACGGTTCGGCACTGCGGTCTTTGCCACACCTAGTCTGGCTTGCATGACGTCCTCCCAAGGCTTCGGCGGACCCTGGTCCGACCTCGACCGGCCCCCGCTGAACGCGCCCGCACTGCGCCGCGCCCTCGTCCTCCCCGACGGCCTGTGGACCTCGCTCGACGTGGTCACCTCCACCGGATCCACCAACAGCGACCTGGCCGCCCGCGCCGACGAGCTGCCCGAAGGCGCCGTACTCGTCGCCGAGGAGCAGACCTCGGGCCGCGGCCGCCTCGACCGCGAGTGGACGGCTCCCGCCCGCTCCGGACTCTTCCTCTCCGTCCTCCTCAAGCCGGAGGTGCCGGTCCACCGCTGGGGCTGGCTCCCGCTGCTCACCGGAGTGGCCGCCGCGACCGGCCTCGCGAAGGCCGCCGGGGTCGACATGTCCCTCAAGTGGCCCAACGACCTGCTGGTTTCCGTCGGGGGCGAGGAACGCAAGACCGGCGGCATCCTCGCCGAGCGGGCCGGCGCGGACGGCATCGTCGTCGGCCTCGGCATCAACGCCACCCTCCGCGAGGACGAACTCCCCGTCCCGGCGGCGGGCTCCCTCCTCCTCGCCGGCGCGGTCTCCACCGACCGCGACACCCTCCTGAGGGCCGTCCTGCGCTCCCTCGCCCAGTGGTACGGCGACTGGGTCGGGGCCGACGGCGACCCCGCGGCCTCCGGGCTCCAGGAGGCGTACACGGCCGGCTGCGCGACCCTCGGACGCCGGGTCCGCGCCGAGCTGCCCGGCGAGCGGATGCTGGAGGGCGAGGCGGTCGCCCTGGACGGCGACGGCCGCCTGGTGGTGGCCACGGAGGGCGGCGGCACGGAGGCGGTGGGCGCGGGAGACATCGTCCACCTGCGGACACCCTCCTGACGGCCGCGGAGGGCGAGGGGCGCGGTTCCGGGACGGCCCGGACTCCGCCAAGGGACGGAATGGCTCGCCGTTCAGGCGTGAGCCATTCCACACCTGTCGTATCGTGGAGCGATCCCAGGCGACAGATCGGCAGGGCAAGTGGGCAGGGAACGGGCAGGAGGCGGCCGGTGACCGTCGACGACGAGAACGAGGGCGGCGCGCCCGAGCCTCCCACGTACCCGACTCCCCACCACGAGGTCGACCACACGGCCGAGCCGAGTGACGACCCCCTCGCCATCCGCCTCGAACAGCTCATCCTCGGCGCGGACCGCCGCTACACCCCGTTCCAGGCCGCCCGCACCGCCGGCGTCTCCATGGAACTGGCCTCCCGCTTCTGGCGCGCCATGGGCTTCGCCGACATCGGCCAGGCCAAGGCGCTCACCGAGGCCGACGTCCTCGCCCTGCGCCGGCTCGCCGGTCTCGTCGAGGCCGGACTGCTCAGCGAGCCGATGGCCGTGCAGGTCGCCCGCTCCACCGGACAGACCACCGCCCGGCTCGCCGAGTGGCAGATCGACTCCTTCCTGGAGGGCCTCACCGAGCCTCCGGAGCCCGGCATGACCCGCACCGAGGTCACGTACCCGCTGGTCGAGCTGCTCCTGCCCGAGCTGGAGGAGTTCCTGATCTACGTGTGGCGCCGGCAGCTCGCCGCCGCCACCGGCCGTGTCGTCCAGGCCGCCGACGACGAGGAGATGGTCGACCGTCGGCTCGCCGTCGGCTTCGCCGACCTCGTCGGCTTCACCCGGCTCACCCGCCGCCTGGAGGAGGAGGAGCTCGGCGAGCTGGTCGAGGCCTTCGAGACGACCTGCGCCGACCTGGTCGCCGCGCACGGCGGCCGGCTCATCAAGACCCTCGGCGACGAGGTGCTGTACGCCGCCGACGACGCGGGTACGGCAGCCGAGATCGCCCTGCGCCTGATCGAGACCCTCAGCCACGACGACACGATGCCCGCGCTGCGCGTCGGCATCGCCTTCGGCACCGTGACGACCCGGATGGGCGATGTCTTCGGTACCACCGTGAACCTGGCCAGCCGGCTGACCTCGATAGCGCCGAAGGACGCCGTCCTCGTCGACGGCGCGCTCGCGGAGGAGCTGTCCAGGACGGGCGAGGCGCCCGTCTCGGAGACGGAGGCCGCCGAGGAGGCGGCCCGTGCCGAGAAGGAGGGCCGGCGGTCCGCCACGTACCGCTTCGCGCTCCAGCCGATGTGGCAGCGTCCGGTCCGCGGCCTCGGCGTCGTCGAACCCTGGCTCCTGACCCGCCGTCCCACCTAGGATCTCCGGTGAACGTCTGTTAACAGCCGTTAACAGACCTTGATCGGGAGGGTGTGCGGCATGACCGAGCAGCGTTTTGGTGAGTTCGTCGTGATCCGGCGGGACGGGCACGTCGCCGAGCTGGTCCTCGACCGGCCCAAGGCGATGAACGCCGTCTCCTCCGAGATGGCCCGCTCCCTCGGCGCCGCCTGCGACGCGCTCGCCGCCGACGCCTCCGTCCGCGTCACCGTCCTCACCTCCTCGAACGACCGGGCCTTCTGCGTCGGCGCCGACCTCAAGGAGCGCAACTCCTTCACCGACGCCGAGCTGGTCCGCCAGCGGCCGACCGCCCGCGCCGCCTACACCGGCGTCCTGGAGCTGCCGATGCCGACCGTCGCCGCCGTGCACGGCTTCGCCCTCGGCGGAGGCTTCGAGCTGGCGCTCGCCTGCGACGTGATCGTGGCCGACGCGACCGCCGTGGTCGGCCTCCCCGAGGTCTCCGTGGGCGTCATCCCCGGCGGCGGCGGTACGCAGCTGCTCCCGCGCCGGGTGGGTGCGGCGCGCGCCGCCGAGCTGGTCTTCACGGCCCGCCGGGTGGCGGCGGAGGAGGCCCGTGAGCTCGGTCTCGTCGACCTCCTGGAGGAGGACGCGCGGACGGCGGCCCTGGAGCTGGCCGGGCGGATCGCGGTCAACTCGCCGGTCGGGCTGCGCGCGGCGAAGAAGGCGATGCGGCTCGGCCAGGGTCTCGATCTGCGGGCGGGCCTGGAGGTCGAGGACGCGGCCTGGCGTTCGGTGGCCTTCTCGGGGGACCGCGCGGAGGGTGTCGCGGCGTTCAACGAGAAGCGGAAGCCGAACTGGCCCGGTGAGTGACTTCTCCCGGCGGGTGCCTTCTCCCTCCCGGTGAGCGGCTTCTGCGCCGAGTGACTTCTGCGGTTTCGCACCACATGTCACTTACGGTGACGTCTCGGAAGGGAAAACGGATCAAACGTCCCTAAGCTGGAGGAATGGGTGAGGACGGACGGCTGCGGGCCGTAGTGGCGCTGGCGCAGGGGATGGCCGCGGCGCACACCCCGCGTGAGTTCTGGCGGGCGGCGGCGCTGGGGGCCTGTGAGGGGCTCGACGGGACCTTCGCCGCCCTGTCGGTCTGGCAGCGGGACCACGGCCGCCTCAAGGTCCTCGTGAACGCGGGGGAGCGGGCCGTCGGCGAGGAGGAGTTCCCGGACTCGGAGACGTATCCGGTGCACCAGTTCCCCGAGATCACCGAGTTCCTCCACGAGCGGTGGGCGGGCGGCGGCGAGCCGGACGCCTGGGTGGAGACCGCCGAGGGCCCGGTGCGGACGGGCCGGGTCGCGGGTCTGCGCCGCCGGGGGCGGGGGTGCTGTGTGGTGGCCCCGATCGTGCTGCACGGGCGCGCGTGGGGCGAGCTGTATGTGGCCCGCCCGCCTCAGGCGAAACCTTTCACCCGCGCGGACGCCGACTTCGCGACCGTGCTCGCCGCGGTCGTCGCGGCCGGTATCGCCCAGGCCGAACGCCTGGAGGAGGTCCGCAAACTCGCCTTCACCGACCCGCTGACCGGCCTCGCCAACCGGCGGGCCGTCGACACCCGGCTCGACGAGGCCATCGAGCGCTACCGCGTCGACGGCTCCGTCGTCAGCCTGGTGGTCTGCGACCTCAACGGCCTCAAGCGGGTCAACGACACCCACGGCCACGCGGTCGGCGACCGGCTCCTCGAACGCTTCGGCTCCGTCCTCTCCCGCTGCGGAGCCCGGCTCCCCGGCGCCCTCGCGGCCCGCCTCGGCGGCGACGAGTTCTGCCTCCTGGCCGTCGGCCCGACGGCGGACGAGGTGGTCGCGGTCGCCGAGGAGCTCTGCGGACGGGCGGCGGAGCTGGAGCTCGGCGAGGGCGTGGCCTGCGGGGTCGCGTCCACCGGCGATCCCATCGGCCCGCTCAGGTCCGCCCGCCGTCTCTTCCGCCTCGCGGACG
Source organism: Streptomyces sp. NPDC017246 (assembly GCF_044331325.1). Lineage (NCBI taxonomy): Bacteria > Bacillati > Actinomycetota > Actinomycetes > Kitasatosporales > Streptomycetaceae > Streptomyces > Streptomyces sp. NPDC017246. The sequence goes on along the minus strand of NZ_JBIRMW010000019.1, from coordinate 152,338 downwards.
CGGCCCAGTACCAGGCCAAGGCGGCCCGCTCGTCGAAGCCGGTGGTGGCGGGCCGTGACGGCACGGTCGTCCGGCTCGCGGACGCCCCGCCGGGGGCCCGCGACCGCCGCCGCTTCAGGGACGCGCCGCCGGTGGAGCCGCCGGTGGACCCGCCGCCGGTGGAGCCGGCCTCCGATCCGTGACGGCCTCCCGTCCTCGGCGGCCTCCCGTCCCCGGCGGGCGTCCGGCCGTCCGCTGGGCCGGCGCCCCCGTCCGCGATCATGCGGCGATCGCGCGGTGATCATGGGCGTACGGCCGGGGGAGCGCCCACGGGAACGGGTAAGGGTCCGACGGGTGTCCGACCAGTGACAAAATCACCTAGTGACATGTCGGTCTTCAATCCGTAGGGTGCTGAATATGGATATGCAGACAGTCGTCCTCGGCACGTCCGGCACGACCCCGCAGGACGTCATCGACGTCGCCCGCCACGGCGCCCGCGTCGAGCTGTCGCCCGAGGCCGTGGAGGCCCTTGCCGCCGCCCGGAGCATCGTCGACGCGCTCGCCGCCAAGCCCGAGCCCGTCTACGGCGTCTCCACCGGCTTCGGCGCGCTCGCCACCCGGCACATCGGCCCCGAGCTCCGTGCCCAGCTCCAGCGCAACATCGTCCGCTCGCACGCCGCCGGCATGGGCCCGCGCGTCGAGCGCGAGGTCGTCCGCGCCCTGATGTTCCTGCGGCTCAAGACCGTCGCCTCCGGCCATACCGGCGTCCGCCCCGAGGTCGCGCAGACCATGGCCGACGTCCTCAACGCCGGCATCACCCCCGTCGTCCACGAGTACGGCTCCCTCGGCTGCTCCGGCGACCTCGCCCCGCTCTCCCACTGCGCCCTCGCGCTCATGGGCGAGGGCGACGCCGAGGGCCCCGACGGTGAGCTCCGGCCCGCCGGCGAGCTGCTCGCCGCCCACGGCATCGCCCCCGTCGAGCTCAAGGAGAAGGAGGGCCTCGCCCTCCTCAACGGCACCGACGGCATGCTCGGCATGCTGATCATGGCCCTCGCCGACCTCGACACCCTCTACAAGTCGGCCGACATCACCGCCGCGCTCTCCCTCGAAGCCCTCCTCGGCACCGAGAAGGTCCTCGAACCCGAGCTGCACGCCATCCGCCCGCACCCCGGCCAGGCCGCCTCCGCCGCCAACATGCTCGCCGTGCTCAAGGGCTCCGGCCTCACCGGCCACGCCCTCGCCGGCGAGGCCCCCCGCGTCCAGGACGCCTACTCGGTGCGCTGCGCCCCGCAGGTCGCCGGCGCCGGCCGCGACACCATGGCCCACGCCCGGCTCGTGGCAGAGCGCGAGCTCGCCGCCGCCGTCGACAACCCCGTCGTCCTGTCCGACGGCCGGGTCGCCTCCAACGGCAACTTCCACGGCGCCCCCGTCGCGTACGTCCTCGACTTCCTCGCGATCGCCGCCGCCGACCTCGGCTCCATCGCCGAGCGCCGCACCGACCGGCTCCTCGACAAGAACCGCTCGCACGGCCTGCCGCCCTTCCTCGCCGAGGACGCCGGCGTCGACTCGGGCCTGATGATCGCCCAGTACACGCAGGCCGCCCTGGTCAGCGAGATGAAGCGGCTCGCCGTCCCGGCCTCCGCCGACTCCATCCCGTCCTCCGCGATGCAGGAGGACCACGTCTCCATGGGCTGGTCCGCCGCCCGGAAGCTGCGCACCGCGATCGGCAACCTCAACCGGATCATCGCGGTCGAGCTGTACGCCGCCACCCGCGGCATCGAGCTCCGCGAGGGCCTCACCCCGGCCCCCGCCTCGCAGGCCGCCATCGCCGCCCTGCGCGCGGCCGGCGTCCAGGGCCCCGGCCCGGACCGCTTCCTCGCCCCCGACCTGGCCGCCGCCGACACCTTCGTCCGCGAGGGTGCGCTGCTCGCCGCGGTGGAGCCGGTCACCGGCCCGCTGGCGTAGGCACGGACGCACGACACGAGGGCCCGCCCCGGGAATCCGGGGGCGGGCCTTGTGTCATGTCGTACGGGGGGCAGGCGGGCCCGGCATGGCTCCGGGACTCAGGAGGCCCGGCCGCGCCGTCGCATCGCGAGAGCCACGAAACCCGCCCCGACCCCCAGGAACCCCGTCCCGCCGAGCAGATACGGGGTCGTGCCGAGGCCCCCGGTCTCCGCCAGGGGGCCGTCACCTGCGGCGGGACCCTCCTGGGTCACCCCGATGCGTACCCCGCCCCCCTCGTCGGTGGCGTTGGCGGACGGTACGAACCACAGGGCGCACAGCAGCGTCCCCGCGGCGGTCGCGGTCAGCAGTGGGCGTCGGGCTGCGGACACGGAAATTTCGATCCCCCTTGCGGAAACCGCGAATTGGTCGGTGCGCCGATGCTAATGAACACAGCGGGTCGTGGGAAAGCCGAGGGCCCGCCGACGCCTACGCTCCGACCCATGAGTACTTCTGACACCGCACGCTATGTGCGTCTTCGCGTCGATGTGGTCCTGGAGATCGACGGACCGGCCGAGCTGACCGAGGCCGCCGAGGCCCGGATCGACGCCGACGAGTTCATGCCCGAGGAGGAGCGGGTGCCCGCCCGCGCCGCCGTGCGCGAGGACAGCGCCGAGGCCCTCGCGTACCTCGTCGAGCCCTTCGACCTGATTCGCGACGTCCCCGGGATCGAGATGGTCCAGGCCTCCTGGAGCAGCGAGGAGATCGAGTACGACCCCGATGCGCTGGAGTGGGACCTGAGCGAGGAGGATGGGGCGGAGGAAGACGACGACGACCGGTCGTAAGGCCGGTATCCGCCCTGTTCACAGGCCCCGGGACGGCGTCCCGGGGCTTTTCGCGCGACCGGCGGCGGGATGGGCCGGGAACCCGGGAACCGGACGGACCGCGCGAGCGTGTCGATCAGTGGTATTGCCCACAAACTCTCCGCTCCCGGAACCGGACGGGGTGTCATGGGCGTTCATAACAAGAAGTTGGCAGGGAATCGGCGACGATGGAGAAGCGTGTGATGACGGACGGCAAGCGCCGCCGCAGGAGCCTGGCCGCAGCGGCCGCCGTGCTCGGCGGCGTGCTGGTGCTCTCGGCGTGCAGCGACGGAGACAAGGGCGGCAGCGCCTCCGGTTCCGCGACGCCTCAGTCACAGGCCCAGGTCGACGAGGCGGCCGCGCAGAAGACCTCCAAGGCGCAGATCACCATCTCGCCGAAGAACGGCGTGCAGAACGCCTCCATCAACAACGACGCCAAGGTCACCGTCGCCGAGGGCAAGCTCACCGAGGTCGTCATGACCTCCGCCGAGGGCGACGAGATCAAGGGCGAGATAGCCGCTGACGGCCTCAGCTGGAAGCCGACCGGCCAGCTCAAGCGCGCCACGGTCTACAAGATCGCCGCCACGGCGACGGACGCGGGCGGCCTGGAGGCCCACGAGAACTCCTCGTTCACCACCGTCTCCAAGGCCAACAGCTTCATCGGCAACTTCACGCCCGAGGACGGCTCGACCGTCGGCGTCGGCATGCCGGTCTCGATCAACTTCAACAAGGCGATCACCGACAAGAAGGCCGTCCAGGGCGGCGTCACGGTCACCTCCAGCAGCGGCCAGGAGGTCGTCGGGCACTGGTTCAACTCCCAGCGCCTCGACTTCCGTCCCGACGACTACTGGACCGAGGGCTCGACCGTCACCCTGAAGCTCGACCTCGACGGTGTCGAGGGCGCCGACGGTGTCTTCGGCGTCCAGCAGAAGACCGTCACCTTCAAGATCGGCCGCAACCAGGTCTCCACCGTCGACGTCGCCACCAGGACCATGACGGTCACCCAGGACGGCAAGACGGTCAAGACCATCCCGGTCTCCGCCGGCTCCCCGGAGAACCCGACCTACAACGGTCAGATGGTGATCTCCGAGAAGTTCAAGGAGACCCGGATGAACGGCGCGACCGTCGGCTTCACGGACGACGACGGCAAGGGCGAGTACGACATCAAGGACGTGCCGCACGCCATGCGCCTGTCCACGTCGGGCACGTTCATCCACGGCAACTACTGGGGCCCGGACTCGATCTTCGGCTCGGCCAACACCAGCCACGGCTGCGTCGGCCTGAACGACGTCAAGGGCGCCGGCGACCCGAACCAGCAGGCCGCCTGGCTCTTCGACCACTCGATCGTCGGTGACGTCGTGATCGTCAAGAACTCCAAGGACAAGACGATCGCCCCCGACAACGGCCTCAACGGCTGGAACCTCAGCTGGGCCGACTGGAAGGCCGGCTCGGCGGTCTGACGACCGGCACGCACGCACGCACGAGAACGGCGGCCCCCTCCATGACGGAGGGGGCCGCCGTTCCGCGTCACCGTACGACTTCCTCCACGCCCCACTGGGCGAGCAGCCGCAGCGCGTCCGCCGACGCCGTCCCCGGCTCCGCCTGGTACGTCACGAGCATCAGATCGGGATCCCCGCCCGCCACCCGCATGCTCTCGTACGCCAGCGTCATCTCGCCGACCAGCGGATGCCGCAGCCGCTTCGTCCCGTGCCCCTTGTCCGCGACGGTGTGCGCCGCCCACAGTGAGCGGAACTCCTCGCTCTTCACCGACAGCTCGCCCACCAGCGCGAGCAGCGCCGGATCGTCCGGGTAGCAGCCCGCGTACAGCCGCAGCACGCTCACCACCTCGGTCGCCTTGCACTCCCAGTCCAGATAGAGATCGCGCGCGTTGTCCCCGAGGAAGACCATCCGGGCCATGTTGCGCTCCTCCGGCTCCATCGCCGCGAAGTCGCCCATCAGGGCCCGCGCCAGCCGGTTCCACGCGAGGACGTCGCCCCGGCGGCCGAGGAGGAAGGCCGGGACGCCGTCCATCGCGTCCAGGAGGTGCTGCAGACCCGGTCGCACCAGCTGGGGCCGGGCGATCGCCGCCCGGTGCTGCTTCTTCTTCGCCGTCGGCTTCGCCAGATGTGTCAGATGCGCCCGCTCGGTGTCGCTCAGCCGCAGCGCCCGCGCGATCGAGTCCAGGACCTCCATGGACACATTGCGGCCGTTGCCCTGTTCGAGGCGCGTGTAGTAGGCGACGGACACCCCCGCCAGCTGCGCGAGCTCCTCACGGCGCAGTCCCGGCACCCGGCGATGCCGGCCGAACTCCGGCAGGCCCACGTCCTCCGGCTTCAGCCGGGCCCGGCGCGAGCGCAGGAATTCACTGAGTTCGGCACTGAGGTCCATGCGTCCCGATTATCCCAGGCCGTACGCCCCGGCGGACGGATGTTCCTGTCCCTGCCAGTGGTAGGCACGCCGGACGTACGCAGAACAGGTGGCTGGGTAGGGCCGCCGCCTTCCCGCAGGCTGGAGCCATGACCACGAACGTCACCACCGTCCCCGCCTACGCCGCACCCGCCGCCAACGCCCCGCTGGAGCGCACCACCGTCCCGCGCCGGCCCGTCGGCGAACACGACGTCCTCATCGACATCAAGTACGCCGGCATCTGCCACTCCGACATCCACCAGGCGCGCGACGGCTGGGGCGAGGGCATCTTCCCGATGGTCCCGGGCCACGAGATCGCCGGAATCGTCGCGGAGGTCGGCCCCGGGGTGACCAGGTTCCAGGTCGGCGACCGGGTCGGCGTCGGCTGCTTCGTCGACTCCTGCCGGGAGTGCGAGTACTGCGTGCAGGGCCTGGAGCAGTACTGCACGAAGGGCATGACCGGCACGTACAACGCCCTCGACAAGGACGGCCGGCCCACCTACGGCGGCTACTCCAGCCACATCGTCGTCGACGAGAACTACACCCTCCGCATCCCCGAGGGCATCGGCCTCGACGAGGCCGCGCCGCTGCTCTGCGCCGGCATCACCCTCTACTCCCCGCTCGCCCACTGGCAGGCCGGCCCCGGCAAGAAGGTCGCGATCGTCGGCCTCGGCGGCCTCGGCCACATGGGCGTCAAGATCGCCCACGCGATGGGCGCCGAGGTGACCGTCCTCAGCCAGTCGCTGCGCAAGCAGGAGGACGGCCTGAAGCTCGGCGCCGACCACTTCCACGCCACCAGCGACCCGGAGACCTTCACCGAGCTCGCCGGCACCTTCGACCTGGTGATCTCCACGGTCTCGGCACCCCTCGACTTCAACGCGTACCTGAGCCTGGTCAAGACGGACGGCGCCCTGGTCAACGTCGGTGCCCCCGAGGAGCCCGTCTCCCTCGGTCTCTTCTCCCTGATCGGCGGCCGCAAGACCCTCGCGGGCTCCATGATCGGCGGCATCGCCGAGACCCAGGAGATGCTCGACTTCTGCGCGGCCCACGGCCTGGGCGCGGAGATCGAGGTGATCGACGCGGAGGGGATCAACGCGGCCTACGAGCGGGTCATCACGAGCGACGTCCGCTACCGCTTCGTGATCGACGCGTCGACGATCTGACGACGCCCGGCACGGGCCACCCTGCACCGGGCCCACCCGCACCGGGCACCCGGCGCCGGACCGCCGAAGCGCGACCTTCGAAGGGTGACCGCCGGGCATGACCCGCGAGGTAATCGACCCCGCGGGGCATGCCCGGCAGTCTTGACCCATGACCGCATACGCCATCGGAAACCTGCACCCGAAGCCCGTCCTCGACGAGGAGGTCTTCACCTACATGGAGCGCATCCAGGGCACCCTGGACCCCTTCGGCGGCCACTTCCTCGTCCACGGGGCCACCACCCGAGAGGTCCCCGAGGGCGACTGGCCGGGCGCCGTCGTGATCATCGGCTTCCCGTCGTACGAGAACGCCCGCGCCTGGTACGACTCCGCCGCCTACCAGGCCCTGATCCCGTTCCGCACCCGCCACATGGCCGGCGACGTCCTCCTGGTCGAGGGCGTCGCCCCCGGCTACGACCCGGCGGCGACGGCCGCGGCCATGCGCGCCGGCTCACGCGGCCGCGCGGGCGGAACCGCCGCGGCGTAGCCGAGGAGGTCCGCGAAGCCCAGCCACTGGAAGAGGCGGTGGTTCAGCGCGGCGTGGCCCGGACGGACCTCGCCCCGGATGCCGGAGACGGTGTCGGCGAGCTCCTCGCGTGTCCTGTCGTCCGGCAGCCCGAGGGCGGTGAGATACACCGCCCCGCAGGCGTCCAGACGGCCGTGCAACTCCGTGAGCCGCGCCGCCCGGCCGTCGGTCACGAGGCCGTCGGTCACGAGGCCGTCGTCGGGCGGCGGGAGCCGCCGGAAGGCCCGGTGGCGGTCCGCCACCGCGGCGACGAGCCCCAGCCGGGAGGGCGCCGTCCCGGTGGGGGCGGGCCAGTGGGGCCGCCACACCGGTGTGACGGGCGCGCCCCGGGGAGTTCGCAGACCGGCCGCCTTCTCCGCGCGGCGGCGCGCCGCGAACGACGCCCGCTCCGCGACCCGGACCGCACGGCTCGCCTCCAGCACGTCGAGCGCGCGCAGCAGCGCGGCCGTGTCCCGCCGGAGGTCCGGCGCGGGCACGGCCGTCGCGGCGGTGTAGGCCCAGGTCGCGTGGAAGCCGAGCGGGCAGTACTCCGAGACGGCACACCGCAGCGCCCGGTAGCGACGGGCGGGCGACGCCTCTTCGTCGCGCACCCGCCGCGCGTGGGTTCCGAAACTCACCCGGCGAGGCCCGGCTCCCGGATCGTCAGCCCTCGGCCCTCGCGACACCGATCGGGCAGGAGACGCCCGTACCGCCGATGCCGCAGTAGCCCGCCGGGTTCTTGTCCAGGTACTGCTGGTGGTACCCCTCGGCCGGGTAGAAGGCGCGGCCCTCCGCCGGGAGGATCTCCGTGCTGATCGTGCCGTAGCCGGAGCCCGTCAGGACCTTCTGGTAGGCCTCGCGGGACGAGTCGGCGGTCGCCGCCTGGGCGGGGGTGTGGGTGTAGACCGCGGAGCGGTACTGGGTGCCCACGTCGTTGCCCTGGCGGAAGCCCTGGGTCGGGTCGTGCGACTCCCAGAACAGCTTCAGGAGGCTCTCGTACGAGACCTTCGACGGGTCGAAGACGACCCGGACGACCTCGGTGTGCCCGGTCAGGCCCGAGCAGACCTCCTCGTACGCCGGGTTCGGCGTGTAGCCGCCCTGGTAACCGACGAGGGTGGTCCAGACACCGTCGGTCTGCCAGAACTTGCGCTCGGCGCCCCAGAAACAGCCGAGGGCGAAGTCGGCGACCTCCAGGCCCTCCGGGTACGGGCCGAGGAGCGGGTTGCCGAGCACGGTGTGGCGCCCGGGCACGGTGAACTCCGGCTCGGGGCGGCCGCGCAGGGCCTGCTCGGGGGTGGGGAGGACGGGGGTGCGGGACAGGAACATGCTGCATCTCTCCTCGACGGTCGGCAGTGGTCACAACGCCGGCGGGCGGGGAGGGATTCCCCGAGGGGTCCCTCCCCGCCCGCCGGGGAAGCCGTGCGCCGGAGCGGTCTCCCGCCGGGGAGCCGCGCGCCGGACCGTCAGTGCGGCAGCGTCGCCGGGTTGCCGCCGTTCGCCTCGTACCCCGCCACCGCCAGGTTCCGGAAGACCGTGAACTCCGCCGCCGGGTCACCGCTCAGCGTCCACGGCACCGCGCCCACGTGCCCGTCCACCTTCACCAGCTGGTGCATGGCCTCCGCCCAGCGCTCGCCCCGCACCAGGAACCAGACGAGCAGATGCCGGACGTGCGCCAGCATCGGGTCGTCGGCGCGGGCCGAGTGCACCGCGTACAGCGCGCCGTCCATCGCCTTGGACACCACCGCCGTACGGAAGAAGTCCTGCACCAGCACCACGTCCGGCACGTGCTCGTACACCGCGAACAGCGGCAGCGCCGCGAGCAGCGAACCCCGCGGGGCGCGCGCCGCGGCCGTCGTCGCGAAGTGGTCGGCCTCCTCGCGCGAGCCGTGCCACTTCTCGCACCAGTAGTGCAGGGCCGCCAGATGGGCGCCCATGTGCTGCGGCGCCCGGTCGATGACCCGCGCCCACACCTGGTCGAACTCCTCGTGGCTGTAGCCGAGACCGCGCGCCACGGCCAGCTGCGTGATGTACGGGACCGGGTCGCCCGGAGCGAGCAGCGCCGCCTCCTCGGTGACCTTGCGCCCCTCCTCCAGGATGATCCGGAAGTCGTCGGTCCCCGCCGCCGAGGAGCGCCAGGCCTGCTGCACCAGGAACTCGGCGTGCACGGCCGCGCCGCCCGCGTCCTTCGGGGCCTCCGCACGCCAGGTCCGCAGCCACGCGCCGCCCACGCCCGGCCGCTGCTGGAGTTCCAGTGACGCGGCGCCCGCGAAGGCCTGGACGCGCTGCCAGCGCACCTCGCCCTCCGTGTCGGTGGCGGCGAGCAGCCGGGAGGCCGCCCGCCAGTCCTGGGTGGCCTGGACGACGTCGAGGACGTGGAGGAGCTCGTCGTCCGCACCCGGGAGCCGTACGTCCTGGTCCTCCTGCCGGGCGAATCCGTACGCCTCCGGATCCGCCGCGTCCGGTGCGCCCGGCGCGACCTGACGGATCCCGCCACCACGGCGGCGCAGCAGGTAGGGGCCGAGGACGCCGAACAGCAGCCCCAGCGCGATGAGGAACCAGAGAATCTCCATGTGTCCATTGTCCAGGACGGCGCGTGAGACGATCGAGGCGCCGGGGGGTGCGCGGGACTACGCTCCTGACCATGAGCGACCAGCACTCCCATCAGAGCTTCGAGACCCGCGCGATCCACGCGGGCAACACCGCCGACCCGCTGACCGGCGCGGTCGTCCCGCCCATCTACCAGGTGTCCACCTACAAGCAGGACGGCGTGGGCGGGCTGCGCGGCGGTTACGAGTACAGCCGCAGCGCCAACCCCACCCGAACGGCGCTCGAGGAGAACCTGGCGGCGCTGGAGGGCGGCCGGCGCGGTCTGGCCTTCGCCTCCGGCCTGGCCGCCGAGGACTGCCTGCTGCGCACCCTGCTGTCGCCGGGCGACCACGTGGTCATCCCGAACGACGCCTACGGCGGCACCTTCCGGCTCTTCGCGAAGGTCGTGCAGCGCTGGGGCGTGGACTTCTCGGTGGCGAACACCTCCGACATCGCCGCGGTGCGGGCGGCCGTCAACGACCGCACGAAGCTGATCTGGGTCGAGACCCCGTCGAACCCGCTCCTCGGCATCACCGACATCGAGGCGATCGCGGGGGTCGCCCGTCACGCCGGCGTCAGGCTCGTCGTCGACAACACCTTCGCCTCGCCCTACCTCCAGCAGCCGCTGGCGCTGGGCGCGGACGTCGTCGTGCACTCGCTCACCAAGTACATGGGCGGCCACTCCGACGTCGTCGGCGGCGCCCTGGTGACGGCCGACGAGGCGCTCGGCGAGGAGCTCGCCTACCACCAGAACGCCATGGGCGCGGTCGCCGGTCCCTTCGACTCGTGGATCGTGCTCCGCGGCATCAAGACCCTCGCGGTCCGCATGGACCGGCACAGCGAGAACGCGGAGAAGATCGTCGAGATGCTGACCCAGCATCCGAAGGTCACCCAGGTCCTCTACCCGGGCCTCCCGGAGCACCCGGGGCACGAGATCGCGGCCAAGCAGATGCGCTCCTTCGGCGGCATGATCTCCTTCCGCGTGCAGGGCGGCGAGGAGGCGGCCGTCGAGGTCTGCAACCGCGCGCAGCTCTTCACCCTCGGCGAGTCGCTGGGCGGCGTCGAGTCCCTCATCGAGCACCCGGGCCGGATGACCCACGCGAGCGTCGCGGGCTCCGCCCTGGAGGTCCCCGCCGACCTCGTCCGCCTCTCGGTGGGCATCGAGAACGTCGACGACCTGCTCGCGGACCTGCGCCAGGCGCTGGGCTAGGCCAGTCCCGGGAAGAGACGGCCCGGCAAACGCCACGGCCCGCCGGGCGCCCCGACGGGGCGCCCGGCCTCCGTGCCCTCAGGTGCCGGGCAACGGCTCCTTCATGGAGGACCGGATCTCCTCGCGCAACTCGGGAGTGTCCGTGTGCTCGTGGACGGAGACCGCGTGCGCGGCGGCCGCCTTGACAAGCTCCTCCTCCTCGCCCGACATGTAGAGCGAGCAGCCGGAGACGCTCGGGGCGTCCCGGCAGTCCGTTGCTTTCCTGGCCATGACGACCTCCTGACAGGGCCCGCGGACAGGCCCCTCCTTCCAGGCTAGGTCCGTCCTCACAGGCCGTCGAACGGCGGCGTGGTCTCCGCGACCGGGAGCTCCCAGGGCCGGGCGACCGACGCCCACAGCACGAAGGCGAGCACCGCGAGCGCGAACAGCGCCCACGCCACCCGTCGCGCCGCCCGGTTCCGCCGGGCCAGCCGGGCGCCGCGCTCCGCCGCCTGTCCGGCGAGATCGCCGGGGACCGGTGGGTGCGGGGTGTCGAGCAGCCGCCGGACCGCCGCCTCCTTGTCCTCGTGCCGGGTCACGCGGCCCGCCCCCCTGCCGTGCCGTCGTTCCGGGTGGCGGCCCTGAGCGCGGCGACCGAGCGGGCGCAGACGGCGCGGACGCGCGCCTCGGGCAGTCCGAGCAGCGCCGCGGCCTGCTCCTCGGCGACGCCCTCGTACAGCCGGAGGACGAGGACGAGCCGTTCCTGCGGGTGGAGCGCGGCGAGTGTCCCGCCCCGGCCGCCGTGGTGCCGCCAGGCGGTGCGCGCGAAACGGGCGACGAGCTCGCGCCGGGCGAGCTCGTACGGATCCTCGTCGGGCGACCGGCCCCAGAGCGCGTAGGTGTGGGCGAGGGCGGCGGTCAGCAGCGCCTGGGCGTGCGGGTTGCGGGTGCGGGTCTCGGCGGTGAGCAGGGTCGCGGTGTGCAGCAGCCGCCCCGCCGCCCCGGCCACGAACGCGTCGAACTCCCGGGTGCGGTAGGTGCGTTCGGCTCCGTGTCCGCTCCGCTGCTCTGCCACGTCCTCATATGAGGACAGTGCGGGAGCGGGGTCAAGAGGTCGGAGCGGACTCGGTTCCCGTCGTGGTCCCGGACTCCGGAGCCGTACCCGCAGGCTGGCCCGTGTGCGCCGACTGCCGTGCGGACAGGGCGGTGTTGAAGCGCGTCAGCAGGGTGCAGAAGGACTCCCGCTCGTCCGGCGTCCAGCCCTCCGTGACCTCCACCATCAGCTGGCGGCGCGAGGAACGGACCTCCTCCAGGCGGGCCAGGCCGCGCGGCGACAGCTGGAGGACGACCGCGCGCCCGTCCTCCGGGTGCGAGGTGCGCTTCACCAGGCCGGTGTCGACGAGCGGCGCGACCTGCCGGGTGACGGTCGACGAGTCGATGCCCATGCCCGCCGCGAGCGCCTTGACGCCCATCGGACCTTCCTGGTCAAGGCGGTTGAGCAGGAGGTAGGCGGCGCGGTCCATGGAGTTGCGGAGCTGACCCGTGCCGCCGAGGCGCGTCTGCTCGGCCCGGCGGGCGAAGACGGCCACCTGGTGCTGGAGGGCATCGAGGAGACCGGGGTCGAACTCAGTCGTCATGTCCTGAGATGTGGGCATGGCTGTGGGTCTCTCTCGTGCGGGGGTGGTCGGTTGGTGGGGGACAGAGTACGCGGCCCCGGGGAGGTCCGTACCGGGGCTGCGCAAACCCGCTGGAGCACCTGTCCGCCGGGCGGCCACCAGGGCCGTGAGCTGGGAGACTTGCTGTCATGAGCTTCCGTAGGCCAGACCCCTTGCACCGGCTGATGCTCGACGATGTGCGGGGGGCGCAGAAGATGCTGTCCGGGGTGGCCCGCATGACGGCGATGGAGGGCAGCCGCCATCTGTCGTCGCTGGTGGGGGCGCCGGTGCACCTCAAGTGCGAGAACCTCCAGCGGACCGGTTCCTTCAAGCTCCGCGGGGCGTACGTGCGGATCGCCGGGCTGCGGCCCGAGGAGCGGGCCGCCGGGGTCGTCGCGGCCTCCGCCGGCAACCACGCGCAGGGCGTCGCGCTCGCCTCGAGACTGCTCGGGGTGCGGGCGACCGTCTTCATGCCGGTCGGGGCCCCGCTGCCCAAGGTCGCGGCGACCCGGGAGTACGGCGCCGACGTCCGGATGCACGGCCATGTCGTGGACGAGACGCTCGCGGCGGCCGAGCGGTACGCGCGGGAGACCGGGGCCGTCTTCATCCACCCCTTCGACCATCCCGACATCATCGTCGGGCAGGGCACGGTGGGCCTGGAGATCCTGGAGCAGTGCCCGGAGGTCCGGACGATCCTGGTGGGCGTCGGCGGCGGCGGTCTCGCGGCGGGCATCGGGCTCGCGGTGAAGTCGCTGCGCCCCGATGTGAAGGTGATCGGCGTGCAGGCGGAGGGCGCGGCCGCCTACCCGCCGTCGCTGGCGGCCGGCCATCCCGTGGTGGTGGAGTCGCCGATGACGATGGCGGACGGCATCAAGGTGGGACGGCCGGGCGACGTGCCGTTCGCGCTGATCCAGGAGTACGTCGACGAGGTCCGCACGGTCTCCGAGGACGCGCTCTCCTCGGCGCTGCTGCTCTGCCTGGAGCGGGCGAAGCTGGTCGTCGAACCGGCGGGCGCCAGCCCGGTCGCGGCCCTGCTCAGCGACCCCGAGGCCTTCCGGGGGCCGGTGGTGGCCGTCCTCTCCGGCGGGAACGTCGACCCGCTGCTGCTCCAGCGCATCCTGCGGCACGGCATGGCCGCCGGGGGCCGCTATCTGAGCCTGCGGCTGCGGGTCGCGGACCGGCCGGGGGCCCTCGCGACCCTGCTCGCGGTCCTCACGGTGGCCGATGTGAACGTCCTGGACGTGAGCCATGTGCGGACCGACCCGCGGCTCGGCCTGACCGAGGCGGAGGTCGAGCTGCACCTGGAGACGAAGGGCCCGGAGCACTGCCGGGAGGTGGCGGACGCGCTGCGGGACGCCGGGTACACGGTGCTCGACTGAGTCCCGGCGGCCGCCTCAGCGCCCGGGACCGGGCCGGGGGGCGCGCGCGAGGAGGGTCACCAGGCCGCCGACGACCGCGCCCGCCGCGAGCAGGCCGAGGGACCGGACGGCGGGACGGGCGCCGGGACGGGCGAGGCCGTCCCGGAAGGCCGGGGCGGGCCCGGATCCTCGTACGTCGACGGCGGGACGGGTCACGCCCACCGGGCGGGCGGCGGGCCCCTCGCCCGCGCAGAGGGCCGCCTCGTGGGCGAGGGACCGCTCCAGGTGGATCAGGAGCGGCCGCGGGTCCTGCCCGGAGGCCGCCGCGAACTGCTCGATCGCGATCCTGGTCGGCAGCTGCTTCTGGTTGAGGAACCGCTCCCAGGAGGAGCGGCTGTAGTGGGTGCGCTGGGCGAGCTGACCGTAACTGAGCTCCGTGACGCCCTTGATCCGCCGCATCTCGGCGGCGAGCTCCGCCCAGGGGGTCGCCCCGCAGCTCTCGTGACCGGCGCATCCCCCGCCCGTCCCGTCCGTCCCGATCGTCATCCCCGGTTCCCCCGATTCCGTCGTGCTCGTACACCGGGCCACCAGCTTCGCCCGCCGGGCCAACGATCCTCCAACGTCCCGCCAACGGCGTCCCGCGCCCGTCCCGGGAACGTCCCGCGGAGGGCGCGATCGGCTCGCCGATCGACGCGCGGACGACGCCCACCGGACCAAGATCATGTGGCGTGGGTCACATATTCACTGGGCGAGGACCGTCGCGCAAACCTAGGATCGGTGGGAAACGCCCGAATCTCCCCGGGAGCACTCACATGCCAGGCGCGATCTATGCCGAGGGTCTGGTGAAGACCTTCGGCGATGTACGAGCTCTGGACGGCGTGGACCTCGACGTGCCCGAGGGCACGGTCCTGGGTCTGCTCGGACCGAACGGCGCGGGGAAGACGACCGCCGTGCGCGTGCTGACCACCCTTCTCCGGCCCGACAGCGGCCGGGCCGTCGTCGCCGGGATCGACGTCCTGAAGGATCCCGACGAGGTGCGCCGGAGGATCGGACTCTCCGGCCAGTTCGCCGCCGTCGACGAGTACCTCACCGGCCGCGAGAACCTCCAGATGGTCGGGCAGCTCTACCAGATGAGGTCGAAGGACGCGAAGGTACGGGCCGACGAGCTCCTGGAGCGGTTCAACCTCGCCGACGCCGCCGACCGCACCGCGAAGACGTACTCCGGAGGCATGCGCCGCCGCCTCGACCTCGCGGCCGCCCTCGTCGTGTCCCCGCCGGTCATGTTCATGGACGAGCCGACCACCGGCCTCGACCCCCGCAACCGGCAGGGCCTGTGGGAGGTCATCAAGGAACTCGTCGCGGGCGGTACGACCCTGCTCCTCACCACCCAGTACCTGGAGGAGGCCGACCACCTCGCCCACGACATCTGCGTGGTCGACCACGGCAAGGTCATCGCGCGCGGCACCTCCGACCAGCTCAAGGCCCAGACGGGCGGCGAGCGCGTCGAGGTCGTCGTCCACGGGAAGGGGATGATCGGCGACGCCCGGGACGTCCTCGCGCGCTACGGCATCGCGGGCATCGGTCACGGCGAGGTGTCCGTCGAGGACCACACCCGCAAGCTCACGGTCCCCGTCGCCGGCGGCGCGAAGCTGCTCGCCGAGGTCATCCGTGACCTGGACGCCGTCGGTGTCGAGATCGACGACATCGGACTGCGCCGCCCCACCCTCGACGACGTCTTCATCTCGCTCACCGGTCACGCGGCCGAGCGCGAGGCGGAGGAGAACGGCGGGTCGAACGGCAAACCCCGGCCGGTCGACGGCCGTGACGGCAAGCGCGTGAAGGAGGCGGCCGAGTGAGCACCATGAACGACTCCCTGGTGATCGCCCGCAGGAACCTGATCAGGATGTCCCGGATTCCCGAGATGATACTTTTTGGGCTGATTCAGCCGGTGATGTTCGTGATCCTCTTCACGTACGTCTTCGGCGGCTCCATGAGCGTCGGCGGCAGCACCGACCCGGACGTCTACAAGAACTTCCTGATGGCCGGCATCTTCGCGCAGACCGTCACCTTCGCCACGGCCGGCGCGGGCGCGGGCATCGCCGACGACATGCACAAGGGCCTCATCGACCGGTTCCGCTCGCTGCCGATGGCCCGCGGCGCGGTCCTCACCGGCCGCACCCTGGCCGACCTCGTGCAGACCGCGCTGACGCTCTTCGTGCTCGCGGTCGTCGCGCTGATCATCGGCTGGCGTCCCGGTTACGCGGCGCCGACCAACTTCGGGAAGATCATGGCCGGCTTCGCCCTGCTCCTTCTCCTCGGCTACGCCTTCACCTGGATCGGTGCCCTGATCGGCCTCTCGGTCCGCACCCCGGAGGCGGCCACGTCGGGCGGCCTGATCTGGCTCTTTCCGGTGACCTTCATCTCGAACGCCTTCGTGGACTCCAGCAATCTGCCGGGCTGGCTCCAGCCCGTCGCGGAGTGGAACCCGTTCAGCGCCACCGTGCAGGCCTGTCGCAAACTCTTCGGCGATCCGGGCCTGTCACCGTCCGACGCGTGGCCGATGCAGTACCCGGTGTGGGCGTCGCTGATCTACTCCGTCCTGATCGTCGCCATCTTCCGGACCCTCTCCGTCCGGAAGTACCGGCGCGCGAACGGCTGACGGCGCCGCCCCGTGCGGGGCGGCCGGTCAGGGCAGATACCCGGAGACGACGAGGCCGTCGGGAAGGGCGAGGAAGACCGCCCCTCCGGCGGCCAGCGCGTCTCCGGCGACCTGCGGGTCGACGCCGTCGGGCAGGTTGGGCCGGTACGTCTCGTAGTCCTCCTCGCCGGAGGGACCGGCCGCGAGGCGCGAGCTCACGCCCGTCTCGTCGACGGTCAGCACCTGGTCCCCGGCGAAGTAGACGCGGTCGGCGGAGACGTTCGGAGCCCGCCACCGCTCCCGGCCGCTCGCCAGGTCGTACGTGACGAGGGCCGAGGTCCCGTCGACCATGGCGACGAGACCGTCGGCGCGGACCGCCGGCCCGGCCTGCTCCGCCGTGCCCAGCGTGCGCACCCGCTTCAGCGTGCGGGAGTCGAGGACGACCACGGACCGGTCCTCCCGGCCCGAGCAGAGCACGCTCCCGCTCTTCTCGTGGACGGTGAAGGCCCCGCAGTCCTCCGTGGTCCGCGCCACCACCTTGCCGGTCCGGGTGTCCAGCGCCACCGGCCGGTCCAGGCCGAGCGGCACGAGGAGCAGGCCCCCGCCCGCCACCATCTGCTCCGGCACCCCGTCGAGCGGGGTCCGCCACAGCGTCCTGCGATCGGCGAGGCGCACCGCGGTGGCGAGCCCCGTGCCGTCCTCGCGGGTGCTGAAGTAGGCCGAGTAGAGGACCCCGTCCACCAGATCGGTGCTCTTCACGGCCCAGTCGCCCTCGGGCGCCGGGATGCTGCCGCGCGCCGCGCCGTCCGCGACCCCGTAGGCGGTGACCCCCGCCGGATCGGTCACGTACACGGTGTCGCCGACGACCGCCGGGTAGTGGGCCCCGCTGAGGGTTCCCTCGCCCCGGCTCGGCACCTTCCACAGCTGCTTGCCGTCCGCCGCGCTCAGACCGGTGACGGCGCCGCCGTGCCCCGGGCAGACCAGGACCTTCGGCGTGAGCGCGCAGGCGCCGACGCCCGACTCGACCTCCGCCGTCCAGGGCGACCAGCCGGCCGGCCGGTACGCGCGGTCCGTCGCCGCCGAGCCGAAGTCCTCGGGGTGGCCCGGGCCGCCGTACGGCAGGACGACCCGGCTGAGGGTGGCGGGCGCCGGAGCCCCCGTACCGCTCGCGCCGGGGCCGCCGCTCGCGCTCGGCCCCGCGGCCCCGCCGGTCGAGGTGCCGCCCGTGTCCCCGTCCGTCCGGTTCAGCAGCACCACGCCCGCCGTCGCCAGGACCGCCACGGCCACCGCACCGGCCACGACCGCGCCCCACGGGCGACGGCGCCGCCCGGCGGGTTCACCGGCCGGGTCCACCGGCCGGTCCGTCATCGCCGTGGGGGAGTACGGCACGACCGGGCCGAGCGTCGGCAGGTCCGCCACGCCCGCGCCCGAGGCCGCCGCCTCACCGGCCGTCCGGGCCGCCTCCCCGTACTCGGCGAGCAGCGAAAGCACCCTGCCGGGCCACGGGAAGGCCTCCGGCGCCGCCCCGCCGCCGAGCAGCTCGGCCACCTCCACCGCCGAGGGCCGCTCCGCCGGGTCGAGGCGCAGACAGCGCTCCACCACCGGCCGCAGCTCCTCGGGCACTCCGGTGAGGTCGGCGTCGGCCCGGATGATCCGGTAGACCACCGCGGCCATCTCGTCGTCCTGGAAGGGCCCCCGGCCGCTCGCCGCGAACGCCAGGACCGCGCCCAGGCAGAACGCGTCCGACGCGGGCACCACCGCGCGGCTGCCGGCCAGGTGCTCCGGCGACATGAACCCGGGCGAGCCCACCACCAGGCCCGTCGAGGTCAGCGCCGTCGCCTCGAAGGCCTGCGCGATACCGAAGTCGATCAGCTTGGGCCCACCGGCGCCCAGGAGCACGTTCGCGGGCTTGAGGTCCCGGTGCAGCACCTGCACCCCGTGCACGTCCGCGAGCGCCCGCGCGAGCGCGACACCCAGCGCCCGCACCGCCGCGACCGGCAGTGCCCCGGACCGTACGACGGCCTCCGCGAGCGAGGGCCCCGGCACGTACTCCGTCGCGAGCCACGGGGAGGGCGCGTCGGCGTCTGCGTCCACGAGCCGCGCCACTCCCGGCCCGTTCACCGTCCGCGCCGCCGCGATCTCCCGCCGGAACCGGGTCCGGAAGTCCCCGTCGAGCTCCAGGTCGCTCCGGACGGTCTTCACCGCGACCATCCGGTACGGGTCGGCCGTCGGCGCGTCCGCCCGGCAGGCGAGATGCACCTCGCCCATGCCGCCCGCACCGAGCCCGGCGAGCAGCCGGTAGGGGCCGACGAGCAGCGGGGGCCGGCCGGGCGGCAGGGCTTCCAGCACCGAACAGGTCCTTTCGGAAGGTCGCACGAAGGAGGTGGCACGGACGGGGTTGCACGGACGGGGTCACGCGGGCGAGGTCGCACGGACGAGGCCGTCCGCGCGCGGTCACTCGGGTCCCGTCACGCGGGTCCGGTCACTCGGGGAGTTCGACGGAGGCGACGACGCCCTTGTCGTAGAAGACGTACGCGATGCCGCCCACCGGCAGCACCTCCGGCGCCCGGGTCTGCTTGCTGATCGTGTTGCCGTACGAGATGTCGAAGTCCTCCTCCTTCACGCGCGGCCCGGGCGCGCCCGGCACCGGTGTCACCCGGAGTGCGCCGGCCTTCCCGTCGGCGCCGAGCCGCACGCTGTAGAGCGAGGAGAAGTCGGCGTAGACGACCTGGTCACCGGCGAGCAGCGGTGACGACCAGGCGTGGTCGAGCCCGGCGGGCGCATCCTCGGCCGGGTGGAAGGCGAGGGTCTTCCCGGTGGCCGGGTCGAGGATCTTCAGGCCGCCGTCGAAGCCGACGACGGCACGGGTGCCGACCGCCGTCGGGGTGAGCGAGGAGACCGGCGCGGGCAGCGATCCCTTCGTGGCGAGCGTGCGGGCGTCGAGCCTGTGCACCTGGTTCTTCGGGTCGCGGCCGAAGGCGTCGTCGGAGCAGTACGCGGACGGGCCGAGGACCTTGACCTCCTGGCAGGTCCTGGCGTCGGCGTCGACCTGTCCGAGGAGCGTCCCCTTCTTTCCGTCGTACGCGACGAGACCGCCCTGGCTGAGGGCGTAGACGACGCCCTTCGCGTAGGCCACCGGCTCGAAGGAGCGTTTCAACGCCTCGGGGAGGATGCCGTTGGTCAGCGCCTTCGACCACAGCGTCCGGCCGTCGGCGAGCGAGAAGGCGGTCAGCGCGACCTGTTCCGAGGTGGTGTCCTGGACCTCCGCGACCACCTCGGTCGCGGCGAACACGATGCCGTCGGCGACGACGGGGCGGGCTCCCCAGAGGAGCTGGGGCCCGAGGGCGGGCTTCCTCCAGCGCACCGCCCCCGTCCGCGCCTCGCGCACCTGTACCTCGCCTCCCGCGACGAGGACCACGGAGCCGTCGTGCACGGTGGGCCGGGTGGCGGCCCCCGCGACGAAGACGAACCCCTTGGGGCTGATGTAGGTCTCGCCGGGCGTGTCGGGCGCCTGGGGGACGTCCCACAGCTTCTTCCCGCTCGCGGGATCCAGCGCCTCGTACCGTCCGTCCGTGGTCCGGCAGACCAGCACCTTCTCGCCGGCCGAGCAGCCGAACGCCGGGGAGCCCAGCTTCCCCTGCCAGGACTTCCAGCCGGCCGGGCGCTGGGCGGTGTTCTGCGGGACGACCCCGGAGGCGTCGGCGAGCCCCCGGTCGTCGACGCCCGCGATCCGGGGCGCGGCGGGCGCGGACGACGCCGGCGGCCCGGCCTTCGCCGGGACCCGGGGCCCCTTCGTCCCGCCCTCCGGCCACAGCAGATACGTGCCGACGCCGCCGGCCGCGACCGCGAGCGCCACGACGGCCGCGATCAGTCGCCCCCGGCGGGCGCGCTGGGGAGCGGCCGGCGCGGCCGGACGCGACACGGGCGCCTGCGTCGGTACGGAGTGCAGCCCGGGCACCGCCGGGTTCACCACGGGCCCCCGGGGATCGGCCTCCGGGGCGATTTCGAGGAGCGGTCCGCCCGAGGCGACGAGCTGGGCGAGCTCCGTCCCGTACTCGCCGATGTGGTCCCGTATCCCCTCGGTCCAGGGGAAGACCTTCGGTATGCCGCCGCCGAGCATCTCCGCGAGCGCCTCCGGCGTCGGCCGTGCCTCCGGGTCCCGGGCCAGGCAGGCGGCGACGGTCCCGCGCAGCTCCTCGGGGACCCGGGTCAGGTCGGCCTCGGCCTGGGAGACCCGGTACAGGACGGCGGCGAGCGGTCCGTCGCCGAAGGGGTCCTCGCCGGTCGCCGCGTAGCAGAGCAGCGAGCCGAGGCAGAAGACGTCGGACGCGGCGGTCACCCGCCGGGCGCCGGCGACGTGCTCGGGGGACATGAAGGAGGGCGTGCCGACCATCACACCGGTGGCGGTCATGGTGGTGGCGGTGCCGCTGCGGGCGATGCCGAAGTCGATGAGGCGGGGCCCGTCGACGGAGAGCATGACGTTGCCCGGCTTGAGGTCCCGGTGCAGGACCCCGGCCCGGTGCAGATCGGCGAGGGCGCGGGCGATGCCGGTGCCGAGCGCGCGGACGGTGGCGACGGGGAGCGCGCCGCCGCGCCGTACGGCCTGGGAGAGGCTGGGCCCGGGGATGTACGAGGTGGCCAGCCAGGGCACCTCGGCGTCGGCGTCGCCGCCGAGCGGGGCGGCGGCGTACGTGCTGTCGACGAGCGCGGCGACCCTGATCTCGCGGCGGAAGCGGTCCCGGAAGGCGGGGTCGCCGGCGACGTCCCGCCGCACGGTCTTCACGGCGACGAAGGTCCCGTCCGCGGCGCCGCCGGCGGCGCCGGGGCCGTCCTGTCCGGCGGCCGCGCCCCGGGCGAGGAAGACCTCGCCCATCCCGCCCGCCCCGAGCGCGGCGAGCACCTCGTACGGTCCGATCCGGCGTGGCGCGCCCCCGCGCAGCGGTCCCAGCACTTCGCTCATCCCCCTTGTGACGCGGTGTCAGGCCGCATCATGCCCCATCATCACAGGACGTGTGCGGGCAGCACAAAGGGCCGGCCCCGACGGGGCCGGCCCTTCACGGAGAACAGGTGCCTCAGGCGGTGTACGGCTTCGCGCTGAGGATCTTCACCGCCGCCTTCTTGCCGTTCGGCAGCTCGTACTCGGCGTCCTCACCGGCCTTCTTGCCGTTGACGCCGACGCCGAGCGGCGACTGCGGCGAGTAGGTCTCGATGTCACCGCTCGCGTACTCGCGGGAGGCGAGCAGGAAGGTCATCGTGTCGTTCTCGTCGCCGTCGAAGGCGATCGTGACGACCATGCCGGGCTCGACGATGCCGTCGTCGGCGGGGGCCTCGCCGACCTTGGCGTGCTCCAGGAGCTGGGTCAGCTGGCGGATGCGGAGCTCCTGCTTGCCCTGCTCCTCCTTGGCCGCGTGGTACCCGCCGTTCTCGCGCAGGTCGCCCTCCTCGCGCGCGGCGGCGATCTTGATGGTGATCTCCGTGCGCGCGGGACCAGACAGGTACTCAAGCTCGTCCTTGAGCTTGTTGTACGCCTCCTGGGTGAGCCAGGTGACGTTGTCGCTGGTCTGGGTCACAGGTGCTCCTCGTAGGTACTGGGAATACAAAGCATCGCCCTACACGGGAAAGCTCTGCTGTCCCGGGTGGGCGAAACCACGAGCCTAACAATGAGTGGCGAAAAGCGGGAGGACATAACCATCGGGATGGTGTCACCCCAGGTCACCGCAGTGACTCGCCGGGACTCGTCACCCGGTCCCTACCCACCGCTACCGCGCCGTACACCCGATGAGCTCGGCACTGGTGGCGTGGGCGGTGGTGCGGAGCGTGAAGACGCGGTCGACCCTGGTTCCGGGGTCGTCGACCCGCACGTCCTTGCGGGCCACCTCGGCGCCGTCCTCGGAGCGGGAGCGCAGGGTGCAGACACCCCGGACGCCCTCGTCCTTGCGGATCTCCAGGTGGACCTGGACCTCGGTGGCGCTCACCACGTCGAACTTGATCATCTCGGCACTGATCTTGCTGTCGACGACGTAATGCCAGCCGAACCAGCCCAGCAGGCCGAGGAAGAGGACTCCGAGCACCGCGCCCGTGATCCTGAGCTTGCGGTCGGCGGCCTCGTCCGCGGAGCGTCCGTAGCGCCCCTCGGGCAGCTGCTCTCGCACCGCGCTCATGATCGATCCTCTCGAAGCCGGGGGTGGCGGAATTTTCACTCCCCCGATTCCGTCACTATAGAGACCACCCTCCGCGTCGAATCACTGAGGATCGAGTCTTGACTGAGCAGCTACGACTGATGGCCGTTCACGCCCACCCCGACGACGAGTCGAGCAAGGGTGCGGCCACGATGGCCAAGTACGTGTCCGAGGGGGTGGACGTCATGGTGGTGACGTGCACGGGCGGCGAGCGTGGCTCGGTCCTCAACCCCCAGCTTCAGGGTGACCCCTACATCGAGGCGAACATCCACGAGGTGCGCCGCAAGGAGATGGACGAGGCCCGCGAGATCCTGGGCGTCTCCCAGGAATGGCTGGGATTCGTCGACTCGGGCCTGCCCGAGGGTGACCCGCTGCCTCCGCTTCCCGAGGGCTGCTTCGCCCTGGAGGACGTCGACACCGCGGCCGGGGAACTGGTCCGCAAGATCCGCTCCTTCCGTCCCCAGGTCGTCACGACCTACGACGAGAACGGCGGGTACCCGCACCCCGACCACATCATGACCCACAAGATCACGATGGTGGCCTTCGACGGCGCGACCGACACCGAGAAGTTCCCGGAGGCCGAGTTCGGCCCGTCGTGGCGGCCCCTGAAGCTCTACTACAACCAGGGCTTCAACCGCCCCCGCACCACCGCGCTGCACGAGGCGCTGCTGGCACGCGGGATGGAGTCCCCGTACGGCGAGTGGCTGGAGCGCTGGAAGGAGTTCCAGCGCAAGGAGCGGACGCTGACCACCTTCGTCCCCTGCGCCGAGTTCTTCGAGGTCCGCGACAAGGCCCTGATCGCCCACCGCACCCAGATCGACCCCGACGGCGGCTGGTTCCGGGTCCCGATGGACATCCAGAAGGAGGTCTGGCCGACGGAGGAGTACGAGCTCAGCAAGGCGCTGGTGCCGACCTCCCTCCCCGAGGAAGATCTCTTCGCGGGCATCCGCGACAATGCCTGACATGAGCGCACACCTGGCACTGACCCAGCTTGTCCCCTTCGCCGCCGAAGAGCTGGACAAGAACAAGGTGACCCCCGGCGTCCTCGGCTTCGTCGTCTTCGCGGTCCTGGCCCTCGCGGTCTGGCAGCTGATGAAGTCGATGAACCGCCACATGGGCAAGGTCTCCTTCGAGGAGGCCCCGGACCCGGACGCGGCCCCGGACACCGCGGCCGCTCCGGCCACGGCGGCCGGCACCTCGGGCAAGTAGCGACGACGCCCCCCGGCCCGTACCCACCGAGGTACGGGCCGGGGGGCGTTCGCGTACGGAGCGGAGCGCCGCTTCGGCACACCGCCGGTCCGCCGCTTCGGCACAACGGCCGGTCCGCCGCTTCGGCACGGACCGGCCCACCGGCCGACGGAGCCCGTACGCGGCTACTCCACCGGCACCCCCAGCACCTCCCGGGCGTGCCGGTTCGGCACCATGCCCAGATCCCAGGCCTGCCACGCGGCCGACGGATGGACGCCCCTGCCCAGGAGCACCGCGTACGCCTCGGCGCAGTCGTCGAGACGCGGGTCGCGGGCCGGATGCCGGTCCGCCACCAGCGCGGCGAGCTCCTCGCGGGCCGTCGCCGTCCCCGGCTCCGGGGCGCCCGGCACCGCGTGCGGGAGCAGGGTGCAGCGCAGGAAGCGGGCCCAGTCGGCACCCCGCCGGTCGCCGTACGTGCCGAACAGCGCCCGAGCCTCGTCGCACAGCCCGAGCGCCTGCGGCACCCTGGCGTTGCCCGCGTCGATGATCGCCAGCTCCAGACAGGTCCAGGCCTCGCCGTGGGCCACCCCGATCCGGTGGAAGTCCGCCCGCGCGTCCACGAGCAGCTGCCGGGCGAAGCCCGAGTTGCGCAGCCCCCCGGTGCGGGCCGCGAGCTGGTCGCGGGTGACCCGGCCCGAGTGGTGCCGGGCGCCCGCCAGCCCGTGCACGTCCCGCATCCGCGAGAACATCGTCCGGGCCCGGCCCAGCTCCCGTACCGCCTCGTCGCGGTCCCCGCGCTCCTCCAGGGCGTGCCCCAGGTGGTACAGCGTCCACGCCTCCCCGCGCGCGTCCCCCTGTTCGCGGTGCCGGGCGAGCGCACCGCGCAGCCCCTCGACGGCCGGCTCCGCGTCCCCGGCGGCCAGCCGCGCGCGGGCGAGCTGGGTCAGCGCCCAGGCCTCGCCGCGCCCGTCGTGGATCCGCCCGTACCCGTCGAGGGCGGCCCGCAGCCCGGCCTCGGCGCCCGGCACGTCGCCGCGGAGCAGCAGCACCTGGCCCCGGTGGAAGTGCGCCCAGGCCTCGCCGTGCGGGGACTCGTGCTCCCGGTGCAGGGCGAGGGACCGGTCGAGCAGCGCCGCCGCCTCCGCCAGGTTCGCCCGGTCCCGCTCCACAGCGGCGAGCGCGTGCAGCGTCCAGCCCCGGTCGGCGGCGAGCGCCTCCGGCTCCTGGAGCGCGAGCGCCTCCCGCAGCCGGGCCGCCGCCTCCGCGAGCCGGCCCTGGTGGTGCAGGGTGATGCCGAGGGAGCAGAGCGCGAGCGCCGCGCCCGCGTCCTGGTGGGCCTCCTGGTAGAGGGAGACGACGGAGGTCAGCGTCGTCCGCGCCTTGTCGAGCTCGCCGATCTGCCGGGCCGCGATACCGGTCCGCCACTGGACCGACCGGGAGAGCCGGCCCTGTCCGACGGACTCGGCCAGTTCGTTGATCTCGCCGAGCCGGTAGAGGTCGCCGCGCAGCAGGCAGTAGTCGCAGAGCGCGCCGAGCAGGTCGAGCACGGCCTGCTGGTCGACGCCGGCCGTGTGCCGCAGGGCCGCCGTGATGAAGCTGGACTCCTCGTCGAGCCAGCTGAGGGCCGCCTCAAGGGAGCCGAAGCCATGGCCGTCGAAGCGGTCGGCGCGGGTCGACATCTTGCCGTCGACCATGCGGATCACGGCGTCGGCGAGTTCGGCGTAGTTCCGGATCAGCCGTTCCTGCGCCGCCGCGATCTCCGCCGCGTCCTCCTCGTCGAGGAGCCGGGCCGCCGCGAAGCCGCGTACCGCGTCGTGCAGCCGGTACCGCTCCCCGCGGACATGGTCGAGCAGCCCCGCGCGGGCCAGCCGCCGCAGCGGCAGGACGCCGTGGGAACCGTCCCTGCCGGGCGGCTCGTCCCCGAGGGGCGGCGCGTCCCCGCCGAGCAGCGCGGCGGCGGCCGCGGCGCCGAGCGAGGCCCGGCCGGCGAGCGGCAGCCGTCGGAACAGCCGCCGGGATTCCTCGTCGAGATCGGTGAAGTACCGCATGGCCAGGGCGCGTTCGACGGGATCGGGGCCCCGGTCGGGGCGGGCGAGCCGCTGCGCCAGACGGTCCATGGAGTGCGTCCCGAGCAGGGAGCCCGCCGCCCGCAGTGCCAGCGGGAGTCCGCCGCACAGCTCCCGGATCCGGTCGAAGGCCTCCGCGTCGTACGGGGCCGGGTCTGCCGCCCCCGACGCCGCCCGCAGCAGCTGCTCCGCCCCGGCCGCGTCGAGCGCGGCCACCGGGAGCGCGTGCACCTCGGCGGGCACGTCCGCCCCGAGGTCCAGCGGCTCCCGGCAGGTCACCAGGACCAGGCTGTCGGAGCGCTCGGGCAGCAGGGCCCGCACCTGGGCCGGGTCCACGGCGTCGTCCAGGATCACCGCCACCGGCACCCCGGTCAGCTGCCGCTGGTACAGCTCCGTGAGCCGGCGCACCTGCTGGTCCGCGGTGGAGCCCTCCCGGAACAGCAGCCGTTCACGCGGGGCGCCCAGCCGGTTCAGCAGATGGAGCAGCGCCTCCCGGGTCGCGAGGGGCCGTTCGCCACCGGCGCCCGGCCCGGCGGCGACGTCGCCCCGCAGGTCCACGACGCACGCGCCGCGGAACTGGTCGCGCAGCGCGTGCGCCGCCCGCACGGCGAGCGCCGTGCGCCCGGACCCGGGCTCGCCGTGCAGCAGGACCACCGTCGGCCGGGTCGAGGCCGACGCCCGGCCCGTCTGCACCCACCGTGTGATCCGGGCCAGTTCCTCCCGCCGTCCGGCGAAGTCCCCGCCGGGGTCGGGCAGCTGGCCGAAGGACCGCTCCAGTACGGCCCGCCGTCGTGCCGCCGCGCTGCGGTCGGCACCCCGCAGCCGCTCGGGCCGCAGGGCCGTCGCGCCGCCGACGTTCACGAGCGGCCCACCGGTCCGCGCTCCCGCCCGGCCGCCGTCCGCGAGCGAAGCCGACCCGTCCCGCCCGCCGGACTCCTCCCGCCCGGCGCCCGGCAGTTCCTCCCCGCCGCCCACGAGGACCACCCGCTCCCGCTCCAGGAAGGGCCGCACCCCCCGGGCCTCCAGAGCGGCCAGCCACCGCAGCCGCGTCGCGTCCACGGCGGCCGACCGATCGGCCGCCCCCGCCCCGCCGGGCTCCGCCTCCTCCGCCCCGCCGGGCCCGGCGGCCGCTCCCCGGCCCGACGTCGCCCTGAACACGGTCGCCGCCGCTCCCGCCACCGCCACCACCGCGCCCGCGCCGAGCGCCGTCCCCGTCGTCGTACCGAGCGCCAGGTCCGCGCCGACCGCGGCGACGGCCGCGACCCCGGCGACGAGCGCGGGCCCGCCCACCGCGGGCGCGGCCGGACGGCCCGCCCGGGGCGCCCGCCCGGCCTCCGTCTCCTCCACGGCCCGCAGGTACGCCGCGTACTCCCCGGCCGCGTCCGCCGCCATCGAGTCCAAGGCCGTCCGGCCCCGGGCGAGCAGCGCCGCCTCGTCCACCCGGACCCCCGAGCCCCGTACGGCTTCCTCCACCGCCCGCTCCAACAGCCTTTCAGCCTCCACCCGGTGGCTGTCCCGCATGTGCGTCCCCCTCCGCGCGTGCCTGACGTTCCCGGTCTCCGGGACCGTGTCGGGCCCAGTGTCCTGCCCGGCGCGCGTCGGCGCGAGGGAGCGGAGGAAGGAGGACACGCGAAGACCCACCCGCCCGTCGGCCTGCTGCTCCCCGTCATCACGCCACTGGGCGACCTCTCCGCCGTCCGGGTCCTCGTCCGGCAGTTCGACGGACTCGTCGTCGTCCTGACCGGCGTCCTCGTGATGAACGAGCTGCCGTCCGCGCCCGCCGAGCAGGCCTCCGGCCCGACGGGGGCAGGGGTCCCGCGCGGGTCCGCGGCGGCAGGGCAGGATGGACACCATGCCGAACCGACTGGCCCATGAGACCTCCCCGTACCTCCTTCAGCACGCCGACAACCCGGTCGACTGGTGGCCGTGGTCGGCCGAGGCCTTCGAGGAGGCCCGGCGCCGCGACGTCCCCGTGCTGCTCAGCGTCGGGTATTCGAGCTGCCACTGGTGCCACGTCATGGCCCACGAGTCCTTCGAGGACGACACCACCGCGGCCCTGGTCAACGAGCACTTCGTCGCCGTCAAGGTCGACCGCGAGGAGCGCCCCGACGTCGACGCCGTCTACATGGAGGCCGTCCAGGCCGCCACCGGTCAGGGCGGCTGGCCCATGACCGTCTTCCTCACCCCGGACGCCGCCCCCTTCTACTTCGGTACGTACTTCCCGCCCGAGCCCCGCCACGGCATGCCGTCCTTCCCGGAGGTCCTGGAGGGCGTCAAGGACGCCTGGGCCGACCGGCGCGCCGAGGTCGGCGAGGTCGCGGACCGCATCGTGAAGGACCTCGCGGGCCGCTCACTGGCCTACGGCGGCGACGGCGTCCCCGGCGAGGAGGAGCTCGCGCAGGCCCTGCTCGGCCTCACCCGCGAGTACGACGCGACCCACGGCGGCTTCGGCGGCGCCCCCAAGTTCCCGCCGTCGATGACCCTGGAGTTCCTCCTCCGCCACCAGGCCCGTACGGGCTCCGAGGGCGCCCTGCAGATGGCCGCCGACACCTGCGAGGCGATGGCCCGCGGCGGCATCTACGACCAGCTCGGCGGCGGCTTCGCCCGCTACGCCGTCGACCGCGCCTGGGTCGTGCCCCACTTCGAGAAGATGCTGTACGACAACGCCCTGCTCTGCCGGGTGTACGCGCACCTGTGGAAGGCCACCGGCAGCGACCTGGCCCGCCGCGTCGCCCTGGAGACCGCCGACTTCCTGGTCCGCGAACTGCGCACCCCCGAGGGCGGCTTCGCCTCCGCGCTCGACGCGGACAGCGACGACGGCACCGGCAGGCACGTCGAGGGCGCCTACTACGTGTGGACCCCGGCGCAGCTCGCCGAGGTGCTCGGCGAGGAGGACGCCGCCCTCGCCGCCGCCCACTACGGCGTCACCGGGGCCGGTACCTTCGAGCACGGCAGCTCCGTCCTCCAGCTCCCGCAGGACGGGGGAGTGGCGGACGCCGAACGGATCGCCCCGATCGCGGCCCGGCTCCTCGCCGCCCGCGAGGAGCGCGAGCGCCCCGGCCGCGACGACAAGGTCGTCGCGGCCTGGAACGGCCTCGCGATCGCCGCCCTCGCCGAGACCGGCGCCCTCTTCGACCGCCCCGACCTCGTCGAGCGCGCGACCGAGGCCGCCGACCTGCTCGTCCGGGTCCACATGGACGAGGCCGCCCGCCTCACCCGTACGTCCAAGGACGGCCGGGCCGGCACCAACGCCGGGGTCCTGGAGGACTACGCCGACGTCGCCGAGGGCTTCCTCGCCCTCGCCGCCGTCACCGGCGAGGGCACCTGGCTGGAGTTCGCCGGCTTCCTCCTGGACCTCGTCCTCGACCGCTTCACCGCCGAGGGCGGGGCCCTGTACGACACGGCCCACGACGCGGAGGCCCTCATCCGCCGCCCGCAGGACCCCACGGACAACGCGGCCCCGTCCGGCTGGACCGCCGCCGCCGGCGCGCTGCTCTCGTACGCCGCGCAGACCGGCTCCGAAGCCCACCGCGCCGCGGCCGAGGGCGCCCTCGGTGTCGTCAAGGCCCTCGGCCCGCGCGCGCCCCGCTTCATCGGCTGGGGGCTGGCCGTCTCCGAGGCCCTCCTCGACGGGCCCCGGGAGATCGCCGTGGTGGGCGCCGCCGGCGACGAGGCGTTCGAGGAGCTGCGCCGTACCGCGCTCCTGGCGACCGCCCCCGGCGCGGTGCTCGCCTTCGGAGCCCCCGACAGTGAGGAGTTCCCGCTGCTGAGGGACCGGCCGCTGGTGGCCGGTGGACCCGCCGCGTACGTGTGCCGTCACTTCACCTGTGACGCGCCGGTCACCGCCCCGGACGAACTCCGCCGGAAGCTCTGAGGCCTCCGGAACGGGGACGGCCCCGCGACCCCTCCGAGGAGGGGCGGCGGGGCCGCACCTGGCCGAGCGGCGTGGCTCAGCTGTTGCCGGCGCCGTTGCCGGACAGCACGGGGATGTCGCTGAGGATGTGCGACAGCGGCTCGTCACCCTTGGCCTGGGTGGAGTTCTCGGTGCACTGCTGGTTCTGCGGGGAGGACAGGACGTTGACGTCCTGGACCGCGATCGGGATGAGACCGATGAGGGAACCGGCGTTGACCTTGGCCGGCAGACCGACACACGGCTTGTTCAGGGAGCCCTGGACGAGCGCGAACTGCGGGCTCATGTCGCCGTGCGTGGCGGAGTTGCCGAACTCCTGGTGGGCACCGTTGCCGCTGAGCGAGGTGGTGCCACCGTCGTCGGCGATCGCGAGCGCCTGTCCGGCACCCGCCGCCGTCGCGCCGAGCACCGACGCGGCCACAGCAGCCGTAGCCAACAGCTTCTTCATTGTTCAGGCCTTTCGGATTGTGGCTCGCTGAGTGCCGAGCCGTGCTGATCAACTGGTCAGAGGTTCGGAGGTTCCGCGAAGTCCACCGGACGGACTACGGGCAGATGAGCGAAGCCCCGGGGGAGGGCCGGTAGGAGGCGACGGGGATCTCGCTCGGCGCGACCTCGTCGGCCGCGGGCAGCGGCAGGTCCTCGCGCAGCCGCCCGAAGACCTCGGCGGCCCCTTCCTCGTCCCAGCCGACGGTGGACCCGACGCCCGCGATGTTCGGGTTGAAGCCGCGGACGGGCACGGTCGCGAACTCCGCGCGGTCCGGGGGCAGGTCGCGCAGCCGTCCGGCGAGCGTGAGCAGCTCCGTCGCGGAGATCCCCCGCTCGGTCGCGCCCGTCCCGCGCAGGGCCGCCGCGAAGTCCCTCAGCCGTCCGGGATCGTCGAGGATGCCCTCGCGGAGCCGCTCCAGGGTGTTCACGACGAACTTCTGCTGCTTGTGGATCCGGCCGAAGTCCATCTGCCCGTCGGCCTTCCGCGACCGTACGTACTGGAGCGCCTCGCCGCCGCCGACCGGCCTGGTCCCGGGCTGCAGGTCGATACCGGTGGCCGGGTCGACGAGGGCCTTCTCCGTACAGATCGGGACTCCGCCGTCGACGCGGTCCACGGTGTCCATGAAGCGCCGGAAGTCGATCTCCAGGTAGCGGTGGACGGGGAGCCCCGTCATCGACTCGACGGTCTCCACCGCGAAGGAGGAACCGCCCTCCGCCCATGCCCCGTTGATCTTCGCCTGGTGGGCGTCGTGCAGCTTCCCGGTGCGCCGGTCGCGATGCCCGTCGGGGAAGGAGGTGAGCGAGTCGCGCGGCAGACTCACCACGGAGATCCGGTCGTTCTCCGCCGACACGTGGACGAGCATCATCACGTCGGTGCAGTCGCACTCCTTGCCGCCGAGCCGGAAGCGCTCCTTCTCCGCCTCGGTGACGCCCTTGCGGCTGTCGATGCCGACCACCAGCAGGTTCAAACCCCTGTCAGGGGCGGGAAGATCGTCGGAGGCGGCGGCGAGGGCGCCGGGAGCGAGGGCGGCGAGGGCGGCGAGCGCCGCCGGGACGAGCAGCCGACGTCGCGGCCGCCGTGCACGCGGGAATCTCATGCCCGCACGGTAATTCGATCACCCTCGCACACAGATACGCGACGCGACATGAACAGGGCGAATCACTCTCCTGCGGCGCCTGTGGAATGATGCGGGAATCGCAGCGGAAGGAGCGAAGATGGCGCCGGATCCCGGGAAATGGGAACGGATGGCCTTCATTCCGAAGAGCCGATATGTGAGCGACCCTCCCCCAGTCGACCGCACACCATTCCCGGTCTATTCCGCACTGGTCACCCAGTGGGTGCAGGCGGGGCGGACCGTGCCGGGGATGCCGGACCGGGAATGGGAACGTCTGATGGCGACCCCGATCTGGCCGACCTGGTGAAAACGAGAGGGGCCGCCCCGGAGGGCGGCCCCTGACGTGTGAACGTCGTCGCGCGAAGCGCGGAACGTCAGTTGTTGCCGACGCCGTTGCCCGACAGGACCGGGATGTCGTCCAGGATGTGCGAGAGCGCCTCGTCACCCTTGGCCTGGGTGGAGTTCTCGGTGCACTGCTGGTTCTGCGGGGACGACAGGACGTTGACGTCCTGGACGGCGATCGGGATCGCGCCGATGAGCGAACCGGCGTTGACCTTGGCCGGCAGGCCCACGCACGGCTTGTTCAGCGAGCCCTGGACCAGCGCGAACTGGGGGCTCATGTTGCCGTAGGTGGCGGAGTTGCCGTACTCCTGGTGCGCGCCGTTGCCGCTGAGCGACGTGGTGCCGCCGTCGTTTCCGATGGCGAGCGCCGGGGAGGCCACGGCGGCGGTGGCGCCGACGATGGAGACGGCCGCGGCCGCGGTGGCCATAACCTTCTTGATCACGGGAGTTCCCTTCTAGAACCTGCTCCGTGCAGGGAGCTCCCTGATCAACTGGTGTCGGACGCAAGGGTTCCGCTGTGTCACTCCCTTGGCGGAGCGCACTCGGCAGCGCGAAACGTGGTCCCAGTCGAACGGGTGAAGCGCCGGAACCAAAGCCCCCGCACGCAGTTGATCCGGTCGCATCAATCAGGTCGATTGGTGGGAACAGGAACGGAATCACCGTGATCAAGAAGATTATGGCGGCTGCGGCTGTTACGGCCTCTGTTGTCGGCGCTTCTGCTGCGGCGGCCTCCCCGGCGCTCGCCATCGCCGACGACGGCGGCACGACCTCGCTCAGCGGCAACGGCGCGTCCCAGTCGTTCGGCAACTCCAAGACCGTCGGTGACCAGAGCCCCCAGTTCTCGGCCGTCCAGGGCTCGCTGAACAAGCTCTGCCTGGGTGCCCCGGTCAAGGGCAACGTCGGCTCGGTCGTCGGCGTCCTCGTCCCGGTCGCGGTCCAGGACATCAACGTCCTCTCCTCCCCGCAGAACCAGCAGTGCGCCGAGAACTCCACCCAGGCCAAGGGTGACGAGCCGCTGTCGCACATCGTCGAGGACATCCCGGTCCTCTCCGGGAACGGCGCCTACAACGGCTGATCCGTATCGCGCACGACAGGGCCGGAGGGAACGCGACTGTTCCCTTCGGCCCTGTTCTGTGCCCGCAATGGAGTGAATGAGCGAATGTCGTCGACGGTGCGGTTTCCTTTGTGCGGCATGTTCGTTGTGGTTCCTGAAATGTCTTCCGTCACAGAAAGGATCCAGACGAAAATGAACTGCAAGAAGGTCGCGGCCGTTGTCGCCGGAATCGTCATGGCCATGGGTGCGGCGTCTCCCGCTTTCGCGGACGCGGACGCGTACGGTGCGGCGATCGGCTCGCCGGGCGTTCTCTCCGGCAACGTCGTCCAGATCCCGATCCACGCGCCGATCAACGTCTGCGGCAACAGCGTGAACGTCATCGGCCTGCTCAACCCGGCCGCGTTCAACACCTGCGTCAACGCCTGAGTCCCAGCGGTACGCAGGCGCGGGGGCCGGCCTCCGGAGAGCATCCGCTCCCCGGGGGCCGGCCCTCCGTCATGCCACGACCGGCGCCTTCCCGCGCGTACGCGGCCGCCCCACCGTCCCGCCCCGGGCGCCCGCCCGCAGCCGCTGCCGCACCCCGCGCACCAGACGCGCCGCCGTGTACTCGGCGCCGAAGACGAACCGCATCGACGGACCGTACGAGGGAGCGGTGAGCAGCCCCGCGAGGAAGAGCCCCGGCCACGAGGACTCGAAGAGACCCCCGACCTCCGGCGCGCCGCCCGCACCGACGGTGCGCAGCGCGCCGCGCAGCACGGGGGAGAGCACACCCGCCCGGTCCACGCCCGGGGTGAAGCCGGTGGCCGCCACCACGTGATCGGTCTCCAGGACCGTCGCCCCGTCCGGCCCGGCCACGTCGAGCCGGAGCCGCTCGTCCGGAGTCACGGTCGCCGCGGTGATCCGCTGCCCGAGGCGTACGTCCCGGACCGCCGCGAAGCGCTCACGGAGCCACCAGGCCCCCGCAGGCCCGAGCGCCGAGTCGAAGATCCGCGCGCGGGTGGCGGCCGGCAGGCGCCGGAAGACCCCGGGGGTGTCCGCGTACAGCTTGTTCCGCCAGCCGCAGCCGAGCCCCGTGTGCGGGGCGCGCACCGCGGCCCACAGCCCGCGGTCGAGGGCCGGGGGCAGGGTGTTCCAGTCCAGCCGGTCCGCGCGGGCGAGGATCCGTACCGTCGCGGCGCCCTGCTCGACGAGGAGCGCGGCCGTCTCCAGGGCGGCCTGACCGGCCCCGACGACGGTGACGTCACACCCGGCGAAGCGGTCGAGCTCGCCGTGGTGGCTGGAGTGGGTGACGAACCGCCGGGGCAGGTCCCGCAGCGGCCCGGGGATCTCCATGAAGGGCAGGACGCCCACGGCCAGCGCCACCGTCCGGGCGCGGAGGGCCTCGCCGTCCTCGGTGAGCAGCTCGAATCCCCCGGAGGCCGGTGCCACCGAGCCGATCAGCCGCCCGTCGAGCGCGGGCACGGCCTGCCGGGCGAACCAGTCGCCGTACGAGGCGAAGAAGTCGACCGGCAGCGGCACCCCGTGCGCGGCGCGCACGCCCCGCGTGGCGGCGTAGGCGTCGAGCCCGTACGCCCCCGCCGGGTCGGAGAGATGGGAGGCCCAGGGCTCCGACTTCAGGAACATGCCCGGGGGCATGGCGTGCCAGGACTCCATCGAGCGGCCGAAGATCCGCAGGCGCAGCCCGTGGGCGGCCGCGTGCGCGGCCACTGACAGGCCGTACGGTCCGGCCCCGACGACCACCAGGTCGTACATCGACTTCGACATCGTGCCTTCCACCTTCATCGCGGGGTGAGCTGGTCGGAGGAACTGCGGGCCGGTGGCGTCGCCGGGGGCACCGCCGGGCCCGGCCGCCGGGATCGCAGACGCCCGCGGAGCGCGGTCACGGCCTTGCGCAGCAGATGCCCGAGCCAGGCCCGGCCCATCGCGAACGCGGGCGCCGGGTCGT
Source organism: Streptomyces sp. NPDC017246 (assembly GCF_044331325.1). Lineage (NCBI taxonomy): Bacteria > Bacillati > Actinomycetota > Actinomycetes > Kitasatosporales > Streptomycetaceae > Streptomyces > Streptomyces sp. NPDC017246. The sequence goes on along the minus strand of NZ_JBIRMW010000019.1, from coordinate 117,734 downwards.
CGGCCGCCCACCAGGCGTACTCGGTCCGCGGCGAGGCCGCGCCGGTCTCGGCCGCGTACTTCCGGCGCGGGGAGGCGAGGAGCGAAAGGGCCGCGTAGTTCTCGACGACGAACCGGCGTCCGTACGCGGGGGAGTGCGGCGGCACGGACCGCCCGGTGAGGTCCAGATGGAGCGCCCGCACCACGTCCAGGCCGTCCAGGTCGGCGAAGAGCCGGAACTGCGCGCCGGGCCGGGGATTGAAGTCGAGCAGGTGGTACGCGCCGGTCGACCGGTCCAGCCGGAAGTCCAGGTCGCACACGCCCCGGTACCCGAGCGCGTCGAACAGCTCGCGGGCCGCACGGTCCACGGCCGGGTTCACCGTCCACCGGCCCGTGGCGGTCAGACCGGCCCCGTCCGGCCAGGACCGCTCCTTGCGGCCGGTCGCCCCCGTCGTGCAGCGGCCCCGCCGGTCCACGTACCCGTGGAAGAACCAGTCCAGGTCCCGGCCCGCCGGGAGCAGCTCCTGGAGCAGCAGCCGGCTGCCGGCTTCCGGGGTGCGGGCGTACAGCTCCCGCACCTCGGCGAGCGACCGCACGATCGAGGTGCTGCGCAGCCCGGCACCGGCCGGAAGCAGCCAGGGGCGGCTCCATTTGGCGACCACCGGCAGACCCAGCGACCAGGCCATGGCGGCGGCCTCGTCGGCGCCGGCGGGGAGTCCGGTGCGGGGATGGGGGAGGCCGAGGGCCGCACAGGTCTCGGCGAGCGCCGCCTTGTCCGCGACCCGGAGCAACTGCTCCTCGCTCTGCTCGGGGAGCAGGAAGCGGGGGGAGAGCTCGGCGCGCCGACGGGCCAGGGCGAGGGCGCTGACGTCGTCCAGGGGGAGGACGAGGAAGGGAGTTGACGGGCTGTCGGACCGCTCGTCGACCTCGATCTCGTTCGCGATCCGGTGGAGGAACGCGACCAGCTCGGTGGAGGAGGTCGTCCCGGGGCTCGCGCGGGCCGACCGGAGATAGCGGGAACGGGCGACCGGACTGGTGCTCGATTCGATGACGGCGTGGACCCGAATTCCCGTCCGGCCCAGTGAGCGCGCCGCTCCGAGAGTGCCGTGGTGGAAGGGGTTCGGGTCGAGTCGTACAAGGACGGCGGGAACGCTGATGTCGAAACTCTGACGGCGCGGCACGGCATGCCCTTCCTCTCGGGTGCCCCAACTGGGCGATGAAATCCTCTAATGGACTACTGATCAGAGGGAAGTCGAGTTCACGGTCGGCTCATTAGGAATACTTTCGGAGTATCGGATTGACGGAGTATCAAAAGGCGTAGGACGAAGGAGCGGCCATGGCGGCTACACACCGGAGAACATCGAGAGTGTGGCTGGGGGTGTTCACCGCCGGTCTCCTCGCCTCGGGCTCAGTCGTGCTGTCGTCCCCCGCGCACGCCGATGAATCCGTGACGAAGAGGGACCCCGGACCGACGCTCTCCAGCGCCATGGGAGCCTTCCTCGACTCGGGCGCGCTCGGGGTCGCCCGCATCGAGCAGCTGGAGCGGTGGCTCGGCGGACGCGAACTCCGCGTCGGGCACACCTACCTCCCCGGAGACCTCTGGAAGAACATCGAGGGCCCGCCCGGCTTCCTCGACTCCTGGGCGGACTGGCGCAACGAGAGGACCGACCGCCTGTTCGTCCTCAACGTGCCCTTGCTGGAGCGCAACGAGGCCGGGGTCTCCGACGCCGAGGTCCGCCGCCAGCTCCAGCTCGGCGCGGCCGGCTACTACGACCACCACTTCAAGACCCTCGCCGAACGGCTCGTCAGGCTCCGGGCGACCGACACCGTCATCGTCCTCGGCTGGGAGATGAACGGGACGACGTACACCCATCGCTGTGCGCCCGACCCGACCGCCTGGAAGAAGTACTGGAACCGGATCGTCACCGCGATGCGCTCCGTTCCGGGTCAGGAGTTCCGCTTCGACTTCAACCCGAGCCGTGGCCGCGACGCCGTCCCGTGGACCGAGTGCTACCCCGGCGACGACGTCGTGGACATCATCGGGATGGATTCGTACGACCAGCCGTCCGGCTCGCGGTTCGACCAGCACGTCAGCGAACCGTACGGGCTCCAGAAGCAGGTCGATTTCGCGGCCGAACACGGAAAGCAGATCTCTTACCCCGAATGGGGTCTGTTCCGGAACGGGGACAACCCCGAATACATGCGGCGCATGCTCGAATGGATGAAGCAGCACAAGCCGCTGTACCACACGATCACCGATTACTGCCCGCACGGCGTCTGGCAGTGCGACGACAATCCGCAGTCGTCGTTGATGTTCCGTCAGATGCTGTACGGCACGGAGCCGGAGGTCCCGACGCAGCCGACGGACCCGACGGACCCGACGGATCCGACGTGGCCGACGGACCCGGTGGATCCTGTGGACCCGACTGATCCCACGGATCCCATCGACCCCACGGATCCCACTGGGCCGACAGACCCGGTGGACCCGACGGTTCCTGAGCCGAAGCCGGAGCCCAAGCCGGAACCGAAGCCTGAGCCCAAGCCGGAACCGAAGCCGGAACCCAAGCCCGAGCCGAAGCCTGAGCCCAAGCCGGAACCGAAGCCCGAGCCGAAGCCTGAGCCCAAGCCGGAACCGAAGCCGGAACCGAAGCCCGAGCCGAAGCCGGAACCCAAGCCCGAGCCGAAGCCGGAACCGAAGCCCGAGCCGAAGCCCGAGCCCAAGCCTGAGCCCAAGCCGGAACCGAAGCCCGAGCCCAAGCCCGAGCCCAAGCCGGAACCCAAGCCCAGCTGCTGGACCGTGAACCTCGGTTCATGGGTCGAGAGTTGGATCGGCGGGCCCGTCTGTGTCCCGAAGGACTCCTGGAAGGACGAGGTCGACCTCGACTGGAAGGACGCGCTGAAGGGCGTCTGGCCCTTCTGACCCTTCCGGCCGACCGGCCGGCCCGCGCGGACGACGGCGGCGGAGATCATCCGCCGCCGTCGTGCCGTGTGCGCCCGGGGAGCCGGCCGAGCGCACGCCCCACCCAGGGGCGTTCCCGTGCCTGCCGGGCCGCCCAGCGGCGCGCGTCGGCGGCGCCCGCGCGGAGCCAGAGCAGCGGGGCCGTACCCCGTCCGGCCAGCATGAGCCGCTGGTTGCCGACGGTCTCGGGCCGCCAGTGGTGCTTGTACGCCTCGGTGCCCCGCAGCATGCTCAGCGTGGCCCGGCCGCCGGCGCTGGTCTCCCCGGCCCCGTGCCGGAGCAGCATCGTCGCGACGTCGACCTTGCGGGCGCGCAGGGCCGGGTCGGCTCCGTACAGATAGCCGCCGGCGAGGCGCGGGGACATCAGGGTCAGGTCGGCGGCCACGACGTCCCCGGCGAGCCGGAACTCGGTGACCATCGCGTCCCCGCGCTCCACCATCGGCCGCACGGCCCGGGTGAGGTGCTGGGCGAAGCGCTCGCTGGTGTGCTCGGCGGTCACACCCCGACCCTGCCACTGGAGCCGGTGGAGCTCCAGGAGGCGGTCGAGGGCGGCGGGCACCTCGGCCCCGGGGACGACGCGCGCGTCGATGCCGAGGGCGTCGAGCTTGCGCAGCTTGGCGCGGACCCGCTGGGCCTTCCCGGAGGGGATGCGTTCGAGGAGCCCTTCCATGGGGACGGCCGGCAGCTCCAGGCACAGCGAGTCGGGCAGGAGCCGGCGCGGGCCCCGCCAACGGGTGAAGACCCGTTCGCTGGCCGCTCCGGGCCGTACCTCCCGCAGGTCGATCACCGATCCCCGGGCGGCCCGGGCGAGCGCCCTGGCCAGGGCGGGGGCCGCCTCGGGGCAGTCGTCGTCGAGGAGCACGTCCGTGAAGTCGGTGATGGAGCCGCCGAGCTGGGTGAGCACGGGCAGCGGACCCCCGGCCCGCATCAGGGGCGCGGCGGCGACGAGCTCGCCGTCCTCCCGCCGTACGAGCACCACCCGCAGCGCACCGGGCCTGCCGTACGAGAGCCACCAGGAGTGCAGCCAGGCGTGGGACTGGAAGGGGGTGGCGGAGGAACAGCGCCCGTACAGCGCCGTCCACTCGGCCGCCAGGCGCCCGAACATCTCCTCGTCACGGCAGACCTCCGTCCGCAGGTCCCGTGCGGTTCTCGGGGTTCTCGGGGTCACACCGTCTCCGGCTGGTGCGCGGCGGCGGCCGGGGCGGGCACGGAGGCGGGAGCGGAGCCGGTCACGGCGGTGGGCGCGGTCCCCCTGGAGTGGCGGGCCTCGCCGCGCGCGGCGGCACGCTTCGGACGGACCAGGAGGGCCAGGCCGCCGAGGAGGCCGCCCGCACAGCCGCCGACGAGCGTGGCGATCGGCGCGGAGGGGGAGACGGGGGCGACCGGCTTGGTGGCGCGGGAGAACTGGACGACCTTCACGCCCGTGCTGCCCGCGACATGGGTGCTGTTGAGGATGAGCGCGCGGGCGACCCCGTCGGCCATGGACACGGCCTTCGCGGGCTGGTCGGCCTTGGCCGTGATCGAGATCATCGGCGCGTCCGGGGAGGTCGCGGCCTGCACGTTCCTGCGCAGCGTGTCGGCGGTGACCCCCGCCCACACCTGGGCGTCGCCGGTCACCGCGATGTCGGTGGCGACCCGCCCGTACGCCTGGGCGAAGCCGAGCGCCGCCGCCGGGTCGGACTTCTCGGCCGGCACGACGATGACGTAGCTGGTCGCCGCGTACTGCGGGGCCTTGAGGGCTCCGTATCCGCCGCCGAGTACGGCTCCGGCGAGGACGGCGGCGGGCAGGACCGCCCAGCGGCCGGGCCTGCGGAGGCCGGCGGGGAGAAGGGCACGGCGTGGAGTGGTGTTCATGGGACGGTCTCTCACTTCGAGGGGGAGGGGTTGCCGTGGACGGCCTGGTCGTAGAGGGACATCAACTGCCGGGCGCTGTGCGCGATGTCGTAGCGGCGGGCGGCGGCCGGCAGCGGGAGCCGGGCGAGCCGGGCGTCCTGGATGCCGCGCAGCGCGGAGATCAGCTCGGGTACGGACTCGCCGATGCGGCGGGCGCCCGGCGCCGCCTCCGGCGCCAGGTCGTCGATCGCGGGGCAGGCCACGTACAGGACGGGCAGTCCGGCGGCGAGGGCCTCGACGACGGCGAGCCCGAAGGTCTCGTCGGGGGAGGTGGACACGAAGGCGTCCATGGCGGCGAGCAGTTCGGGCAGCGAGGGCCCGGGCGAGGCTCCGGTCGGCGGGTCCTCGCAGGCCCCGGCGAGCAGCACCCGGTCGGCGGCCCCGCACTCGCGGGTCACCCGCATCAGCTCCTCGCGCTGCTCGCCCTCGCCGACGAGGAGCAGACGGGCCCCGGGGACCGAGGCCACCGCCCGTACCAGCCGGTCGAACCTCTTCCCGGGCGTCAGCCGCCCCACCCCGCCGACGACATAGGCGTCCTCGGGGAGCCCGAGGATGCGCCGGGCGCGGCGGCGGGCGCGGGCGTCGTAGGCGAAGCGGTCCGTCTCGATGCCGTTCGGGACGACCTGGATACGGTCCGGGGGCACGCCCCAGTCGGCGAGCCGGCGGGCCACGCTGGGCGAGACGGCGACCGTGGAGGTGCCCAGCCGCTCGGACGCCAGATAGAGGGCGCGGGTCCCCGCGGAGAGCGGCCTGCCCTCGATCTGGGTCTCGCCGAGCGAGTGCTCGGTGGCGATGACCCGTCGTACCCCGGCCAGCCGGGCCGCCGTCCTGCCGTACACGCACGCCCGGTAGAGGTGGGTGTGGACGAGGTCGTAGCGGCCCTGCCGGACGATCCGCGCGAGCCGCGGCAGCGCGCCGAGGTCCCGGTTCCCGGTCATGCCCAGATGGGTGACGGGGGTGCCGTCGGCCTCGATGCCCGCCGCGACGGCGCCGGGGTTGGTGAGGGTGACCACCCCGCTCTGCACGGGCAGATGGCGCAGCAGGAGCCGCAGCTGCTGCTCCGCGCCGCCGATGCCGAGCCCGGTGATGACGTGCAGGACCTTCATGGCGCACCGACCACGGCGGGGCCGTACCGCGCGGGCACCAGATCGGCCGGGTGGCGGCGGCGCAGCGGGTGCAGGAGGCGTTTGGCGGTGAGCCGCCAGGAGGTGTCGGCCTCGCCGATGTGGACGCGGGGCAGGGCGTACGTGCCGGTGTGCGGGCCCGGGTCGATCGCGCAGGCGTAGCGGTATCCGGCTCTGCGTACGGCCTGGACCGCGCGCGGGTCGACCTGCCCGTACGGGTAGCAGAAGCCCTGGACGGGAGCGCCGGTCATCTCCTCCAGGAGCTCGCGGCTGCGCCGGGTCTGGGCGGCGAGCTCCGTGTCGTCCGCCTCGGTGAGGGAGACGTGGGTGAGGCCGTGGGAACCGATCTCCATGCCTGCCTCGGCGATCCGCAGGATGCCGTCCTCGTCGAGGAGCGACTTCCGCGGGCCCTCGGTGTCCCAGGTGTTCTCGCCGCCGAGCCGCCCCGGCAGGACGTACACCGTCGCCGTGAAGCCGTGCCGGCGGAGCAGCGGAAGCGCCGAGTCGAGGAAGTCGGCGTACCCGTCGTCGAAGGTCAGGCCCACGAGCCCCTGGGCGCGTCCCTCGGCGGTGGCGTCGAGCAACTCCCGCACCGACACTCCGCGCAGCCCCCGGTCCCCCAGCCAGTGCAGCTGCCGGGCGAAGCGCACGGGGGAGACGGTCACCCGGTACGGATCGTCACCGGGGTCCGCGATCGAGTGGTACATCGCCACCCACGGGGGCGGCTTCATCCACAGGGGCGGCTTCGGCAGCAGACGGCTCAGCGCGGTGGCGGCGGGCATGGGGGGTCCTCCGGGAGGCGGAGCGGGGCAGGGGCGGAATCTCGGGCGCCTTGGCGGCGCAGGCGATGAAGAGCAGGAAGACGCCGATGACGACCAGGCCCGCGACGACGACGGCGAGGGCGGCGGGGCCGATCGCCAGCGAGCACAGCCAGCCGGCGCCGGTGGCCCACGCGCCCGCCGTGGCGAGCCGGAGCAGCCCCTCGCCCAGCCGGTCGACCTGGACCGGAACGGCCTGGCGGTGCGCGCCGCGCAGCAGCAGCACGGCGCTGAGGGTGATGCCGAGGGCGTTGGCGGCGGCGATGCCGACGGCCCCCCAGTAGTGGGCGCCGGGGACACCGGCGGCGGCGGTCGTGACGAGCCCGGCGGCCATCGCGGCGGCCGGGTACCAGAGCGGGCGGGCGGCGGAGAAGTAGCAGCGGACCAGCGCGCCCACCATCGTCTGGCCGAGCAGCCCGAGGGCGTAGACCCGCATGACGGCGGCGGTGGCGACGGTGTCGGTCCTGCTGAACTCGCCGCGCTCGAAGAGGAGCTCCACGATCCGGGGCGCGGCGGCGATGACGGTCGAGGCGCCGACGAGGACGACGACGGCGGCGAGCAGCAGATCACGCTCGACCCGGCGGCGGGCGGCCTCGGCGTCGCCCGCGGCGAGCGCGCGGGCGACCACCGGGAAGCTGACCGTGCACAGCATCAGGGAGAGGATCATCGGCATCTGCGCGACCTTCTGCGCGTAGTTCAGATGCGAGATGGCGCCGGCGGGCAGCGGTGAGGCGAGGAAGCGTTCGATCAGCGTCTGGGACTGGCGGCAGAGCGAGAACGCGACGACCGGCGCGATCAGTCCGAGGACCAGGATGCGGCCCTCGCCCGTGGAGGAGGGCGCGAGCGTCTCGGGCTCCCGCGCCGGTACGGGGCGGGCCCGTAGCTCGCGCAGCAGCGAGGGCAGCTGGACGAGGACCATCAGGACCCCGCCGACCGCGACTCCGGCGGCGGCCGAGCGGACGCCCCACGGTTCCCGCAGCACCAGGATGGTGCCGATGATGCCGACGTTGTACGCCACGTAGATCGTGGCCGGGGGCAGGAAGCAGCCGTGCGCGCGCAGCGCGGCCGAGCAGTAGCCGACCAGGGCGAACGACAGCACGCAGGTCCCCGTCAGCCGGGTGCAGTCGATCGCGAGCCCGGGGTCGGGCAGCCCCGGCGCGAGGGCCGTGACGATCAGGGGGGCGGCGGCGACGAGGATCGCGGCGACGACGCCGACGGCGAGGGTGAGCCGGGGGAGCGTGCCGCGCACGAGGGCGCGCACCGGGTCCCCGAACAGGGCGCCGGAGCGGCGGGCCAGGGCACGGGAGAAGGCGGGCACCAGGATCAGTGCCATGGCGTCCTCGATGAGCAGCGTCGAGGCGAACTCGGGCACCGTCCACGCCACCAGGAACGCGTCGGTCTCGGCCCCGGCCCCGAAGTACCCGGCCAGGATCTGGTCCCTTACGAGTCCGAGCACCGCGCCGACCGCGGTGAGCCCGGCGGTGACGAACGCGGCCTTCGCGAGGAAGCCCCGGCCCTCGCGCGCGCCGGTTCGGGCCGCCCGGACCCGGGCGTGGGCACGTCGGCCGGGGGGCCGGGGGGCGGGCGGGACGCCGGCGCCGGCGCTGTCGCCGGTCCCGGATCCGGTCCTGCTCGTGGTCCCGGATCCGGTCCCTGACCCGGTCCTGTTCGTGGTCCCGGCTCCGGTCCCGGCTCCCGTCCCCGTCCTGCTCGTGGACCCGGTTACGGCGGGTGGGAGATCGGGTGCGGCCACGCGTACGGACGCCGGGGCCGGGCTCTCCAGGAGCCGGCCCCGCGGGCCGCCCCCAGGGGCCGGCGGCGCCCCGGGCCCCGGCAGCACGACGGCCTCCGAGGGCCACGGGGAGTCCGTGGGGCCCGGAGGCGCGGTCGGCCAGGGATCGGTCGGCGGGGTGGCGCGGGGCGGGCCGCCCGAGGGGCGCGGTTCACCGGCCCGCGGGGTGTCCGTGGGCTCCGGTTCCCCGGCCCACGGGTCACGCACGCCTGACCTCCGCCAGCGCCCACCAGGCCGCGAGGCCCAGTACGACCGACATGAGGACCGTCGAGGGCCCGCCGATGTCCGCGTAGAAGAAGTCGATGAGCTGCCAGGCGAGCAGACCCGTCGCGACGAGCGCGCAGTCCGCGCCGAGGCGTCGCCGCCGCAGCGCGCCGACCAGCAGCGCCAGCCAGCTGCCGACGAGGGCGAGGAGGCCGAACAGGCCCTGCTCGCTGAGGACCAGGAGGTACATGTTGTGCGGGGACAGCAGCGGCTGGCGCGCGAAGGCGGCGCCCGCGCCCGCCGTGTCGCTGCCGGAGGACAGCGCGAGGGAGGCGTTGGAGTCCCGGTACTGCGGGAAGCCCTTGAGGCCGACGCCGGTGACCGGCTCCGCGCTCCACATCCGCCCGGCCGCCGCCCACATCGTGTAGCGGTCCGTCACCGACTGGTCCGGCGCGGCCGCCACCTGCGTGATGCTGGCGACCCGCTCCTTCACCATCGCCGAACCGATGCCGAGCCCGCCGACCAGGACCACGCCGAGCGCGCCCGCCGCGAGGGCGACCAGGGCCGCACGGCGGGGCCCCGAGAGCAGCAGCTGGATCCCGCAGGCGAGCACGGTCGCGATCCACGCGCCCCGGCTGAACGACAGCACGAGCGGCAGGAAGAGCAGCCCGGCGCAGACGAGCGCCGCCGTCCGCGCCCGCCCGGGGCCGCTGCCGAGCGCGATCCCCGTGACGACGACCAGCCCGTAGGACACGACGGTCGCCATGCCCATCACATCGGTGGGCCCGAAGGTGCCGACGGCCCGGATGTCCTCACCCATGTACGAGGCGCCGGTCCCGGTGAGGTACTGGGCGACGCCGACCGCGCCCTGCAGCAGCGCGAACCCGACCAGGCCCCAGGCGACCACGGCGAAGTCCCGCCGGTCGCGGATCATCAGGAGCACGGCCGCCGGGACGAGCACGAAGATCTGTACGTAGCGGGCGACGCCCGGCAGGCTCGCCGCCGGGTCGTTCGAGGTGATCGCGGCCAGACAGATCCCGAGGACCGGCAGCCCGAGGACGACGGCCGCCGTCCGGGTCAGCGGCCGCGCGCCGCCGCGCATCACACGGACGAGACAGATCAGGACGAGGAGTCCGGAGGCCGCGTCGGCGACCGTCCCCGTACCGCCGGTGCCGCCCTGCGCCCCGCCGCCGCCCGGGACGAGCAGCAGCGCGATCACGACGAGGACCGGGGACAGCGCCCCGGCCCGGCGCGCCCAGTCGCGGACGTCGTCCGGGGCGAGCGCCGACACCGTCACGGCCGTGGCCATCCTCAGCTCCCCGTGGGTCGGACGAGCCCGGCCGCCGTACGCAGCAGGATGCAGACGTCCTGCCAGAGCGACCAGTGGTCGATGTAGTGGTTGTCGAAGCGGCAGCGGTCCTCGATCGAGGTGTCGCCGCGCAGCCCGTGCACCTGCGCCAGACCCGTCAGCCCCACCGGCATCCGGTGCCGGGCCGCGTAACCGGCGTGGATCTTGCTGAACTGGGCGACGAAGTAAGGTCGTTCGGGTCGCGGCCCGACCAGGCTCATGTCCCCGCGCAGCACGTTCCACAGCTGCGGCAGCTCGTCGAGCGAGCTCTTCCGCAGGAAGTTCCCCGCCGCGCTCATCCGCCGGTCGCCCGCCACGTTCCAGCGGGTCGCCGACTCGGCGTCGTCGGAGGGGCGGAGCGTACGGAACTTCAGCAGCGTGAAGGGGCGACCGTGCTGGCCCACCCGCTCCTGGCGGAACAGCACCCCGGGACCGTCCGAGAGCCGTACGGCCAGCGCGCAGAGCAGCAGCACCGGCAGCGCGAGCGCGAGGGCGGGCGCGGCGAGCGCGATGTCGAGGGCACGCTTGGCGGTCAGCCCGCGCCGCTCGCCCAGCGGGACGACGCGGTGCCAGGCGAACCCCCACATGTGATCGCCCATCGGACCGGCCTGCTGCCGCCCGCCGACCCGCCACGTGGCGCAGCCGTAGTGCTGGAAGAGCGTCACCAGACCCGGGTCGTCGTCGAGGAACACCGCGTCGCGCACGGCGTTCTGGATGACGGCCCGGTGGATCTCCTCGGTCGTGGTGAGCACCGGAAGCCCGGGCTCCCCGGCCGGCCTCGGGGCGCCGCCCTGCTCGGGCACGCCGACGATGCCGACCGGCCGGACCCCGTACTCGGGGTGCTGGACGGCCGCCGCGGCGAACCGGCGTGCGGCCCGCGCCCCGCCGACGACCAGCGCCGACCTCGGGCGGGCCCGCGCGACCCGGCGCCGCCGGGCCAGCAGCAGCGCCCGGACCAGGGTCACGACGGCGACATGGGTGCCGTACGCGGCGGAGAGCCGCAGCGGACCGATCGCCAGGGCCGGGGAGAAGGCGGCGACCCCGGCCGCCGCCAGGCACCAGGCGACCCCGGCGCGGGAGGCCAGCGCCGGCAGTTCGTCGAGGGCCCGGGTGTGCGCGGCCGGCCGGTAGAGCCCCGCGTGGCCGTCGAGGACCAGGACGAGCGCCACGATCGGCATCAGCAGCCGGGCGTCGTGGTGCGCCGCGCGCAGCAGCGCGGCGGCGCCGAGCACGGCCAGGCAGTCGACCGCGAGGAGCGGCAGGACGCCGGACCGTGGTCGTGCGGGGCGGCGCGGCAGCGCGAGGCGGTCGGTCGTGCCGCGGCGCGGCGCGAGGGAGGCGAGGCCGTAGGCCTGGCCCGCGGTGGGCCAGGAGCCCGGTGAGGGAGGGATGCTGGTGCTTTCGGTTGTCACTGCGCAATCGGCTCTCTGTGCTCGGTGCCTCGCACTCCGGCCAGTTCGCGGTAGACGTCCGCGACGGCCGCGCCGGTGCGCCGGACATCGAATCTGCTGAGTACGTGCTGGTGGGCCTCGCGGCCCAGGCGGTGCCGGAGCTCCTGCCTGCCGAGGAGGCGGCCGAGAGCGGTGGCGAGCGCGGCCGGGTCCTCGGGCGGGACCAGGCACAGGGGTTCGTGGGAGGACGGCAGGCTCTCGCGGGCGCCGTCGACGTCGCTGACGACGACCGGCCGCCCTGCGGCCATGGCCTCCAGGGGTGCGAGCGCCATGCCCTCCCATCGGGACGGCAGGACGACCACGTCGGCGGCCCGGTACCAGGGGACGGTGTCGTCGACGGCCCCGGTGAACCGCACCGAGGGACCGGCGGCCGCGCGCAGCCGCTCGCCGTCGGGGCCGTCGCCGACCAGGACGAGACGGGCCGTCGGGACCTCCGCCAGTACGGTGGGCCAGGCCGCGAGCAGCACGTCCTGTCCCTTCTGGCGGCAGAGCCGGCCCACGCAGACGACGGTGGGCGCGGGGTTGCCGGGCGGTCCGTCGGTCGCGAACCGGGCCACGTCCACGCCGTTGTGGACGACGGACCAGTCGGCCGTGACGCCGGCGTCCTCGCCGGTACGCCGCTCGGCCTCGCTGACGCAGAGGATCCGGTCCGCCCAGCGGGCGCCGAACCGCTCCCAGCGGCGGGCGAGCGCGGCGGTCGTTCCCTCGACCGCCTCGAAGGACCAGGCATGCGGCTGATACACCGTCGGAATCCGTCCCCGCAGGGCGAGTCGGGCGCAGAGCCCGGCCTTGGCGCTGTGCGCGTGGACGAGACCGGGCCGGACGGTACGGATCAGCCGGGCCAGCTCCCTCGTCTCGCGGACGAGTCCGGGACCGGGGTCGCGGCCGGCCCGCCAGTCGTGGGTCTCGGCCCCCTCGGCGCGGACGGCGGCGGAGAGGACGGTCTCCGGTGGGCAGGCGACCGCGACCCGCAGGCCGGCGGCGAGCTGGGCGCGGACCAGGTCGATGACGACACGGGCGACCCCGCCGTCACCGGGCTGGACCGCGTGCAGGACGGTGACGGACCCGGGGTCCGTGTCTCGTGGAGGCAGCACGTCAGCGCCGGACGTCCGCCTGGAAGAAGAGCGCACCGAGCCAGACGGTGTCCTTCCGGCTCCCGGACCGGATGTGGACACGGTCGGCTCCATCGCGCAGCGCCCCCCGCAGATCGAAGACGTCGGAGTCGTACCCCAGGGTGTTCGTACGATCGGGAGAGCGGACCGTCCTACCGGTGCCGAATTCGGTGATGCTGGAGTTCATCACGTCGTTCGCGGAATTGGCGGAATCGGAGAGCCGGGTGCTCTTCGAACGGCTCGTTTCCACGGCCAGGTAATCACCGGAAGTACCGCGGTCGCCGTCATAGGCGATCATGCCGAGACGTCCGCCCGCGGCCTTGCCGTAGCGGTTTCCGTCGAGGGGGACCCGAAGATCGCCGGTACGCGGCCCGATCGTTTCGAATCCGTCCCAGACCCCGATCCTGCGGAGCGGTTCCGACGCCTTCTCGTACGCGGCGACGAGCGTCCAGCCGCCCCAGCCGCCGACCGCGGAACGGCCCATGGCGACGTTGATCTGAGCGACCGTCCACTGGCCGGGACGGGCGGAGCGGACCAGCTTCGTGACATCGGCGGAGGCCTGGAAGGCGTCGGCGCCGTCGGCCGTGCGGTGGCCGATCAGGGTGTCGGCGAGCAGTGCCTTGTACCGGCCGCCGGGCTCGGCGATCAGTACGCGCCCGTTGTCCTCGGGCGGCTTCTGCTCGCCCACCCGCAGGTTGCCGCCCCAGTAGAGGCGGGCCCAGCTGACCCGGGCGCCCGCCGGAACGGCGAGCTCGGCGCGGCTGGAGTTGTAGGTGTTGGGGTCGCTGTCCACGTCGACGTAGGCGATCGTGGCGCCGTCGTTGACCGACTCGGTGCCCTTCACGCCCTTCGCCGAGGAGTTCGCGGCACGCACGATCCCACCGTGCTGTACGGCCTGGTAGCGCGCGGCGAAGGGGACGCGGCTCGCCTCCCGGGGCTGGGGTGCGGCGGCGGAGGCGACCGGCAGCGCGGCGGACACGGCCGCACACGACAGGGCGCACAACACGCTGCGACGCACAGCAAGAACCGCTGAATTCCGCATACAGGTTCTCCGCTTTGATGAGAGAAGGAAGGGAAGACCCGTGAAGGCCGGGAGAGGGGAAGGTGTCGTCCGCACGAAATGGGTGAACGCGCGGCGGGCCCGGAAGCAACGTTCGGGAACGTTATAACCCCGGCGCGGGGCGATAGTACGCATTAGATGCCCGGAAACGCTAACTCCCGTATCTGTGGGGCCGGTTCCTCGTTGAGCGTGTTGCGTCATTCCACGCCCACTCCCTCCAATGGCCCTCCTATGGCCCAAAGATCGGTTGAACGTCACCCGTTCGGGAGAGCAACCGATGAAAAGCCGGGGCGTTGTTGAGGGAGCCGGGCCGAACAGTCCGCGCAGTCCGCGTTGAATTTCGATCGAGGAGCAGTTCCCCATGTCCCGTATCGCCAAGGCCGTTGTCCTGACCGTGGGTGCCGCCGCCGCGGTCGCCGGTGCCGCCGGTGCCGCCGCCGCCGACGCCGGTGCCGAGGCCGCGGCCGTGAAGTCCCCGGGCGTCGCCTCCGGCAACGTCGTCCAGGTCCCGGTGCACATCCCGGTCAACCTCTGCGGCAACACGGTCAGCGTCATCGGCGCCCTGAACCCGGCCTTCGGCAACACCTGCGTCAACGCCTGATCCGGCACGCCTGATCGGTCCTTCCGAAGCCGGTGCGCCCGCCCCCGACGGGGCGGGCGCACCGGCTTTTCCTTGTGGCCATGGGGTCGGTACTCGTTCGGCGGCACCGTCGTGCGCCGTGCGGTGCAACGGCGTACGCCCCTTCGGAGGGCAGGGTCGAGGTGTGGATTCACTCGAACGGAGGCGTGGCGCTCCGTAGTTCTGCGGTTGCGGAGGGCTATACCCGCAGGCACGGTGAGAGGGAAGTTGTCCGACGCATAAGGAAAAGGAACACATATGCGTCCCCTGGCTACACGCCGCATCACCGCCCTGGCGATATCCGCCGTCATCACCCTCGGCACGGCGGGACCCGCCATCGCCGGCGAACACCATCCGTCCACCGCGGCCGACCGGGCCGCCCGCGCTCCCCTCCCCGAGGCCGCCGCCCTGCTGACCCAGGCGCAGGCGCTCGGAGAGCTCGGCTCGGTGACCACCCCCGTGACCGAACTCGTCACGGCCGCGCTGAAGGCCGACGCGGGCCAGCTCCCCGCGGTCGACGCCGAGGCCCTCAAGGCCAAGATCGCCGAAGCCGTCGACCAGGCCAAGGCCACCGCCCCGGCACTGCCGGACGCGCCGGTCACGCCACCGGCCACGGACCTTCCGGTCACGCCACCGGCCACGGACCTTCCGGTCGCGCCGCCCGCCACGGACCTTCCGGTCACGCCGCCCGCCACGGACCTCCCGGTCACCCCGCCCGCGGCCGAACTCCCCGTCACGCCGCCCGCCGTCGAGACCCCGGTCGAGCTTCCGGCGGCGCCCCCCGTGGAAGCCCCCGCGCTGCCCGTGAAGCCGCCGGTGAGCCTGCCGGCCGCGGCCGACGCGAAGGCCGCGAAGGCCGCGAAGGCCGCGTGGGCCGGTAGGGCCGCCGCGCCGGCGGATGTCGTGGCCGACGCCCTCGCCACGGTCGAGAAGGCGGTCGCGGGTCTGCTCGCCGCCGTCACCTCCGGCAACGCCGGCGGAGTCGTACCGCAGGTCACGGCGACGCTGACCTCGCTGGTCAACCTGGCCGTCGCCACGGTCCTCGGCAGCGGTCTGCCCGCTCCGGACCTGCCCGGACTGCCCGCGCTGCCGTCGCTCCCGGTCACCGCGCCCGAGCTGCCGGTGGACCCGCCGGAGCTGCCCGTCGACCCGCCGGTGAAGCCCCCGGTCGACGTGCCCGACCTGCCGGTCAAGCCCCCGCTGCCGGTCCGGTAGTCACCTGTAGGTCCTGTGCCGGTCCGGCGTCCCGCCGGACCGGCACAGGCGTGTGTGATCGGCAAATAGCACCGGTCCGCATCGATCGGGTGCAGTGTCGAGAAATCCTTCCTTCCGGAGTTTCCGTGCGGCACGCCGTTCGTTACAGAAGCAGAACAAAGTACGGGATTCGGTCAAGAAGCCTGTGCGGTAAGTGACTTGAAGTACAGAGGAAGGATTCACCCCATGAAGCCCACCAAGGTCGCCGCGGTTGTCGCCGGTTCGCTGATGGCTCTTGGCGCTGCCGCGCCCGCCATGGCGACGGAGGCGCTGACCCCCACCAGCCTGAACGGTGGCCTCGAAGCGATCGCCGCCAATGGGCTGAAGTCGGATGTGCTGAGCAGCACCACGGACGGCTCCCCGGTCAAGACCGTCACGGACACCGCGACCCAGCTGAACCAGACCACCAAGGGTGCCCCGCTGCTCGGTGGCCTGCCGGTCCCCGGCGGCCTGCCGCTGGGCAAGTGACCCTCGACTGACGTCCCCTCAGTACACGCGCCTTTCCGGGCACTTGCGGCGCCTTTCGCGACGCCGTTTCCCACGGTCGGCTGATCGAATGATTTTCTGATCAGCTGCCGTGTGGCCCCCGTTGCACGGGGTTCGCCGACCCATACCCTCTGGCCAGTCCCACGCGAACGTCGGCGTGGATCAGGCCGGTCGGAGCGAGGGGGGATCCTCGCCGGCCTCTCCCTTTCTCCAGAGGAAGAGCGGTATGCGGTCCATCATCAGCAGGAAAGTACTCACCGCGGCGGCAGCGACCGGCATCCTGTCGCTGAGCGGCGGATTCGCCCTGGCCGCGAACTCCCACACCGGTACGGGCGACGGTCCGGGGGCCGGTTCCGCCGGTCATGTCCAGGCCCCGCTGCCGGCGGACGTCTGCGGCGAGCACATGGATCTCGGCGGTTTCGTCGCCGCGGCCGTCGGCGACCTCTGCGCCCAGGCGGAGGAGCCCGGAGGCTACGGCGACGAGCCGGGTGAACCCACGCACCCGGGAGAGCCGACTCATCCGGGTGAACCCACGCACCCGCCGACGCATCCCCCGACGCACCCGCCGACGCACCCGCCGACGCATCCGCCGACGACGGCGCCTCCCACGCATCCCCCGACGACGGCGCCCCCCACGCACCCGCCGACGCACCCGCCGACGCATCCGCCGACGACGACGCCCCCCACGCATCCCCCCACGCACCCCCCGACGACGACGCCTCCCACGCACCCGCCGACGACGACGCCTCCCAAGCCGGGGGACTGCGAGGAGCAGCCGCCCGGTGAGGAGCCGGAGGACTGCGAGCCCACGCATCCGCCCACCACGCCTCCCACCACCCCGCCCGAGCTCCCCGACACGGGCAGCGACACCGCGCTCATGGGCGCGGCCGGGATCAGCGCCGCGCTGATCATCGGTGGCACCGTCGTCTACCTCCGCGGCGGCCGGATCGCCCGCCGCCACTGACGCCGGCCCCCTCCGCGCGTCAACAGAGGCCCTCGCCCTCACCGGTGAGGGCCTCACGCGTTGCTGCACACGGGGGAGTTCCGCCACGTTCCCCCGCAGGTCTCGTTGTCAGAACATGACTCTGCGCTCTCACGCCGGCATGGGACTTCTCATGACCGCACTCGCCTCCGCCGCCCTGGCCGCCCCGGCCTCGGCCGTCGAGGCGCCGGTGCTCGTGCCTCTCCAGGGGCTCGAGCCGGTGCTCCCGATGGACGCCCCCACGGTGGCCACCGGCGTTCCCGTCCCGATGCCCGGCGCGCCCACCGGCTTCCAGAAGGGCCTCGGCTCGCTGCCGGACGTCGCGGTGCCCAGCGTGCCGCTCGCCGGCACCGTCCCCGCCACGGAGGTGGCCGCTCCGCTGCCCGAGGTCCTGAAGGACAGCGAGCCCGGCCGGGCGCTCTTCGCCACCCCGCACTCGGAGATGGCGGCGGCCACCCCCGGCGCCGTCCTCGGCAACCCGGTGGCCGCGCCGCAGGGTGACGGTCTCGCGGGGCTGCCGGACCTGGCGGCGCCCCGGGTCGGTGTGCTTCCCCCGATGGTCAGCGGTGCCCTGGACTCCCAGCTCGGTCTCGCGCCCGAGGCACCCTGACGCCCGAGCGGGTCATGGGACGCACCCCTTTGTTCGTTCTTTTGTGCGGGTGGGGTCCTGCCGGGTGAAGACACGATTCTTCCCCGCCACCCGAAGGGTTTTCGTTCGTTGCAGAAGAAGGCTTGTCGCATGGCCGCGGCCCGCGGACCGAGGCCGTCCCGTCGTATCCGGCGGCGGACGGTTTCGGCCCGCGGGCCATTTTCCGGTTTTCCCCTCCCTTTCGGCCCAATGGCCGTGACCCGTTCCGGCGTTCGGCGTTGAAGGGGAATGACGGCCGTGATTCCTGCGGTCGCTTTCCACGTCCAAGGAGTTCTTGATGTCTCGCATCGCGAAGGCTGCCGCTGTTCTCGCCGGCACGGGTGCCGTGGCCCTCAGCGGAGCCGGCCTGGCCGTCGCCGACTCGGGCGCCGAGGCCGTCGCCGCCCACTCGCCCGGTGTCGCCTCCGGCAACGTCGTCCAGGTCCCGGTCCACGTCCCGGTCAACCTCTGCGGCAACACCGTCAACGTGATCGGCCTGCTGAACCCGGCCTTCGGCAACACCTGCGTCAACGCCGACGGTCACGACAACGGTGACGGTGGCTACGGCGGCTGATCCCCCCGGTAACGACCGTGTCCCCCCGACCCGCCGGGTCGGGGGGACACGTGTGTGCGGGGACGTCAGGCGTACCGGTAGATCCGGCTGTGGTCGAACATCGACGCCGGGGTCACACCCCAGGGCGCCATCGCCTCGTGCCGGGCCACGACCTTGCGGTACTGCCCGTCCCCGAGCGGCGGCGGCTCCGCCGGCAGATAGCCCGCCCCGGGGTTGCGCTGCTGCCAGCGCGACCAGACCAGGTCGACGAAGGAGTGGTGCAGCCAGAACACCGGGTCGTTCACGGAACCGCCGCCGAGCATCAGACCGCCGACCCAGCGGTGCACCCGGTTGTGGACGCGGAACCGTTCGTTGCCCCGGCCGGGCGCCCAGCCCTCCAGACGGTTGCGGAAGCCGGAGGCGCTCGTCGAGTTCCAGGGCGCCGCGTCGTAGGCCCGCTCCCGCGTCACCTCGTCCAGCTGGGCCTGGGTCGGGAGGGCGACCGGATCGTGGGGGCGGCCGAAGTCCCTGGTCAGGAAGCGTCCGTCGGTCATCGACTGGGTGACCGTCCAGCGGCCGGCGGAGTGGGCGAAGGGGCCGGTCATCACCTGGAGGTCGCTGCGGCGCCCGTTGCCGCCCATGAAGTCCTCGCCCCAGATCGAGGAGGCCGGACTGTTGTCGCGGGTCCAGTCCCAGTACGGGACGGAGACCGTCGGGTCGACCCGGCGCAGGGCCGTCTCGAACTCCAGCAGGAACTTGCGGTGCCAGGGCAGGAAGCTCGGAGTCATGTGGGCGACCCGGAGCCGGCCCTCCCCGTCGGCCGTGTAGTGGTCGATGTGGGTGCGGACGAAGCGGTCGTACGCTCCCGTGCGCTTGAGCTCCAGGACGGCGGCGACGAACTTCCGGCGCTCGGCTCCGGTCAGATCGCGCTGGTTCTTACGCGTGTACACCACGCGGGCTCCCTCCCGTCGGGTCGGTGTGGACGCCGTGGGCGCCGGCGAGCGGGGAGAGCGAGGCGGTGCCCAGCTCGTCCACGGCCGCGCGGGTGGCCGCCAGCGGCGTCGGCCAGGACTCGTAGTGGTCGATCGGGGTGACGTACCCTCCGTCGGCGCAGCGCATCAGATGCAGCGGCCGGCCGTCGACGAGGGCCTTCGGCGCGCCCCCGGGCGCCGAGAAGCCCAGGATGCGGCGGCCCCCGTACATCTCGTCGAAGGCGTGCGGGTCGCGCGGTCCCGCCGAACGGGCCGGGTTCTCCCCGGACGGCGGACGGGTCGCGATACGGCCGAGCGCGCCCCCGGTGAATGCGGTGACGGCCAGAGCGAAGAGGGACCGCAATGCCACGCGGCGCGGGACGATCATGGGTGATCTCCTCGGGGTCGGCTGGGGTCCCCCGCCGCGGACAGAGGGGAGCCCTCAGGGCACAACGATGAAACCCCGGGTTCGTTGCGCCGGAAATGCCAGCGGCGTGAATGTCGGCCATTCGAGTGAAAGCGGCGCGGGGAAAGGGTGGTTGGAGCATTAGCATCCGGATTCATGACCACTTCCAACGTCGTTTCCTCGGCTCGCAGCGCCTCTCCGCTGGGAACTCTCACGGTGATCCCGTGGTCCAGCGAGCCCTCCGCCGACTCGGCCGGTACGCCGTTCCTCATGGCGTACTCGCTCGGCGACGGCCGTGACGGGCCGGAGGCCGGTCAGCAGGCCATGCGGACGGCCCTGGAGACCATGAACCTCTCCGTCGGCGACCGGCTCTTCGATCTGGACAAGGACGCCGGGATCAACGCCTCGCTGATCGTCGAGGGCGGCTCCGCCGTCCTCAATCTGCCGTTCCTGAAGGTGCAGTGCCCGGTGCCCGACGAGTGGCAGGAGGCCGCCCGCGAGCGCGGACAGGTCTACTTCATCTGCTCCGTGCGCCCCTGGCCCGAGGCGGTCCCCGGACAGCCCGTCGACGAGGCACGGCTGCGCGCCTTCGTCTCCGACGAGGAGATGCTCAAGGAGAGCGCCCACGTCCTGATGCCCGTCCGGCGCCTCCAGGGCTGAGCGGGAAGGGGGTCGCGTCATGGCGACGGTGAACGTACGGGGCGGGGTGCCGGGTCAGCTGCGGGAGGACGAGTCCTCGGCGGAGCGCGCGGGGACGATCGGTGCGAGCCGGGCCTTCGCCTGGATGCTGATGATCACCGGGGCGGCCGGCGTGCTGTCCGGCTGGGTGATCACGATCGACAAGTTCCTCCTCCTGGAGGATCCCGGCTTCCAGCCCGGGTGCAGCCTCAACCCGGTCGTCTCCTGCGGCAACATCATGAAGAGCGAGCAGGCGGGGGTCTTCGGCTTCCCCAACCCGATGCTCGGGCTCGTCACGTACGCAGTCGTCGTCGCCCTCGGTGCCGGGATCCTCGCCGGGGCCCGCTACCGGGGCTGGCTCTGGCTCGGCCTCAACGCCGGAATGCTCTTCGGCGTCGGCTTCTGCACCTGGCTGATGTACCAGTCGCTGTACGAGATCAACTCGCTCTGTCTGTGGTGCTGCCTGGCCTGGGTCGCCACCATCGTCATGTTCTGGTACGTCACCGCGCACAACGTCCGCCACGGGGTGATCCCCGCCCCCGCGGGGCTGCGGACCTTCCTCGGCGAGTTCGCCTTCGCCCTGCCCGTCCTGCACATCGGGATCATCGGGATGCTGATCCTGACCCGCTGGTGGGAATTCTGGACGAGCTGACGTGCACCGCCTTCCCGCCGGGCCGCGGGCCGCACTGACCGTGCTGCTCGCGGCCGTTCTCGTGCTCCTGCCGGCGTCCGACGGGATCGCGCCCGGCGACCGGCACACCGGGGCGCTGCCCGTGCCCGAACCGGTGCCGCTGCCCGGGGTGCCCTCGGGGTTCTTCACCGGTTCCGACGAGGCGGGGGTACGCCGGATCGCCCAGGCGCAGGCCTGGCTCGGAGGCGACTCGCTGACCGTCGGGCACACCTATCTGCCGGGCGACCGCTGGTCCAACATCGAGGGTCATCCGGCGCTCTTCGGGCCCTGGGCGCGCTGGAAGGAGGCGCGGCCGGGGCGTCTCTTCGTGCTCAACGTGCCGATGATGGACCGCAGCGAGGCGGGTCTGGCGGACTCCGAGGTGCGGACGGGGCTGCGGCGCGGCGCGGCGGGGGCCTTCGACGGGCACTTCCGGGCGCTGGGGGAGCGGCTCGTGGAGCACGGACTCGGGGACGCGGTCCTGGTCCTGGGCTGGGAGATGAACGGCACCACGTACAGCCATCGCTGCGGGCCGGACCCGGTGGCCTGGAAGACGTACTGGCGCAGGGTCGTCGGGGTGCTGCGGGGGGTGGCGGGGCAGCGGTTCCGCTTCGACTTCACCCCGAGCCGGGGGCGGGACGCCGTGGAGTGGCCGCGCTGCTATCCCGGGGACGACGTCGTCGACATCATCGGGATGGACGCCTACGACCAGCCCGAGGGGCTCGCCTTCGAGGAGCAGGTGTCCGAGGAGTACGGCCTGGAGCACCATGTGCGGTTCGCGGCGGCGCACGGCAAGCCGGTCTCGTACCCGGAGTGGGGGCTCTTCCGGAACGGCGACAACCCGGTGTACGTGCGGGGGATGCTGGACTGGTTCGCGGCGCACCGGCCGGTCTACCAGACGGTCACGGACTACTGCCCGCACGGAGTGTGGGGGTGCGCGGACAACCCGGAGTCGGCGCGGCTGGTCCGCGGGGCTCTGGGGGCGCCGGCCGGCCCGTGAGGGGCCGGCCGCGGCCGTGGGGCCGGTGGGCGCCGGGCCCGTCACGCGTGCTGGTAGGCCACCAGGGAGATGCCGACGTAGTGGACGATGAAGGCGGCCAGGGTCAGCGAGTGGAAGACCTCGTGGAAGCCGAACCAGCGCGGTGAGGGGTTGGGGCGCTTCATGCCGTAGATGACCCCGCCCGCGCTGTAGAGCAGTCCGCCGACGATGACGAGGACGAGGACGGCGATGCCGCCCGTGCGCATGAAGTCGGGCAGGAAGAAGACGGCGGCCCAGCCCATCGCGATGTAGCAGGGCGTGTACAGCCAGCGGGGGGCGCCGACCCAGAAGACGCGGAAGGCGATGCCGGCGGTGGCCGCCGCCCAGACCGCCCACATGAGCGGCTCACCCGTGGAGTCCGGCAGCAGGAGCAGGGTCAGCGGGGTGTAGGTGCCCGCGATGATCAGGAAGATGTTGGCGTGGTCGAGGCGCCGGAGCACGGCCTCGCCGCGCGGGCCCCAGTTGCCGCGGTGGTAGAGCGCGCTGATGCCGAAGAGCAGGCAGGCGGTGAGGACGTAGATCCCGCAGGCGATGCGGGCACGGGGCGAGTCGGAGAGGGCGACGAGAACCAGGCCCGCGACGATCACGGCGGGGAACATGCCCGCGTGCAGCCATCCTCTGAGACGGGGTTTCACGGGGAGTGACGGGGGCTGCCCGATCGGATCGGGCTCGATCGGGGTCACTTCCGGCGTGGCTGCAGTCATGGAACGGAATCGTACCTACGCCCCCGTAGGTCCCGGATGTGAGTGGCGATGCTCACATGGGCGGAGCTCTGGACATATGGGCGGATCCATCGGATGATCAAATGAGTGCGGTCGGCACCGGATGAGCAGCTACGAAGCATCCGGGTCGCGGCCCCCACGGGGCACACATCAAAAAACCCCTCTACAAGGAGCAATCGTGGCGCGCGACAACGCGGCTCCCCAGAACCTTCCGACCCAGCACCAGGAGCTCGTCTCCTGGGTGAACGAGATCGCGGAGATCACCCAGCCGGACGACATCGTCTGGTGCGACGGCTCCGAGGCCGAGTACGAGCGCCTGTGCGAGGAGCTCGTCGCCAAGGGAACGTTCACGAAGCTCGACCAGGCCAAGCGCCCGAACTCGTACTACGCCGCCTCCGACCCGTCCGACGTCGCGCGCGTCGAGGACCGGACGTACATCTGCTCCGAGAAGGAGGAGGACGCGGGCCCGACCAACCACTGGAAGGCCCCGGCCGAGATGAAGGAGCTCTTCGCGGGCTCCGAGGGCATCTTCCGCGGCTCGATGCGCGGCCGCACCATGTACGTCGTGCCCTTCTGCATGGGCCCCGTCGGCTCCCCGCTCTCCGCCATCGGCGTCGAGATCACCGACTCCGCGTACGTCGCCGTCTCCATGCGCACCATGACCCGCATGGGCCAGGCCGTCCTCGACGAGCTCGGCACCGACGGCTTCTTCGTCAAGGCCGTCCACACCCTCGGCGCCCCGCTGGAGCAGGGCCAGGAGGACGTGCCGTGGCCCTGCAACACCACCAAGTACATCTCGCACTTCCCCGAGAGCCGTGAGATCTGGTCGTACGGCTCCGGCTACGGCGGCAACGCCCTGCTCGGCAAGAAGTGCTACGCGCTCCGCATCGCCTCCGTCATGGCGCGGGACGAGGGCTGGCTCGCCGAGCACATGCTGATCCTCAAGCTCACCCCGCCGCAGGGCGAGTCGAAGTACGTCGCCGCCGCGTTCCCGTCGGCCTGCGGCAAGACCAACCTGGCCATGCTGGAGCCCACGATCTCCGGCTGGACCGTCGAGACCATCGGTGACGACATCGCCTGGATGCGCTTCGGCGAGGACGGGCGCCTGTACGCGATCAACCCCGAGGCCGGCTTCTTCGGCGTCGCGCCCGGCACCGGCGAGCACACCAACGCCAACGCCATGAAGACCATGTGGGGCAACTCCGTCTTCACCAACGTCGCCCTCACGGACGACGGCGACGTCTGGTGGGAGGGGATGACCGAGACGGCCCCCGCGCACCTCACGGACTGGAAGGGCAACGACTGGACGCCCGCGTCCGACACGCCCGCCGCGCACCCCAACGCCCGCTTCACCGTGCCGGCCGGGCAGTGCCCGATCATCGCGCCGGAGTGGGAGGACCCGAAGGGCGTGCCGATCTCGGCGATCCTCTTCGGCGGCCGCCGCGCCTCCGCCGTCCCGCTGGTCACCGAGTCCTTCGACTGGAACCACGGCGTCTTCCTCGGTGCGAACGTCGCCTCCGAGAAGACCGCGGCCGCCGAGGGCAAGGTCGGCGAGCTGCGCCGCGACCCGTTCGCCATGCTGCCGTTCTGCGGGTACAACATGGGCGACTACATGGCCCACTGGGTCAAGGTGGGCGCGACCGCGGACGCCGCCAAGCTCCCGAAGATCTACTACGTGAACTGGTTCCGCAAGAACGACGCCGGCAAGTTCGTCTGGCCCGGCTTCGGCGAGAACAGCCGCGTCCTGAAGTGGATCGTCGAGCGCCTGGAGGGCAAGGCCGAGGGCGTCGAGACCCCGATCGGCATCCTGCCGACCCCGGAGTCCCTCGACACCGACGGTCTGGACCTGCCGGCCGAGGACCTGGAGTTCCTCCTCAAGGTCGACCGTGACGTGTGGCGCGAGGAAGCCGCCCTCGTCCCCGACCACCTGAACACCTTCGGCGACCACACGCCGAAGGAGCTGTGGGACCAGTACAACGCGCTCGTCGAGCGCCTGGGCTGATCCCGCACCACCGACTCGTGGTGGGTTGCCCCGAGATACCGCCCTGACCAGTGGGGTCACGACGGCTCACCACGACGCAACCGGCCCCCGGCGCCCCCTCAGGCTCCGGGGGCCGGCGCATGTCCGGCTACAGGATCGGCTGGCCGGCCTCGACGGTGGCTATCGCGCGGCGGCAGGCGTCACGGAACGCCTCGAACTGCCCGTTCGACTGGTTCCAGGTCGACGCACGCTTCGAGCGGGAGCTCGCATCGCCGAAGAGGCTCTGGCGCAGCTCCGTCGTCATCTCGATCTGGGCGCCCTTGCGGAGCATCGTGAGGTTGCACGGGTTGGTGACGTGGCTGCCGTTGAAGTCCTCCAGGCGGCCGGCGTACGTGGGGTCGAAGGCGTCGACCACCGGGAAGCCCGCCCTGCCGATCTCGTACACCAGCGCCGCGCGGAAGTCGGCGTTGAGGCCGCCGACGACGGCGAGCCGGGGGTCGGTGCTCGGCGGCCAGATCATCGGCTCCGGCATGCCCAGCTGGCTGTACTGGCAGCCGTGCAGCGACAGCACGTTGAGGTGGCTCGCGGCGAGCGACAGCGCCACGTGGTCGTCGCAGTTCTTCGAGGTGACGTGGAGCGCCTTGTTGCCCACGGAGAGCAGGCCCTCGAACAGGAAGTAGTCGTGCGTGGTGGGCAGGATCGGGGCGGAGGTCGGCGTGATGTCGCCCGGGTTGTAGCCGGCGATGCCCAGGGCGAGTTCGCTCGTGCCGATCTCGATGCCGCCGCCGTGCAGGGCGAGGACCGCGGTGCGCGGGAAAGCGGCCTTGGCACCCAGGTCGGGGTCGATCTTCTCGTGTCTCTTGTAGCGGCGGCCGTACGAGGTGCCCTCGACCAGGGCCGGGTCCTTGTACAGCGCGGTGTTCGAGGGGTACTCGAGGTCCTCGGCGAACGCCGGGGCGGCGGCGGCGAGCTGGCCGAGGACCGGGGCGCCGGCGGTGGCGGCCACGGCGAGGGCCGTGAGGACGGTGCGGCGGGACGCGGGGCGCTGAGAGAATGTCATGTTCGGAACATAATCGATCTTCGGGGCCCGCCGGTCAGCGCCCCCGCTCCTCCAGATAGCGCGTGTGCGTCTGCTGGCGCAGCGCCTCCGCCTCGTGCAGCTCGTCGGCGATCACCGACGCCTCGTCGCGCAGCGCGGACAGCTGGCGCTCCAGATGCCGCTCCGGCGACTCCGCGCCCGGGGTGACACGGGACCACCACCGGGTCCGTACGAAGGTGTCGACGGCCTCCGGGACGTCCTGGCGGACCGCGCGGGCCAGCACGTGGAGCTGCTCCGGGTCGCTCACCCAGCCCGGCGCGAGCAGCGCCTCCAGGAGATCCTCCAGTTCGGCGACCCGGTCGCTTACGGCGGGCGGCAGCTCCACCTCGGCCAGATAGCCGCGCAGGGTCGCGAAGTCGTCCCGCAGTGCGTCCAGTTGCTCGTCCGCGCTCGGGAAGTCCGGAGTGTCGGGGCGTTCGGGCGGTGCGATCAGCGCCCCCGCCCCGTACAGGGCGGCGACCACGACCGGCCACAGCGGGCCCGCCGCACCGGTGAGGGCGAGCACCAGACCGGCCAGGCCGCAGGCACAGCCCGTCAGGTTCTTGCGGGACTCGGCGTACCGCAGGAGGCGGTCACTGGTAGCCACGGATCTCCTCGAAGGCGCCGTCCAGCGACCCGTGGGTGGCGTCGAAGAGCTTCCCGCCCGTCAGGTCGGCGAGGTGACCGAGCTCGTCGCGGTCGGAGTCCCCGAAGAGGATCGGGAAGACCGGGGTGCGCCGCTGCTCGGCCGGGAGGGAACGGTAGAAGGCGTCGAAGGCGGCGGCCGGGTCGCCGTCGGTGTTCTCGCCGTCCGTCATGAGGACGACCGAGGTGAAGGTGTCGGCGGGGGTCCTGCCCAGGAAGCCGTACGCCTCCCGGACGCTGGAGTAGATCGCGGTGCCACCGGAGGCCGTGAGGCCGCGGGCGTCGGACCTGATGGCGTCGAGCGCGGCCTTCGGCGAGGCCGGGTCGACCGTGTGCGTACGGACCTCGCCCTGCTTCACCGTCGAGCCGAAGGGCATCAGGGTGACCTCCTCCCGGTCCCGGAAGTCGCCGGTCAGCTCGGCGAGCGCCGCCTTGAGCCGTTCGAGCCGCTCGCCGTTCATGGAGCCGGAGGTGTCGAGCACGTAGACCGTGCGCGAGGGCCTGCGCAGGGTGTTGTCGTAGGCGTCGAGCAGCCCGTCCGCGACCTTCCGGCTGCCGGGGAAGGGCAGTTCGCGCCGCGGGTCCCGGGCGAGCGCGGAGGCCGGACGGACCCCGGGGACCACGGGGCGGCGCAGGGTCGTCTCGGTGATCCGCCGCTGGGCATCCGGGGTGCGCAGATAGGTGGTGAGCCGGCCGGCCGCCGCCTTCGCCCCGGGACGGGCGGAGGTGAGCAGGGTGAGCGGGTAGTCGGCGGTCACGACACCGTCGGACGGCCGGATCACGGTCAGCTTCGCGGGGTCGGACAGCAGGACCGACTCGTAGTTGACGAGGGCGTCGATGTCGGTGCGGCGGGCGGAGGCGGAGGCGAGCCAGCCGGAGGAGCCCGAGGTGAGCTTCTGGCCCGCGAAGAACTCCTTGAGCCGCGGGGTGGCCCTGGTGACGTCCGCGTCGGTGAGCGCGGCCTGGGCGCCGGAGAGACCGGAGGCGACCGAGACGAGCGCGGAGAAGCCGGAGTTGGAGCGCACCGGGTCGGTCATGCCGTACGTCAGCTTTCCGGCGGCGACCGCCTGGTGAAGCTGCGACCAGGTGACCTTCGCCGGGTCCCAGCCGAGCCGGGCGACGGCGGCGGGCCGTACGCCGAGGGCCACCGGCGAGGTCATGATCGGCGTCTCGCCGGTGATCCGGCGGGCGGTGTCCGGGCGGAGCCGCAGATAGTCGTTGGAGGAGAGCCAGACCGCGTCGTACTCCTTCTCCGCCGCGCCGGACGCGATGCGCTCGACGGCGTCGAGGGTGCCGGCGTAGGTGGGCCTGACGGTGACACCGGTCGCCTTGCGGGCCTCTTCGAGGACGGGTGCCATGTCGGCCAGCTCGGAGGAGGCGAGCACCCGGAGGGTGCCGGGGGCGACGTCCGGGCCCTGTGCGTCGGGGCGGTCGCCGCCGCCTCCGCCCGTGCAGGCCGTGACGAGAAGTGCGAGGGCGATTCCGGTGATGATCCGGGCCAGGGGACGGGTGCGGGTGCGGGTCGTGCCGGGGTCGCGGGTCGTCATGCGGGGCCGCCACCCTCCGGCGCGCCGGTGCGCCGACTGCGCTCCAGACGGGCACTGGCCTCCTGGAGTTCGGCGGTGAGGGTCTCGACCGTCGCCGCCATCGACTCCGTCGCCCGCACCTTGTACGTGTCGATGGCGTCGAGCGTCCGGTAGATCTGCTGGAACGCCGTACGGAGCGTCTCCGCGCCCACCGCCGGGTCCGCCGCGATCCGCTGGATCTCGCCGGCCTGGGTGGAGAGCATCTCGGCGTTGCCGCGGATCAGGTCCTCGGTCGTCGAGCGCAGCACGTCCACCTGCTCGGTGACCTTCCGCTGGTTCTCCAGGGCCGAGGCCAGCATCACCGCGATCCGCAGCGCCGACAGGGTCGTCGTCGCCGCCCGGTCCACGCCCTTGATCAGTTCGTCGTTGTTCCGGCGGACCACGTCCATCGCCAGGTATCCCTGGGCGCAGACGGCGAGTTGGGTCAGCAGGTCCTGGTGCTTCTGCCGGACCGGGAAGAGGACGTCGGCGCGGAGCGCGTCCGCCTGGGCCGGGTCGGCGGTGGCGGCGACGCGTTCCTCCACGGCCGCGTCGAGGGCGTCGGTGAGCACCGCGTACTCCTGGAGCTTGCCCATGGTCTCCCACAGTCGGCCCCGCTCGGTCCGCAGCGCGGCGTTGTCGCGGCGCAGTTCGTCCTGGCCGCCGCGCAGGGAGCCGACGATCCGGTTCAGGGTGGCCTGTGAGGAGGCGTACCGGGCGACGTGGTCGCGCAGTCTGTTGCCGCCGGGGAGCTTCGAGAGGAGCCCCTTGAGGCCCCTGCCGGGGGTGTCCCGGGGGTCCAGGTCCTCGACCGTGCGCCGGAGTTCGACGAGGGAGGAGCCGACCCGGGCCTGGGCGTCGCCGCCGGAGGCGCCGGAGCCGAGCGAGCGGACCGTACGGTCGAGCATGCGGTTCGACTGCTGGGCGGCGGAGCGCATCTCGCCCGCGCCGAGCGCCGCGATCTCATCGATGCGGCCGGCGAACTCGGGGGAGCGCGGGTCGAGTCCGGACAGCGAGCCGACGTACTCGACGGCCCGGCGGGACATCTCCGCACGGGTCGACTCGTCCATCGGCACCAGGCCGGAGGCCTGCTCCGCGCGGACCGTCGGAACGGGCTCGGGCGGGGTGAGGACGAGCGGGGTGTCGTGCTCGGGAGGTGTCAGGGCCATCGTCCTTCTCGGATCGGTTCTTCTCTGATCGGTTCTTCTCGGAT
The DNA here is from genome assembly GCF_044331325.1 of Streptomyces sp. NPDC017246. NCBI lineage: Bacteria > Bacillati > Actinomycetota > Actinomycetes > Kitasatosporales > Streptomycetaceae > Streptomyces > Streptomyces sp. NPDC017246. Next base: position 88,505 of record NZ_JBIRMW010000019.1, on the reverse strand, counting down.
CGGCGGGCGTGGTCATGCGGTGTCCCCCTGGTCGCGGGCCCGCAGGGCCATCTCGTGCAGCACCTTGCCGGTGGGCACGGGTGCCTGGCGGACTCCGGTCAGCGTCTGGTTGAGGTATTCGGTGTGGCCTGCGGTCGCGGTGGTGAACTCGCTCGCCGCGCCCTGCGGCCGGAAGCCGTGGCGGACCGCGAGTCCGCGCAGCTCGGGGTCGGTGGAGAGGAGTTCGCCGAGTTCCCGGCCGTTCTCGGTGAGGGGTACGAGGGTGTGGTCGCTGTTGACCGTGGTGTCCGGGTAGAGGACGACGAGGTCGCCCATCGGCCGGCCGGCCAGGAGCTGGGCGGCGACCTGGGACTCGTACACGAGGACGAGGGGGTTGCCGACGCCGCTGATGAAGTCCCGGAAGGGGGCGTCCGAACCGGACTGCTGGGCGCCCTGCACCTGGACGAGCTTGCGCAGGAGCGGGGCCGTGCGGGTGACGGCCGCCCTGTCGCCCGCGACCCGTCCGCCGTCGGCGACATAGCTCGCGGCGGCGAGATAGAGGGCGCCGGAGCTGGAGGCGACCGGATCGGTGGAGGTGATGAAGAGGGTGCCGCTCAGCTCGGCGTGCCCGGCGGAGCCCTTGAGCTGCTGCCAGGTCCGGTCGGCGCGGGCCGCCGCGAGATAGGCGCCCATCCTCAGGGTGCCGCTGGTGCCGCGCGCGCCGAGGGTCGCCAGGCCGTTCCCGGCGAGGACTTGGGCGGCGGCGCTGTGCGCGACGACGACGAGCGGCGAGTAGAAGGGCCGCAGCGGGTTGGCCGGCGCTGTGCCCCCGGTCCGGCCGCGGGCCTTGGCGCGCAGTCCGTCGGCCGGCGCCTTGGAGGAGGGGAAGGCGAAGTCGTACCCGTCGAGGGGCAGTTCCTCCATGTCCCAGGACCCGGAGGTCTCGGTGCGTACGGTGAAGCCCTTGGCGGCCAGGGCCTTCACCACGTGGGGGTCGGCGAAGAACTCCGCCTTCTCCGACCCGATGACTCCTCGCACGGTCTTCGTTGCCGTGCCCGTGTCCTTGTCGCCGTCCGTCACGAGGACGGCGGCCACGCCGCCGAGGAGAAGGACGGCCAGGACGATTCCCAGGATGCGTCTCACGCGGGCAGCGTGCTCGCGGAAACCCACATTCCAGGGGGAGTCGGGTGTACGGGGGGTGAAGGGGCGATCCCGGTACCGAACCGGAGCGTGGGGTGCCGTATCGGGGGAGTTCCGGGAGGGGCCGGGGAGTGGGCCCGGGCGGGTGGGGCCCGGTGGGTGGCTCCGGGTGGGTGGCGCCCGGTCCGCGCGGTTCGTGACGCGCGGACCGGGGCCGTCAGGGGGTGCCGGATGCGGCCAGAGTGGGTCCTCCGGCGAGCGCCGCGGTGTGCGCGTCCATGCGCCCGGCGGCGAGGATCGCGGCGGCCGTGTCGGCCCGGGAGGCGGCGACGACCAGGGCGCGGCCCGCGAGGGCGTGGGCCCTGCGGTGCAGGTCCTGCGCGGACGAGCCGCGCAGACCCGCGTGGCGCGCGGGCGGTGCGCCGCGCAGCCGTGCCACCTGCCGGGCGATCAGATCGCCGGCCTCGGTGTCGCCGAGCTCGTCGGTGACGGCGAGGAGGGCGGAGAGGTGTCCGGCGAGCTGGATGTCCAGCTCCTCCTCGCGGGAGCGGTGCGGATACGCGTCGTGGGCGTCGTCGGCCATCCGGTGGACCGACTTGGTGCGGATCGGTTCGTACATGGGACGGCCTCCTGAGTGCTCTGGAGCCATCCTAGCTTAGATTCAGTCTAAAGTTGAGTGGAGTCCGGCAGGGCTTCGTCAGGGCTGGCTGTAGCCGTCCAGGAATCGGCCGATCCGGGTCACCGCGTCCGCCAGGTCCGCCGCCGCCGGCAGCGTGACGATCCGGAAGTGATCGGGCTCGTGCCAGTTGAAGCCCGTCCCGTGCACCACCATGATCTTCTCGGCCCGCAGCAGGTCCAGGACCATCTGCCGGTCGTCCTTGATCTTGTAGACGTTCGGGTCGAGACGCGGGAACAGGTACAGCGCGCCCTTCGGCTTCACACACGTCACGCCCGGGATCTGCGTCAGCAGCTCGTACGCCGTGTCCCGCTGCTCCAGCAGCCGCCCGCCCGGCAGCACCAGGTCCTCGATCGACTGCCGGCCCTGGAGCGCGGCGGCCACCGCGTGCTGCGCCGGCATGTTCGCGCAGAGGCGCATATTGGCGAGGATCGTGAGGCCCTCGATGTACGAGCTCGCGTGGTGCTTCGGGCCGCAGACCGCGAGCCAGCCCGAGCGGAAACCGGCCACCCGGTAGTTCTTGCTCATCCCGTTGAAGGTGAGGCAGAGGAGGTCCGGGGCGATCGCTGCGGTCGGCGTGTGCGTCGTACCGTCGTAGAGGATCTTGTCGTAGATCTCGTCCGAGCAGACCACCAGGTCGTGGCGCCGGGCGATCTCCGTCAGCGACCGCAGCATCTCGTCGTCGTAGACGGCACCCGTCGGATTGTTCGGGTTGATGATCACGATCGCCTTGGTGCGGTCCGTGATCTTCCGCTCGATGTCGGCGAGGTCCGGCATCCAGTCCGCCTGCTCGTCACAGCGGTAGTGCACGGCCGTACCGCCCGCGAGCGACACGGACGCCGTCCACAGCGGGTAGTCGGGGGCCGGGACGAGGACCTCGTCGCCGTCGTCGAGCAGCGCCTGCATCGACATCTGGATCAGCTCGGAGACGCCGTTGCCGAGGTAGATGTCCTCGACGGAGAGCGGAATGCCCTTGGTCTCGTAGTGACTCATCACCGCGCGGCGGGCCGAGAGCAGCCCCTTCGCGTCGCCGTAGCCGTGCGCCTCGGAGAGGTTGCGCAGCACGTCCTCGAGGATGGCGGGCGGGCACTCGAAGCCGAAGGCGGCCGGGTTGCCCGTGTTGAGCTTGAGGATGCGATGACCCGCAGCCTCAAGCCGCATCGCCTCTTCGAGCACCGGACCCCGGATTTCGTAACAGACGTTGGCGAGCTTCGTGGACTGGATCACCTGCATGACGAGAGCTTACGGCCGGTGCGGCCGGGACGCCTCGTGTTTTGGGACACGTCGGACAGGGGCGAGGGCGCGGCGGCGGTGGTCCGCCGCTGGTGGGGGCGGTCGGAGGGCCGTGGAATAGGGGCGCCGGGGCCGGCGGGATAGGTTGGCCCGTCATGTGGGTTCTCAGTGCTTCCGGATGCCGGTGGCTCGGCACGGCCGGGTCGCTCGCCGTCGCCGTGGGCGGGTGGGCCGCAGGGACGCTTCCCGTACGCGGCGGCTGGGGGCTGTGGGAGCCGCGCGGCTCCGCGCTCACCCTGGCCGGTGCCCTCCTCGCGTACCTCGGCCTGACCCTGCTCGTCGCCGCCTGGTGGCGCTACGGCGTCCTCCTCGCCCGGGGCGTACGCGACGGGGTGCTCGGCACCCTCGCCCGCTGGGCCGCGCCGCTGCTCCTCGCCCCGCCCCTCTACAGCGCGGACGTCTACAGCTACATCGCGCAGGGCGCCATGGTCCTCGAAGGACACGACGTGTACGGCGGCGGGCCCTCCGTCCTCGGACCCGGCGACCTCGGCGCGGACGCGGCCGCGAGCGTCGGCGGCCACTGGACCGACACCCCCGCGCCGTACGGGCCCGTCTTCCTGGTCCTCGCCCAGCTGGTCGTGAAGCTGACCGGCGGCGAGATCGTTCCCGCGGTGCTCGGCATGCGGCTGCTCGCGGTCGGCGCGCTCGCGCTGATCGTCTGGGCCGTCCGGGGACTCGGGGGCGGCCCCGGGGGATCCGACGGGGCCCTGTGGCTCGCCGCGCTCAACCCGCTGCTGCTCATCCATGTCGTCGGCGGCATGCACAACGACGGCCTGATGATCGGGCTCATGCTGGCGGGCGTGCTGCTCGCCGTGCGCGGGCGGTGGGTGCTCGGCTGCGTCCTCGTCGGTCTGGCGATGATGGTCAAGTCGCCGGCGGCGGTCGCCCTGCTGTTCATCGGGGTGATGATCGCCCGGCGCGACGGGGGCGTGCGGGGGCTCGCCAAGGGGCTCGTCCTGCCCGGGGCGGTCGCGGGAGCGGTCGCCGCGGGGGCGACGGTGCTGGCCGGGACCGGGTTCGGATGGGTGAAGACGCAGAGCGTCGCGGGGACGATCCACACGGCACTGTCCGTGAGCAGTGATCTCGGACTCGGGCTCGGGCTGCTGTTCGGGGACGATCCCGATCCCGTGAAGAGCGTCGTCCAGAAGCTCGGGCTGCTCGTCGCCGTGGCGATCATCCTGGCGCTGGCGTGGCGGTCCTGGCGCGGGGCTCTCGACCCGGTGCTCGGACTGGGGCTCTCGCTGGTGGCTCTCGTCGCGCTCTCGCCGATGGTCCAGCCCTGGTACCTGCTGTGGGGGACGGTCGTCGTCGCCGCGGTGGCGTGGCGGAGCCGCGCGGGACAGGTGCTGGCCGTGCTGTCGGCCGCGCTGGGGTACGAGACGGCGTTGTCGGGGCGGACGCCCTGGTACGGGTTCGTGGTGGCCGGGGCCGTGGTGGGACTGGGGCTCTGGTGGATGCGGCGGGACCCCTGGCCCGGGGTCCCGGAGCGGGCCGGCGCCGCTCGGGGCGCCGGCCCCTCAGTGGGTGCGGCGGACCGATCTGCCGGCTAGGGCGGTCGTCCTCCTGCCGTCCTCGATGACGAACTCGCCGTTGACCAGGACGTGCGGGATGCCCGTCGGGAGCGTTCTCGGGGCGTCGTAGGTGGATCCCGCCCCCACGGTCAGCGGGTCGAAGAGGACCAGGTCCGCCCGGTGGCCCTCGCGGACGCGGCCGCGGTCCGTGAGGCGGAGGCGGTCCGCCGGGCGGGAGGTCAGATGGGCGACGCACTCCTCCAGGGAGAGGACGCCGAGCTCGCGTACGTACCGGCCGAGGTACTGCGGAAACGTGCCGTACGCGCGCGGGTGCGGCTTCAGGCCCTGGAGGATGCCGTCCGAGCCGCCCGTGTGCACCCGGTGCCGCATGATCGCCCGGACGTTCTCCTCGTGGCCCACGTGCTGGAGGATCGTCGTGCCCAGCCCGTCCTCCAGGAGGAGCCGGCGGGCCGTCCGCCAGCCGTCCACGCGGCGGCCCACCTGGTCCGCGAGCGCCGGGTTCGACACCCCCGAGATCTCGATGGTGTCCCACTCGACCGGTACCCCGTGGCAGCCGTCCGAGCCGAGGACTTCGAGGTGGTGGCGGATGCGTTCCGCCGTGGCGTCGTCCCGCAGGCGCGCGAGGACCGCCTCCGGGCCGCCTTCGCTCACCCAGCTCGGCAGTACGGCGACCAGGGTCGTGCAGCCGGGTGTGTACGGGTAGGTGTCGAGGCTGATGTCGGCGCCCGCGTCGAGGGCCTCGTCGAGGAGGGCGAGGAGGTCCGGCGCCCTGCCCTTGTTCACACCGAAGTTCATGGTGGCGTGAGCCAGGTGGAGGGCGCAGCCCGCCTCCCGGGTGAGCGTGACCATCTCCTCGTACGCCGTGAGCGCCCCGGCCCCGTACGAGCGGTGGTGCGGGCAGTAGTAGCCGCCGTACTCCGCCACCACGCGGCACAGCTCGGTGAGCTCGGCGTCCGGCGCGTACATCCCGGGGGTGTAGGTGAGGCCGGAGGACATGCCGACCGCGCCCTGCCGCAGGCCCTCGGCGACGAGGCGCCGCATCCGGTTCAGCTCGTGCTCGGACGCGGGGCGGTCCTCCCAGCCGACCGCGTACATCCGGACGGTGCCCTGGGGGACGAGGTACGCGGCGTTGACGGCGATGCCCCGGTCCAGCCGGTCCAGGTACTCGCCGACCGTGCGCCAGTCGAAGTCGATGTCGTCGCCGTACCCGTTCCAGCCGGTGATCGCCCTCCGCACCTCCGCGAGCGTGCGGTCGTCGACCGGGGCGTACGAAAGACCGTCCTGGCCCAGGACCTCCAGCGTCACGCCCTGCGCGGCCTTCGCGCTGTGGTCCGGGTCGCGGAGCAGCGCGAGGTCACTGTGGGCGTGCATGTCGATGAAGCCGGGGGCGAGGACGAGGCCCTCGGCGTCCACGACACGGCGGGCGGTGGGGCGCTGGCAGCCGGCCGCCGCGCCCTCCTGGACGATCGCGGCGATCCGGCCGCCGTCGATCGCCACGTCGGCGCGGTAGGAGGGGGCGCCGGTGCCGTCGACGACCTCCGCGTCGCGGAAGACGAGATCCATGCGAGCTCCTTGAGAAGCCTCGTGAGTCCGGGAGGGCTCAGAAGAAGGTGCGGATGTAGTCGACCACCGTGCCGTCGGCCTCGACGAGCGGGATCAGCTGCCACTTGTCGAAGGACGTGCACGGGTGGGACAGGCCCATGCCGAGCCAGTCGCCGACCTCCAGGTCCGCGCCCTCCTCGGTGCGGACCCAGGCGTGCTGGTCGGAGAGACCCGTGACGGTGATGCCCTCGGCGGCGCGGACCTCACCGGTGCGGCCGTCGCGGACCACCTGGGCCTCGGGCAGGTGCAGGTCGTGGGCGGCGTCGCGCTTGCCCGCGTTGGTGAAGGCCTGCTCGGCGGTGGGGCGGGAGACGACCTGCGACCAGAGCCGGAAGGCCGGCTCCAGGGCGCCCTCCTCGGGGACCCGGTTGAAGGGGGTCAGCGTCCGGTAGTGGCCGGAGTCGTGGGAGACGTACGCGCCGGAGCGCAGCAGCTTCAGCACGGGCAGGGAGAAGACGGGAAGCTCGGCGAAGACCTCGGCGACCGTGTCGAACCAGGCGCTGCCGCCCGCGCTCACGATGATCTCGTCCGTGCCCGCGTCCGCGAACCGGCCGGCCTTGTCCCACTCGGCCGCGAGCGCCGTGAGCCGGTGCAGCCAGGCGCGTACCCGCTCGCTGTCCGCCCGCGGCACCTCGCCCTCGTATCCGGCGACGCCGACGAGCCGGAGCGTGGCCGTGGCGGCGACCGCGTCGGCGACGGCCGCGCACTCGGTCTCCGTGCGGACTCCGGTACGGGCCCCCTCGCCGGCGCCCAGCTCGACGACGACGTCCACGCGGCGGGAGGCTCCGGCGGCGCGCAGCGCCTCGTCCATGAGCTCTACGCCGCGGACCGAGTCGACGTAGCAGACGAAGCGGAAGCCGGGGTCGGCGTCGAGTTCGGCGGCGAGCCAGCGCAGGGCGACGGCGTCGACGAGCTCGTTGGCCAGGAAGATCCGGGCGATGCCGTGGGCCCGGTAGACGCGGGCCTGGTGCGGCACGGCGGCGGTGATGCCCCAGGCGCCGTGCTCCAGCTGCCGGTCGAAGAGCTGGGGGGCCATCGAGGTCTTGCCGTGCGGGGCGAAGGCGAGGCCGTGGCGCTCGGCGTACGTCTCCAGGAGGCGCAGGTTGTGCTCGACGGACTCGGCGGAGAGGGCGAGGACGGGGGTGGTGAAACCGCCGGTGAAGAGGTTGCGCCGCTGGGCGGAGAGCTCGCCGACGGTCAGGCCCTCGGCGTCCGGGGGCAGGGCCTTGAAGCGGTGGTCGACGCGCTCGTTCGCCAGGTCGGGCATGGGGCCTCCTCATCGAAGCGTTGCGTAGGATGCAACAGCCATTGCGTATGTCGCTCAATGCTGTCTAGCATCCGGGCCAAGGCCGGGTCAATGGACCCCGCCAGAGTCGCAAGGGAGTGCCGGAGTGGCCGCAGAACCGCCCGTGGATGTCGTGTGCCTCGGCGAGTCCATGGTCACCTTCCTTCCCTCCCGACCGGGCCGCCTCGCCGACGTCCCCGCCTTCGAGCGGGCGATCGGCGGCGCCGAGTCCAACGTCGCCTGCGCCCTCGCCGCCGCCGGACACCGGACCCGCTGGGTCGGCCGGGTCGGCCGCGACGGCTTCGGCGACCACCTGGTCGACACCATCGGCTCCTACGGCGTCGACGTCACCGCCGTCGACCGCGACCCCCGCCGGCCGACCGGCGTCTACTTCCGCACCGCCGCCGACCGGGCCACCGACGCCCACGAGGTCGTCTACTACCGCGCCGGATCGGCCGCCTCCGCGATGTCGCCCGCCACCGTGCCGTACGAGACCCTCGCGGACGCCCGGATCCTCCACCTCACCGGCATCACCGCGGCCCTCTCCGACGACTGCCTCGCCCTCATGCGCACCCTCACCGCACCCCGGGACGGCCGCCCCCTCGTCTCCTTCGACGTCAACTGCCGCCCCGGACTCTGGCGCGACGGCGCGACCACCGCCGGGCCCGTCCTCATGGAACTCGCCCGCGGATCCGACCTCGTCTTCGTCGGCGCCGACGAGGCGGAACAGGCCTGGGGCCTCACCGACCCCGCCGCGATCCGCGCGGCGCTCCCCGAACCCGCCGTCCTCGTGGTCAAACGGGGCGCCGCCGGCGCCATCGTCCACGAACGCACCGGCCCCGGAGGCACCGACACCGTCGTGGACGTGCCGGCCCCCCGCGTCGACGTCGTCGCCGCGGTCGGCGCCGGAGACGCCTTCGCCGCCGGATTCCTCTCCGCCACCCTCCGCGGGCTCGACGCCACGGCCCGCCTCCGGCACGGCCACCTCCTCGCCGCCGCCGCCCTCACCGTCCCCGGCGACCTGGCCGTGCCTCCCCGCCGCGCCCACGCCGACCGGCTCGCCGCCCTCGCCCCGACCGCCTGGGGCACACTTCAGCTCGGCCCCGGCTGGACGGGGGACGACCAGGAGGGACGTACACCATGAGCCAGACCGTCGACCGGGCGCTCAGCATCCTGCCCCTGCTCGCGCAGGGACCCGCCGACCTCGGCCAGGTCGCCGACCGGCTCGGTGTCCACAAGTCCACGGCCCTGCGGCTGTTGCGCACCCTGCACGAACACGGGCTCGTCTACCGCCAGGAGGACCAGCGCTACCGCCTCGGCGCCCGGCTCTTCGCCCTCGCCCAGGAAGCGGTCGAGAACCTCGACATCCGGGAGATCGCGCACCCCCACCTCGCCGCGCTCAACGAGCGCATCGGGCACACCGTCCACCTCGCCGTCTACGAGGAGGGCGAGGTCCTCTACATCGACAAGGTCGAGAGCCGCTACCCGGTCCGCATGTACTCGCGCATCGGCAAACCGGTCGCCATCACCGTCGCCGCCGTCGCCAAGCTGCTCCTCGCCGACCTGCCCGAGGCCGAGCGCCGCACCGTCGCCGCCAAGCTCGACTACCCCCCGTACACGCCCCGTTCGACCCCGAACGCCGCCGCCTTCCTCAAGGAGCTGGCGACCGTACGCGAACAGGGATGGGCCACCGACCTCGGCGGCCACGAGGAGTCCATCAACTGCGTCGGAGCCCCGATCCGCGGCGCCGACGGGCGTGTCGTCGCCGCCATGTCGGTCTCGGCGCCCAACGTGGTCGTCACGGCCGAGGAACTCCTCACCCTCCTCCCGCAGGTGCGCCGCACCGCGGACGTCATCAGCCGGGAGTACTCCGGCACCGCACCGAACAAGGACACCGCATGACCGAGAAGACCGCCCTCACCCCCGCCACCCACACCGCCCCGCCGGCGAAGTTCTCGCACGGCGTGAAGAAGGGCAACATCCTCCAGGTCGCGGGCCAGGTCGGCTTCCTGCCCGCCGTCGAGGGCCAGGCCCCGACGGTCGCCGGTCCGACCCTGCGCGAGCAGACGCTCCAGACCTTCGCCAACGTCAAGGCGATCCTGGAGGAGGGCGGCGCGAGCTGGGACGACGTGATGATGATGCGCGTCTACCTCACCGACGTGGACCACTTCGCGGAGATGAACGCGATCTACAACCAGTACTTCCAGGAGCAGGGCCTCACGGCCCCCGCCTCCGCCCGCACCACGGTCTACGTCGGTCTGCCCGCCGGTCTCCTCATCGAGATCGACGCCCTCGCCGTCCTCGGCTGATCCGGGCACCGACCCGCCCCCCACCCGAGCACACCGGGCCTGAGCACCTCCGGCCCGAGCACACCGGGCCCGAGCACCTCCGGCCCGCGCACACCCGGCCCGAACGGACCTGACCGATCCACCTGAGCCAGCCGCCCCACGGCACGGCGTTCACCCCGCGAACGCCGTGCCGCGCTCCGCCCTGCCCGCACGCCCTCCCCCAAGCGAGGTCTCCCCCCGCCATGAACCCCGTCGCGCCCCCGCACACCGGTGGACTGCTCCACCTCATACCCGGCACCGCCGGGCTGCTCACCGTCGCCGCCCTCGGCATCGCCTTCCTGCTCCTGCTGATCATCAAGATCCGGCTCCAGCCCTTCGTCGCGCTGCTGGCCGTCTCCATCGGCGTCGGCCTCGCGGCCGGCCTCTCCGTCACCGAACTCTTCGGCACCGTCCAGAAGTCCGCCGCCACCTCCGTCATCGAGACCGGGATGGGCGGCATCCTCGGCCATGTCGCGATCATCATCGGCCTGGGCACCATGCTCGGCTCGATCCTGGAGGTCTCGGGCGGCGCCGAGGTGCTGAGCAGCCGTCTCCTCGGCCTCTTCGGCGAGAAGCGCGCCCCTCTCGCGATGGGCCTCACCGGACTGATCTTCGGCATCCCGGTCTTCTTCGACGTCGGCATCTTCGTCCTCGCGCCGCTCGTCTACGCCGCCGCCAAGCGGTCCGGCAAGTCGATCCTGCTCTACGCCATGCCGCTGCTCGCGGGCCTCTCGATGACCCACGCCTTCCTCCCGCCGCACCCCGGTCCCGTGGCCGCCGCCGGGCTGCTGCACGTCTCGCTCGGCTGGGTCATCCTGATGGGCGTCCTCGTCGGCGTCCCCGCCGTCCTCGCGGCCTGGGCCTACGCCGGCTGGATCGGCCGCCGCCTCTTCGTCGCGGTCCCGCAGGACATGGTCGAGGCCGCCGAGGAGGCCCGGGCCAAGGTCGCCGCCGAGCGGGCCGGGGGAACCGAGGAACCGGTCTCCCTCTCCACGGTGCTCCTCATCATCGGCACGCCCCTGGTGCTCATCCTCGCCGCGACCTTCTCCTCCATCGCCCTGGACCCGTCCACCCTCCGCTCCGTCGTCGAGTTCTTCGGGAACCCCTTCGTCGCCCTGACGATCGCGCTGTTCCTGGCGTACTGGCTGCTGGGCATCCGGCGCGGCTGGTCGAGGAAGTCCCTGGAGCAGGTGTCCACGTCCTCCCTCAAGCCGGTCGGCAACATCCTGCTCGTCGTCGGCGCGGGCGGGGTCTTCGGCGCGGTCCTCAAGGTGAGCGGCGTCGCCCAGGCGCTCTCCGACACCTTCCACGACGTCGGTCTCCCCGTCATCGTGCTCGCCTACCTCATCTCCCTGGTCCTGCGCGTCGCCCAGGGCTCGGCGACGGTCGCCATCGTCACCACGGCCGGCATCGTGCTCCCGCTGGTCGAGGGCGGGGACCATTCGCAGGCCTTCCTCGCCCTCGTCATCATGGCGATCTCGGCGGGCTCGATCTTCGCCTCGCACGTCAACGACGGCGGGTTCTGGATCGTCTCGAAGTACTTCGGCATCACGGAGCGGGACACGCTCAAGTCCTGGACGGTCCTGGAGTCGGTGCTCTCCCTGGCCGGTTTCGCGGTGGCGGCCCTGCTGAGTCTGTTCGTCTGAGCGCGGGGGCGCCGGGTGTCCGGCCCCCGACGCGCGAGGGCGCCCCGGCGGTGGTCCCGCCGGGGCGCCCGTTCACGTACGGACCGTCAGGCCGCGCAGTACTGGGCCTGCTTGCCGATCGAGCGGTACATGCAGTCGGCGTTCTCCAGGAGCTGGAGGACGGCGTCGCGGTTGCGGCTCGTCTCGCGCTCGATGACCTCGTCGGGCGGGTAGAAGCCGCCGGCGCCGGACGAGGACGGGTACATCTCGAAGGTGTACGCGAAGATCCGCTGCGCACCCCAGAGGTAGTCGTCGATCGAGCCGTCCGTGATGTACAGGTCGCTGGACTGCTCGGGCGTGTAGCCGTTGCTGGCCGCCATCTTCCCGCCGACGGCGGCGAAGGCGTTGCGGTCGTCGAGCGTCATGCCGGGCGCGGTGTTGGCCGTGGTCCAGCCGAACGGCCAGAGCACCAGTTCGCTGTAGGTGTGGAAGTCGATGGCCGCGGTGATCTGCTGCTTGCCGCCGACCACCCGGGAGCGGACGAAGTCGGCGACGACCTTCACCTCGGGGGCGGACTCGGGGGCCGCGCCGCGGTAGGTCTCGGAGCTCTTGGAGCTGGAGGAGCCGCCGCAGCAGCCCCACTTGTAGTCCCAGTTCCGGTTCATGTCGGTGCCGATGTACGAGGAGCCGGAGTTGGGCTGCCGGTTCTTGCGCCAGCTGCGGTAGGAGCCGCTGGCGATGTCGTACTCGCCGCCGTCGGGGTTGAGGTCCGGGACGATCCAGATCTCGCGCCCGTTCACGGCGTTGGTGACCCGGGAGTCGCTGCCGTAGCCCGCGCCGAGTTCGCGCAGGAGGTAGAGCGCCATCTCGACGGTGAGGTGCTCGCGGGCGTGCTGGTGGTGGGTGAAGAGGACTTCCGGCTCGTTCTCGTCGGTGGCGACGTTGTCGCTGATCTTGATGGCGACGATGTCCCGGCCCTGGTACGACTTCCCGATGACCTGCTTGCGCATGATGGACGGGTACTGGGCGAGGCGCTGGTCGATCTCCGCGTTCGTCTCCGCGTAGTTGTGGTACTTCGCGTCGGCGGAGGGGAAGTCCAGCGGGCCGACGGCCTGGCCCTCGGCCGTGCGGTTCGGCGGGCCGGGCAGGGCGACCGGCTTGTAGCCGAGTGCCTTGAGGTTCCTGAGCTGTTCGGTGTTGGCGCTGACGACGACCGAACGGGCGTCGACCTCGTCGATCGAGACGCCGGTGGCGGCGAGCGCGGTGCGGGCGGCCGGGGTGGACGGTCCGGCGACCTCGTACTGCCGGATCACCTCCTCGGCGCCCGAGGCGATACGGGCGGCGGTCGACGCCGGGTCGGCCCCGGCGGGTGTCGTGAGTGCGGAGAGGGGCGCCGCGAGGGCGAGCGCCACGAGGGCCGCGAGGGTGGCGGACCTTCTGCCGCGGATGGGACGTCGCATGCTGTCTCCTGGGTGGGGAGGGTGGGGGGTGCGACAAGCTCGTGCGGGTTGTTGCGCGTTCCGGCACATGGTGAAGCCATGTCATGGACGGGTCAAGATGAGGAGTTCGGCCATACTGTCCCGCGTGGGGACCCTCATCGGTAGATACGTCATCGAGCACAAGCTAGGCGAAGGCGGCATGGGCACCGTCTATCTGGCCCGATCGCGCGGCGGGCGCGCCGTCGCCGTCAAGGTGGCCCGGCCTGAACTCGCCGCCGATCCCTCCTTCCGCGCACGCTTCCGCGCCGAGGTCGCCGCCGCCCGGCAGGTCGGCGGATTCCACACCGCACAGGTCGTCGACGCCGACCCCGACGCCGAGGCGCCCTGGCTCGCCACCGCCTACATCCCCGGCCCCACCCTCGCCGCGCTCGTCACCGCGCACGGCCCGATGGACGAGGAACGGCTCCGCTCGCTCGGCGCCGCGCTGGCCGAGGCCCTGGAAGCCATCCACGGCTGCGGTCTCGTCCACCGCGACCTCAAGCCCGGCAACATCGTCATGGCCCCCGACGGGCCCCGCGTCCTCGACTTCGGGATCGCCCGCGCGCTGGAGTCGACCCGGCTCACCGCCACCGGCGCGGCCTTCGGCACCCCCGGCTACCTCGCCCCCGAACAGGCCCTCGGCGAGGAGGTCACCGGCGCCGCCGACGTCTTCGCGCTCGGCGCGGTGCTCGTCGCCGCGGCGGGCGGCCGGCCCTTCGGGGACGGCACGCCGATGGGGCTCATGTACCGGGCGGTGCACGAGGACCCGGACCTCGCCACGGTGCCGGAGGCACTGCGCGGACTCATCGGCCGCTGCCTCGCCAAGAACCCCGCCGAACGGCCCACGCCCGAGGAGATCCTGGACGTCCTGGGGGAGGGGGCGCGGGACCGGACGGGCACGCCGGCGCCATCGACGCCGACGCTTGCCGTCGGGCCCGGCGCCCCGTCGGCCCTCGGGCCGCCGCAGGGGCCGCCCGCGTCGGGGTTCGGGCCGCCGCAGCCGGTCCCGTCCTCCTTCGGGCCGCCGCGGGAGCCGGTCTCCTCGGGGTTCGGGCCACCCACTCCCACACCCTTCATGCCCCCGCCGCCCGCCACGCCGCCGCAGCCCGTGCCCGAGTTCGTCGCCGCCGACAACGTCTACGGCATCGTCGCCGACGGCGCCGGGATCTGCCTGCAGCTGCTGGAGGACGAGGCCGAGTTCACCTGGTCCGAGATCGGGGCCGTGCGGTACGAGCGGACCCGCCGCGGCCGATGGCTGCGGATCACCGTCCTCCTGTACGACGGCGGCAGCTACGTCTGCGAGATCGACGGCCGCCGGGCGGCCAGGGTCGACGAGTGGGTCCACGGCCTCGCCCGGGTCCTGGCCCGGTTCCTTCCCGCCTGACGAGACGGCGCAGCGCCGCCGGGGGAGCGGCGGCGCTGCGGTGGGGATTCCGTACGGGTGTGCGCTGTTACGGCAGGTTGTGGACGTGCGGGCCCACCGCGTTCGACCAGGCGTTGCCGGCCGTCGCGTCCCAGTTGGTCGACCAGGTCATGGCGCCGCGCAGCGTCGGCCAGGCCTGGGCCGGCTTGAAGGTGCCGCAGCCGGTGAGCTTGGTCAGGCAGTCCAGCGCGTTCTTCACGATCTGCGGGTCGACGTAGCCGCTGCCCGCGCCCCGCGAGGAGGCGGGGACGCCCAGGCCGACCTGGGACGGGGCGAGCCCGCCCTGGATCTGGATGCAGGCGAGCGCGGTGAGGAAGTCCACCGAGCCCTGGCTGTAGACCTTGCCGTCGCAGCCGAGCATCGAACCGCTGTTGTAGTACTGCATGTTGACGACCGTGAGGATGTCCTTCACGGCGAGCGCGGTCTTGAAGTACTCCGTGCCCGTGTTCTGCATGTCGATGGTCTGCGGGGCCATCGTCAGGACCATCGACGAACCGGCCTTGGCGGAGAGCTGGCGCAGCGCCTTGGTCAGGTACGTGGAGTTGATGCCGTGCTCGAGGTCGATGTCGACGCCGTTGAAGCCGTACTCCTGCATCAGGGCGTAGGCGCTGTTCGCGAAGGTGGTCGCGGAGGCGTCACTGTTGATCGTGACGTTCCCCTTCTCGCCGCCGACCGAGATGACGACCGACTTGCCTGCCGCCTTCTTGGCCGCGATGTCCGCCTTGAAGTCGGCGGCCGAGGTGTAGCCGACGGCCGGGTCGAGGTTGAAGACGATCTGGCCGGGCGTGGTCGTCGAGTCGGCGAACGACACGGCGATGATGTCGTACTGCGACTGCACGTCCCGCAGCTTCTGGACGGTGGCGCCGTTGTTGAAGTTCTGCCAGTAGCCGGTGAGGGCGTGCTTGGGCACGGCCGGGCCGGGGCCCGGGTCGGTGACCTTGGCGGTGCGCGCCGTCACGGCGGTGGACTTCGCGGACTCGCCCGCGGAGTTCGTCGCGGCGACCTGGAACTGGTACGCCGTGTCGGCGGTGAGCCCGGAGACCGTCGCGGAGGTGCCCGTCACGGCCTGCGGGTTGGCGCCGTCCCGGTAGACCTTGTAGCCCGTGGCGCCGGAGACCGCGGCCCAGCTCAGGTCCACGGAGGACGAGGTGGCGGTGCCCGCGGCGAGACCGGCCGGGGTGGCCGGGACGACCGGGTCGGGGTCCTGGCCGCCGCCCCCGTCGGGGCCGAAGACGCTGACGTCGTCGACGGAGTACGGGGTGGTGCCGTACCAGCCGTGGGTGTAGATCTCGACCGAGGTGGTGCTCGCCCCGGTGGTGAAGCTGGTGGTGAGCTGCTTCCAGGCGGCGCTGTCGGGCGTCCAGGTGGAGACGCTGCCGGTGCCGGTCCCGGTGTTGTTCGCGCCGAGGTAGGCGTATCCGCCCTGGACCCAGGCGCTCAGCGTGTAGGTGGAGTTGGGCTTCACGGCCACGGTCTGGACGCACTTGGCGTTGTCGAGCCCGGCCGGGGTGGCTCTGAGGGCGCCGGCCCCGGTGCGTACCGGGGTGGAGACGGCGGCGCCGCTCCCGGCGGAACAGGACCAGTTGGCGAGGCCGTTCTCGAATCCCGCGTTCTTGGCGACGTTGACGTCCGCCGCCTGCGCGGTGCCGGCTCCGCCGACGAGGGCGAGCCCGGAGCCGACGGCGAGCGCGAGGGCTCCGCCGAGCAGGCGGCGTCCGTGCGGGCGGGTGGTGGTGCGGTCCACGTGCATCCTCCGGTGGGGGAGTTGGGGATGTGGAGGTGCCGTACGTCGTCGTACGGAGGGGTTCGTACGGGGGTACGAGGTGGTGCGGGGGGTACGGACGTACGAGGTGTACGGGGAGTGCGGACGGTGGCCACCGTTGTCGGAACAAGCTGGTCCAGACCAATCGCGTTGTCAAGACCTCTGGCAGCAAGGGCTGTTCGGCCGGGGTGAAAAGGGCCGAGGGGCCCAAGCCCGGGCCCAAATAAATGAGGGGAGCTTGGCGGATTGTGTGTTCACCACCCCGGGGGACGTGGATAAGGTGCAGAGGCGGCAGCACCCTGCGGTGACGCCGCGAACGCGGTAAGTGATCCGCGGCCCCCGGGACGGCGGAGGCCGGAGGGGACGGGGGGTCCGACGTGCCGACAGCGATCGCGGTCACCAGCGCCGACCTGGTGCTGCCACCGACCGACCCCGGAACCCCGCACGCCACCGTGCTCCCGGCCCCCGACACCCAGTCGCTCGACGCCTCGATCGCCGACATGCAGCAGCTGCTCGCGCGGTTCGGCCAGGTGATCGTCGTCTGCCCCACCTCCGCCCCGGCCGCCGTCGAGCACCGGCTGCGCGCCGTCCGCGCCCTGCTCGAAAGCGACCGGATCGCCCTGGTCAGGACCGACCTGCCACCCCTCGGAGCGGCCGTACTCGTCCGCCAGCTGAGGCAGTTGGCGGGCTGCGACTTCAGCCCCGGCGTCCTCGCCTCCGCCGCCCGGCTGCTCGCCCACTACATCTACGCGGGCGCCGTCCTCGGCTCCGTCTCCCGGCTCGACCGCGTCCCCGTCAGCCTGGGCTCCCACCTCAAGAGCTGGCTGCCCGGCGCCCACTTCGCCGTCCTCGCCGGACCCACCCCGCAGATCGTGCGCGTCGGCAGCGGAGAGGACTCCCTGACGGGACCCGAGTTCACCACCGAACTCCTCCTTGCCCGGGGCCAGCTCCAGACCGACTGGCCCACCACCAGCCTCGTACCCCGGTGGCGGATCCAGGGCGCCGCGGTCGAGGCGGCGCTGCCCGACTCCTCACCCGGCTGGTGGGGCACCGGCAGACTCGTCGAGTTCGCCGCGTACCTGCCCGACCTGCCCGTCCTCTACCAGCTCGTCTCCTCCGTACGGCGCGAGACCTGCCACTGGTGCGCGATGGAGCTCATCGGCGACCGCTGCGGATTCTGCGGCGCACCCCTGACGGTGGGCGGGCCGCCGCCGGAGCCGGGGAACCGCTCCCACGGAGGTACGCAGACGCGGGCCCCGGGCGCGGACACCCGGTCGCTCGGCACGGACACCCGGGCCCTGGGAACCGGCGTGCCCGCGCAGGGCCCCCGCGCCCTCGGCACCGGCGCGCACGCCGCGCGCACGGGACGCGACGCACTCACTCCCGTGAACCCCCCGCGCGCGCTGCCATGACCCGTATCCCGCGCGGCACCCGCCAAAAGCCCGACCCCCGCCCGTCCGGTCCCACGTCTCCGATCGAGGTAGTACGGCCATGAACTCCCGCCAGCGCCGCGGCGTCATCCTGCTGCTGCTGTCCGTCCTGTGCGCCCTCGGCGCCTTCGCCGGCGTCCTCGCCGTCATCAGCGACGTGAACTCCAAGGTCGGCCCGGAGACCACCGCGTACCGGATCAAGAAGGACGTGGACCCCTACGCCCCCCTGAGCCCGAACCAGTTCGAGAAGATCTCCATGCCCGAGCGCTGGCTCTCGGAGACCGCCGTCACCGACCTCCGCCAGATCGAGGGCAGGATCGCCGTCACCCGGCTCAAGGCCGGCTCCCTCCTGCAGACCGACATGATCGTGAAACGGCCCGAACTCCAGCCGGGCCAGCAGGAGATCGCCATCATGATCGACGCCGCCACCGGCGTCGCCGGAAAGATCAAGGCCGGCGCCACCGTCAACATCTACGCCACCTTCTCCGGCGAGAAGAAGGGCGAGGCCGCCCAGTCCCGGATGATCGTCGCCGGCGCCCGCGTCCTCGACGTCGGCCAGCTCACCCCGATCAGCGACAGCTCCGGCCGCGCCGGCCGCACCAACGAGGCCGTGCCGATCTCCTTCGCCCTCTCCACCCTCGACGCCCAGCGCGTCGCGTACGCCGAGTCCTTCGCCGAGCACGTACGCCTCGCCCTCGTCGCCCCCACCACCGGCGGCGCCCCGGCCGACCAGCGCGACCGCACCTACACGCTCGAAAAGGACAAGTGAGGCCGGTATGACCACCAGGATCCTGCCGGCCGTCGGCGACCCCGACGCGGCCCGGTCCGTCACCACCCTGATCGGCCAGCTCCCCGACGCCGAACCCGCCCC
Source organism: Streptomyces sp. NPDC017246 (assembly GCF_044331325.1). Taxonomy (NCBI): domain Bacteria; kingdom Bacillati; phylum Actinomycetota; class Actinomycetes; order Kitasatosporales; family Streptomycetaceae; genus Streptomyces; species Streptomyces sp. NPDC017246. The sequence continues at coordinate 70,082 of NZ_JBIRMW010000019.1, read as the reverse complement.
GCCGGTCACCGACTCCACCCAGCTCGTCGACACCCTCGCGCGCCTCGCCGCCGCGTCCCTCGACGAACTCCCCGAGGTCGTCCTGGTCCACGAGCGGATCGGCCCCGTCCCCGCCCTCGAACTCGTCCGCGAGGTCGCCCTCCGCTTCCCCGCCGTCGGCGTCGTCCTCATCACCGCCGACGCCAGCCCCGTCCTCTTCTCCGCCGCCATGGACTCCGGAGCCAGGGGACTCGTCACCCTGCCCCTCGGATACGAGGAACTCGCCAGCCGCGTCCAGGCCGCCGCCCAGTGGTCCGTCGGGGTCCGCCGCCACCTCGGCGCGGGCGCCGAACAGGTCACAGGCCCCGGCGGCACCGTCGTCACCGTCAGCGGAGCCAAGGGCGGCGTCGGCGCCACCGTCACCGCCGTCCACCTCGCCCTCGCGGCCCGCGCCTCCGGACGGACCGTCGCCCTCGTCGACATGGACCTGCAGAGCGGCGACATCGCCTCCTACCTCGACGTCCAGTTCCGGCGCTCCGTCGCCGACCTGGCCTCCATCGCCGACATCTCGCCACGCGTCCTCCAGGACGCCGTCTACGTCCACGAGACCGGCCTCTCGCTGCTCCTCGCCCCGGCGGAGGGCGAACGCGGCGAGGAGGTCACCGACCGCGCCGCCCGCCAGATCGTCAGCGCCCTGCGCGGCCGTCACGAGGTCGTCGTCGTCGACTGCGGCTCCCAGCTCACCGGCGCCAACGCCGCCGCGATCGAGATGGCCGGCACCGCCCTGCTCGTCACCACCCCCGACGTGGTCGCCGTCCGCGCGGCCAAGCGGACCGTACGCATGTGGGAACGGCTCCAGGTCCGCAAGGCGGAGGAGACGGTGACCCTGGTCAACCGCCACCACCGCTCCTCCGAGATCCAGCCGCCCCTCGTCCAGAAGATCACCGGCACCCGGGTCGCGGGCGTCGCCGTCCCCGCCCACTTCAAGGAACTCCAGGCCGTCGTCGACGCCGGCCGGCTGCACGAACTCGACGCCAAGTCGACCGTCAAGCAGGCGCTGTGGTCCCTGGCGGGAGAGCTGGGCCTGGTCCAGGCACCGGCGACAGCGGGACAGCCCGGCAAACAGCTCGCGCGGGCCGGCGACCGGGGCTCGCTGGGGCTCCGGCGCCGCACGGGAGGGCGCTGAGCCATGCGCATCCACCGGGACGACGACAGGGGGCAGGTGGCGGTCGAGTTCCTCGGCATGGTGCCGGTCATCCTGCTCACCCTCGCCCTGCTCTGGCAGGTCGTCCTGGTCGGCTACACGTACACACTGGCGGGGAACGCGGCTGACGAGGCCGCGCGGGCGGCGGCGGTCGGCGAGGACTGCGGCGAGGCGGCGCTGCGCCACCTGGACGGAGCCTGGTCGAGCGGCGCGAGTCCCAGCTGCTCGACCGACGGGGGCATGGTGACGGCCGTCGTCGAGATCCGGGTGCCCGTCCTGGTCCCCGGCGTCGGAGGGCTGTTCACCGTACGGGGGAAGGCAGGCGCGGTGTCGGAGGAGAGGCGGCCATGACCGTCCGTACGGAGAAGGCGCCCCGCGACCGGGGCCAGGCCGCCATCGAGTACCTCGGCTTCCTGCCCATCCTGCTGCTCGTCGGCCTCGCGGGGCTTCAGCTCGGCATCGCCGCCTACGCCGCCCAGCAGGCGGGCACGGCCGCGCGCGCGGCCGCCCGGGCGGCGAGCAGCGACGACGAGGACGCGCCACCGCCCGACGCGGCCGCCGACGCGGCCGTCAGCGGCTGGATCGCGCGGCGCTCCCACGTCACCGGCGGTGCGGGAGGCGGGGAGGCCGTCTACACCGTCACGGTCGAGATCCCCTCCGTCGTCCCCTTCTGGAACGGCTTCGGCTCCGTCACGAAGACCGCCACCATGCCGATGCCCGACGAGGAGGACCTGCCATGAGCCTGCGAGCCCGGATCAACGCCCCCGAGGACCACGGCGGCAACGCCGCCGCCCGGGAGGACGGTCACCTCGTCGCCGCCTTCCGCGCCAAGCTCCTGGAGGAGATCGACCTCACCGAGATGTCCGCGCTCGCGGCCGCCGAGCGGCGCGCCCGGCTGGAGCGCGTCCTCGGGCACATCATCAGCCGCGAGGGCCCCGTCCTCTCGACCGCCGAGCGGTCCCAGCTGATCCGCCGTGTCGTCGACGAGGCCCTCGGCCTCGGCGTCCTCGAACCACTCCTCGAAGACGCCTCGATCACCGAGATCATGGTCAACGGACCCGACCAGATCTTCATCGAACGCGCCGGACGCGTCGAACTGCTGCCGCTCCGCTTCGCCTCGCACGACCAGCTGATGCAGACCATCGAGCGCATCGTCTCCACCGTCAACCGGCGCGTCGACGAGTCGAACCCGATGGTCGACGCCCGGCTGCCCTCCGGCGAGCGCGTCAACGTCATCATCCCGCCGCTCTCGCTCACCGGGGCGACCCTCACCATCCGCCGCTTCCCCCGGGCGTACACGCTCCACGAGATGCTCGGCCTCGGCTCCCTCGACGAACAGATGCTGCTCCTGCTCTCCGGTCTCGTGCAGGCCAAGTTCAACCTGATCGTCTCCGGCGCCACCGGCACCGGGAAGACCACCCTCCTCAACGCCCTCTCCGGACTCGTCCCCGACGGCGAGCGGATCATCACCATCGAGGACTCCGCCGAACTCCAGCTCCAGCAGTCCCACGTCATCCGGCTGGAGGCCCGCCCGCCGAACATCGAGGGCCGCGGCGCCATCACCATCCGCGACCTCGTCCGCAACTCCCTGCGCATGCGCCCCGACCGGATCATCGTCGGAGAGGTCCGCGGCGGTGAGACCCTCGACATGCTCCAGGCGATGTCCACCGGCCACGACGGCTCGCTCGCCACCGTCCACGCCAACTCGGCCGAGGACGCGCTCATGCGCCTCCAGACCCTGGCCTCCATGTCCGAGGTCAAGGTGCCGTTCGAGGCGCTCCGCGACCAGATCAACAGCGCGGTCGACGTCCTCGTCCAGCTCACCCGGCACCCCGACGGCACCCGCCGCATCACCGAGATCTCCGTCCTCGCCTCCCACGGGCGCGAACGCTTCCTGCTCGCCACGGTCTGCCGCTTCCACGCCCAGCCGCTGGCCGCCGACGGACGGGTGTACGGGCAGTTCACGTACCACCCGCTGCCCCGGCGGGTCGCCGAACGCCTCTACCTCGCGGGCCAGCCCATCCCGCAGGCCTTCGGCGTGGCCGCGAACGACGCCCACCTGGCCACCCGAGAGGCGGAATGATGACGGACCCCTTCTGGCTGACGATCGGCGTCGCGCTGCTCTGCTGCGTCCTGGGAGTCACCGGCGTCCAGCTGTACGCGAGCGGGGCCCGCCGGCACGCGGCGCTCGTCGCCCGGCTCGACGAGTCGGGCGCGCCCGAGACCGGCGGCCGCCGCGCCCGCCGCTTCCGGGGCGTCGACCGGCGAGTCCGCAGGACCGCCCTCGGCCGCAGGCTGGAACTGCGGATCGCGGCCACCGGCCTCGACATCACACCCGGCGAGTTCACGGTCGCCCTCGCGGCGACGGTGGCCGTCCTCTGGTTCGTCGGCCAGGCCGCGCTGTCCCCCTTCTTCGGCCCGATCTGCGGACTCCTCGGCGTGTGGGTGGCGATGGGCTACCTCGGCTGGCAGCGCCAGAAGCGCATCGAGAAGTTCATCAACCAGCTCCCCGAGCTCTCCCGCATCCTGGCCAACGCCACGCAGGCGGGACTCGCCCTGCGGATGGCGCTCAGCCTGGCCGCCGACGAGCTGGAGGCCCCCGCGGGCGACGAACTGGAGAAGGTGGCCCAGCAACTGGCCGTCGGCACCTCCCTCGACGACGCGCTCGGCGAACTCGCCGAACGCCTGCCCTCCCGCGAACTCGTCGTCCTCGTCACCACCCTCGTCCTCGCCAACCGGGCCGGCGGCACCGTCGTCTCCTCCCTGCGCAACCTCACCGAGACCCTGGAGGAACGCAAGGAGACCCGGCGCGAGGTCCGCACCCAGCTCTCCCAGGTGAGCATGACCGCGTACTCCGTCCCCGTCATCGGCGTCGGCTCGCTCCTGCTCATCGACAACATGCAGCCCGGCGCCCTCGACCGGATGACCGGCTCGGGCATCGGACAGTTCGCCGTCGTCGCCGCGTTCGCCCTGTACGTGGTCGGCTTCGTCGCCATCCGCCGCTTCTCCAAGATCGACGTGTAGGGACGGGACTGCCACCGTGGACCTCCTCCTCGCCCTCCTCGCCGGGCTCGCCGTCGCCGGGGCCGCCTACGGCCTGCGGCTCTACCGCGCCGACGCCAAGCTCCCCGACGACCTCCGGCTCGCCCTGGAGGTCGGCGCCACCCGTACCGGCGCCGTCGACTCCGCCGTCGACCGGCTCGGCATGCGCTGGTCGCCCGCCGTCCTGCGGCTCATGGGCCCCAAACGCGTCAACGCCGTCCGCCGCCGCATCGACCTCGCCGGAAACCCCGGCGGACTCACCATCGACCGGTACGGGGCGCGGCGGGCCGTCTACGGCTTCCTGGGACTCCTCGGCGGCCTGCTGATGCTGAGCAAGGGCTCCTTCCTGGTCGCCCTGCTCCTGTTCGCCTTCGGCGCGTTCTGGACGGAGGTCGGCATCTGGTCGGCCGTCCGCATCCGCAAGGACCAGATCGAACGCACCCTGCCCGACTTCCTCGACGTCCTCGCCGTCGTCGTCTCCGCCGGCCTCGGCTTCCGGCAGGCCCTCGAACGCGTCGCCGAGAAGTACGAGGGCCCCTGGGCCGACGAACTCCGCATCACCCTCCGTCAGATGGACATGGGCGTCAGCCGTCGGCAGGCCTTCGACGAACTTCGCCGCCGCAACGACTCCGAACAGGTCGCCCAGTTCGTCACCGCCCTCCAGCAGGGCGAGGAACTCGGCGCCCCGATCGTCGACACCCTCATCCAGATCGCCAACGACATGCGGCGCACCGACGCCCAGAACGCACGCCGCAAGGCGGCCAAGGCCGTCCCCAAGGCGACCATGGTGATCACCACGCTGATGGTCCCGGCGACGATGATCCTGCTCGGCGCGGGCCTGTTCCTGGGCACGGGCACGGACTTCGGCTCGGTGACGGGCGAGTGAGCGGCTGATGCGCACGATACGGACCGGAAAGCCCCGGGCAGCCGCGCTGCGGGGCGATGCTCGGACCGGCTTGCTCCGGGGCCACGCGCGGACCGGTTCGCCCCGGAGCGACACGCGGACCGGCTCGCTCCGGGGCAACGCGCAGGCCGACGCGCTCCAGGTCAACGCCCTCCAGGCCATGTGCCGACAGGTCTTCGGCTTCCGGCTCGCGATGATCGCCCTCGCCGCCCCCGCCGCCCTCCTCGGCGCCGCACCCGGACTCCCCGTCCGGCTCGTCGGCGCCGCCGTCGTCGTCACCTTCATGGGCTCGTACGTCCTCTTCCGCGACTGGGAACGCTTCGGCCCCCTCCTCCTCGCGCACCCCGCCCTGCTCGCCGCCGACACCCTCCTCGGCGCCCTCCTCCTCGTCACCGCCGGACCGCAGAGCACCCTCGGATACGTCAGCGTCTGCACACCCCTCCTCGCCGGACTCGCCTACAGCTGGCGCGGCGCCGCCTTCTTCGCCTGCCTCCAGTCCCTCGTCCTGCTCGCCGTACGCGGCGACGTCCTCCTCCTCGCCGGCCTCTGCGTCATCACCGGCGCGCTCGGCGTCACCCTGCGGAACCTGCTGCTGCGGTACGGCGAGGCCGGCCAGGCCCTCGCCGAAGCCCGCGTACGACTCACCGCCGCCCACGCCGTCGACGTCGAACGGGCCCGGCTCGCCCGCGAGATGCACGACTCCGTCGCCGGCACCCTGCACGGCCTCGCGCTCGCCGCCGACGCCCTCGCGACCTGCACCGACCCGACGGAGGTCAAGGACCGCGCCGCACTCGTCGCCCGCGCGGCCCGCCGGGCGGCGGCCGAATCCCGCGAACTCCTCTCCGACCTGCGAAGCCAGTCCTACGGCGGGGCGGGAGCGGCCGGCATCGACCTGGCCTCCGAACTCACCAATCGCGTACGCGACTTCAGCACCCGCTGGGAATCCTCCGGAATCGCCACCGCCTACCACTCGGAGGGGGACGGAACCCCGCCCGTCGTCCCGTACCCGATGGCCAGGCACCTCCTCTCCATCGCGGCCGAGGCCATGGAGAACGCCGGCCGCCACGCCCACCCCACCCGCATCGACGTCACGGCCGGGGTCCACGCGGGCCTCCTCCGCATCAGCGTCCGCGACGACGGCCGGGGCCTGCCGCCCGGCACGAACCTCGACGCCCTGCGCGGCACCGGCCACTTCGGCCTGGTGGGCATGGTCGAACGGGCGGCGGGCGTCGGCGCCAGACTCCGGATCGGCCGCGGGGACGCGACGCGCGGCACCGAAGTGCGCCTGGAAATCCCCCTGGGGGCCGCGAGATGACCCCCACGGCCCTGACGCTCCTCGTCGCCGACGACAACCCGGTGGTCAGAGCGGGCCTGCGGTCCCTGCTCGGCGGCCACCCGGACTTCCGGGTCGTGGCGGAGGCGGCGGACGGCCGCGAGGCCCTCCGCGAAACGCTCCGCACCCGGCCGCGGGTGATCCTCCTCGACGCCCGGATGCCCCCGCACGACGGCCTGACGGCCCTCCCGCAGCTCGCCCGCCTCGCCCACGTCCTGATGCTCACCCACAGCCGCGAACCGGAGACGGTGCAGGAGGCCCTGCGCCTCGGAGCGGCCGGCTACCTCGTCCACGGCGAATTCACGACGGAGGAGCTCGTACGGGCGGTCCGGGACGCGGGAGAGGGGCGGGCCCGGTTCACGGCGACGGCGTCGGAGGTCCTGCTGCGGTCGCTGCGTGCGACCGCACACGAGGGAGGAGACCCAATTGTCTCAATGTCAACGCGGCTTGAATCCATGTCTTCGCGCCTGCAACGGACTGTGGAACAGTGGGGACTGAGTGCGAGGGAGGTGGAAGTGATGGACCTGATCGCCACGGGCCTGAACAACCGGCAGATCGCCGCGACCTGCTTCATCACCGAGAAGACGGTCAAGAACCACATCAACCGAATCTTCGCCAAACTCCACACCGACACCCGTGCCGAGGCCATAGCCTCCTGGCTGGGCACCAGGCCCACCCGATGACCCGGGCCCACAGATGGGCCCACGGGCCCTGTGCACCGACGAACGGGTCGGCGTACCGTGCCCGTGCGCAGGCGTCTGAACGCGGAGGGGACCACGATGAACGACGCGATGCTGAAGGCTCTGACCAAGGCCAAGGTACGAATGACAAGCCGACTGCTGTCCGGGGACCGCGGACAGACGGCGGTGGAGTATTTGGGGATCATTGTGGTGGTGGTGGCGATTGTGGTGGCCATCACCGGCACGGACATCGGTTCCACGATCATGACGGCAATCAAGAACAAGATCGCCGAGTTGACCGGCTAGGTCTGGGTAACGGCGCCAGCGACTCGGGCCAGGCATTTCCCGTATACATCACGGTGATTGCGGCTTTGCTGTTCCTTGCGTTCGTGTACTTCGCGGTGGGGCAAGCCGCATCCACTCGTAATGGGGCTCAAACTGCTGCTGACTCCGCCGCGTTGGCCGCCGCGCAGGATGCGCGAGAGCAGCTGCGCATCGGGTGGTTGGAGGTGATCGCCGACCCCACGCAATGGGGCCCATTTCTCGACGGAGAGCAATATGTCGATGCCTTGGCGTGCGGGCGGGCAGCTGAATTCGCAGCCAGGAACGGTGCTGAGCTACCGCCAGGCGGTTGCGAGCGCCTCCTGTCGGGGGGCGAGGGGTTCAAGGTGACGGTTCGCACGACAGGTACGGTCGGTCGATCCCTTGTTCCCGGTACGGAGTCACAGCACGCGGCGGCATCGGCCGAGGCCGTGATCGAACCGCGCTGCACCTTTGACGAACCTGAGCCCACTGCTGAGCCGGCACCTCCTGAGCCCACTGACGAGCCGCCGCCCACTGAGCCGACTCAAGAGCCGACACCGACCGATCCGCCTGAGAAGGAGCCGATAGTCGGCCTAGTGTGCGGCGACGAGGCATGGGACATCGATCCTGAGAACCCGGCCCTTCCCGATGCGGTTGACCTCTTCTCTGTTCGACTCTCCGACTGACCAACGACGATTAAAGGATGGGTACTTCATGAATGTTCACGGAAGGAGGGGGGTGGTCTCCCTCGCGCTGGCAGCTACCTTTCTTGTGGTTGGTTGTGGCGCCGAAGCGGACCCAAAGGCAGATAAGCCCACTGCGAAGACATCCGCTCCTCGGGGTGATGCGACCACGCAGGAGGAGCGGCCGGCCGAGCAGCCACCGGAGGCGCTGGCTGTCCTCAAGGGGCAAGACGGGTTCGAGTTGACCATCAATTCGGCGGTTCGCGACGCCGGGGGATTCTTGACGGTCAAGGGGGTTCTGAAGAACACCTCGGGCAAGGGGCGTGCAGTTCCCGACCTGAGGGGGGTCGAGACGGAAGTGTTGAAGCATGGCAACTCTCTAGGCGGAGCTACTCTCGTGGACGGCGTAGGGAAGAAGCGTTACTACGTCCTGCGGGACACTGACGGACGGCCGTTGACCACTACAGGGCTGGGAATCGTCTCGGGTGGTGATTCGGTCAACGTCTTCATGCAATTCCCCGCACCCCCCGCCTCTGCCACCGACGTCTCCTTCCAGCTCCCCACCTTCGAACCCGCCACCCTCAAACTCTCCTGAGGCGACACGATGACGACGACATACCGCCGCCTCGCCGCCCTCGCGATCGTCACGGTCGCCCTGGGTCCCTTCGCCGTGCCCAGTGCTCACGCCGACGATCCCCCCGGTTCCGCCGCCTCCGCCTCCCCGCCTCCCGCCATCGACCCCAACGCCCCCGAGCTGATGCTGCCCGACGGTGCCACCCTCGCGCCCGCCAAGGTTCTCGACATCAAGCAGATCGTCGAGGAGGAGGGCGGCGAGCAGCGTCGGGCCGACACCAATGTGGACGTGACCTTCGCGTTGCAGGCCGAGGTGCTGTTCCCCAAGAACAGCGCCAAGCTCGGGCCCGCCGCCACCGCTCGGATCGCCGCCATCGCGACGGAGATCGACAAGTTGGGGTCCGGACGCGTCCGGGTCTTCGGGTTCACCGACAACCTGGGGACGTACGAGCACGGCCTGAAGCTGTCCAAGCAGCGTGCCCAGGCCGTGCAGCTGGTGCTCGCGCGGAGTCTCGACCCGGGTACGACCTTCGACATCCGCGGTTACAGCGAGGACTATCCGATCGCCGACAACGGCTCCGAGGAGGGCCGCAAGAAGAACCGTCGCGTCGAGATCTCGTTCCCCCGCACCACGCCACCCGTCACACCCTGACCGGAACCTGCGCCGAAGGCCGGAACGTCGTCAGATCCCCAGGGCCACCCGGATCGTGGCCGTCATGCGGTCCGGGCGGTGGAACACCTCGTCCGCCGTGAACCGCAGGACACGGCGGATCTCCGGGCAGGACTGCAGCGCGTTGAAGCGGGCCACGTCCCGTTCGTGGGCGCGTCGGGTGCCGTGGAAGGCGTAGCCCTCGACCTCCACGGCCAGGCCCTCCGCGCGGAAGAGGAAGTCCGGGCGCAGGGGTGCCCCCGCCGCCGTCCGCACCGTGGGCTGAGACTCGGGGAGGAGGCCCGCGTCCCGTATCCGCAGGCGGGCGACCGTCTCCGCGGGGGAGCCGGACGCGGCCTCGGTCAGCCGCAGCCAGGTCCGGGCGCGGACCGCTCCCCGCCGGGGCGAAGCGAGTTCGGCGGCGAGTTCCTCGTACCGGACGAGTGCCCCGCGCCGTACCCCTTCGACCGCCCTGCGCGCGAGCGCCGAGTCGGCGACCACCACCGCCTCCTCCCGGCTTCCGGCGGCCCGTATCAGGTCGCCCACCGTCCGCGCCGGGGTCGTCGTCCGCAGGCCCCGCCGGGTCGACCGGTCCCCGGCCGTCAGGAACGTCGTGCCATGGACGCGTATGCCGTCGCTGGGCCGCGCGCGACCGGGTGCAGGGGCGGTGAACTCCAGGTGGTCCGGCGGCCCCGTCGCTCCCAGGCGCTCGATGCGGTGCAGTCGCGCCGCCGTCCCGTGACTGCACACCAGCTCCGGGCGCAGCAGCTGGAGCGCCGTCGCTCTCAGCCGCCAGTCCACCTCCTTCCCCGGGGCCGCCCACGCGCCCCGGCAGATCCGCTGCCAGCCGTCCCTGCGCAGGCGGCCGGTGAGGCGGCCCGGGGGCCAGCCCGCCGCGACCGCCCAGACCGTCAGGAGGACCCCGCCCCTGGCGAGGATCGCCAACTCGTACATACGCCCAACGATCCACGGAAGAGGGACAGTTCGCACCCCCTGTGGAAAACCTGCCGAAAGCCGTCGTCAGGAAAGCGCAAAGGTGGCGGGACAGGTTCGCGGGGCGGGAGCATTCTGGACGGATGACGACGACGAGCGAGCCGCCGGGCGCGGCGCCGAGTGTGCAGTTGGTCAGTGATCTCGTCACCCGGATTCCCGAGTTCCGGAACGTGTACGAGAACCATGTCTTCCATCAGGGCGATGTGCAGCCGCACGTGTTCTTCTGGGATGTCGTCCAGGACACCGTCCGGTCCTTCCTCGGCGAGGCGCCGGCGGCCGCGGACTGGCGCCGCACCCTCGCCTTCCTGGAGGAGCAGAGCTGTCGCGGGGTCCTCGGCATCGACGAGGTCATCGTCACCTCGTTCCTCGGTGATCTGCCCTCCCCGCAGGAGCCCGGACACGCCATCGTCCACCAGCTCGGTCCTGTCATGGCCGCGCGATTCGTCCGCATAAGGCCCCTGGGCTGAGCCGTTCCGCGGCGCCGGGATAATCGGACGCATGCCCGCGCCAGGACCCGACCCTCTCGATCGCCCCGCCCGTCTCGGTCAACCCGGCGGTCCCGATCAAGCCGACGGTCCCGACCGACCCAGCCGTCTCAGCCGTCTCAGCCGTTCCCTCAGAACCTGCCACCCCACCGTCCTCGCCCTCTGCGGGTACGCCGCGACCCGCCTCATCGGTCTCGCCGTCCTCGCCATCGCCGCGGCCGCGACCGGCGAAGACGGGCCGCACCGGCTCAAGGGCCGCTGGGACTCCGTCTGGTACGTGCGGATCGCCGAGCACGGCTACGGGTACGAGACCACCCTGCCGAACGGCGACGTCCACTCCGACCTGGCCTTCTTCCCGCTCTTCCCGGCTCTGGAGCGCGGCCTCTCCACCCTTCTTCCCCTCGACGCGGCCACCGCCGGCCTGCTGGTCTCCTGGACCGCCGGGCTCGCCGCCGCCTGGGGCATCCACAAGTGCGGCGGGCACGCATTCGGGACTCGCGCCGGTGTCCTGCTCGCCGTCCTCTGGGGCGTGTACCCGACCGCGTTCGTCCAGTCGATGGCGTACACGGAGACGCTGTTCACGGCCCTCGCCGCCTGGTCGCTGTACGCGGTCCTGCGCGGCCGCTGGATCCTGGCCGGCGTCCTGTGCGCGGCCGCCGGGCTCACCCGGCCGACGGCCGCCGCGCTGATCGCCGCCCTCGGGATCACCGCCCTCGTCCTGCTGGTACGGGATCGGCGGCTGCCCCTGCGGACGGTGCTCGGGGTCCTGATCGCGCCGCTCGGCTGGCTCGGGTACATCGTGTACGTCGGTGTCCGCGAGGGCGGTGGGACCGCGTACTTCGAGGTCCAGGCCGCCTGGGGCAACTCCATCGACGGCGGCGTCGCCCTCGCCCGGTTCATCGCCGGGCTGCCGTGGCCGGCCGCCCTCGGCCTGTGCGCGGCTCTTGCGCTGCTCGGCTGGCTGGTCGCCCTCTGCGTACGGCAGCGGCAGCCGCTGCCCCTGCTCGTCTACACGATCGGCGTCGTGTTCGTCTCGCTGGTCGGCGCCGCGTACTTCGGCTCGCGGCCGCGGCTGATGATGCCCGCCTTCGGGCTGCTGCTTCCGCCGGCCGTGGCCCTCGCGCGGCTGCGGACCCGTACCGTCGTGCCGGTCCTCGCCGGACTCGCGACGGCCTCCGCCGTGTACGGGGCCTTCACCCTCCTCGGTTCGGGCCCGCCGTGACGTCGACACGCACGCGTGCTCCGGGCCGCAGCCCCCAGCCCGCCATCGTGCCCGCCTCCGCCTCCAGGACGTGCCGGCCGCGCGGCCGGATCATGCCGAGCCGCCCCGGCCGCATCGTGACGACGGACAGGACCGTGAACGAGCGGTCCAGATGGGCCACGTCGATCGCGAACCGCATGCCGAAGGTGTGCACGCTGTTCGTCCGGACGATGAGCAGCGCCCCGGCGACCCCGTCCCGTCCGAGCAGCCCCCGACGGCGGGCCCGGTACGAGGCCGCGACCTCCAGCGGCACGACGGCGTCCGGCGACGGCACCGTCAGCGTTCCCCGGCCGTCCTCCCATTTCCCCATGTGCCAGACCGTAGCGGCCGAAGGACCCTAGGGTCTGGTCCGTGTACGTCACGATGATCGCCCTCGCCGCCCTCTGGGGCGCCGCCGTGGGGCTGCTCGTGCCGCGTGCCGCGTACCGGCTCTCGGTGGACCCCGAGGAGCCGTGGCGGGACCGCTGCCCCGCCGGGCACGCGCTCGTGGGGCCCGCGCGCGGCTGGCTCGGCGGTCCTGGGCGGCGGGACTGCGCGACGACCGGGAGCCCGCTCACCGCCCCGCTGCTCACCGCCCTCGCCTGCGCCGCGCTCGCCGCCGCCACCGGCGGGCCCCGGCCCGAGCTGGCGGTCTGGCTGCTGGGCGTGCCCTTCGCCGTCCTCCTCGCCAGTGTCGACGCGCGCGTGCACCGGCTTCCGGACGGGCTCACCCTGCCGCTCGCCGCCGCCGTGCCGCTGCTCCTCGCGGGCGCCGAGCTCCTGCCGTACGACGCGGGGTCCTGGCTCCACGCGGTGCTCGGCGCGCTCGCGCTCGGCGGCGCCTATCTGGTGCTCTTCCTGGTCAACCCGAGCGGTCTCGGCTTCGGGGACGTCAAGCTGGCGGTGCCGCTGGGCGCGGCCCTGGGCTGGTACGGCTGGGGTGTGCTCTTCGCCGGGGCCTTCGCGGGTTTCCTGCTGGGCGCGGTGTACGGCCTCGGTCTCGTGCTGCTGCGGCGGGCCGGCCGCTCCTCGGCGATCCCCTTCGGCCCGTTCATGCTCGCGGGCGGGCTGCTCGGACTGCTCCTCGGCGCGTTCACGGCCCTTCCCTGAACCCGCGCCTCCGGGCCGCTCCGGGTTCGGCCCCGGCCCGGCGCCGTCAACCGCGCCCCGTCCGGCCGGTCCCTCTTCGGAGGGACGGAAGTCCGCCGCCACGCCGGGGCGCAAACCCGCCACAGGCCCCCGCAGCCCTTGTCCCGACTGGGATCCGGCGAATTGGGCGAGGTCGGTTCGGCGTACCTGGCGCGCGAGACGACTAACGAAGGGTTATGGTGGAAACCCCCCCTCGGGCCGGTCCGTATCCCCCCCACGGACCGGCCCGTTTTTTCTTTCCCGCGGTCCCGCGGGCCCCGCCCCGCGGTTCCGCCGGGCCCGCCCCGGCCGATGCCGGGGCCCACCCCACAGGACTCGCCCCGGATCCCCTCGGGGCCTGCCCCCGGTCACTCCGGAGGCGTCAGCCCCGGCCGGCCCAGATGTTCGTACCCTCGGTGTCCACGGCGAACGAGTCGATCTCCACGAGCTCCTCCGCGGTCAGCGGCGCGGCCGCGAGGGCCGCCACGTTCTCCTCCAGCTGGGCGACGCTGGACGCGCCGATCAGCGCCGAGGTCATCCGCTCGTCGCGCAGCACCCACGACAGCGCCAGCTGCGCCAGGGACTGTCCGCGCCGGCCCGCGATGTCCGCGAGACCGCGAAGGCGCCGCAGCACCTCGTCGGAGAGCAGGTTCGGGTCGAGGGACTTGCCCTGGGTGGCCCGCGAGCCCTCCGGGATGCCCTTCAGGTACTTGTTGGTGAGCAGCCCCTGTGCCAGCGGCACGAAGGAGATGCAGCCCATGCCGGCTTCCTCGAGGGTGTCGAGGAGGCCGTCGTCCTCGGTCCAGCGGTTGATCATCGAGTACGAGGGCTGGTGGATGAGCGCCGGGACGCCCATCTCCCGGAGGATCCGCGCGGCCTCGGCGGTCTGCTCGCTGTTGTACGAGGAGACACCGACGTACAGCGCCTTGCCCTGCTGGACGGCGGAGGCCAGGGCCCCCATCGTCTCCTCCAGCGGGGTGTGCGGGTCGAAGCGGTGCGAGTAGAAGATGTCGACGTAGTCGAGGCCCATCCGCTTCAGGGAGGCGTCGAGCGAGGACATCAGGTACTTGCGGGAGCCCCACTCGCCGTACGGGCCGGGGTGCATCTCGTAGCCGGCCTTGGTGGAGACGATCAGCTCGTCCCGGTAGGGCGCGAAGTCCTGGGCGAAGAGCTTGCCGAAGTTCAGCTCGGCGGAGCCGGGCGGCGGTCCGTAGTTGTTGGCCAGGTCGAAGTGGGTCACACCGAGGTCGAAGGCGCGGCGCAGGATCGCGCGCTGGTTGTCGAGCGCGCGGTCGTCGCCGAAGTTGTGCCAGAGGCCGAGGGAGATCGCGGGGAGCTTGAGGCCGCTGCGACCCGAGCGGCGGTACTCCATGGTGTCGTAACGGTCCGCGGAGGCGCGGTACACGGGGGAATCAGTCACGTATCTCTGCTTATCACGGACTTGTGACAGTCCCGGGCTGGGAGCCCGTCGCCCGTGCGCAGTAGTGTGGCGGCTTGCGGACCGCCGCGGTACGGCGGACCTGCCGCTGCATGGAGAGGTAAAGAACAGTGAACCTGCGCGACCTGGTGTACGGGCTCTACGCACGCCGGGTGGAAGGCCGCCTCGACCACGCCCAGGTGCCCAAGCACATCGGGGTCATCCTCGACGGGAACCGTCGCTGGGCCAAGGCGTCCGGCGGGACTCCCGAGCAGGGGCACAAGGCGGGCGCGGACAAGATCCAGGAGCTGCTCGGCTGGTGCGCCGAGACCGACGTCGAGGTCGTCACGCTCTGGATGCTCTCCACGGACAACCTGAACCGCCCCGAGGAGCAGCTGGTCCCGCTGCTCGGCATCATCGAGAACGCCGTGCGTGCGCTGGCCGCCGACGGCCGCTGGCGGGTCAACCACGTCGGCACCATGGACCTGCTGCCCGCCCGCACGCAGTCCGTGCTCAAGGAGGCCGAGCAGGCCACCCACGCCAACACGGGGATACTCGTGAACGTGGCCGTGGGCTACGGCGGCCGGCAGGAGATCGCGGACGCGGTCCGCTCGCTGCTCCTGGAGCACGCGGAGCGGGGGACGAGCTTCGAGGAGCTCGCCGAGATCGTCGACGTCGAGCACATCTCGGAGCACCTCTACACGCGCGGTCAGCCCGACCCGGACCTGGTGATCCGCACCAGCGGCGAGCAGCGGCTGTCCGGATTCATGCTGTGGCAGAGCGCCCATTCCGAGTACTACTTCTGTGAAGTGCACTGGCCGGCCTTTCGCAAGGTCGACTTCCTGCGGGCGCTGCGCGACTACGCCGCCCGGCACCGGCGTTACGGAACCTGAGCCCCCCCCGGGGGTGCCCCGGAGCGCCCCGGAGAGCCGGTCGGAACCGATCACCTCGTGTTCATGAACACGTCGTCATATGCCATGGCATGGTCGGCCCTGTTCGAGGGCATATCCCTGGTGAAGTGAGCGGCACGGAGACCGCCACCCGGGAGGCCCCTTGCACCAGGACGACCGTGCGGGACGCGCACGGGAGAAGCGGAGGGCCGTGGTTCGGCCCGCGCATGGCGGCCTGAGCCCGGTCCCATTCCGCAGCGACACCGGTTCCGTCGCACCCCGACCTCACAGGGGTCTTCCGAGGGGGTCTGTCCTTCCGTGGTGACAAGCACGAAGCGCCGCCTTTCCGACCGGCGCACCTATGTTCTCGACACCAGCGTCCTGCTGGCCGACCCCAACGCCGTGTCCCGCTTCGAGGAGCACGAGGTAGTGCTCCCGATCGTCGTGGTCACGGAGCTGGAGGCCAAGCGGCACCATCCCGAACTCGGGTACTTCGCCCGGCAGGCCCTGCGCCTCCTGGACGACTTCCGGGTCCGGTACGGACGCCTCGACGCCCCGCTCCCCGTCGGGGACCTGGGCGGCACCCTGCGTGTCGAGCTCAACCATTCGGACCCCGGCATCCTGCCCGCCGGCTACAGGTTGGGGGACAACGACTCACGGATCCTGGCGGTCGCGCGCAACCTCCAGGCGGAGGGGTACGACGTCACGGTCGTCTCCAAGGACCTGCCGCTGCGCATCAAGGCCTCCTCGGTCGGACTCCTCGCCGAGGAGTACCGCGCCGAGCTGGCCATCACGGACGCCAACGGCTGGACCGGGATGTCCGAGCTGGCGCTCTCCGGCGAGCAGGTGGACCTGCTCTTCGAGCAGGAGTCGCTGTACGTGCCGGAGGCCGCCGGGCTTCCGGTCCACACCGGCCTGGTGCTCCAGTCCGAGCGCGGCAAGGCGCTCGGCAGGGTCACCGCCGAGGGGAACGTACGGCTGGTCCGCGGCGACCGGGAGGCCTTCGGGCTCCGCGGCCGCAGCGCCGAGCAGCGGATCGCGCTCGATCTGCTCCTCGACCCGGACGTCGGCATCATCTCCATGGGCGGCCGGGCCGGCACCGGCAAGTCCGCGCTCGCGCTCTGCGCGGGCCTGGAGGCGGTCCTGGAGCGCCGTCAGCACCAGAAGGTGATGGTCTTCCGTCCGCTGTACGCGGTCGGCGGCCAGGAGCTCGGCTACCTGCCGGGCAGCGAGTCCGAGAAGATGAGCCCCTGGGCGCAGGCGGTCTTCGACACGCTGTCCTCGGTCGCGAGCCGCGAGGTGATCGAGGAGGTGCTCGGCCGCGGGATGCTGGAGGTCCTGCCGCTCACCCACATCCGGGGCCGCTCGCTCCACGACGCGTTCGTCATCGTGGACGAGGCCCAGTCCCTGGAGCGGAACGTCCTGTTGACCGTTCTGTCCCGTATCGGAACGAATTCGCGGGTCGTTCTGACCCATGATGTCGCCCAGCGGGACAACCTCCGGGTCGGCCGGTACGACGGAGTCGTCGCCGTGGTCGAGAAACTGAAGGGGCATCCGCTCTTCGCCCACATGACCCTCACCCGCTCCGAGCGTTCGCAGATCGCGGCGCTCGTGACGGAGATGCTGGAGGACGGTCAGATCTGACCCGTTTCGTACGCGTCCGTGCGTGTACGGAAGTTGGCGCCGCCCGGCAGAGCGAAGGAGCTTAGCCGGGCGGCGCCTCCATGTCCCCTCCAACTCCGAAAACACCTGCCCCTGCAGAGGTGTGAGCTTTCACACGCATCGGAGAATTGCCTTGCGGTGTGGCTGTCCGGCAAAGTCTTGCTTCCGTCAGGCCCCGCATACGGCACCCGTGCACCCTCAGGCGCACAAGCACCACACAACTCAACAGTCGTCCGCCGTATGCCGCCCACAGCACCACGGGCCCGTGTCTTCTGTGACCCCGTACGTCGGAGACCAGCGCCAGGGGCACGATTTCGCCCGCGTGGTCACCTGTGCGGGCGTGCTGGAAGGAAACCGTGTGAGCCGGATCTCGGTCCGGGGATTCGCGGTGGCTTCGGCCACTGCGGTCACCACCGTCGGCGCCGTCATGGGCGTTGCGTCAGGTAATGCCGCTCAGTCCTCGGACGACAACTTCGAGGCCACCGCGGCCGACACGACGCTGCTCGCGGACATTCCCGTGGGCGAGCAGGCCCAGGTACAGGTCTCGTCCCTCTCGGAGCAGGCCGATGTCCAGGCCGCCGCTGCCGACTCGGTCGCGAAGAAGTCCGCCGAGGAATCGGCTCGTCTTCGCGCGGCCAAGGACGCCGAGGCCAAGAAGGAGGCGGCCGACAAGGCGGCCAAGGCCGAGAAGGAGCGCAAGGAGGCGGAGGCCGAGCGCGCCAGCCGCTCCGCGGTCCGTGACGCCTCGTCCTTCAGCGCGAAGGGCTCGTACTCCGTCGCCGAGGTCAAGGCGATGGCTCGCCAGATGGTCCCGGCCTCGCAGTTCCAGTGCTTCAGCAACATCGTGAACCACGAGTCCACCTGGAACTACCTGGCGGTCAACCAGTCTTCGGGCGCCTACGGCCTCGTCCAGGCCCTCCCGGGGAGCAAGATGTCCTCGGCCGGCGCCGACTGGCAGACCAACCCGGCCACCCAGATCAAGTGGGGCCTCAACTACATGGACAGCCGCTACGGCAGCCCGTGTGGTGCCTGGTCGTTCTGGCAGGCCAACCGCTGGTACTAGTACGGCGTGCTCAACCTTCAAGAGCCCCTCACCGTCCTACGGTGAGGGGCTTCTTGCGTGTAGTTTCGAAGGTCCGCGGTCTCCGGGGGAGCCGGTGGGGAAGAGCGAGCGGGGGATAAGGGAAGCGATGTCCAGAGTGCCAGGGTGGCTGGGCCGGCTGGGTGAGAGCCTGAGCCGCATAGGCGAACGCCTCGACGAGCGCAGGGCCGAGGCGGAGCGCGAGGAGCAGGTCCTCACGCCCTACGAGGGCCCCGGGGAGCGTCCGGCCGACGGGCCGCGCCGGGACACGGCCGCGCCCGCGCCGCCCGAGGTGGACCCGGACACCGCCGCCCCCCTCCCGGAGGCGGACGCCGTCGCGGCCGCAGATCCCGGCCGCTCCGTCCCCGCGCCCCCCTCGTACGCACCGGCCGTCGCCGCCCGCCCGGACCCCGTCGCCGCGATCCCCTGGGGCATGCGCGTCGCCGCCGAGGCGAGCTGGCGCCTGCTCGTCTTCGCCGGCACGGTCTGGGTGCTGATGAAGGTGATCAGCTCCGTCCAGCTGGTCGTCCTCGCCTTCGTCGCCGCGCTCCTCGTCACCGCACTGCTCCAGCCCACCGTGGCGCTGCTGCGCAGGAAGGGTCTGCCCCGCGGACTCGCCACCGCCGTCACCGCCGTCTCCGGCTTCGTCGTGATGGGTCTGGTCGGCTGGTTCGTGGTCTGGCAGGTCATGGACAACATCGACACCCTGTCGGACCGGGTCAAGGACGGCATCGAGGAGCTCAAGCGCTGGCTGCTCGACAGCCCGTTCCATGTGACCGAGCAGCAGATCAACGACATCGCCAAGAACCTCAGCGACACCATCGGCGCCAACGCCGAGCAGATCACCTCCGCCGGACTCCAGGGCGTGACCGTGGTCGTCGAGGCGATGACCGGCATCCTGCTCGCCATGTTCTCCACGCTCTTCCTGCTCTACGACGGGAAGCAGGTCTGGGAGTGGACGCTCAAGCTGGTCCCCGCCCAGGCCCGGCCGGGCGTCGCCGGCGCGGGGCCGCGCGCCTGGCGCACCCTCACCGCCTATGTGCGGGGCACGGTGCTGGTCGCCCTCATCGACGCCGTCTTCATCGGCCTCGGCCTCTGGTTCCTCGATGTGCCGATGGCGGTGCCGCTGGCCGTCTTCATCTTCCTGTTCGCCTTCATCCCGCTCGTCGGCGCCGTCGTCTCCGGCGCCCTCGCGGTCGTCGTCGCGCTCGTGACCAACGGGCCCTTCACCGCCCTCATGGTGCTGGTCGTCGTCCTCGCCGTACAGCAGATCGAGGGCCATGTCCTCCAGCCCTTCATCCTGGGCCGTGCCGTACGGGTCCACCCGCTCGCCGTCGTCCTCGCGGTCGCGGCCGGTGGTCTGACCGCCGGCATCGGCGGCGCCGTGGTCGCGGTCCCGCTGGTCGCCGTGGTCAACACGGTCGTCGGCTACCTGCGCGCGTACAGCACGGAACAGGCGCTGCGCAGCGCGCCGGAGCCGCGCGGGGCGACCGCGTTCGAGGTGGCGCCGACCCCGGCCCCGGGCTCGGCGGACGCCAAGGCCGTCACCGTGGACGCCAGGGCGGGCTCGTGATATCCGAGCCGGAGCTCGAGGGCGGGGTGCTGTACGAGCCCGCCGAGGTGCTCTCGGAGGAGCGGGGTCCCCGCCCGCCCCGCGCCCGCCGCCCCTGGCTGTGGGCGCTCGGCGGCGCGGTGGTGGCATCGGCGGTGTGGGCCGGCGGGCTGTACGCGTACGGGCAGCGGGAGGAGCCGGGTCCGGACCTCGGCGGGTACGCGACCGTGGCCGAGCAGGAACTCTGCAAGCTCGCGAAGTTCAGGGCGCTGGGCGGGATCCTGGGCGAGCGGAACGTGGACGGATACGGAGCCGTCCTGGACGAGACGGCGATCGGCGAGGCCTCCTGCTCGGCCGCCTTCGGCCCGCAGGACGCCACTCAGACGGTCGACGTGACGTACACGCTGCACAAGGTGATCGACCCCGCTCACGAGTTCGAGGCAAGGGCCCGGCAGTCCGGCCTCCTGCGGAAGATCGACGGCATCGGCGAGCAGGCCTGGTTCGACGACGTCGGCGGGCAGGGCGGGGCGCTCTGGGTCCTCGACGGCCAGGCCGAGCTCCAGTTCCATCTGTACTGGCAGGTTCCCTTCGACGAGAGCGGGAATCCGGTCAAGGGAGCCGTCGAGCAGCCCGACCTCTCCGGGATCGACGTCCCGATGGCCCAGGACGCGCTCGCCCTCATGGCGGCGCTCAAGAAGTGACGGGCCGGCCGTGACGAAAGGGCCCCGGGGCGTGCGCCCCGGGGCCCTTCTCGTACCGTGTCGTGCTACTCGGCGGAGGCGAGAACCGCTTCCGCGTCGAGGGTGACGCCGACCGCCTGGATCACCGCGGCGATCTTCACGGCCTCCTGGATCGTGGCGCGGTCGACACCGGCCTGGCGCAGGACCTGCTCGTGCGAGTCCAGGCACTGGCCGCAGCCGTTGATCGCGGAGACGGCCAGCGACCACAGCTCGAAGTCGACCTTCTC
Source organism: Streptomyces sp. NPDC017246 (assembly GCF_044331325.1). NCBI lineage: Bacteria > Bacillati > Actinomycetota > Actinomycetes > Kitasatosporales > Streptomycetaceae > Streptomyces > Streptomyces sp. NPDC017246. Next base: position 49,317 of record NZ_JBIRMW010000019.1, on the reverse strand, counting down.
GACGCCCGGGTTGCCGATGACGTTCATCCGCAGACCGGCGCGCATCGTCCCGTACTCGGGGTCCGACAGCAGGTGCCGGGTCCGGTAGAAGACGTTGTTCATCGCCATGATCGCGGCGGCGGACTTGGCCGCCTGGTACGCCTCGGGCTTCAGGTTGGCCTGCGCCTCGGGCTCCAGCTCCTTGAGGACCTTCGGCGAGCGCGAGGCGATCGCGCAGGCCAGGACGGTGCCCCAGAGCTGCTGCTGGGGCAGCTCGCTGTTGCCGATGACCGAACCGAGGTTCAGCTTCAGGTCCTTGGCGAAGTCCGGTATGGCGGACTTCAGTTCGTCGAGAGCCATCTCAGATCACTCGCCCGACAGGAGCGCGGCGGCGTCGAGGGTGCCCTCGCCCTTGTTCCAGTTGCACGGGCACAGCTCGTCGGTCTGCAGGGCGTCGAGCACCCGCAGGACCTCCTTGGGGTTACGGCCGACGGAGCCGGCGGTCACCATGGTGAACTGGATCTCGTTGTTCGGGTCCACGATGAAGACGGCACGCTGGGCGAAGCCGTCCGCGCCCTTGACGCCGCAGTCGCTCATGAGCTCGTGCTTGGAGTCGGCCAGCATCGGGAAGGGCAGGTCACGCAGGTCGGCGTGGTCCTTGCGCCAGGCGTGGTGCACGAACTCGGAGTCGCCGGAGACGCCGAGGATCTGGGCGTCGCGGTCCGCGAACTCGTCGTTCAGCTTGCCGAACGCGGCGATCTCGGTGGGGCAGACGAAGGTGAAGTCCTTCGGCCAGAAGAACACCACGCGCCACTTGCCCTCGTAGGCCTTGTGGTCGATCTGCTCGAACTCCTTGCCGCTCTCCAGCGACACGCAGGCGGTCAGGTCGTAGGTGGGGAACTTGTCACCGACAGTGAGCACGCGCTCTCCTTGCAAGGGGGAAGGGTCCCTTTTGGGGTCTTCCGTGGGGGTTGGACGTGTTCACAGCATGGCACGGAGTGCATTGATCAGTGAAATAGCTAGAGTGGGTCGGGTTGATCGAAGGTGGTTATCAGTGGCATCCCCGTACAGCCCCGCGCACGGCCCGAACCGAGGCAAGCAGCCGAGCCTCTCCCAGCTCAGAGCCTTCGTGGCGGTCGCCGAGCATCTGCACTTCCGCGATGCGGCGGCCTCCATCGGCATGAGCCAGCCCGCCCTCTCGGGCGCGGTTTCGGCACTCGAAGAGGCACTCGGTGCACAGCTCCTTGAGCGTACGACGAGAAAGGTGCTGCTCTCGCCCGCGGGGGAGCGGCTGGCGGTGCGCGCGCGGGCCGTCCTCGACGCGGTCTCGGAGCTGATGGAGGAGGCGGAGGCGGTCCGGGCCCCCTTCACCGGCGTCCTGCGGCTCGGTGTGATCCCGACCGTCGCCCCGTACCTGCTGCCGACGGTCCTGCGCCTGGTCCACCGGCGCTACCCGGACCTCGATCTCCAGGTCCACGAGGAGCAGACCTCCTCGCTCCTGGAGGGGCTCACGGCCGGACGGCTCGACCTGCTGCTCCTCGCCGTCCCGCTCGGGGTGCCCGGCGTCACCGAACTCCCCCTCTTCGACGAGGACTTCGTCCTGGTCACCCCGGAGGGGCATCCGCTGGCCGGGCGGGACGACATCCCCCGCGAGGCCCTCAGGGAGCTGCGGCTGCTGCTCCTCGACGAGGGGCACTGCCTGCGCGACCAGGCCCTCGACATCTGCCGCGAGGCCGGGCGCACGGGCGGCGCCGAGGTCACCACCACCGCGGCGGGACTCGCCACCCTGGTCCAGCTGGTGGCCGGCGGGCTCGGTGTGACGCTGCTGCCGCGTACCGCGGTCACGGTCGAGACCGCCCGCAACAACGCCCTGTGGACCGGGCGGTTCGCCGAGCGGGCCCCCGCCCGGCGGATCGCCCTCGCGATGCGGACGGGTGCCGCCCGGCACGCCGAGTTCGAGGAGCTCGCGGAGGCCCTCAGGGGCGCGATGCGGGAGCTCCCGGTACGGGTGCTGGGCGCGGGTTCCTGAAACCCCCCGGCTCCAGGAACCCGCGCCCACCCCCTTTTCGTACGTGCGAACGCCGGGTTACTCGGTGCGCAGCCCGTCCGCACGCATCAGCCGCCACAGCGGCGGCATGCTCAGCAGCGTCACCGCCGCGATCAGCGCGAGCCCGATTCCGGCGACCGGCAGGAAGACCCACCAGTCCTGGACCCCCTGCGAGGTCATCGACAGCAGGACCACCCCGAGACCGAGCCCGCCCGCCACGGCGAGACCGAGCCCCAGGAGCATCGGCACCGCCGTCTGCCACAGCACCGACCAGCCCAGGGTGGAGCGCCGGGTGCCGAAGGCGACGAGCGAGGAGAGCAGCCGCTTGCGGTCCCTCAGTTGCTCCAGGGTGGTCACCAGCAGCGAGGCCGCCACGAGCAGCATCGTCAGGGTGGAGCCCACCAGGATCCCGGTGCGGACACTGCCGAACTGGGCGTCCTGCTGGGTGTCCGCGAGGGTGCGGACCCAGGCCGTCGGATCGACGCCCGCCGCCGCGTTCCGTACGTGCTCGGCGGCGTCGGGCACGGCCGGGTCGAGCCGGACCATCGCCGTCGCGTCGGGCTCGTCGAGCCGGGCCGGGTCGATCGCCGACCGGGTGGCGAGGACCCCGTACTCGTACATGCCGGTCGGGTCCGGGCGCGAGTCCACGAGCCGGGCGTCGGCGGGGATGCGCCACTGGGGCACCGGCCCGCTCTCGCGGGCCCTCGGGTCGCTCGGATGGGGATACGGGTCGCGGAGTGCCACCGCGGCGCCCGGCCGGGCGGTCCGGGTGATCCAGGTGTCGGGCGGCGAGCCCTGCTCCCCGTGCGCGAGGAAGACGAAGACGTCGCCCTCCCGGCAGGACGGCAGCGTGGCGAACTCCGCGAGGGACGCGCAGTCGCCGACCCGGACCGAGGCCATCGGGGCGAACTCCTCGCCCTTCTTGAGGGGTCCGGGCCGCCACACGTGCGACGAGACCACGCCGATCACGTCGCTGACGCCCTCGGTGCGTTCGAAGCGGCCGATCATCGCGCGGGCGTCGTCGCCGTCCTTCGCGTGGGTGCCGATGGCGATCTGGGCGCGGGAGGAGTCCGCTCCGGTGCCCTGGGTGAAGTCGCTCTCCATCGCCTGGAAGAGCATCTGGAGCGCGATCGCCCCGGTCGCCGCGACGACGATGCCACTGACCGCGCGGGCCGCCGTCCCACTGCTCAGCTGGAGCCTGCGGACCGCGAGCTGCCAGGCCACGGGACCCGAGTGCAGCCGCTTCACCACCGCTTCCACGAGCCAGGGCAGCAGGGTGGTGAGGCCGATGAGGGCGAGTGCGACACCGATGCCGATCCGCGTGCTGTCGATCCCGCTCTGGGTCATCTCGATCCCGCCGATCACGGGGGCGAGCAGCGCGGCGCCGGCGGCCACGAACAGCAGCCGCCACCACAGCCGGCGGCGGCGCGGGGTCGCGGTCCTGACCACCCCGAGCGGTTCGATCGCCACCCCGCGCAGCGCGAAGAGGGTGACGACGACCGACGCGACCGGCACCGTGACGAGGACGAGCCCGGCGAGCGCGGGCATCGGTACGACGTCGGAGGGATAGGCGTTGACGTCCCAGATGGTGAAGGCACCGGCGAACTCGCGTGCCACCGCGAAGAGTCCGAGTCCCACCACCAGGCCGAGCAGCGCGCCCGCGAGGGACTCGCCGGCCGCGATCCGCCGGGTCGTGGCCGTGTCGGCGCCGACGAGCCGGAGCGCGGCGAGCCGCCGGTCGCGCTGCTCGCCGCCGAAGCGGACGGCGGTCGCGATGAAGACGAGCACCGGGACGAGCAGGACGACGGACGCCACGAGGACGAGGAGGATCAGGAACGCGTTCATCGGTTCCTCGGGCACCGACCAGCCGTAGCGCACACCGCGCCCGTCGAAGTTGTCGGTGGTGAGGAAGCCGACGTGGGCGACGTACCGCAGCTCGGCCGGACCGATGAGGCCGGCCTCGCCGATCGTCCCGGCGACCTTGTAGGGCAGCCGTTCCTTGAGGAGGGCGCCGTCGGGGGAGTCGAGCAGGTCGCGGAGCGCGGGGGAGACGAACATCTTGCCGCGCGCGGGGAACGCCTTCGCGCCCGGCGGGACCGGGGGCCTGTCCCCCTCGGGCCGCACGAGGAGGCCGCTGACGACATCGCCCCGGTATTCCGTGGCCCGTCCGAGGTGGAGGAAGGAGTCGGGCCGGGGGGAGGTGATCGTCTCGCTGGCGTCGACGGCGCGGAGGGATTCCCGTACCTCCCGCTGGAAGAGCATGTTGGGCAGCGCGGCGGCGAGCAGCAGCAGCGTCACCCCGAGGCCGACGCCGGTCGCGGTCAGGAGGGTGCGGAGCCGGCCGGTGCGGCCGCCGGTGACCGCGAACCGGGCGCCGAGCGCCAGGTCGCGGGCCCAGGTGCGGAGCGTCATGCCACCCACTCCGCGTCCCGTACGGCACCGTCGCGGACGACGATCTCGCGGTCCGAGTAGGCGGCGACGCGGGCCTCGTGGGTGACGAGGACGACGGCGGCGCCGGTGTCCCGGGAGGCGTCGGTGAGCAGGCGCATGACGCGTTCGCCGTTGAGGGAGTCGAGCGCGCCGGTCGGTTCGTCGGCGAAGATCACCCGCGGGGCGGTGACGAGCGCGCGGGCGACGGCGACGCGCTGGCCCTGGCCGCCGGATATCTCGCCGGGGCGCTTGGCGGCGGTGTCGTCGACCTCCAGGCGGGCCATCCACTCGATGGCCCTGGCCTCGGCGGTCTTCCGCTTCTCGCCGTTGAGGCGGAGCGGGAGGGCGACGTTCTCGACGCAGGTCAGCTCGGGGACGAGCTGGCCGAACTGGAAGACGAAGCCGAAGTCGGTACGGCGCAGGGAGCTGCGCGCGGTGTCGGAGAGCGCGGTGAGTTCGCGTCCGTCGTAGGTGATGGTGCCCGCGTCGGGGCGCACGATGCCGGCCAGGCAGTGCAGCAGGGTCGACTTGCCGGAGCCGGAGGGGCCCATGACGGCGACGACCTCGCCCGCGCGGAGCGCGAAGGAGGCGCCGGCGAGTGCCGGGGTGGGGCCGTAGGCCTTGTCGAGGCCGGTGGCCTTCAGGAGCGGTGTGTGACTCATCGGCGGATCTCCTCGGCGAGCCGGTCGAGGCGGGCGGCGGTCAGTTCCAGCCAGCGCAGGTCCGCCTCCAGATGGAAGAGGGCGTGGTCGCAGATGAGCTGGTCGGCGAGGTCGCCGTCCTTCTTGCGCCGGGTGAGCTCGCGCATCAGGCGCAGGTGCTCGGCGCGCTGGGTGTCGAGGAGGTCGGCGGCGCCGCGGCCGGTGAGCAGGGCCAGGACGACCTTGGTGTAGAGCGTGGACTGGAGGTACGGCTCCGGCTTCTCGGGCGTGGCGAGCCACTGGGCGACGTCGGTGATGCCGGCGTCGGTGATGGCGTACCGCTTCCGCTCGGGGCCGCCGCCCGCCTCGATGCCGTCGACGACCACGAGGCCGTTCTTCAGGAGCCGGGACATGGTCGAGTAGACCTGGCCGTAGTGCAGCGGCCGGTCGTGGCCGAACTTCTCGTCGAAGGCGCGCTTGAGGTCGTAGCCGTGGCGCGGGCCGGACTCCAGGAGTCCCAGGAGGGTGTGACCGATGGACATGCGTCTCACTGTACACGGGGTGTATACGCACGATGTATAGCTGCGGATCCGGGCCGGCGGGAGCCGCGCCGGACGCGACGCCAGGCAACTCCCCGAAGCGGAACGACTCCCTCGCGCAACCATCCGCCCCGTCCGAGCGTCGGTTCCTCTGGGCATGGGTGCTGATTCTCACGTCCGGAAAAGGCGTGATCGGTTGTCGTTTGTCTGCATCGTCGGTGTTAGCTGGCTAGCTGAGCCGACCCGGCGCGGGCGGGACACGGACCGAGACGCGCCGGGACACACGACGAGCGGAGCGACAGGACACATGGGCCGACCGGACAAGAGCAAGGCGAAGAAACGCGGCCTGCGCCGCTTCTTCTCCTGGAAGAAGCTCCTGGGCACCTTCTTCGTGTGCTGCCTGCTCGCCATGGGCGCCCTGTACACCGTCTACGTCATGGTCCCCGTGCCGACGGCCAACGCCGAGGCGACCATGCAGAGCAACATCTACAAGTACTCCAACGGCAAGATCCTCGCCCGCACCGGCAAGATCAACCGTGAGATCGTCGGCCTGGAGAGGATCCCCCAGCAGGTCCAGAAGGCCTTCGTCGCCGCGGAGAACAAGAGCTTCTACAAGGACAACGGCGTCGACATCAAGGGCACCACCCGCGCCGCCTGGTCCACCGTCACCGGCAAGGGCAAGCAGGGTGGTTCGACCATCACCCAGCAGTACGTCAAGAACTTCTACCTGAGCCAGGACCAGACCGCGACGCGCAAGCTCAAGGAAATGGTCATCGCCATCAAGGTCGACCGGCAGATGAGCAAGAGCGACATCCTCGCCGGGTACATGAACACCAGCTACTACGGGCGCAGCGCCTACGGCATCCAGGCCGCCGCCCGCTCGTACTACGGCGTCGACGCCACCCAGCTCACCACCGCCCAGGGCGCCTACCTCGCCTCGCTGCTCCAGGCGCCCAACCAGTACGACTGGACCTCCGCGAGCGCCACCGGCCGCAAGCTCGTCGAGGAGCGCTGGAACTACGTCCTCGACAACATGGTCGGCGAGGGCTGGCTCTCGGCCGACGAGCGCGCCGGACTGAAGTTCCCCGTCCCGCACAAGCCCAAGCCCGCCCCCGGCATGGAGGGCCAGACCGGATACATCGTCGAGGCCGCCAACCAGGAGCTGATGCGCCAGGGCCTCAGCGAGGAGGACATCAAGGCCGGCGGCTGGACGATCACCCTCAACATCGACGAGAAGCGGCAGAAGGACCTCGTCAAGGCCGTCGACCGGCAGCTGGAGGCCAAGCTCGACCGCAAGGGCGACAAGAAGGACGCCACCGTCCAGGCCGGCGCCACCTCCGTCGACCCGAAGACCGGCGCGGTCGTCGCGATGTACGGCGGCGTCGGCGCCACCGAGCACTGGATGTCCAACGCGACCCGCCGCGACTACCAGCCCGCCTCGACCTTCAAGCCGATCGTCCTCGCCTCCGCGCTCGACAACCGGACGGTCACCCAGGACGGACGGCAGATCGGCCTCGGCACGATCTACGACGGCACCAGCAAGCGCAAGGTCGTCGGCAGCGACATCCCCTTCTCGCCCGAGAACGAGGACGACCGGAGCTACGGCCCCGTCACCGTGCAGAAGGCCACCAACAGCTCCATCAACTCCGTCTACGCCCAGATGATCGTGGACGTCGGCGTCGCCAAGACCAAGAAGACCGCCCTGGACCTCGGCATGAAGGACGGCGCGGACTTCGGCCAGACCCCCGCCATGTCCCTCGGCACCATGGGCGCCTCCACCATGGACATGGCCGGCGTCTACGCCACCCTCGACAACCACGGCAAGAAGGTCACGCCGACCCTAGTGAAGGCCGCCGCGCACCGGGACCGTACGGTCTCCCCCGCCAAGGGGACCGGTGACCAGGTCATCAGCCGCGAGGCCGCCGACACCGTCACCAAGGCCATGACGGGCGTCGTGCAGAACGGTTCCGGCTTCCGCGCCGCCGGTGACTACGAGGCCGCGGGCAAGACCGGCACCTCCGAGAACAACCGTTCCGCCTGGTTCGTGGGCTACACCCCCGAACTCGTCACCGCCGTCGGACTCTTCGGCGAGGACACCAAGGGCAACCAGGTCACCCTGACCGACACCATCAACCCCGGCCGCGCCAACGGTGGCCGTACGCCGGCCCAGATATGGGGCGACTACACCAACGGCGCCCTCGACGGCGGCTCCGACGCCTCCTTCGACCTGGAGACCGGCGACTCGGCGACGTTCGCCCCGGACCCGACGCCCAGCCGGAGCACCGAGGCCCCCGAGGAGCCCACCGAGGCGCCGACGACCTCGTCCCCGGACTCGACGCCCCCGCCGGCCCCGACGGCCACCACGCCGCCGGAGCCGACGCGCGACCCGGTCACCACGCCGCCGGAGCCCACGAGCGAGCCGCCGGTCACCGACGAGCCGACCCCGCCGACGTCGATCGAGCCGCCGGACCCGGGCACCGACCCGGAGAACGCCGGCACCGGCCGCCCGCAGCGGTAGCGACACCACGAAGGCCGGACCCCACGGGGGTCCGGCCTTCGTCACGTGCGGGAGGCCCGCTCGGGGCGGCTCAGCCGGCGAACTCCTTCGCGATCCGGTCACCCAGATCCGTGTCCACGTTCCGCCAGTACTGGAGCGCGCGCTCCAGGACCGGTGCGCTCACCCCGGCCCTCAGATGGCCGGCGACGTTCGACACCAGCCGGTCGCGGGCGGCGTCGTCCAGGACCTCGCGGACCAGCGTGCCCGGCTGCCCCCAGTCGTCGTCCTCCGCGTGGAGCCGGTAGGCCTCGCGCACCAGCTCACCCGTGGCCTCCCAGCCGGCCGGATCGCCGAAGCGCCCGTAGTCGGCCGCGGGACCGCCGTAGGAGTTCGGCGCGTACGGCCGGGCCGTCGCCGAACTCTCGTACCGCATCGCTCCGTCCTTCGCGTACGAGTGGACGGGGGAGCGGGGCCGGTTCGGCGGCAGCTGCGCGTAGTTCGGGCCGATCCGGTACCGGTGGGTGTCCGGGTACGAGAACAGCCGGCCGAGGAGCATCTTGTCCGGCGACGGGCCGATGCCCGGCACCATGTTCGAGGGCTCGAAGGCGGCCTGCTCGATGTGGACGAAGAAGTCCTCGGGGTTCCTGTCCAGGGTCATCCGCCCGACCTCGGTCAGCGGGAAGTCGCCGTGCGGCCACACCTTGGTCAGGTCGAAGGGGTTGAAGCGGTAGTCCGCCGCCGCCTCGAAGGGCATCACCTGGACCTTGAGGGTCCACGAGGGGGCGTCGCCGGACCGGATCGACTCGTACAGGTCGCGGCGGTGCACGTCCGCGTCGCTACCGGCGAGCTCGTCGGCCTCCGACTGGGTGAGGAACTCGATGCCCTGGTCGGTCGTGAAGTGGTACTTCACCCAGAAACGCTCACCGGCGGCGTTGATCCACATATAGGTGTGGGAGCCGTAGCCGTTCATGTGCCGGTACGTCTTCGGGACGCCGCGGTCGCCCATCAGCCAGGTCACCTGGTGCGCGGACTCCGGGGACAGCGTCCAGAAGTCCCACTGCATGTCGTGGTCGCGCAGCCCCGTCACCGGATGGCGCTTCTGCGAGCGGATGAAGTCCTGGAACTTGATCGTGTCCCGGACGAAGAAGACCGGGGTGTTGTTGCCGACGAGATCGTAGTTTCCCTGGTCGGTGTAGAACTTCAGGGCGAAACCGCGCGGGTCCCGCCAGGTGTCGGGAGAGCCCTGCTCGCCCGCCACCGTGGAGAAACGGGCCAGCATCTCCGTCCGCGCACCCGGCTGGAAGAGCACCGCCCGGGTGAACTGACTGACGTCGTTCGTCACCTCGAAGAAGCCGTACGCTCCCGAGCCCTTGGCGTGCACCACACGCTCGGGGACCCGTTCACGGTTGAACTGGGCCATCTTCTCGATCAGATAGTGGTCCTGGAGCAGGATGGGGCCGTCGGGGCCGACCGTGAGCGAGTGTTCGTCGCTCTCGACCGGGTTCCCGGCGTTGTTCGTCGTGTAGGTCACGAGCGTCCTCCCGTCGGTGGGGGAACTGGTCAGATCGCCGCGTCCACCACAGAAGTCAACTCCGCCGACGGGAGGTCGGCAACCGCTGCCCCGCACACGCCCGCGAGGGCGGCGGCGCTCAGCTACGGGTGGCCAGCTCGAACCAGACCACCTTGCCGCCCGAGAGACGCGTCGCCCCCCACCGCCTCGCCAGCCGGTTCACCAGGAAGAGCCCGCGCCCGCCCTCGTCGGTGTCGCGCGCCCGCCGCTGCCGGGGCAGCTGCGGGGAGTCGTCGCCGACCTCGCAGCGCAGCACGTCCGTCCGCAGCAGCCGCAGGGTCACCGGCCGCTCCGCGTACCGCACCGCGTTCGTCACGACCTCGCTGATCAGCAGCTCGACCGAGTCCGTCAGCTCCTCCAGGTCCCAGCGGGCCAGCGCCCGCCGGGCGAGCCGCCGGGCCCGGCCAGGGGCCGCGTCCTCCGGTTCCAGGAACCAGTACGCCACGTCGCTCGGCGCGATCCCGTCGAAACGGGCCGCGAGCAGCGCGATGTCGTCGTCCCGGTCGCCCGGCCCCAGCATGTCCAGGATGTCGTCGCAGAGCGCCTCCAGCGGCGGCGAGTGGTCCGGACCGGTCAGCTGCGCGGTCGCCGCGAGGCGCTCCCGCAGCTGCTCGATGCCGGTCCAGACGTCCCGCAGCCGGGACTCGACCAGACCGTCCGTGTAGAGCAGCAGGGTGGCACCGGCCGGAGCGTCCAGCTCGACCGCCTCGAAGTCCACCCCGCCCACGCCGATGGGCGCGCCCGGCGGGACCCGCAGCACCTCGGCGCGGCCGCCCAGGTGGAGGAGTATCGGCGGCGGATGGCCCGCGTTGGCCACCGTGATCCGGTGCGAGACCGGGTCGTACACCGCGTACATACAGGTCGCCATCCGGTTCTCACCGAGCCGCTGCGCCTGCTCGTCCAGATGGTGCAGGACCTCCTGCGGCGGCAGGTCGAGCCCGGCCAGCGTCTGCGCGGTGGTGCGCAGCTGGCCCATGATCGCCGCCGAGGTCATCGAGTGGCCCATCACGTCGCCGACGACCAGGGCGACCCGGCTGCCGGGCAGCGGGATCGCGTCGTACCAGTCGCCGCCCACCCGGGCCGTCTCGGCCGCCGGCAGATAGCGCGAGGCGAGCTTGACGCCGGTCGGCTGGGGCAGCGAGTCCGGCAGCATCGTCCGCTGCAGCTCGTCCGCGATGTACGCCTCACGGCCGTACAGGACGGCCTTGTCGATGCCGAGCGCGGTGTGCGTGGCCAGCTGCGCCGCGACCAGCAGGTCGTTCGGCTCGAAGCCGGCCCGCTCCGGGCGGCGCAGGAACACGGCCGCGCCGATCACCCGGCGCCGGCCGCGCAGCGGGGCCAGGACCGCGCGCAGCCCGCCGGGCAGCGGATGGTCCGCGCCGAGCAGCTCGGACAGCGCGGTCTTGGCGGCGGCGGAGTCGCCGAACACCGGCCGCACCCCGCGCAGCACCTCGGCCAGCGCCCCGCCGGACCGCACCTCGCAGAGTTCGGCCGCGGGGGTCGGATCCGGGTCGGGTACGAGGACGAGTTCCTCTCCCTCCAGTTCGCTTAACCGGAGCCGGTCCGTGCGGCGCAGCCGCAGCACGAACGGCGCCACCGGGCGCTCGTCGCCCACCGGCAGCGGGTCACGGAGGTAGACCAGGATCTCGTCGGAGAAGGTCGGGACCGTCGCCCGGCACAGGCCCAGCACGATCTCGTCCAGGTCGATGCCGCGCGCGATGCGCCGGGTCGCCGCCCCGACGAAGCGCAGCCGCTCGCCCTCGCGGCGCGCGACGGGGTCACCGCCCCTGCTCCCGCCGGGATGCTGCGGGGTCACGGCCACGGCCATGGTGCCGGGGCCGCCGGGGGCCGTGGGAGGCGGCGGCGGGGGTGCGTCGGCACCGGGTGCCGTCGGGCCCGCCGGTCCGCCCGCGGTGCCGGGCACGTCGGAGGGCAGGCCGGCGGCCGCCTCCTGGCGAGGGCGCGCGCGTTCCTGCGACCGGGCAGCCAGGGGCTGCCGGCCTTCGTGGGAGGTGGGATGCTCCGTCACGCGTGGGATTCCGTCCGTCCGGGCCGGTGGTGCGATGCACTCGCTCTTCTCGCCGATGCCGCGCCTTCGGCAGGGATAAACCCCTTGTATGCAGCGGATGTGGAGGCTCTGCGGATTGCGGCACCAGCGGGGGTGGGAACACCCGGGCAGACGTCCGGCACTGCTCTCCCCCTCGTGGATGACTTCTGGTCAGGTCCTGCGCTGTGTTCGCTCGTTGACGTGCTGTCCGGCCGGTCTGACGTACTGTCCGGTCCGCCTCTGCCGTGCGGAGGACGATCCTACGTTTGAACCCCGGGGGCGCATCAAGGGTCTCACGGTGCCGTGTGCGCGGGAGTGCGGTCCCAGTCGGCCGGCAGTTCCGGCACCCGCCACGCGGGATCGGGCCGCCAGTCCTCCCAGCCGTCCGCGAACGGCGCCCCCCACTCCTTGATCCGCTCGACCGCCCGCCGCCCCGCCGCGCGTACCAGGGCGGCCTGTTCCGGGCTCATCAGGCCGGACCGCTGGGCCTGCGCGAACTCGTCCTCGTCGCGCCACAGCCAGCTGCGGTCGGGGTAGACGGAGATGTCGAGGAAATGGTCCTCGGAGTCGAAGCCGCCGGACCACCGGACCCGCGGCTCCTCCAGGTTCACGTACCAGCTGCGGAAGCGCCAGCCCCGTTCCCAGAACAGCCACACCGACCACGGCTCGCCGGGTCTCGCCAGCTTCAGGACTCCGCTGCCGGCCCACCGCGCGCGTTCCGTGGTGCGCGGGGCGGTGTAGCGAGTGGCGAGCGGCTCCTCGTGCACGGGCGTGCCGTCGGCGAGCACGGGGCGGACGCACTCCGTGCCGGGGGCCATCCAGACGGCGAGGAGATCCGGCGTGTCCTGGACGACCGTCACGGGTCGGCAGATGTGCACCTCTCCGGTGCCGTTGCCGCGATAGCGCCAGAGGATGTGATCCCCAGGCGCCCAGTGCTGGGAGCCGCCCGATCCTGTCATGCGCAGATCTTAGGGGCGCGCTCCCACGACCGCTGCGGCGGAGATCACGGATGAGTCGGCTACCGGCCGTCACTACCGGCCGGTCACTTGCGGGCGCCCCGGCGGGGGCGTCCCGGGGCGGTGCGGCGGGCGCGTCCCCGGGCCGGCCGGGGGCGCGTCCGCCGGCCGGGTCACGGGTGCGTCATGCGCAGGACGTCCAGCGCCTCGTCCAGCTGCTCGACCGTCAGGTCGCCGCGCTCCACGTAGCCGGACTCGAGCACCACCTCGCGGATGGTCTTCCGCTGGGCGAGGGACTTCTTGGCGACCTTGGCGGCCTCCTCGTAGCCGATGTACTTGTTCAGCGGGGTGACCACGGACGGCGAGGACTCGGCGTACTCGCGGGCCCGCTCGACGTTGGCGGTGATCCCGTCCACCGTGCGGTCGGCGAGCAGCCGGGAGGCGTTGGAGAGCAGCCGTACGGACTCCAGGAGGTTCTTGGCCATCACCGGCAGCATGACGTTGAGCTCGAAGTTCCCGGCCGCGCCCGCCACCGCCACCGTGGTGTCGTTTCCGGTCACCTGGGCGGCGACCATCAGGACCGCCTCGGGGATCACCGGGTTCACCTTGCCCGGCATGATCGACGAGCCGGGCTGGAGGTCGGGGAGGTTGATCTCGGCGAGGCCGGTGCGCGGTCCGCTGGCCATCCAGCGCAGATCGTTGGCGATCTTGGTGAGGGAGACGGCGACGGTACGGAGCTGCCCGGACGTCTCCACCAGGGCGTCGCGGGCGCCCTGGGCCTCGAAGTGGTCGCGGGCCTCGGTCAGCGGCAGGCCGGTCGCGCGGGCGACCTCGGCGATGACGGCCGCGGAGAAGCCGGCCGGGGTGTTGATGCCGGTGCCCACCGCCGTACCGCCGAGGGGGAGTTCGGCGAGCCGGGGGAGTGCGGAGCGCAGTCGCTCGACGCCGTACCTGACCTGCGCCGCGTAGCCGCCGAACTCCTGGCCGAGGGTGACCGGGGTGGCGTCCATCAGGTGGGTGCGGCCGGACTTCACCACCGTCGCGAATTCGGCCGATTTTCGCTCAAGGGAGGCGGCCAGATGATCGAGGGCGGGGATCAGGTCGCGGGTGACGGCGCCGGTGGCCGCGATGTGGATGGAGGAGGGGAAGACGTCGTTGGAGGACTGCGAGGCGTTCACATGGTCGTTGGGGTGGACCTCGCGCCCCTCGGGGAGCCGTTCGGTGGCGAGGGTGGCGATCACCTCGTTGGTGTTCATGTTGGACGAGGTGCCGGAGCCGGTCTGGAAGACGTCCACCGGGAAGTGCTCGTCCCAGCGGCCCTCGGCGACCTCGGCCGCGGCCGAGGCGATGGCCTCCGCGCGGTCCTTCTCGATCACTCCGAGCTCGGCGTTGACCTGGGCGGCGGCGGCCTTGATCCGGGCCAGGGCCTCGATGTGGGCGCGCTCCAGGCGCTGCCCGGAGACCGGGAAGTTCTCCACCGCCCGCTGGGTCTGGGCCCGCCATTTGGCGTGCGCGGGGACCCGCACCTCGCCCATGGAGTCGTGCTCGATCCGGTAGCCGTCCGCCTGGTCTGTGTCGTTCATGTACTCCAACCTCCCACGCCATGCCCGTCGGAGGGCGCCCCGAACCCCCCCGAAAAAGATGAGCACTTGTCTTGTTCGATGTATTCCCATCACGCGTACCGGCCAGTAAAAACCGTGGGTAACCCCACTTCCAGGAGGCGCAATGAGGCGCACCAGGTACAGACTCCGCTGGCCCGTCGCCGCCGTAGCCGCGGCCGCCGCCGCTCTCGGCACGATGACCGCGGCCGCTCCCGCCGGCGCGGCCGCCACCGGCACCGTCACCGGCACCGCGACGGTCACCGCCGCCGTACCGCTCCCGCCCGAGCTGGAGGCGGTCCGGGCCGCCGAGGCCACCAGGATCTACGGCAGCCCCGAGGAGCGCCCGCTCGCCCAGCGCAAGACCGGGCTGATCTCCCTCGGCGACAGCGAGATCTCCGGCGAGGGCGTCGGCACGTACGAGCCGCCCACCAACGGCCCCACCAACTGGTGCCACCGCTCGCCCGACGCCGCCATCCACCGCACCGGGATCCCCGCGGACCTCACGTTCAACGTGTCCTGCTCCGGCGCCTACACCGGCAACATCCGGATCGGCGGCTCGAAGCAGTACGCCGACGAGCTCGTCCAGAGCGACAACCTGGCCGTCAAGGCGCGCAACACCCGCATCAAGATGGTCCTGCTCGTCGCCGGCGCCAACGACGACCTGCAGTTCGGGCCCGTCATGACCGACTGCGTCCAGCGCTACCTGCTGCTCCAGGGCACCTGCGAGCCCAAGTACGCCCCCGGCTGGCAGTCCCGCGTCGACGCACTCGTCCCCAAGGTCGAGCAGACCGTGCGCGACCTCAAGACCGTCATGCGCGACGCCGGATACGCCGACGGCGACTACAAACTCGTCGTCATGGGCTACCCCAGCCCCATCGGCCCCGACTTCCACGACAACCCGGACTTCCCCGGCAAGCTGATCTGCGGCGGACTCGGCTACGACTCCGACACCGTCTGGGGCCGCAACACCGCCGTCCCCGCCTTCGAACGCGGGATGCGCGCCGCCGCCGCCTCCACCGGGGCCGTCTTCCTCGACAACTCGCGGCTCTTCCACGGCCACGAGGTCTGCATGGAGGACACCTGGGCCCGGGGCCTCTACATCGACCTCTCCAAGCCGGGCACCCCGGACGAGAACTCGGTGCGGCAGTCCTTCCACCCCAACGCGCGCGGGCACGCCGCCTTCGCGTCCTGCCTCACCCAGATCTACAACTCCGGCTCGCGCGAAGCCGGTTGCGCCGACGTGAACTCCTCGGGCACGCCGACCCTCTTCCCGCTGGCCTGGGACGACGCGTTCAAGCCGCTGAAGAACCAGGCGACCGGCGACTGCCTGGACGTCGAGGCGGCCTCCTCGGCCGACGAGACCGGCGTCCTCGGCTGGGACTGCCACGGCGGCCGCAACCAGGGCTGGTGGTACGACTCCACCCGTCGGACCGTCCACACCCAGCTCACCCAGGACCGCTGCCTGGACGTCCCCGCGTCCGGCTACCAGGCGGGCAGGTCCCTCATCATCTGGAACTGCCACGGCGGCGCCAACCAGAAGTTCGTCCGCGACGGCGCCACGCTCCGTCCCGCCGACGCGACGGGGCTCTGCCTCACCCAGGGCGCGGCGCGGCAGCCGATCCGGCTCCAGGCCTGCGACGGCTCGGCGAACCAGAGGTTCGCTTAGTCCGCACGCCGGTGAGGAACGCCGTGGCCCCCGTCCGGGATCGGACGGGGGCCACGGCCGTGCCCGGTGCGCCTGCGGCCTCGGAGCGTCGGAGCGGGGTCAGAGCGCCTTGAGCGTGGTCCGGGCCAGCTCGTAGGCGGGGATCATCGCCCGGTGCTCCGCGGTGTCCAGCCCGCCGAGGTGCACGATCACCGTCCCCTTCGGGGTCGCGACGGCGAAGGCACGCTCCTCCTTCGACTCCTCCATCAGTGTGTCGTAGACGGTGTACGTCACCTCGGTGACGGGCCCCGCGCCGGACCCGCTCTCCTTGTACGTGACCTCGGAGGTGTTCTGCTCGGCCTTCACGAACCCTTCGAGCGCCGCCCTGGCCGGCCGCTTCCCGGCCGTCCACACCCGCAGATAGCCCACGTGACCGGCCGGCTTGGCGTCCACCTCGCAGCGAACGGTGGCCGGGCCCTGGCGGGTGAGCGCCGCGAACTCCGGGTTCTCGGGGTCCTCGATCGACTTCGGCGTCCACTTCTCCGCCAGCCCGAAAGCGACGGGCAGCGCGCAGGCCGTTCCGGGACCGCCGACGGTCAGGTGCGACGCGGCGGCCGCGGGTGCCTTCGCCGCGGGTGCCGCCGTGGGCCGTGCGCCCTGTGCGACCTCGGGCATCGGCTCGGCCCCGCCGCAGCCGGCGAGCAGCAGCCCGGCCGCCAGGGCCGCGGCGACCGGGGCCAGGGGCCGTATCGGGTGTCTCATGGGCGTCAGCGTAATGGCGGGCCCGAGGTCCACCGGACGGGCGTACCCGGGTCCGGCGTCGCACAATGTGAAGCAGGTCCGAAGATCCCCGGGGGGCTCCCCGCAGGAGGCAGGACATGTTCCGTAGCTTCAGGAGGATCGGCGTGCTCGGGGTCACCGCGGTCGCGGCCGGCGCCTTCTCCGCCGTCGCCGCCGTCCCGGCATCCGCCGCCGACGGGTTCGAGTTCACGGTCTACGCCAAGGAGGTCCCCGCACAGGGCGACGAGAGCGGGCCGCCGGCCAAGGTCGGCGCCGCCTTCGCCTTCGCCGACGACCTCTACAAGTCCAAGGGCGGCGACAAGGTCGGCCGGGACGGCGTGGCCTGCACCGTCGTACGCACCGGGGACCCCGGCGACATCCTGTGCGTGGGCACCTTCGTGCTGAACGGCGGCCCCGGTGGACAGATCACGGGGCAGACCCTGCTGACAGCCGACCTGGACAACGAGGAACTCGCCGCCTTCGACATCGCCGTCACCGGCGGGACCGGTGACTTCAAGGACGCGCGCGGCACCATCCGTTCGACCCCGGACGGGGACTACTCACGGATGGAGTTCCACATCACCCGTTAGAGGGTGTCCTGCCGGTCCTGCCGGTCCTGCCGGTCCTGCCGGTCCTGTCCGGTCGGTCCTGCCGGTCGGGCCGGGCTCGCCGGCAGGACGTCCCCAGGGGTGACCTCTCGGTCAGGAGAGCTTGCCGCCGTAGTCCGGGAGCTTGAACGTGCGCTCGGCGTGGCCGCCGACCAGGTCGGTGGTGTTGTTGCCGATGTTCGCGATGATCGTGTAGCCCTTGGCCTCGATCTCCGCGCGCTTCTCCGTCTTGTACGCGCTGACCTCGGCGAACAGGTCGGGCAGCGAGCGCACGTACAGCCCGTCGACCGGGTAGCCGGCCTTCCGCAGGTTCCAGTCGGTGAGGGAGTGGATGATGCCCGGCCGGGCGGTGACGAAGAAGACGTCCACCCCGCGGTCGTGGGCGTCCCGGACGAGGTCGCGCACCTCGGCGATCGCCGGGGTGGGCAGCTCCCAGAACGGGTGGAAGTCCGTCTCCAGGGAGCTGTTGTCGATGTCCAGGACGATCGCCTGCTTCTCGCGGCCGGCGTTCCCGGACCGCTCCTCGACGTACGGGCGGGCCTCGGCGACGACGGTCGCCACGTCACGGAGCCAGGTCCGGTAGTCGACGTCCTTGAAGGCCGCGGTCGACGTGCTGTGGCTGTCCGGGTCGGCGGCGGAGGCGGTGGGCGCGGGGCCGACGACGAGGAAGGCGGTCAGTGCGAGCGTGGCGGTGGTTCCGGCGGCGGCGCGCCTGCGGAAGGGCGTGGCGGGCATGGGGGGCTCCTTGGTCGACCGGCTCAGGACTTTGGCATGCTCGCGCTCAATACTGGACAGTAGGCAACGAGTTGGCTACCGGTCGGTAGCCACTTTCTGAGCGGACGACGAAGCCCCCCGGTCCGGAGGACCGAGGGGCGGACGCCGAGCGTCGGGTGATCAGCCGAGACGGCCCTGTACTCCCGAAGCTGCCACGAAGTGACAAGTAGCTCTCAGTAGTCGACCTGACGTACTGCTGCCAGGGCCTCAGCGTTCTGCCCCTGGTCAACCGGGTGGCGGGCTGTGATCGCACGACGGGCGGCATCCCAGACCGCCTCGAATTCTTGCGCGGTCAGTTGATCGGGTTCGTGCCCCTCCCACTGTGAGACCGGGAGCCCAGCGGTAACCCCGAACGTCCTTTCGTGCTCGGTCAGACCCCCTGCCTGCTGGGCACGCTGCCATTCGTCCAGGGACGCAGCCGCAATCGGAGTCAGCTCGGAACCCTGGAGTTCGACCTGTCGGGTCACCCAGCCGCTGGCGTCGACCTCGAAGTAGAACCAGATGGCTTCCTCGTCCCAGAAGCACCGCATCCACGTCGTCACCGGTCGGCCTGCCTCTGCGACAGGGCAATGCGGCGCCGTACGAGATCGACATCCATGATCTTCACGGTGAGAGCGTCGCCGACCTCGATGACGTCCTGTGGCGATTGATCCAGTTCGTCGGTGTGCACGAGTCCCCCGAGGCCGTCCTCTCGGTCTTCGATGCGGACGAAGACACCGAACGGCACGATCTTGGTGACCGGCCCTGTGACCACCTGGCCAATCCTCTGTGCTACCTGCGGCCATGGGTCTTCCTGCACTGCTCGAAGCGACAGCGGCACTCGCTCCCTGACCATGTCGACGTCGAGGACCTCAGCTGTCACCTCCTGGCCGACGCTGACGACGTCGGACGGGTGGTTGAAGGGACGCCAGGAGAGTTCCGGAATGTTGATCATCGCGGTGAAGCCGCCGATGTCCACGAAGGTGACGCCGAAGCTGGCGATGGTCGTCACCGAGCCGGTGACGACCTGGCCGCGGCGCAGGGTCTTCAGGAACGCCCAGTCCCGGTCGCTGGGTGTCGGGTCGGTCTGCCAGCGCGCGCGGAGTACCCCGTCGCTGTCGGGCAGCACAGCGGTGAACAGCGGAAGATCTTCACCCGCGTACATGGATACGACGCCGGCAGCACGCGCGCTGGCAAGCTGGGAGGTCACGTCCTCGAACTGGGTCTCGTCCACGACCGTGCTGGTGATCTGCCCGTCTTCCTTCTCCCAGATGATCTCCACTAGCCCTTCGTCGGGCAGGGCAGCCACGGCCGTGTCGACGTCGGTGAGCAGGTCCGGCCAGACGGTCAACTGTGCGCGTGGGTTCAGCTGGGAGCGCACGGTCTTGATGTTGTCGCGGCTCAGGCGGTGCCACCGGGTGGCGTTGAAGGCGAAGGTCTCCTCCAGGAACGTGGCGCGGTGGGCGCTGACGGTCCAGCCAACGCGGGCCCAGAAGTCGGCGTCAGCCGGGCGCTGCACGTATGCGGGGTCGTCGGGGGTGAAGTCGTACGGCGATACGTCCAGGCGTTGCGTGAACAGGCCGAGTGCTCGGGTGCGGGTCAGCGCGGCTTCGCAGGGCCGGCTGCTGCCGAGGTAGAGGTACTGGTCCCAGCCGACGTGCACCGTGAACTCTCCATCGACCTCAAGCCGGCACCAGGCGCCGTTGTCGCGGAGCATCGCCCGGACGAGTTCCAAGCTGACGTCGATCGGCACCAGTGCGCCGTCGTGGAACCCGGCGGGGCCAGCGGGGAAGAGGCCGGCCAGGCCGTGGCCTTCGACCGGTGGCTCCAGGCCGAAGTGGGCGAAGCCTGCGAGCTGCGGCTCGCGGATGGCCAGCTGGTCGACGCCGCTGTCCTCGGCGAAGGCGGCGACGGCCTGTAGGTAGGCGGCTTCGACCGGCCCGTGGTCGCTGGTCGTGTCCTCGGTGCCGGCGTAGTGGCCGTGCTGGTCGCGATCGGCAGGGTCGTACTTGGTGACCTGATAGATGTAGGGCAGCACGTCACTGCCCGCCGGGAGTCGACGGCGTGGCTGCGTTCTGGTGGCGTTGAAGGACGCGGTAGACCGTGGCGCGGCTGACGGAGAAGAGCTCGGCGAGGTCGGCGATGGTGTGCTCGCCGGACTGGTGCTGCTGGACCAGGTGGCTCTGCTGGCGGGCGGTGAGCTTGGGCTGCTTCCCCTTGAGTTTGCCCTTGGCCCGCGCCACCGCCATGCCTTCACGGGTGCGCATGCGCAGGAGATCGACCTCGAATTCGGCGAAGGTGGCCAGGATGTTGAAGAACATCTTGCCCATCGGGTCGGCGGGGTCGTAGAGGGTGCCACCGAGCGAGAGCTTGACGCCGCGGGCGGTGAGGGAGTCGCCGATGTCGCGGGCGTCGGGTACCGAGCGCGCAAGGCGGTCGAGCTTGGGAACGACGAGGGTGTCGCCGGCGCGGACCGCCGCGAGGGCCTGGGCCAGGCCGGGCCGGTCGCGGTTGGTTCCGGTCAGCCCGTGGTCCAGGTAGATCCGGTCCTCCGGGACGTCCAGGCTGATCAGGATCTCGTGCTGGGCGGTGAGGTCCTGCTTGTCCAGACTGCATCTCGCGTAGCCGACGCGTTCACTCATGCCCGGAGCGTACGGTAAGCCCCCGCTCACCGCACAGATCACCGGACACCCTAAATGAGACACCGTCAGCCCAGGTGGATCCTCTCGGCCGGGCAAGATCACGATAGTTCGTTGAGGGTTCCCCAAGCGGACACACCCGACAGCCTCGGTCAGGGCCCTGACGCGGTGGCCACCGGCGCCTTGACGAGATCCGCGAGCGGCACCGTCGACCTGCCTCAGCTCCCACTGCGGAATCGTGCCGCGCTGCTCCGCCTCATGAGTCACAACACGTCAGGCGTGGAACTGGCCGTTGCGGTACTCCTCGCGCGGCAGCGAGTCCCATTCGGTATTGGCGCCGTCGCGCGTCACCATGAACAGGGGACGCGATCGAAGGACTTGCCCGACGAGTTGCCCGCGCATCACGACCCCCGGATCATCCGGTCCTGCGTAGCCCTCGGGCGTGTAGCGAAAGTGCCCGTCCACTGCCTCGGCATACGCGATGGCGTCGCACTCCAGCTCCGACAGGTCTCTTCCGACAAGCGTGAGTCCGTCGTACGCGACCTGGGGACCGTGCACGGCGTCGGCAGCCACGCAGAACAGCCCTACAGCTTGACTCACATATGCCGTGACGGCAGGCGGAGAAGGGGCCACGCCCCGACGGTGGACCTCGATCTTCCACGTCGGCGAAAAGATCGCATGGTCCCGCGCCAACTCGCTGACGCTCGACTGGCCGAGCATCTCAACCGCCTCGACCACTTCGTCGACGGTCATACCGAACCGGAGCGGTCCGACGCCGACGGCCGGCGAATAGGACCACTCGTCCCGTTCGGCGCTTCCGGCATCCGCTTCGGACTTGAACTGCATAGTCGCCCCTCTGGAGACAGCTGAGACTTGCGCTGATTGAACAGGCAGGGAACGAAAGGATCAAGGTGCCGTCGCATCCTCGGTTCGCGCGGAGTGGTCCTGCGGGGTGCGCTGGTGCGGGAGGAGCGGGCCGAGGTGCAGGTGGCGGCTCATGTCCAGCTCGAACCTGCCGTAGGGGTTGACGTGTGTCCAGAACAGCGGTGAGAGGCCGCGCCGGTCTGCATCGGTGAGCTTGTTCGCCCACTTCGGCTCGGCAAGGACTTCTTGGACCAGGAGCGTGTTGACGTGGACCAGGGCCGATTGGAGGAGGTGGAGAGCGAGCATCGAGATCTCCTGGCTCTCCTTGTCCTTGCCGGTCAGTTCGCCGTCCTTGCCGTAAAACAGGTCGTGGTTCGCGCTGTTCCAGTTCTCGACGACCTGCAGTCCTTCGTCGATTTCCCGGCGCAGGTCGGCGTCGGCGAGGTAGTCGCAGATGAAGGCCGTGCGCACGGCCCGCCCCAGCTCTTCGATGGCCCGGTAAGTGGGGTGCTTGGGCCCGCCGCGGGTGAACCGGCGCAGGACCTGCTCGGCCTCCGCGGTGCCCAGGCGCAGGGCGGTGGTGTATTTGACGATCTGGTCGTACTGCTGGCGGATCAGCTCCCAGTCAATCGTCTTGGTGGACAGCACCGGGCCCAGCTGGGGCCACTGCTCGTCCTCGCCGGCGGCGGGGCGGTACAGCCGAGCCGAGCCGACGTTCTTCAGCCTGGGGAGCAGGCTGAAACCGAGCATGTGCGCGAACGCGAACCCGACGATGGAGGCGCCGTGGGTGTCGGTGTACTGCCGGTCGACCTCCATGTCGGTGCAGTGCCGTAGCACACCCTCGATCATCGAGGCGACCTCGGACGCCGAGCAGTGCTTGAGCTGGGAGTAGATGCACACCGACTTGCGCTCAACATGCCAGTAGATCATCACGCCGGGGCCCCGATAGCGCTGGTGCCACTCGGTCATGAAGTTGCTGGACCAGGCGCCGAACTTGCGACTGTCGGAGGCGCAGGCGGTACCCGCGCCCCACCAGCCCTCGTCCCTGGCAGCGAAGGTGTTGTTGACGAGCTTGACCAGCGCGGACCTCATGTTGGTCCGGTTCACGAACAAGTGCCGGATCCGGCGCAGGACCGCCTCGGACTCGCCGTGCTTGCCGGTGGCCACCACCCGCTTGATGCCCATGTTGGTGCCCAGCGCGAACAGCACCAGGAGCAGCCGGCGCCGCAGGACGTCACGTGGGACCGCCTCGCGCGAGGCTACCGAGGCGAACTCGGAGGTGAATCCGGTGGCAAACTCGGCTTCCTTGAGGATGTCGATCAGGTCGATCGTCCCCCAACGGCGCTGGATCTCGGCCTTCAGGGCGACCAGGTTCTCCGGCTCCTCCTGCTTGGCCAGCGGGGACACCTTGATCCACGGCTCGCCGTGCCGCTTGGTGATCTCCACCCCGCCCGTGGTCCCCAGCTCCAACGCGGTGTCGAAGCCCGTGAGAGCGTCGCGCAGCCGCCTCTGCAGGGCGGCGATGAACTCCTGCGGGTCCTGCGGCTGACGGATCGCCGAGTAGTGCACGTCCCGGTTGTCCTCGAAGTCCGGCGGCAGATCGTCCTCCGGATTACGCCAGCGGTTCGCCCCGGCCACCCAGACCTCCCGCCTGCGCAGCGCGTCCCGCAGGCTGACCAGCACGCACAGCTCGTAGGGGATGCGCTCGACCCGGCCCTTGTCGTCCACCACTGCGGCCCGCCACTGCTTCGGGCACCACCCCCTCCAGCGGCACCCTCTCCTCCGCGTCGAAGAACGCCCCGTCCTTGATCGGCTGGTCCAGGTAGCGCTTGAGCAGATCGATCGCGTCCATCACCGGCCGGTAAGCGGTGTTGTTGCTCTTCAGCTCCCAGGCCGACAACAGCGGCGAGAGCATCCGCCGCCAGTGCGCCGAGTACGAGGATCGCAGCACGGTGCGGATCCGCGCCTTGTACTTGGCCTCGTTCGCCGCCGCCTCGGCCGCCAGCGCCTTGAGCGTCTTTTCCCCGCCGACCACCGGGAAGATCACCTTGCGAACCGTGCCGGACGGCTCGGCCAAAGCGGCCTCGGCGACCCGCAGCATCATCGCCTCCTTGCCGCGGACCTTCTTCAGCTCCCTGACGAACTCGCCCTCAACCTTCTTCTCGGCCCGCGTATTGATCTTCTGCACCAGTTGAATGAACAGGTCGACCAGCGAGTCGGTGATCTCGCTCTCGCGCACGTGGCACAGCGCCGCCAGCAGCGTGTACCGCACCGGGCCCGGCGCCGCGACAAGGTCGGACGGGTACTCCTTCGCCGCTCGCGCCCGCCACGCCGACACCAGCCTCTCCGAGCACTCCCCGAACAACTCCGGCGGCAGCTCCAGCTGCCGGACCCGCTGCAGCTTGTTCACCTCCGTCAGCAGGCTGTCCAAGCCCAGCGCGCCGGGGTCCGCCTTCAGCTCGGTGAAGAACGTTCGGCCCCCGCCCACGCTGCCCTCATACCCGTCGTCCACGGCCACCAGGTCATCCAGCCGGGACCGCGAGGCAGCGGACAACCGCTCCACCGTTGTCGCGCAGAACCCCTCCTCGAAGGTGTTCACCGCCGAGGCGACCAGCCGCGTCACCCTCGCTGGTGCCGGCGGCTCCAGACGATCGTTGCGGCACCGCGCGACCACCGCCTCAGCCAGCCGGTCCCGGTTCAGTTCCACCGGGCACAGCTCCGCCGCCAACCACTGCGCGAGCTGGACCTGGTCCTCCTGCGTGCACTCGCGGAACCCGAACGCTGCCCGGACCTCCATCCGGTGCCGCTTGATCGCCCGCCCCGACCAGTCGTAGGCGCCCCACTCCTTGGCCGGCACCTTCACCTGCTGGGCCACGTACGACACCGCCGCCGACGGGACTTCCGCCGCATCCTCCGGAAAGCGCCTCCACCTCGAAGAACTTCAGCAGCAGCGCGAAGCCCAGCCGGTTGGCTCCCGACTTGTTCCGAAGCCGCTCCTGGTCCTCCTCCAGCAGCGTCCAGACCTCGATCAGATCCTCCGGTTCCCACTCCCGACGCACGTCCCCGCTCCTCTCCTTGATCACCACAACGCGACCAAGGTGACGCGAGTACAACAGAGTCAGGGTCAGAATGCCGGAAACCAGGACAACAGGCCGTCAGATCGGCTACAGAGAGCTACTTGCCACTTCGCGGCAGCTTCGGGAGTACAGGGCCGAGACCGGGACCCCGCACCGGGATGTGAGTGAACGTCGGCTCGGGGGTCGGGTTCTGGAAGAAGTCGTTCGGCTTGTTCATTTCATAGGGACTCTCATACGATCCGACGCATGATCTCTAACCCGAGGGTCCTGGGCGCCGTCCGACTGTCGATCCTGAAGGACGACACGACGAGTCCCGAGAAGCAGCGCAATGCCGTCGACCACTGGGCGGTGGGGCCCGCCGTCGACGGGCGGGTGGTGGGATGGGCTGAAGATCTGGACGTGTCTGGAGCGATGCACCCCTTCAAGCGCCCCGGCCTCGGCCCCTGGTTCAACGAACGCGCCGACGACTGGGACGTGTTGGCCGTGTGGAAGCTCGACCGCCTCAGCCGGAAGGCCGGGCACTTCGCCGAGGTCTTCGAGTGGTGCCAGAAGCACGGCAAGGCCATCGTGTCCGTGACCGAGGGCATCGACATGTCCACCCCGATGGGGAAGATGTTCGCCCAAATCATCGCGGCCTTCGCCGAAGGCGAGCTGGACACCATCCGTGCCCGCGCGCTCTCCGGGTCGGCTGCACGGAAGGCGAAGGGGGTGTGGATCGGCGGCGTGGAGCCGTACGGCTACCACTTCGAGCGCCAGGAGGACGGCGGAAAGAAGCTCGTACAGGACGAGACCTATGCGGAGCTGTTCCGGGAAATCATCGGGCGACTGAAGGGCGACTGGACGGCCTACAAGATCGCGCTTGATCTGAACAAGCGCGGAGTTCCTACGTGGCGGGACCACCTTCGGATCGTTAAGGAAGAAGAGTCGAGGGGAATTGCATGGACCGCCAATGCCATTCGAGCCATCATCATGAATCCGACCGTCGCCGGCATCTATACCCACAAGGGTGAGAACGTCGTCGACGAGAATGGTGAGCATGTCCAGATCACCGATCGTCCCCTGATGGATTTTGCGGAGTGGTCGGAGTTTGTGGCCGCCCTCAAGAGTGACCGTCCCGTGCGACGGGCGACGCCGTCGCGGTCCATGCTAGGGGGTGTGGCCATCTGCAATAACTGCAAGGGTCGCATGTCGTCGAACAAGAAGGTCAAGACCAACGGGCGAGTACACCACTACTACAGTTGCAACAACGTGAACATGGGTACGTGTCCCTATCCCAGCCGTATTCGGCGGGACCTTCTGGATATGGCCGTTGATCAGTTCGTGAATGTGACCCTTGGTTCACTTCCTGTCATGGAGCGGGTGAAGAACTCCATCAGTCAAGCCAAGACCGAGCTTGCCGAATCCGGGGCCACGCTCGACAGGCTGGAGTCGGATTACCGGGCCGGACGATACAAGACTGACGTTCAGATCGAACGGTACTGGATTCAGCACGAATTTCAGTCCGCCAAAGTGGAGCGTCTGAGAGGGGAGATCAAGGCCGCCGAGTCTGCCCCTGCGTGGAGGGAAACCGGCCGATCCTATGCCGAGGAATGGGCCGCTAAGGATGATGAGCAGAAGCGCGTATTTCTGCAACGGCACGGGATGACGGTAACTGTCGGAATCGCCGAAGACGAAAGTCGGCGCGTAACCTGCAAAATGCCTGAGCTGGCGGAGATCGCCGAGGAGACCGGGCTTCACGTTCCCGAAGGGTACGTGTGGACGGAGCCCGTTTCTGAATACACCTTCCCGGCGCGAATTCCCTACACGCGAAAGTAGATCCCGAGTCGGGTGTATAAATGCCCCCGCTGCGATTACGCGGCGGGGGCATTTTCATGTCTCGTCATGGGCTGCCCTGGCATTTCTTCGGTGGCAGGGCAGCGTTTAAACGGTCTTCTTGCAACCGCCAGGGGTGCCGCTGTAGACAGAGTCCTCAAGCAACGATCGAGGGACATTGATTGATTGGCTTTGGTCCTACTAGGCCGGCTGCGCTTATGCCCCCGCCCCCGAAAGGGGAGCGGGGGCCTTTTCGCATTCCCGTACCGGGCGTGAAGAAGCCCCGCCCATCTGCCACGGGGGAACGACAGACGGACGGGGCTCGAAGGGGGCGACGTTCTCGGCCGCGCGCTCGATATGTGCGTGTACGACTCGAAGGGTCCCATCCTGATCAGAACGTGGGACGGAACGGCCTAAGATGCAGTTTCGGCGGCGCAACCCATCATCGTCCAAAGGGCTAGGAGATAGCTACCCATTGGGAAATCACCCGTGATGGCTGCTGCGGCGGATGCCGCAAAGATCAAGTTGCAAAGGCTCGGTGGAGTCAAGTCACCCGGCACCCAGTTGCCAGATTCGATATTTTTGATCTTCGCTGTCAGAATTTCAGCTTCCCTGTGGCGGCTCTCCATGAGGTCGGAGAACGCTTCCGTGAGGGCCTGGAGGAAAGCCTCAGGAGTGGCGAGGCGCTGATCCGTATCTTGACGTTCGGTGCCCTGCGGCAGGATCGTTGACACTCTGGCTTTCACTTCTTCGATGTGAGTGTTAATCACATCCTGAAGAGGCTTCACCACTTCACTATCGGCCACATGGAGCCAGCCCTCAAGGATCTCACTCCGTGCCATGTAGGCAAGCTCGCCGATCTCCGCCACGCTTAGCTCTGAGCCTTGCAGCGTCCTCGTCCAAAGCGCGTCGGCGCTGATCACCCTAACTGCCCTGATTGCGTAGTCCTGAGCACTGATTTCCTCGATAACCCCGACCACGGTTCGCCCTCCAGGTTTGCTGCGCCCTGGAGTGAACGGTAGAACTACTAGCAAGCTTTCCGCGTGCTGCATGCGTCGTTAGAGTGAAGGGGCTGCGTGGGCTTCAAGCCCTTCGGAGTACAGAACCCCCGAGAGAACCGGGGGCTCTGTGCGTAACCAGGCCAGCTGTCATCGGGATTTCGACCCTTGATCACGACGGTTACTGATCCGCAGACGACCTTCACGGCACGCGTGCAGATCAGCCAGCAGGCGCTGACAAGCTTCCGCCGAGGAGGCTTCACCATCCGACGGGCCTTACCTTTCGGTTACGCACTGCGGACATGAAACCTTTCCTGCGTGGTTGCACGCGTCGCATCCCTTGAAGCCCAGGCAGTCGCCACACCACGCGACACGGTGGCCGAAGCACGTTGCGCAGACCGTGGAGATATCGGTCAGCCAGGCGACTAGCCCCGGGCGCCCGAAGTTGGCGTAGCCAGTCCGCCCCGCCCGCTTCTTCGGGCGATCGGGGGCCGTTGTCACTGGCTCTCCCGGTGCGGGTGAGCACGTACTTTGCGGGAGGCTTCAAAACGCTTCGACGCATCGCCGCCCTGCTTTGCCCGCTCTAACTCCCGCATAGCTGAAGCGCATTCACGACAGCCCGCCACGGGGTGTGCTTCGTACAGCCATGCGTCTATGGGGAGATCGATAGGGGGTTCCGGGTTTCGCTGTTGGGTGCTCACACCACCACCCCCCACACGGCCGTCGCCGGGAGTCTTCGACCCTTCCCCACGAAGTAGTGGGGGTGGTTGCTGATCTCTCGATTCGCGCCCGCCACGGCCTGAGCCACGCCAGCTTCCCGGGCCATCCCACGGGAAGCGGCGAGAGCGGCGCACGTCATGCACCCTTCGACGCCGAACGGCTCCAACTCGTTCTGGGGCGCCGGTCTGTTCCCCGTTTCAGCGTGCGGCTTTCCTTCAAGCATCGATTGCCCCTCGGCTCCATGACTGTCGTGTCAGGGTGCCGAAGAGCTGTCGTGAGAGGCGAGGATTATTGGCGTGGTCGGGTAAACGATGCCGACCACTCGGCGAGGAGTTCCCGGCAGCCGTCACCGAAGAGTGCGTATCCCTCGTATCGACTGAAGTCTTCTCGGTAGGCCGTAACGTCGCGGTGGTCTCGAAGGATCAACGCGCCCGTGCCTGTTTCCACGGTGGCTAGCCGCCTGTCGTAGACCGTGAATGTGTTGAGCGGCCTTTCGGGCACATGTCCACTCAACGGGATTACGCCTAGCCGGACGTTCGGAAGGCGTGAGACGGACACAAGCCGGTCAAGCTGCATCGCCATCGCCATGGGGGGAAGTAGCGGCCATCTCGCCGCCTGCTCAGTGAGGATGAACGTGAACGACTTCGTGGAGTCGTAGAGAACCTGTTGCCGCTCTAGCTTTCTGGCAATGGTCTTAGCCTGGTCTCCGGGAACGTCGGCGATGCTGGCGCGCACATACTCGGGCGTGGCCAGCAGGCCGGTAATCATCGAGAGCAGGAAGAATCGGAACTCGGTCGAGACTGCTTCGAGCTTTGCCAGCTCATTCTGCTTCTTGTCCAAGCCTCGACGGCGAGAGGACCAGTGGTCTTGCCACTCGGTGTTTGCTGAACGGGCTAGAGCGAGAAGCCTATCGGCCTCCGGGCCGGTAGCTTCGAGTGCCTCTAGGATCAGCTCGATGTCAACCATGGCGGGCGTAAGCTTGCCGCCCTCGATGTTGCTGATCTTGGTTTGTGACATGTTGCAGCGGCGGGCGAGCCAGGTTTGAGTCTTCCCGGCTCGCTTCCGCGCGCTACGAAGTGCTTCTGCTAGGTCTGACCTTGACTGACCTAGCCTCTCGGGCTCAAACGTCAATGCCCTTCACGTACTCCTGGAACGGGACTGATTCGGCTACCGCGATTCGCTGGTACTCGATGAACGGGGAAACGTCCCCCTCGAAAACCTCGCGGCTGATCTGCCTGCCATCGAGGTGGTAGTTCATGAGTACCACCTCAACGCAGTCGAACATCCAAAAGTCTTGGACGCCTTCTAGGGGGTTGGCCCGGTTGGTTACATCGAGAATGCGAATCTGTTCCCCTGCCAGGGCGTGAGCCGCGTAGTACTGGTGGAACTCGAATCTGAGGTACTCGGAGAGCGGTCGCGTGACGACGTGTACGCGTCCCTGCGTGCGCCCCTCGGCAACCTGCCGGCGAAGCCGGTCGGTGTATTCGTTCGCCACCGTGTGAGGGTTTACGCGGGCACCATTGCGCCACGCCTCGATTTCCTCGAGCTCTTGCGGCATGAGGTATTGAGGGAGAGTTTCGAGACGCCACGCTTCCTGCTGGAAGCCCTCAAATCGCGCCGCCCACGATTCACCAGCCAAGAGCACGAATGGCCTCCCTCAGGATGTGCTCGGGGATCTCGACGAGCCCTTCGCCGTTCGGCGGCGTGAAGGCGTCGGACACGTCGCCCTGGACCACGAACGAGCCGGATGCGGTCCGGTAGACGTTGGGGCAGTCGTCCTTTCCGCAGTTGCCGTTTCCGTTGCCGGTGAGCCGGGTCAGTTCCTCGCGGGCCATGCTGAAACCCCCTTGTGTCTGGCCCCTGTTGGGGCCCTCGGGCAAGACGTTACGGACGCGCGCGCCGAGGATCTACGCGGTCACGCGAATATTCGCGTAGTCGGGTAGACCGAGGCTCGCGGGCGTGATCGCCCTGCCGTCGGCACGGTTGCGCCCGGCGCCTGTACGCGGTTCGCGCCGTCAGAGGCAAGGGGAGAGCCCCCGACGCTGGCCGGGGGCTCTGGGTGGGCTCAGGGGGCGTCTCAGGCGAGACCGGGGCCCCGAACCGGGATGGTGGTGAAGGTCGGCTGAGCCGGTTCCTGCGAAGTGAAGAAGTCGTTGCCCTTGTCGTCCACCACGATGAACGCCGGGAAGTCCTCGACCTCGATCTTCCAGACCGCCTCCATGCCGAGCTCCTCGTACTCGACGACCTCGACCTTCTTGATGCAGTCCTGCGCGAGACGCGCGGCCGGGCCGCCGATCGAGCCGAGGTAGAAGCCCCCGTGGGCGCCGCACGCGGCGGTGACCTGGCCCGAACGGTTGCCCTTGGCCAGCATGACCTTGGAGCCGCCCGCCGCCTGGAACTGCTCCACGTACGAGTCCATCCGGCCGGCCGTGGTCGGGCCGAAGGAACCGGAGGCGTAACCCTCGGGGGTCTTCGCGGGGCCCGCGTAGTAGACCGGGTGGTCCTTCAGGTACTGCGGCATCTCCTCGCCCGCGTCCAGGCGCTCCTTGATCTTGGCGTGCGCGATGTCGCGCGCCACGACCAGCGGGCCGTTGAGGGAGAGACGGGTCTTGACCGGGTACTTGGTCAGCTCGGCGAGGATGTCGTCCATCGGCTGGTTCAGGTCGATGGTGACGACGTCGCTCTCCTCGGAGAGGTGCTCGTCCGTGGTCTCCGGCAGGAAGCGCGCCGGGTCCGTCTCCAGCTGCTCCAGGAAGACGCCCTCGGCGGTGATCTTCGCGACGGCCTGGCGGTCGGCCGAGCAGGAGACGGCGATGGCGACGGGCAGCGAGGCGCCGTGGCGGGGGAGGCGGACGACGCGGACGTCGTGGCAGAAGTACTTGCCGCCGAACTGCGCGCCGATGCCGATCTTCTGCGTCAGCTCGAAGACCTTCTCCTCCAGCTCCTTGTCGCGGAAGCCGTGGCCCGTCTCGGCCGAGCCCTCGGAGGGCAGCTCGTCCAGGTAGTGCGCGGAGGCGTACTTCGCGGTCTTGAGCGCGAACTCGGCGGAGGTGCCGCCGACGACGATCGCCAGGTGGTACGGCGGGCAGGCCGCCGTACCGAGCGAACGGATCTTCTCCTCCAGGAACTTCATCATGCTCGCCTCGTTGAGGACGGCCTTCGTCTCCTGGTAGAGGAAGGACTTGTTGGCGGAGCCGCCGCCCTTGGCCATGAAGAGGAACTTGTACGCGCCGCCGTCGGTCGCGTACAGCTCGATCTGCGCGGGCAGGTTCGAGCCGGTGTTCTTCTCCTCCCACATGGTCACCGGGGCCATCTGCGAGTACCGCAGGTTCAGCTTGGTGTACGCGTCGTAGATGCCCTTGGACAGGGCCTCCTCGTCGCGGCCCGGGGTCAGCACGTTCTGGCCGCGCTTGCCCATGACGATCGCGGTGCCCGTGTCCTGGCACATGGGCAGGACACCGGCGGCGGCGATGTTCGCGTTCTTCAGGAGGTCGAGCGCGACGAACTTGTCGTTGCCCGACGCCTCCGGGTCGTCGATGATCCGGCGCAGCTGGGCCAGGTGGGCCGGGCGCAGGAAGTGCTGGATGTCGTGGATCGCCTCGGCGGCCAGCGTGCGCAGCGCCTCCGGCTCGACCCTGAGGAACGTACGGCCGTCGGCCTCGAAGGTGGAGACACCTTCGGAGGTCACCAGGCGGTAGGGCGTGGTGTCCTCTCCCAGGGGGAGCAGATCGGAGTACGAAAACTCTGGCATGGGGGCCATTCCTCACTCGGCAAGACGGCGCACCGCCTCCGTTGGCAGTGCGCCCTCCAGCGTAGAACGCTGGCCGGGGCGCGGTCCTGTGAGGTAAGGCTCACTTGGGACCGCGACCGCGCCGGAGTGGCGCGTTCGCGTCTTCGTCCACAGGCCTCGGCCCCGCCCCCTGGTCGCGATCTATCGCGTTTCGCTAGGCTGGCTCCGTGGACCTCGAAAAGCAGCCCGAACCCGAACAGCAGCCGCAGTCGCAGCGGCAGGTCTCGCCCGCCGAGACCGCCCCCGCGGAGACCGTCTTCGCCGACCCGCAGGGCTCGCTGCGGGCCTCGGACGCGGACCGGGACCGGATCGCGGACATCCTCAGGGACGCCCTGGCGGAGGGGCGGCTCGACCCGGAGGAGCACTCGGACCGGATCGACGCGGTGTACCGGGCGAAGACCGTCGGGGAACTGGAGCCGATCGTCCGCGACCTGCCGGGCGCCCGGACCCACCAGGAGTCCGTGCCGGATTACGGGTACGGCCAGGACGGCGCCGAGGGACCCCCGGAGAACCTCGTCGCGATCTTCTCCAGCAACACCCGCCGGGGGCGCTGGCGGGTGAGCCGCCGGACGAACGCCTTCGCGCTCTTCGGGAACATCGAGATCGACCTCACCGAGGCGATCTTCGCGCAGCGTCTGACCACCATCAACGCCACGTCGATCTTCGGCAACGTCGAGGTGCGGGTCCCGGAGAACATCAGCCTGCGCGGCAGCGGCAGCGGGATCTTCGGCAACTTCGAGGTCGTCACCCTGGAGGGAGTCGACCCGCAGGCCCCGATCGTCGTCATCAACGGCTACTCGGTCTTCGGGAACGTCGAGGCGCGGCCCAAGCGCGGCAAGTGGATCACCGATCTCCAGGACCGGCTGCGCAAGCATCTCGGCCACTGACCCCGGCCAACTCCCGGTGACTTCCGGTGACTTCCGGGTGTCCGATCAAGGACTGACCGGAATTCGCCGTCGGGTATCCGCAGTGCGGAACGGGGCGGCACGCAGTGCATAGGCGCGCGCACAGCGGGTAGGGCTGGTGCATCGCCGCTCTCGCGAAGCCGTCGTCAGGAGTAGACCGTGCTGCAACTGCCGCATCAGCCCCTCCAGGTCGCCGCCGTGCCCCCTCGGCGCGCCCCTGCCCGGGAGGACGAGGCCGGCCCCTGGCACGCGGAGGCGGTGTGCCGCCGGGACGAGGCGGGACTGTTCTTCGCCCCCTCCAAGGAGCCGACCGCCGCGCGGCTCGCGCGTGAGGCGGCGGCCAAGCGGGTCTGCGGGCGCTGTCCCGTGATGGTCGAGTGCCGGGAGCACGCGCTGCTCCAGCCCGAGCCGTACGGCGTATGGGGCGGGCTCACGGCGGCGGAGCGCCGTGTCGCCCTGGCCCGGCGCCGGCGCCGCGAGGTGGAGCTGCGGAAGGCGGCCGCGACCGACCGGATCGCGCAGGCGGGCTGACGGGACCGACGGGAGCGCGGACACGTCCGTCGTTCCGTACGGGAAGGGGCGCCCCCACCGCACATGGGGGCGCCCCTCTTCGTACCGTCCCGTTCCGTGGCCTCGACGGCCACGGAACGCTCCCGCGCTCCGGGCGCGGACCGGTCAGTTCGCGCGATCGAAGTCGATCTTGCTGTAGGCGCGCAGCTTCGAGAGCCGGTGCGTGGAGTCGATCTGGCGGATCGTGCCGGACTTGGAGCGCATCACCAGCGACGAGGTCGTCGCGGTCTCCGAGCGGTAGCGGACGCCGCGCAGCAGCTCGCCGTCCGTGATGCCGGTGGCGACGAAGAACACGTTCTCGCCGCTGACCAGGTCGTTCGTGGACAGCACGCGGTCCAGGTCGTGACCCGCGCCGATCGCCTTCTGACGCTCGGCCTCGTCCTTGGGCCACAGCTTGCCCTGGATGACACCGCCCAGGCACTTTATGGCGCAGGCCGAGATGATGCCCTCGGGCGTGCCGCCGATGCCGAGGAGCAGGTCCACGCCGGTGTTCTCGCGGACGGCCATGATCGAGCCCGCGACGTCACCGTCCGTGATGAACTTGATCCGGGCGCCGGTCTCGCGGATCTCCTTGACGATGCCCTCGTGGCGGGGGCGGTCCAGGATCACGACCGTGACGTCCTCGGGGGACATGCGCTTGGCCTTGGCGACCCGGCGGATGTTGACCGAGACGGGCGCGTCGATGTCGACGAAGTCGGCGGCCTCGGGGCCGGTGACCAGCTTGTCCATGTAGAAGACCGCGGACGGGTCGAACATGGTGCCGCGGTCGGCGGCGGCCAGGACGGCGATCGCGTTGGGCATGCCCTTGGCGTTGAGCGTGGTGCCGTCGATCGGGTCCACGGCGATGTCGACCTCGGCACCGGTGCCGTCGCCGACCCGCTCGCCGTTGAACAGCATCGGGGCTTCGTCCTTCTCGCCCTCCCCGATGACGACGACGCCGTTCATCGAGACGGTGGAGATCAGCGTCCGCATCGCGTTGACCGCGGCGCCGTCCGCGCCGATCTTGTCGCCGCGGCCGACCCAGCGGCCGGCGGCCATGGCGGCGGCCTCCGTGACGCGGACCAGCTCAAGGGCGAGGTTGCGGTCGGGGGCCTCGGGCGAGACCTCCAGCTCGGACGGCAGGGAGTGCTCGGTCATCGGAGCGCACCTTTCTGTACGGCGACGGCCGTGAAGAAAAAAGAGGGTGCTGCGACTCTATCGGTACGTCGACAAAATGAGCAGAGGGGCCCACGTATGAGCACAACACCATGATGCGACCATGGGGGGCGTGGCA
Source organism: Streptomyces sp. NPDC017246 (assembly GCF_044331325.1). NCBI lineage: Bacteria > Bacillati > Actinomycetota > Actinomycetes > Kitasatosporales > Streptomycetaceae > Streptomyces > Streptomyces sp. NPDC017246. The sequence continues at coordinate 14,576 of NZ_JBIRMW010000019.1, read as the reverse complement.
GGTATGCGAGGCAGGCAGACGGTACGCGGGATGTTCCAGTCCCTCGGGGTGATCTTGGTCGCCGCGGGAGTGATGTATCTCTTCATTCCGCACGATGAGAGCGCCGAACCGGTCAAGGCGAAGGACTACCGGGTCGAGCTCCTGACGGCTCAGCGGGCGGCACCGTATCCGGTGCTGGCCCCCGAGGGCCTCGGCGAGGGCTGGAAGGCGACGGTCGTCTCGTACAAGCGCGAGAACTCCAACGCCTGGCAGCTCGGTTTCCTCTCCCCGGACACCCAGTACGTGGCGATCCACCAGTCGACGGCGGCGCCGGGCACGTACGTGCCGGACGTCACCCACCGGGCGAAGAACACCGGGAAGACGCAGACGGTGGCCGGCCAGGTCTGGCAGCGCTGGGAGGGGCCGAAGTACGACGCCCTCGTCCGGGTGGACGGCGGGGCGACGACGGTGGTGACCGGCACGGCCTCGTTCGAGCGGCTCGCCGAGATGGCGGGCTCGCTCCAGTCGAAGAAGGTCTGAGACACGATCGATCCGCGGCGGGCCCGGAGCGGGTTCCGCGGCGGGTCCGGACAGCGCTACGGGAAAGGCCCCGCACTCGGGGAGTGCGGGGCCTTTCGTGTGCCGTCCGGCGGGTGCCGTCGGCTCAGACGGTGGTGACGACCTCGTCGTAGGACAGGCGCGGGGCGCGCGGGAACCAGGCGTCCTCGCCCGGCTTGCCGATGTTGACGACCATCAGCGGGGTGTGGTCGGCGTCCAGGAACTCCTTCTGGACGCCGGCGAAGTCCAGGCCGGTCATCGGGCCCGCGGCCAGGCCGGCGGCGCGGACGCCCACGATGAAGTACGCGGCCTGGAGGGCGCCGTTCAGGACGGCGGACTGCTCGCGGACCGGACGCTCGGCGAAGAACATGTCCTTGGCCTGCGGGAAGTGCGGGAGCAGGGCCGGGAGCTCCTCGTGGAACTCGTTGTCGGCGGAGAGTATCGCGACGAGCGGCGCCGTGGCGGTCTTGGGCCGGTTGCCCTCGGACATGTGCTTGACCAGGCGCTCGCGGGCCTCGGGGGAGCGGACCAGGGTGATGCGCAGCGGGGTCTGGTTGAAGGCGGTCGGGCCGTACTTCACCAGGTCGTAGATCGCCTGGATCTGCTCGTCGGTCACCGGCTCGTCGGAGAACGTGTTGGCGGTGCGGGCCTCACGGAAAAGGAGATCCTGAGCGGCGGCGTCAAGGGCGAGAGACATGCTGCGTACCTTCCGGACTGCAAAACGGGGGCTCGCTCGTAGAGCTTCAAGCGATGTCCTCGACAGTACGCCGATGATTGGTGAAACTTCAACTAATCCATCCGGATAGTGATCCGCTTCACTTGGGAGTCTACGCCGGACCACGACGGGGCCGGGGGCGGGACCACGACCGGCCCGGGGCGGGACCGCGACGGGGCTGAGGCGGGACCCACGACGGGAACGGGGACGGGGCCGGGGGGAGAGAGACCGGCGCAGGGTCACGGGTCCCGGGCCGGAGCCGGTGCGACAGCGCGAGCCGGGGGGCCGGAACCACCGCCGCTCGTCCCGGCCGGGACGCGGCTACTCGTCCCCGTCGCCGCCCGCCGTGTCCGTCTCCTCCGCCGCGCGCTCCGCCGCGAGCGAGGCGTCCAGCCGGGCCCGCGCCCCCTCCAGGCGGCGCCGGCAGACCTTCGCCAGCTCCTCGCCGCGCTCCCAGAGCGCGAGGGACTCCTCCAGGGACGTCCCGCCCGCTTCGAGCCGCCGCACGACCTCGATCAGCTCGTCGCGCGCCTGCTCGTACCCGAGCGCCGCCTCGTCCGTACCCGTTGCCGCTGCCATCTGCCGCTCCACCCTCCGTGTCCGGTTCCCACTCATGTCTTCGGCGAACCGGCCCGCGCCGGTTCGAGGTCCCGCTCAGGCCGGGTCGGCCACGCGGCGCACCGCGAACTCGCCCTCGGCGACCCGGGCCCGCAGCTCCTCGCCCTCCGCGACCTCCTCGGGGGAGCGGACCACCGTGCCGTCCGCCCGCTGGATCACCGCGTACCCCCGCTCCATCGTCGCGGCGGGCGACAGCGCCCGGACCCGCGCCCGCGTGTGCGACAGCTCGGAGTCCGCCCGGTCCAGGAGATGCCCGAGGACGCGCCGGCTCCGCGCGAGCAGCGCGACGAGCTCGTCCTCGCGGACCTCGACCATGCGCTGCGGATGCTCCATGACGGGCCGCGCGAGCGCGTGCGCGAGTCCGCGCTCCTCCCGGTCGAGGAGCCCCCGTACGGTCCGCAGGGCCCGGTCCCGCAGCCCCCGCACCCGGTCCAGCTCCTCGCCGACGTCCGGGACGACCTTCTTGGCCGCGTCCGTCGGCGTCGAGGCGCGCAGATCGGCCACCAGGTCGAGGAGGGGCGCGTCCGGCTCGTGCCCGATCGCCGAGACCACCGGCGTACGGCACTCGGCGACGGCCCGGACGAGCTGCTCGTCCGAGAACGGCAGCAGGTCCTCGACGCTGCCGCCGCCCCGGGCGACGATGATCACGTCGACGTCCTCGTGGGCGTCGAGCTCCTGGACCGCCTGGACGACCTGTGGCACGGCCTTCACGCCCTGCACCGCCACGTTCCGCACCTCGAAGGCGACGGCCGGCCAGCGCCGCCGCGCGTTCTCCAGGACGTCCCGCTCCGCCGCCGACGCACGGCCGCAGACGAGCCCGATCCGGTGCGGCAGGAACGGCAGCGGCTTCTTCCGGTCCAGCGCGAAGAGCCCCTCAGACGCCAGGCTCCGCTTCAGCTGCTCGAGCCGGGCGAGCAGCTCGCCGATCCCGACCGGCTTGATCTCCACCGCCCGCAGCGACAGCTGCCCGCGCGGCGCGTACCACTCGGGCTTGGCGCGCACGACGACCCGCGCGCCCTCCGACACCACGTCCGCGACGGCGTCGAAGACCTGGCGGTAGCAGGTGACGCCGATGGAGATGTCGTACGAGGGATCCCGCAGCGTCAGGAAGACGACTCCGGCGCCCGGGCGGCGGGACAGCTGGGTGATCTGCCCCTCGACCCAGATCGCCCCGAGCCGGTCGATCCACCCCCCGATCAGCCGGGAGACCTCACCGACGGGAAGCGGTGCTTCGGCGGACGTAGTCAAAGCCATGGACCGAGCGTAACCGCGCCGTACGACAACGTCAGGACCGCGCGCCACCCCGGCCCGGGCGAGCCCGCCACGGCCAGCCCAGCCCAGCCCAGCCACAACCAGCTCAGCGTCGCGCGGGCGCTCGCGTCGTCCCCTGCACGGCCAGGACGATCAGGCCCACCCCCAGCCACACCACACCCACCACCTGCGCGGCGACCGAGGCCTCCACGATCACCGCGATCAGGATCGCCGCGCCGATCACCGGCAGGACGATGTGCTTCAGCTTGTCCGGCGGCCCCTCGGCCCGCTTCACGGCGAACCAGCCCACCACGCTCGCGTGCAGCAGGACGAAGGCCGTCAGGGCGCCCACGTCGACCACCGACACCAGGTGGTCGAGGCCGTCGTCCCGGCGGGCCGCCCACACGGCCGCGATCATCGTCACCGTCGCCGCCACCAGCAGAGCCACCCGCGGCACGCCCCCGTCCGTCCGGGAGAGCAGGTGCGGCAGGCGCCGGTCGCGGCCCATCGCGAAGAGCAGCCGGGCGCCGGCCGCCTGCCCCGCGAGCGCCGCGAAGGCCGCGCCGATCGCCTTGGAGACGGCGACCAGGTCGTGCAGCCAGTCGCCCACCGAGATGTCCACGGCGTCGTAGAAGGCCGAGCCCTGCTTCCCGGGGTCCGCCGCGAGCTCGGCCGAGGAGACCGGTTCGAGGAGCGCCACCAGCCAGGACTGGGCGACGAAGAGGACGCCCGCGAGGGCCAGGCAGAACAGCACCGCCCGCGCCACCTTCGCCGAGCCGCCCGTCACCTCCTCGGCGAAGGAGGCGATCGCGTCGAAGCCCAGGTAGGAGAGGACCGCCACCGACACCGCGCCCACCACGGCGGCGAGCGAGAAGGAGGCGTCGCCGGTGAGCGGCGACCACCAGTCGCGCCGCGTCCCGTCCTGGACGAGGACCACGACGGCCGAGACGACGAAGACCAGCAGGACGACGATCTCCATCGCGAGCACCGTGAAGCCGACCCGGGCCGCGGCCCGTACGCCCCAGAGGTTGAGCAGGGTGGTGACGACCACGGCGATCCCGGTCCACACCCACCGGTCCACCTCCGGGACCAGTGCCTCCATCGCGATGCCCGCGAAGAGATAGGCGACGGCCGGGATGAGCAGGTAGTCGAGCATCGCCATCCATCCGGCGATGAATCCCGGCCCTTCTCCGAGGCCCTTGCGCGCGTACGTGAAGACGGAGCCGGCTTGCGGTGCGACCCGCACCATCTGCGCGTAACTGAACGCCGTGAACGCCATGGCGACCGTGGCCACGACGTACACCAGCGCGACCGCGCCGCCGGACTTCGCGTCGAGCGTGCCGAAGACGCCGACGGGGGCCATGGGAGCGATGAAGAGCAGTCCGTAGACGACCAGATCTCGGAACCCGAGGTTCCGGCGGAGCCCCGTGTGTTCCGCGTCTTCCCCGTGTGCCGCCACCTGCGATTCCTCGGCCATGGCCACAGTTTCGGCCACGGTGCCGATCAAACCGCTCACCGACGCGGCCTTACGATGGGACGCATGACTGCAACGCCCGCGCCGACGCCCGATTCCGCCTCCGCGACGAACCGCCCGAAGCGTGTCCTGCTCGCCGCTCCCCGCGGCTACTGCGCGGGCGTGGACCGTGCCGTGATCGCGGTGGAGAAGGCCCTGGAGCAGTACGGGGCGCCGATCTACGTCCGGCACGAGATCGTCCACAACAAGTACGTCGTCCAGACCCTGGAGCGGAAGGGCGCGATCTTCGTCGACCAGGCGACCGAGGTGCCGCCGGGCAACATCGTGATGTTCTCCGCGCACGGCGTCGCCCCGGCCGTCCACGAGGAGGCCCGTCAGGGCCGGCTCGCGACCATCGACGCCACCTGCCCGCTGGTCACCAAGGTCCACAAGGAAGCCGTCCGCTTCGCCAACGAGGACTTCGACATCCTCCTCATCGGCCACGAGGGCCACGAGGAGGTCATCGGCACGTCCGGCGAGGCCCCCGACCACATCCAGCTCGTCGACGGCCCGGACGACGTGGCCAAGATCGAGGTCCGCGACCCCTCCCGGGTCGTCTGGCTCTCCCAGACCACGCTCTCGGTCGACGAGACGATGGAGACGGTCGACGCGCTGAAGGAGAAGTTCCCGCAGCTGATCTCCCCGCCGTCCGACGACATCTGCTACGCCACGCAGAACCGCCAGATCGCGATCAAGGAGCTGGCCGGCCAGGCCGAGCTGGTGATCGTCGTCGGCTCCAGGAACTCCTCCAACTCGATCCGCATGGTCGAGGTCGCCAAGCAGGCCGGCGTCCCCGCCGCGTACCTGGTCGACTTCGCCAGCGAGATCGACGAGGCCTGGCTGGAGGGCGTCACCAGCGTCGGCCTCTCCTCCGGCGCCTCCGTCCCGGACATCCTGGTGCAGGAGGTCCTGGAGTGGCTCTCCGAGCGCGGCTACGCGGACGTGGAGATCGTCAAGACGGCCGACGAGTCCCTCACCTTCTCGCTGCCCAAGGAGCTCCGCAACAAGGACCTGCGGGCCGTCGCCGAGAAGCTCGGCACGGGCGCGCGCGTCCAGGAGTAGTCGAGCAGTAGCACCGCGCCCCAGCCCGTACCGTGGATTCCATGAACGTCTTCGGAGTGGACATCGGCGGCTCGGGCATCAAGGGCGCTCCCGTGGACCTGGAGCGCGGGGCGCTGGCCGAGGAGCGCCACAAGGTGCTGACCCCGCAGCCCGCCACACCCGACGGTGTGGCGGGCTGCGTCGCGGAGGTCGTGGAGCACTTCGGCTGGACCGGACCCGTGGGGGTGACCTTCCCCGGGGTGGTGACCGGCTCCACCATCCGTACGGCCGCGAACGTCGACAAGTCGTGGATCGGCGTGGACGCCGGCGCGCTCATCGGCACCCGCCTGGGCGGCCTCCCCGTGACGGTCCTGAACGACGCCGACGCCGCCGGGATCGCCGAGATGACCTTCGGCGCGGGCCGGGGCCGCAAGGGCACCGTGATCATGCTGACCCTCGGCACGGGCATCGGCTCGGCCGTCTTCGTCGACGGCCGCCTCGTCCCGAACACGGAACTGGGCCATCTGGAGCTCAAGGGCCACGACGCCGAGACCAGGGCGTCGACGAAGGCCAAGGAGGACGAGGACCTCAGCTGGGAACACTGGGCGACCCGCCGGGTCCGGAAGTACCTCGCGCACGTGGAGATGCTGTTCTCGCCTGAGCTGTTCATCATCGGCGGCGGCGTGAGCCGGAAGGCGGACAGGTTCCTGCCGCTCATCGAGGGCATCCGCGCGGAGATCGTCCCGGCGGAACTCCAGAACAACGCGGGGATCGTGGGGGCGGGGATGGCGGCGGGGGCGGTCTAGGGAGCCGTACGGGACCGGCCTCACGGACGGTCCCGGCGTGCGTACCGGCTAGGCGACGGGGCGGCGGCGGGCGGGGGCTCCGCCCGGGCCACCACGGCCGCCCGGGGCCTCACCGGCCACGGAAGGCGCCCCGGCAGTACCGGCCGCCCCACCGGCACCGGCGGCGGACGACCGGGCGAGGTGCTGGCGCCGGCCCATCTCCCGCACCTTCCGGACGCTCGCGATGAGCCCGGCGACGAGGGTGCCGCCGTAGAGCCAGCCGGCGTGCACGGCGAGGGCGGTCACGACGGCCATGGCCTGGCCGCCGAAGCCGCCCGTGCCGCCCGCGATGGGGACGACGCCGACGGCGAAGGCGATGGGCACGCCGATGGGCGCGGTGACCAGGTCGGCGGTACGCACCCAGAGCGCGGTCAGAGCGCTGACCGGCAGGAACAGCAGCCCGTAGACGACGGGGGAGCCGTCGAGGAGCAGCAGGTCGAGGAAGCCGAGCGTCAGCATGACGGCGGAGGCGAAGAGCCCGGCGCCCAGCCCGGTGAGGCGGGGCTGGGGGAGGCGCCGCAGGGCGAGGACGACGGGCGGCACGGGCCGTCGCGCGGAAGGTCCCCCCGGCACTCCGGGTGCTCCGGCACGCTGGACACGGGCGCCACCGGGACCCCGCCGGGTCCGGCCGGTCACGCGGTACACGGTCGCGCCCTCCACGAGCGCGGCCGGTGGCGTGACGGGCGGCGTGACGGGGGTTTGCGGCCGTCGGCGGCCTTGCGGCTGACTTGTCCTGTGCTGCTCCACTCCACCAACGTAGGTCGGGAGAGGGCGGGAACCGGGTCCGGGACACGCCCTTTGGGTGACCTTGCGCCCGAGAACGACCGAAGGTCGGCGTCACTGGCCGGTTCGGCCCGCCCGTAAACTGGGGGATCGGCCCCCCGTCCACACTTCAGGAAGTCGCCACCGTGTCGCTCACGATCGGAATCGTCGGTCTGCCGAATGTCGGCAAGTCGACCCTGTTCAACGCCCTGACCAAGAACGACGTGCTGGCGGCCAACTACCCGTTCGCCACGATCGAGCCCAACGTCGGCGTCGTCGGTGTCCCCGACGCCCGCCTGACCAAGCTCGCGGAGATCTTCAGCTCCCAGCGCATCCTCCCGGCGACGGTCGACTTCGTCGACATCGCGGGCATCGTGCGCGGCGCGAGCGAGGGTGAGGGTCTCGGCAACAAGTTCCTGGCGAACATCCGTGAGTCGGATGCGATCTGCCAGGTCATCCGCGCCTTCAAGGACGAGAACGTCGTGCACGTCGACGGCAAGGTCTCGCCGAAGGACGACATCGAGACGATCAACACGGAGCTGATCCTCGCGGACCTCCAGACGATCGAGAAGGTCCTCCCGCGCCTCCAGAAGGAGGTGCGCATCAAGAAGGACGTGGCGCCCAAGGTCGCCGCGGTCGAGGCCGCCCAGGCGATCCTGGAGAAGGGCGACACCCTCTTCTCGCAGGGCATCGTCCAGGGCTCGGAGAAGGCGGAGCTCCTCCACGACCTCCACCTCCTCACCGCCAAGCCGTTCCTCTACGTCTTCAACGTGGACGAGGACGAGCTGACGGACGACGCCTTCAAGGCGGAGCAGAGCGCGCTGGTCGCCCCGGCGGAGGCGATCTTCCTCAACGCCAAGCTGGAGCAGGACCTGGCCGAGCTGGACGAGGAGGACGCCATGGAGCTCCTCCAGTCCGTCGGCGCCGAGGAGCCCGGCCTGGCCACCCTCGCCCGCGTCGGCTTCGCCACCCTCGGCCTCCAGACCTACCTGACGGCAGGCCCGAAGGAATCCCGCGCCTGGACGATCAAGCAGGGCGCGACGGCCCCCGAGGCGGCCGGTGTCATCCACACCGACTTCCAGAAGGGCTTCATCAAGGCCGAGGTCATCTCCTTCGCCGACCTCGTCGAGACCGGCTCGGTCGCCGAGGCCCGCTCGAAGGGCAAGGCCCGCATGGAGGGCAAGGAGTACGTCATGCAGGACGGCGATGTCGTGGAGTTCCGCTTCAACGTGTGATCGCAGCGTTACTGCAAGTCAGGCCCTTCGTTGTGTTCGCGGAGGACGGGGGGACCGGCCTTCAGGGAGCCGGCCCCCTGCTGTTTCCCGTGCCGGGAATCCTGCTCCTCGGACCTCTGTCTTTGCATCGCCGTTTCTCGTGGCTGTGCGCAAGGGGACTGGGGGCGGGTGGACGCTCCCCTGCCGCGGTGTGCGGCGAAGGGGAGCCTCGGAGAGCCGACCGTCTACCGGATCAGATCCTGTTCTCGTCGTCCTCGTCCCATGGGCCAGGTTCGGCGGGCCGGTGCGGGCTGTGAGACAGGTCCCAGAAGTGCGGAGACGGAGTATCTTCCTCGCCCGTCTCCCACCGACCTCGACCCCGGTCCTCGGCGTTTGCGCTGCCCCCTGCCGTCCTCGGTGTGAACGTGCTCGCACCAGGGGCCGCGTCCGGGTCGGTGAACGGCGGGCCCTCGGGGGACGGTGAGCGGGGCGGCCAGGGGCCGGCGGTGTTCCCCTCGCCCGAAGGCTCGTCCTCCGGGCTCTCGTCGGGACCCAGGCCAAAGGCCCGCCTGATCTCGTCGGCAGCCTCGTCCAGCCCCTCCGTTTTCAAGAACCTCTCGATGTGCCGCCAGAAGAGGGCGGCGACGGCCGCCCGGGATGGGTGGCGCGCAGACCGTGCCCAGCCGCAGGCGATGACGTAGAGGCGGTGGAGGGCGGCCGTGCGGCCGTGCGTCGCCCTGACCATCACGGTCAGCGCCATCTCTTGCGTGCGGTCGTCCGCCACGGCGTCCAGCCAGCTGTTCACCAGCGGGTTCCAGAGTTCCGTCGGCGATTGCGAGAACACCGTCTTCCAGCCCAGGAACAGGTCCGGCCAGCGGGGTGGGTCCGGCGCTCGGTCGCTCCTCAACAGCTCTGCGAGCAGGTGGAGATGGGAATGTGCCCCGGGTTGTTCCTGACGGGCCCGGTCCCGCAGGCGGTCGATCAGCAGCCGGTAGAGCCGACGGTCACGGCCGGTGAGGTCGAGAAGCGCTTTCCGGGCCCCGTGCGCTGCCCCCTCCCTCCGTACGGCGAGGTGGTGGAGGCGCACCACTGCTTGATCTGGGTGCGTCGCGCCGAGGCTCTGGTGACAGGCGGTTGTCAGGACACAGGCCAGGCCGTCAGACAAGGAGCCGGACCTCGTGACGCACTCGTATATCCGCCTGCGGAACCAACCCCCGAACTCCTCGTGGCGGAGACCGAGTTCGAGAGCTGTCGCGGCTCGCGGATCGCCGGACGCCCTGGCCGCGTCGTTCGCCCAGCGCACCACGAGGCCGAAGAGGTCGTCGGGCCGCCGGACGGCCAGGGACCGCTCGCCGAAGCGGACGACGACGTCCACCTGGTCGTCGGTGGTCAGGCCGTCCAGCTCGGCGGCAGAGCCGATCCAGTCCCTGAGGCCGTTGCGCACCCCGGGGAAGTTCGCCCAGAAGTACGTCCGCACCGCGTCGGCGTAGGCCAGCCGCTCGAAGCGGAGTCGCCCGTCCGGGGCCCGTTCGATCCCGAGCGCTTTCAACCGCTCCCCGAAGTCCGCCTGCGCGAACTCGGAGGTCACCTCCTCCTTGTGCCCCACCTCCTTCAACAGGCCTTGCCATGCCTCGTAAACGGTGTCGGCGCGAGCTCCCTCGAACACTGCCGCCGCGAGCAGCAGGGCCCGCTCGGGCGCGGTGCGGACCGCGACCATCTGCTGACCCACCTCACCGGCACGGTCGGTCACCGCGTGTATCGCCTGGTCGAGCCATCCCGCGAAGTCGGATCCGAATCGGCCACTGTCGCGGGCGGCCTTCACCAGCCCCGCGAGTCGCGCCAGTTCCCGCATGGGGGAGCGGTCACACAGGCGCTGGAGGTCGGCGCTCCTCAGATCCGCAGGGTGGAAGGCCATCCGGTCCATGCGGAGGTACCGGGTGACGACAGTGACGCCCCGGGGGCGCTCCAGCTTCACCCTGTGCGGTTCGAAGTCCGGCGCATGGGCGTGCTCCATGACCGACGGCAGGACGACGACCATGTGGGCCCCCGCCTCCTGGACCTTCGACCGGTGCACGGCCAGATGGTGCTGAGCCCTGGTGTACTCCTCTTCGTCGGTGATCCCGGAGAGGTCGAGAAGGAAGCGGTCCCCCTCACCGGGGGTGAGTGGCTTGTCGTTCCTGTTCTCGTCCTTGGCCGTGGCGGGAAGCTCCTCGACCCGGACCCTTTCCTCGTCGGCGCTCCTGTCCTCACCGAACCCGTGCAGCAGCATGATCGCCGCGGCACGGCGGCCGCTGCCGGGCGGGCCCTCCAGCAGCACCACCGACCCCGGTTTCTCCAGGTGGTCGGCGGCGATGCGGTAGCCCCTGGGGGGAACGAACCGGTTGGCCAGGCGCACCCGGTCCTCGCGGGCGATCCGGAGGGACTCGACCCCTTTGCGGGTCATCCAGTCTGTGGCGGCGCCGTAGAAGACGTACTGGGGCCCCTCGCCGTTGTTCACCGGGCCGCGCGGATCGTTGACGGTGACGCGGTCCTGCTCGGTCATCGCCCGTCGTCCGAGCGCCGGCGCTCGCGCTCGAAGCGCTGGTGGACCGTACCGCTGTTGTCGCCGGCGGTGAACTGGACCCCGGTGTTGTCGCCCTCGAAGTGAGGTGCGTTGTACTGGTGGCCCCGGCCGGTGTTCACGGGCCCCTGCGGCTCGTTGACGAAGGTGCCGAACATGTCTCCGTTGAGGTTTCCGATGCCGCCGCGCACGCGCTGTTCGACGTCACGCGTCCGCATCCTGATGTGCCCGGTGTCCCGGGCCGACTTCTCGCGTGACTTCGCCTCCGTCCGCTCCCTTGCCGCACGGCTTTCGCGGTCCGCCCTGCTCAGCTCGGGCAGCAGCCGGGCGAGGGTGTCCCCGAGCGTCGTCAGGTCCGACTCGGCGTTGCGGTGGTCGAACCGCCTGTACTGGAAGTCCGCCAGCTCCAGCAGATCGTCAGGAAGGACGGTGCGGTCGATCCGCGTGGCCTTTCCGACGAGCACGGGAATCACCAGGATCCCGCGGTCGAGCGCGGTCTGGATCTCGCGACGGGTCCAGTCCTGTTCGGCTTCGAGCGCGGGGCGGCCGTCGGTCCCCCGTACCTCCGCCCAGCGCGGGCCGATCACGGCGAGGAGCGCCTCGCACTCCTCCACCGCCCTGACCAGTTCCGCCGGGAAACGGCGTCCGGGATCAATCGAATTGCTGGCGAAGAAGATCCGCTCGTCGCCGAACCTCCGGGCGAGTTCCCGGGCGATCATGGTCGCGGCGGATTCCTCGTCCCCTGTGCGGTAGTTGACGAAGACGTCGGGCATGAAGGTTCCCTTCGTGAGAGAAAAACGAATGAACGGACACGGGGCTGTGGACCGGGGTTCCGGTTCGCCGAGTCAGGGGTCCCGACCGTGTGACGGCATGGCGCGTCCACGGGAGGGCATATAAATGGAGGGGCACCGGCTGTGCGTCACTGGCTGCGGGCAGCCCGGAGAAGCCGGAAGGCGCGATGCGACGCGTCGGGCGGGAACCAGAGAGGCCTGCGGGGATCATGGGATCCGGAGGGCCGGAGGGGGCGGGTAGTGGGGCGAGCCGGGCGGCTCGAGTCCGTCTCGGTCGTGGAGCGACTGTCAGCTGTGCGCGGGGGCGAGTACGCGTGCCAGCGCGGGCTGCAGATCACGTACGGCGCGGCTGCTCCGGAACCGGGACAGTTCCCGCGCGAGGCGTCGGACGTCGCTGTTCACCGTCGCCGAGGGCACGGCCGGCATCATTCCCAGGAGCTCCCCGGCGATCGCGCACGCGTGCTCTACCTCCCCGGAGGCGGCATGTACCAGGGACCTGCGGAAGCCGTACCGGGCGCGGGTACGCAGCGCGTGCGGCGGGAGGCGGCGGTACTCCCGGTCGAGCACCTCGGCAGCGGCCTTGGGGCGCCCGAGGTCGTGCAGACACCAGCCGGTCGACATCGCCGCCGGATCGCTCACGTGGGAGGTGCCGATCACGGGTTCGGCGCCGTTGAGGGCGTCGTCGGCGGCGAGCAGTTCCCGCGCCCTGTCGAGGCTGCGGAGGCATTCGACTTCGTTGCCGACGAGCGCGTGCCCTTGGGCCTCTCGTTGGGCCGCGAGTCCCCTGATGCGCGGTGGGAGTTCGCTGCTCTGGGCGCGGCGGGCCAGGGCGACGGTGCCGGCGGCGTCACCGCCGTACATGGTGACCAGGGCGCGCCTTACCAGTGCGTAGGAACTGAGGTATGGGTCACCCCCGGCGCGCGCCAGTTCGACGGCCTCGCCTGTCCAGCCGAGTGCCGCGTCGCTGTCCCCGGCCTCCTGGGCCATCCAGCCGGTGAACTCCGCGAACCGTGAGGCGAGCAGAAACGCGGGGGCCTGGGAGGCGGACCGGGCGCCGGAGGCGAGCCCGGCGACCATGCGGGTCTGTGTCTCCAGCAGGGGCAGCAGGACCTTGGGAGCGGTGGACTGGCCGAGCTTCCGCAGCTGGTCGAACTGCATGCGGTAGGAGCCCAGGAGGGGGTCGTCGGCGGAGGACAACGCCTGACCGCCGAGTTTCAGGCCGAGGTCGATCAGCACTCCCGTACCCGCCGAGAGGACTGCCCGACGCCCGACGAGCCAGCGGCTCGGACCGGCGGGGGACTCGGCGGAGCTCGAGTCCGAGTCTGCTTCGGGGCGGGCGACCAGGCGCTGCAGCTCGCCGTCCGCGCCGAGGAAGGCGTCACACCGCCGGGCCAGTTCGGGGGACGGGGAACGCTCTCCGCGTTCGACCTTGCTGAGGTGTCCCTTGTCGTAGTTGAGCGCCACGGAGAACTCGGTAAGAGTCAGCCCCGCTTCCACTCGTAAACGGCGAAGTTCCGGGCCAAAACGTAAAGTCGTGCTCATCATCAACCTCCCCTTGAACAGTGACCGCGAGAGCCGTCCGCCCTCACGGGAGCCGTCATCAGACGATCACCGATCGACGCGAAACCCGGCGGTGAACACCTGCTGTAACGGCGTCGTTTCGCTTCGCGTCCGAAACTGAGTCTGGCACGACCCTCGTCTGGAGAATCGGGGTTTGGCGGTGTTGCCCGTTGCCTCTTTCGTTCTTCGCTGTTCCCCGCCCGTTCCTCGGAGTGACCGGGATTGACCATGATCGGAACAAAGTGTTCGAGAGCGATGGGGTCATGGGCGGGGTCCCGTCCTTCACGAAGTCGCAGTGCTCGATTACGTAGCCGCAGCTGGTCTCCGCGGGTGCCGGAACGGCATCGGCCACCTCGCCGGGGACAGGTCGGTACGGTCGATTCAGGCGGGGGCGGAGGCACCCAGCAGGGGCCAGGTGCGGGACTCTTCGACCAGGTGCTCCCAGGGCGCGGTCCATGCGGGTTCCCAGTCCAGATCGGTGCCGGAGATGACGTACGTGCGGCTGGCGTACACCTGCCAGAACTGGGAGTAGAGGATCACCTGGGTGTGGTCGGCGAGGTCGTTGATGATCTCGGTGAAGTGGGCCGAGGGCAGCCGGGGACGTCATCTGTAGCGGTCGCTCGGAGGCGTGCTGTGAGCGGAGGGGCGACAGGGCTGCGTGCGCCGAGTTCGGTCAGGGCCCAGCGGATGTCGGGCGGGCTCGCTCCAGTCCGGCGGTGTCGCCCGTTCCAGGCAGGCACGGTAGGCGCTCGACCGCGCCTTCGATCTCCAGGCTCGCCAGGGCCATCGCCGCCCATTCCCGGACGGTGGAGTCGTTGCTGCTCAGGAGGGCGATCAGGTCGGGTATGTCAATCGAACTGGCTCTGGCCTGCATTCGGTGGCGACCGAGAGTGCTGGTCGAGCCGGTGGATGCCTACCCGGGCCAGCTGCCTCTCCACCCACACGTCCAGAGTCGCGGAGCCCTGAACGACGAGTCGAATGGGCGTATCGCTGCGCGTGACTATCGTCGCCGTGCGTCACCACCGGATGTGAGCCAGAGTCGAACGATTTACGGTCCCGCGGCTGGACTATTAGCCTCGATCTTTCGTGACGGTCCGTCGGCTTCTTCGGCGGGCCGTTTCGGTTGTTCGGGTCGGTGGCGGGCACGCTGATGGCCCGGCTGTCGCGTC